>CAYRDG010000052.1:0-25674 GCA_964422915.1 uncultured Frigoriglobus sp. | reverse complement strand
ATCCCGCCTTCCACCAGGAGGGACACAATCCTGGTGCCAAGGTTCAGCCCCTTTCCTGGATAGGATCGAGGCGGTGCATCGCGCGGCAGTCGTGATCCTCCGTTACTTTACCCACTTCGCCACGTCGCGGGCATGGTAGGTCAGGATCATATCGGCTCCCGCCCTGCGGATGCTGGTGAGTATCTCCAGCGTGACGCGACGTTCGTCGATCCACCCTTTCGCTGCGGCCGCCTTCACCATCGCGAACTCACCGCTGACGTTGTACGCCGCTACCGGAACGTGGAACTGTTCCTTCACTCGACGGATGATATCGAGGTATGAGAGGGCCGGTTTCACCATGATCATGTCTGCGCCTTCGGCGAGGTCGATCGCCACTTCTTTCAGTGCCTCGTCGCCGTTGGCCGGGTCCATCTGATAGGTATTGCGGTCGCCGAACTGCGGCGGACTTTCGGCTGCATCGCGGAATGGACCGTAGAACCCGCTCGCATACTTCGCCGCGTAGCTGAGAATCGGGATCTCACTGAAACCGGCGGCGTCCAACCCTGTGCGGATGGCCTTCACCATGCCGTCCATCATGCCGCTCGGGGCAATCACGTCGGCGCCGGCGTGCGCGTGACTCACGCACTGTTGAGTGAGGATCGGGAGCGTAGCGTCATTGTCCACGTCGAAGATTCCACCACGGTCGCAGAGGATGCCGCAGTGGCCGTGATCGGTGTATTCGCAGAGGCATTCGTCCGTGATGAGTAGCACGTCTGAGCCGTGCGCCGCTCGCAACGCGCGGAGTGCTTGCTGGACGATCCCTTCTTCTTTGAGAGCGCTCGAACCGGTGGCGTCCTTGTGCTCCGGAATGCCGAAGAGGATGAACGCCTTGATGCCGAGTTCGCGCGCGGCCCCAACTTCGTCTACCAGTGTGTCGCAACTCAGTTGGAAGTTGCCCGGCATCGACCCGATCTCGGTTCGCACACCCTTGCCGGGACGCACGAAGAGTGGCAGGATCAGGTCGCGCGGTGAGAGTTCTGTTTCGCGGACCAGTTCGCGCACGAGTGGGTTGTATCGTAACCGGCGCGGACGCGCGACCGGGAACGCGGGGAAGGAGTGTGCATCGCCGCAGATTGGCTGGTTCATCGGTGTGTGCTGTAGGAGGAACGATTCACTCAGTCATCCTACCGCGCCCAGAGTCGCAGGCACCCGTAGTGTGCCTAGCCAGGAACAAGACCGTACGCGGTGCCCTGCCGCCGCACGGTTCGACTGGACACCCCGAACGAGATTCGGCATATCACGCCGACACGCAAACTCTCCACCTGAGGAGGCGCGGATGCGCACGGTGATTGCCGTGTTTGCCCTTGCGCTCAGTGCGGCCGAGGCACTCGCTCAGCCTCTCGCGCCGCCGCTGCAACCACCCCCGCCTGCGCCAATTGCGCCAGCGGTACTCGAACCACTGGCCGAAGTCGAACCTGCCGGATTGACAGGCGGTAAGGAGGTTTCGCAGCCTCTTCAGCCGGTCGGGCTGGCCCTGGAACCACACACACCCGAGCCCGCACAACCGGCTCCACCTGCAACGCTGACAGTCGCGCCGGAAGTCATTCGCGGCCCACTCGGTCCAACATGGGATTGCTACGAACTCCTCTACTGGTGGCCGACACGGCAGCCCGTTCCCTCGCTGACATACGGCACGCGAAACGCCCTCCTGCCCGTGCCCGGCACGCGGGGAACTTCGCTGCTCCTCGGCGGCAACGCTCTCGATTCGCAACCGAGCGCCGGCGGCCGCTTCACAGTGGGGTATGCCTTCAACCCTGCCCAGACGCTTGGACTCGAAGCAACGTACCTTTTCCTCGGTTCGCGGACTTTTAGTGGAACGGTCAGCAACTTCGTCGGCGCGCCACTCCAGACGTTTGGCATTCCGTATCAGAACGCCACTACGGGCGCAGGTGGAATCCTGCCGCTGGGTCAGGCTGGCGATTCGTTTGCGGCGCTGAGCGCGACCAGTTCCGTGCGCGTGCAGGGATGGGAGGTGAATAGTGTCGCCAACATCTACGACGGCACCAGCGCGAAGGTGAACTTCCTGATGGGGTGGCGATACTTTCAAGTGAATGAGTGGCTCCGGCTGGAACAGGGGCAATACCGCTACGCAGCGTTGGCGCGTGTGGCTCAAACCGCGGACCAGTTCGACACTCAGAACCGCTTCAACGGCGGGCAACTCGGCCTGCACTCGGATCTCCGTCGGGGTGTCGTGTTCTGCGAGATGACTGGAAAGATCGCGTTCGGACAGACGTTTGAAGTGTCGAAGGTCGATGGTGTGACGCACCTTCTGACGCAAGGATCAGGGATGCCTCTATCCCAGACGTTCGCGGGAAGCGGCCTCTATGCGCAGCCGTCGAACGTGGGACGAAGCGCGCGAGGCACCTTCGCAGTGGTGCCCGAGGGGACAGTGAAGATCGGCTTTCGACTCGGCGATGCCGGGCGATTCTATGTCGGATATAGCTTCATCTATTTGAGCGACGTTGTGCGGCCTGGCGACCAGATCGACCGCACGCTCAATCCTGCCGCGATGCCATTCATGAGCGGAGCCGCGCCGGCAGTCGCTTCCGACCGCCCGGCGCGGCTCTTCAACCACTCGGACTTCTGGGTACAAGGACTCGTGATCGGGCTGGAGACGCGCTATTGATTGCGGATGGAACTGCGGAAACCGTTTAACCTGTTCCCACACAACCATCCGCGGTTTGAAACGCTACGAGCGGCCGAACGCGCCGACCATCACCTCCCGGTCGAAGCCTTCCGGAATGCGATCGTCGTGGGCATACTGGTACAGCGCCGCAAGTAGGATTGTGTGGAGTGCGGAACTGATCGCCATGTGAAGCAGAAGCGCGATGCCGCCGAGCAGGAGGAACGCAATCCCGATCAGGGCGTGGCTGCCTGAAAGGAGCACCACACCCACCACGAACAGAAGGACAACCGGGATCGCCAGCAGGAACATCACAAGGTTCAGACCCATGTTCCCCACCAGTGCCTCACCCCACGTCTTACGCAACAACGAAACCGACCGACTCACGGCAGAGATTGGACCAACCTTCTCAACAACCAGCACCGGTACGACGAAGAACGTCATCACCGACCACGCAGTGCCCAGAAGCGATGCGACGATCGCGCCCACTTTCTCGTGCGCGTTCTCGACCACCTTCAGTAGCACGCCGACCGTTGCGGAGACGACCGCCCATGCAAAGATCTGCGGCAGTCGGGCCATAGCCATCCGGAAGCCGTCCATCACGCTGGGTGTGCCGCCGTTGAAGCGAAGTAGGGCACAACTGACCAGCGCCGAATTGCAGAAGATGATCACGAAGTAGTTACAGAGGTAGAACGCGAACGAGACAGCATAGACCCATACGGGCGGGTTGTTGTTGTTCGCCTTGAGTTGCTGCTCGAACCTGGCCCAGTCCACCATCGTCGCCAGCGGCACGAAGAAACTGAGGACCACCACCAGAAATAAGAAGCCACTGACCATCGGGAATACAAGCAGATGCTTGTCGCGAAGGAGCACGCGCCAGGTACTCCCGGCGAGAGCGAAACCGTTGGAGATTCGCGCGAACATGTGGACGACTCCCGTTGATGTGAAGGCGGAATACACTGAGTGTACCACAAGCCTGTGGCGATGCGATCGCGAACCACCGCGGGTGCAATACGAAATCGTCGCCCTCCGTGCGTACAGGCGTGCGTGTTGAGTGGGTAAGCAGCAGCGAGGGTCGTTGGAGGAAGGGGTTGCCGAAGGCGCGAAGGGTGAGACTGACGTGATCGAGCACGGAGCGGGCGTGACGGCAGCACGACTCGAACACCGACATGAGGACACCCTGGGTCCTGGCTCCCATTCAGGTCCGGTTCCCAACCCACGCCTTGCGATTGACCACCGCCGGACGAATCGCCTGCTCTGCACATGTCGAGGTTCCGGGTCGACTCGGCGACCTGGGCTTCGAGTTGGGCAACCTGGAGAGGTTCCGGCAACCGAGACACACCGGTTCGCCGTACACCGCAATCGTACGGGTGAAGACCGAGATCGCAGACGGCTTGCCACAAGCCACCGGTAACTCAAGGAGTATCCGTAAGGAAAACTCGACGCGCGACCTCTGGTCGGACTACAATACCGTTCCTCGCCGTGCACGTTAGAGACGACCTCCGATGCCTTCTGATTCCATCGCCGGATTCCTTGAGCACGCTCAGGCCAGTCGTGTTCTGTTTCCCGAACAGGTTGAACAACTCATCCGGCAGCCGGATATCCCGCAATCCGATCTTGCATCGCTCTGTGACTACCTGCTGTCGCGCGGTGTTCTGACGCGCTTCCAGGCTAATGCGCTTCGCGACGGTCGTGGCGAGGAGTTGAGCTTTGCAGGTTATCCCGTGCTCGACGAGCTTGGTCCCTGTCGCGGCGGCACTGCTTATCAAGCACTGCATCCGTCGTTGCGAACGCCCGTGGTGATCTGGAAGCTCGATCCAGGCGGCTTCTCACCCACCGACACGGCGGCCGCGGTTGTAGGTCGTGCCCGGAGCCTCGGGACAATCGTTCATCCGAATCTGCTTGCATTACTTGACGCCGGCTTCGACCAGGGCCAGCCTTACGCAGTGCTCGACCAACTGGCCGACAGCGTTGATGTTGCAGTGATGCTCCGGGAAGTGGGCGGCGCGATGCCTGGCTTTCTGGCGGCCGAGTATGCATGGTCCGTCGCGTCCGCGCTGCGCGCCATCCACGAGCGCGGCGGCTGGCACGGCGAGGTACGTCCGGGTTTGCTCCTCATCGGCCCCATTGTGACGAAGTCGAACCCCGACGGCAGCCTGCGGCGACGGCCGGCTCCTCATGCCGTAGTGAAACTGACCGAGACAGGGCTGGTCCCGATCAGCCCGCCGGCCGCACAATCACCGCCGCCGATCGATGTGCTCACTTACTTGCCTCCAGAACGCATCGACAGCAGTGACTTCGGGCCACGCGGGGATACCTATGGCCTGGGCGCGACACTTTATCTCCTTCTGGCTGGTCGGCCGCCCTTCACAGCCGACTCATCACAGGAACTACTCGAGAAGGTCCGTTCGGCTGAACCCACATCGCTCACCGCGTTACGACCCGACATCCCGCCAGAACTCGCGGCTCTCGTGATGAGAATGATGGCGCGGCGGCCGGAGGATCGACCGCCGACTTCCTTCGATGTGTGCCAGGAACTCGCGACGTTCTGTCGGCCGGGTACTCTTCCGCAGGTGCCGCAGGTTATCCCTGTGCCGGCGATGCCGATGGCCGTCACCATGCCCCCAACCTCAGCCGATCCGATCCCGGAAGCGGTGCCGGTTCCGACGGAAGCCGACGCCTGGGGCGTCAGCGACAACGCCTTCGCCAGCGCGCAGGCGGCTTCGCAGGCCGACACCACACAGAAACGCCGGCGGTCGCTCACCGAGAAGGACAGATCGCGGTCGAAGCTCTGGATCGCGCTGGGTCTCTGCCTTCACCTCACTGCAGTGGGGATGATCGTCGGTTACATGGTCGGGGCCTTCGATGGCCTCTTCAAGTCGACCCCGGTGGAGAAAAAGGACGAACCACCACCGTCGAAGCACACTCCGAAGCTGAAGCGGGGCCAGAAGGCCAAGCAGTGGAACATCGAGGGATAGTGCCTCGAACTTCGCCCAACATGGTGCCCATGATCGCTTGCGTTTCTCAAGTCACGACGCTGCCGGCCACGTTCGCCGAAGACATCGAGTCATACGCTGCTGCTGGCTGTATGGTGACCGAAGTCTGGCTCACCAAGCTCGAAAAACACCTCGAAGACGTTTCGGCCAGCGACACGCGCAAGGCGCTGGTCGATCGCGGTATCCAGCTTGTCGCGGCGGCATATCAGGGTGGGCTACTACTATCGCAGGGCGCACAGCGCAAAGCGCATCTCGACCACTTCAGGCGCAGACTCGATCTCTGTCAGCACTTCGGCATCCCCACGATGCTACTCGTGGCAGACTTCGCGCATTCGCCAGACACGGAATCGCTGGCTCGGGCGGTCGCCTCGTTGAAGCAGGCGGCGCAGTGGGCGGCGGGCTTTGGCGTCCGACTGGCGCTCGAGTTTCGGGGGAGTGATGCGTTTTGCTCGTGTCTCGATACCGCCATCACACTCGTTGAGCAGTGCGGTGAGCCGAACGTGGGTGTTTGTCTCGATGCGTTCCACTACTACAAGGGGTCGAGCAAGCCAGACGATTTCGCGAGGTTGGCCCCGGCGAATCTCTTCCACGTTCAGGTATGCGATGTGCCAGGGGTGCCCCGCGAGCTTATGAGCGATTCCGACCGGGTGATGCCTGGTGACGGCGACTTCCAGCTTGAACCACTGATGCAGAAACTCAGGGCGATGAAGTATCCCGGCGCGGTTTCGCTGGAACTGATGAATCCGATACTCTGGCAACTCAAGCCGACACAGGTCGTCGAAGTCGGCATGACCGCCCTCGATCGCCTCCTGACCGCGTGACCTGGCACCTGCTGGCACCGCAGCATGTCGGCATTGCCCGTCCTCCATGACGAGAATGGATTCTCATTGACAAATGTGAAGTTTTGTATACTATTCAGTCGATGCTGTGGTGATCTCCACCACGGCTCACACCCTGGATGGAGGAATCGCTCCTGACCTGTGAGATTGGAATGAAAACGAAGTGACCGCGTTACGTTCGCCACGGGCTTCACGGTGTGTTCTCTGGGAGCACATTGGAGGGCACGCCATGAGCGCCAGGCTTCTCGAACAGTTCCTGTTCTGGGTTCACGGACTCTCGGCGGCGGCGTGGTTCGGCGCGATCTTCTATCGGGCCGTGATTGTGGATGGCAAGGCGTTGAGTTACTTCGCGAAGCGCAGTGACTACGAGCACTTCAGCACCCATCTCGCCCACAACATGCGCTATTTCGTGATCGCGGGATTACTCATCTGTGCGTTGTCTGGCTTCGCACTTCTCGGACTGAGGTGGAACGGTGTGAGTGTGTTGTGGATGGCGCTCATGGCCGCGAAGATCAGTGTGTGGTTCAGTGCGATGGGCTTATTCACCTATGTCTCGTGGGTCCACTGGCCGTGGCGGTCGCTCGCGGCACCGGTCGAGTTTGAGGCATACCGGCGAGAAGGGCAACGACTGGCCTACGCAATGGTCGCGCTGGCCGGCACGGGGTTCGCGCTCGGCCAGGCGTGCCGTCTCGTGACGTACTGACGTGCCAACATGGGTCACGGCGATCTGCTACCGCCGGAGCCGGACGATGAGTTTCTATCTCTGCCGGGGAGTGTACCCCTTCCAGACCCACTCGATGGCGTGGGGCAGGAACTGCTGCTGGGCGTTGCCGACGCTATGGCCCGCGCCACGGCAGAAGAGATACTGATACTCGTACCCCTTCTCCTTGAGCACCTTCGCCATCTGGTGATTCGCTTCCACCCAGTCGTGCATATTGTCGCGCATGACGTTTGGGTTCAGCAGGTCCTTATCGCCAACGGAGATGAAGATGCGGATCGGTTTCTTGGGGTTGTTGGGGATGAGAGTCTTGTGGAAGCCCCAGGCGCCATCGGGATACTTCTCGTCGAACGGCCACGCCTGATTCACGAATGTCCCTGAGGTAGTCAGCACGCGGTGATAGAGATCGTTGCGGAACCAGGCCATGATGAACGCGGCCGAACCGCCCGAGCTGTTCCCCATCGCGGCCCGGCCGTTGGGGTCCTTGGTCAACGTCACCTTGCAGTGTTTCTCGACGCGCGGCAGCACTTCGTTTTCGATGTATGTGGCGTAGTCGCCGTTCATGTTGTCGTATTCCTTGCCGCGCTCGTGCCCCTGCGCGTCGCCGCCGCCGTTGGCGATCGCGATGACGACAATGGGCGGGATGCGCTTCTGGGCGATGAGGTTATCCAGGATGGTTCGCATGCCCAGGCCAGGCGACTTGTTCGGGCCAGGTCCATCGTGGACCACCATGAACGGTGCCTCGGTTCCTGGCTTGTATTGCGCCGGGATGTAAACCGTAATCGCACGCTTGTAGTCGATGGGATGTGTATCGACGATGAGTGTCTTCGGGTTGTTCGGATCCACTTTCCCAAACTTCTTGCGAGCGATGCCAGGGTTGAAGAGCTTTGTTTCTTTTGAGTTGAGGATGAACTGCTCGACCTTCCCCTCCGGGACGCCAGCAATCTTTTTCCGTTCAGGTGCGGGTGTGTACTTTGGCCCGATCACGAAGTTGTCGTAAGCATCGAGTGGCGGGTTCTCGCCCGGCTTGAGTACCTTGAACGGCGGCGCGCCCTTGTCGTCGTACTTTCTCACAGGCTGTGCTGTCGCAGACATCGTGCTGAAGATCGTGCTCGCCACCGCGAGCATCCACAGTCTGGCCATGAATCGCCTCGTTTCGTTCGATGGGCAATGGGCTGGCGCGATCTGCGCGAGCGGCGAGGCGCATTGTATTTACCTGGCACCACTCCGATGCTGTCCAGGTGTCCCATCGGGCTGGTGATCCCGGCGTGGACCGGCTTGGGCTACGTTGGTGGGTGAAGCATCTTCAACGACTGGAGTTTGGCGCGCAGCGTCGTGCGTGAGATGCCGAGCATCTCGCTGGCATGAACCTGATTGTTGTGGACGTGCCGGAGAACTTCCGAAAGCACCGCGCGGTCCACCTCGCCGATGACAGCGCGATAGATGTCCGGCGTGCCAGTCGCCAGGAGGTCGCGAACCAGTCGTACCACGTCCAGCGGTGGCACGGTCGCGCTGCCAGGCGGGGCTGCCGTCGCACCGCGGATCGATGCCGGAAGGCAGTCTGCTGTCAGCACTTCGCCCACGGCCTGAATCACAGCGTAACGGATCACGTTCTGCAACTCGCGGACGTTGCCCGGCCATTCGTGAGCATCGAGCAATCGCAGCGAATCCGGAGCAATGGAGGTGACGTTCTTCTCCAGTTTGCGGTTGCACAGTCGGATGAAATGCTCCGCGAGTAGCGTGATGTCTTCCTTGCGTTCGCGGAGAGGGGGAAGGGCGATTGTGACTCCATTGAGACGGTAGAGAAGATCGGAACGGAACTTCTCGGCGGCAACCAGTTCATCGAGCTTGCGGTTGGTCGCGGCAATGACACGCACATCGGTGGTGATCGTTTCGCGCCCACCGACGCGCTCGAAGTGTTGTTCCTGAAGGATGCGGAGCACCTTCGCCTGGGTCGCCGCGGCCATGTCGCCGATTTCGTCCAGGAAGACAGTGCCCCCGTTGGCCTGCTCGAACTTGCCAACCCGCTGACGATCGGCACCTGTGAAGGCGCCCTTCTCGTGGCCAAAGAGTTCGCTCTCCAGAAGCGAGTCCGGGATCGCCGCGCAATTGATGGCCACGAATGGCTTGTCGGCGCGCTTGCTGTGCTGGTAAAGCGCGCGGGCCACCAGTTCCTTGCCCGTGCCGGATTCACCTAGGATCAGCACCGTCACGTCTTGCGGTGCAACGCGGCCAATCGCCTTGTAAACCTCCTGCATCACTGGTGAGCGGCCGATGATCTGGTCTGCCGCGCCTTCCACGGCCTCATCTTCAAAGACTGCCGGCACGCTCTGCATGCGGCGCAACGCCAGCGCACGCTCGACCACTTCGCGGAGGTGGTGGAGGTCCACCGGTTTGAGCATGTACTCAAACGCGCCGCGTTTCATGGCTTCAATCGCTGTTTCGGTCGCGGCGAACGCCGTGATGACGATGACGGGCAGTCGCGGATCGAGTGCCTTGATCTTCTCGAATAGCTCCAGACCAGACATATCAGGAAGGCGCACGTCCACGATGACTGCGTCTGGCGTGATTTTCGGAATCAGCCCCAGTCCTTGCCGGGCAGTCTTGGCGGTGGCGACGGTGAGTTCCTCCGACTCCAGGCCAGCCTGAAGCGAGTAGAGGAGGTTCGGCTCATCGTCAACGATCAACAGCGTTTGCATGGCCACTCCACAATGGTATCCCGTGTCATTCGGAATCGGTCAGACCGGCGTGACGGTGCTGATCGGCCGTGTTCCCCTTCCCTGAATCGCCACGCCCGTAGCCTGTTGCGCCGCGCTGGAACGCTGAGGGGGAACAGCCTGCCTCATGCGGCACCAGCAGCGGGGCGACCCGGTGGCAGCGAGAGTGTGAAGCTCGCTCCTGTCGGGCCAGACTGGGCCGCGAGTGTGCCGCCATGCGATTCCGCGATCCGCCGGCAAACAGATAGCCCCAGCCCTAGCCCCGTCGCTTTCGTGCTAACAAACGGCTCGAAGATGCGCTCGCCCAGTCCTGCCGGTAAGCCCGGTCCACCATCCTCGACGTTCAGAACAAGTCCGCCGGCGTTTCCCTCCATCGACACCTTGATATGCCCGCCGCCAGGTTGCGCCTCCAGTGCGTTGAAGAGCAAGTTGTAGACGACCTGGCGAAGCTGGTTGGGGTCGGCGAGCGCCTGGACCTCATCGCCTGGTAGAACTTCCAGCTCAACCCCTTGCGATTCGGCACGCGGGCGGAAGTTCTCGGCGACCTGTCCGACCAGTTCGCGCACCGCCACAGGGCGCAGGTCCGGTCGTGGTGGACGTGCAAAATCGAGGAAGCCGCTCACGATCTCTTCGAGTCGCCCAATTTCCTCCTCCAATACACCAAGATCGCGACGCGGAAAGCCACCGTTGCGCTCGGCGGCCGCCTGCACCAGCAACTTGATCGCCGACAATGGGTTCCGCACCTCGTGGGCGATACCTGCGGCCATCTGGCCCACGCTGGCAAGTTGCTCCGCGCGCAGCGCGTCGCGCTCGGACTTCTCCAACCGTTTGAGCACCGCGGAGACAGAGTTGGCGACACGCTCCATTGCGTCCTGAGCCTTCTCTTCTGTTGCGGGGCTATCGCTCTTCGGCATGGCCCGGCTCAGTTGTTCGGCCGTGGTGTGAAGTCGCTCCTCGGTCTGCTGGATCGACCGTCGGACGGCCGCGGCGATTACCCATCCGGCCAGCAGACCGCCGATGGCACCGAAGCAACCCAGTGCCACGATGCCCACTGTGAGCCGCTCCGCGAGTTGCTGATTGGTTTCGGATGCCTGCTGGAGCATCCCCTCGTTGAGGCGAAGGTATTCGTGGGCCGGTTCCAGAATCTCTTTCTCCATCACCTCTTCAATCAGTTCCAGTACCTTCTGGTAAAAGCCTTGCTTGGGCGGGTTGCGAAGCACCTTGTCGTATTCGGAGAAGAAGTGATCGTAGCCCTGGCGGACGCGCCGCATCATGGCGACTTCCGCAGGCGTCACCGCTTCGCGCTCGGCGGCTTGCATCGACTGCGCCGTGCGTTCCTTCAATCGCGGCACCGGTTCCAGGTGCTTGCGATCGAGCGTGATGAGGTAACGCTGGAACTGTGAATTGACCTCGCGGATGCTGATTTCCAGTTCCTGCGCGGCCATCATGCTGGCAACGCTGGTGGCGATCGGACCCGAGGCGCGTTGCTGCATATCGTGGATGTACCAGGCCGCCGCGATTGCCAGCACCAAGAGCAGACCGCTCACCACCGCGATTGGAGCCGTCAATCGGGCAATGAGCGGCGTATTCATGGTGCTGGGTCCTCGGACTCTCAGGGCTGTTCAGAGTTTGAACTGCATGGCCAAGTTCCACACAGTTCAACGAGTTTTGCGCTTTCTCGTTTATACCTCAAGTCGGTAACTCCGACCGATGCCATTTCCGCATCTGCAATCTCTACCCGGTCCTTGTGAAGGTGTGAGGCCTGTTGCGGTATCGGCGGACTCGCCGTAAACTCTGCCGTATCAGTGGCTCCGTGCGAACGGCACATCGACGTATCGTTCGCACATATCTCGGGTCGCATCAGGTGCGGCGCGATTCGCCCGTATCCGATTTCGGTTGGCATCTGGTTTGCGTCTGTTACATTCCATGCAATTGTGGTGCCTCTGCACCCGCAGGCAAGCGTGACCGGGATTCACTCGTCCTGTCAGATCCCCCGGTCGTACCAAATCTTTCACCCTGCGAGGTCCATCTGTATGGGCTGGAACAAGGAACGGCTTGAAGATGTCGCACGGACTCGCCTGGGCGGCGCCAAGCTCATCGTCGTCGCCAACCGCGAACCCTACATCCACCGCTATCAGGACGGCGAGGTGGAATGGATTCGCCCCGCTGGCGGCTTGACCACAGCGCTGGACCCTGTGATGCAGGCGTGCGGTGGCGTCTGGGTCGCGCACGGATCGGGCGACGCTGATGCCGAAGTGTGCGATGCAAACGGCCGTGTCGGTGTCCCACCCGATGACCCGAGCTATGTGCTCCGCCGCGTCTGGCTCGATAAGGACGATGAAGAGGGATACTACTACGGCACCGCCAACAGCACGCTGTGGCCATTGTGTCATCAGGTCTTCGCGCGTCCGACGTTTGATCCGCAACACTGGGAGTGCTACCGCAAGGTGAACGAGCAGTTCGCCCAGGCGGTACTGGAAGAAGCCGAAGGTGGCCCGGCGATGGTCTTCGTTCAAGACTATCACTTCGCGCTACTCCCACGGTTACTGAAGCAGGCCCGGCCGGACCTCGTGGTCGGGCAGTTCTGGCACATCCCCTGGCCCGGTTCGGAGAAGTTCCTCGTTTGCCCGTGGGCAAAAGACCTGCTTGAAGGGATGCTCGGTAACGATCTGCTCGGCTTCCAGACGCAGAACGACTGCAACAACTTCCTGGAATGTGTGGACCGCGCGATGGAATGCCGCATCGACCGCGAGCGATTCGCGGTCGCTCGCAACGGCCAGGACACGACTGTCAAGCCGTTCCCGATCAGCGTCGATCCGGCGCTGGCCGACGAGTATCTCGGCGATGACTGGGAAGAACGCGCGACAGCGATTCGTAAGAAGTATCGGCTCGGCGAACGACTCCTGATCGTCGGTGTGGATCGTGTGGACTACACGAAGGGCATCCCGGAGCGACTCCGCGCCGTGGATCGCCTGCTGCACATTCACCCCGAACTGAAGGGACAGTTCCACTTCGTCCAGATCGGGGCACCAAGTCGGACGCACATCCCGGCGTATCGGCACCTCACCGAGGAAGTGCAAGAGTTGGCCGAGCGGATCAACTGGAAGCACGGCACCGATTCCTGGAAACCCGTGGTGTTTATTAACGAACACTGCGGGCCAGAAGACATCTTCGTTCTTTACCGCATGGCGGCAGGCTGCGTGGTCAGTTCGCTTCACGATGGAATGAATCTTGTGGCGAAGGAATTTGTCACGGCTCGGGGCGACGAGCGCGGCGTGCTGGTCCTGTCGAAGTTCACCGGCGCGGCCCGTGAACTTCCCGATGCGGTACTGGTCAACCCCTTCGACGTGGACGAGATGGCCGAAGGGCTACTCGCCGCGTTGACGATGCCGGCCCCCGAGCAGGAACGCCGGATGCGCCGGATGCGCGCTCAGGTGGACGACTGCAACATCTATCGGTGGGCGGGCATGATGCTCTCCGAGGTCGGCAAGCGCGTTCCGGATCCGCCATCGAGTCCAGAGATCGAACTGGCAGCGGATACGGAAGCGGAAGCCGACGCCGCGGCGCGCGAGCAGGCACTCGAGGAGCGCATCGCGCGCGAGAACTACCTCACCGCCATGCATCTCGCCAGTGCCGGCGGCTGACACCACCAGCGGACGAGCCAGCGAGCAGGGGCGCGAGTCAACTCGCGCCCCTGCTCGATTTCCGCAATAGCTGCTCCCACGTCGCGCACGCACCCTACACTATCAAACGCCCCACTCGCTCCGCCCACCAAAGGAATCCTCTCATGCGAACGCACTTGCTCGTTGCTGGTCTCGCACTCTTCGCCACGCATGCCGCTGCCACCGCTGCCGACGCGCCGCCACTCAAGAAGGGCGAACGGATCATCTTCCTCGGCGACTCCATCACGCAGGGCGGTGGTGGTCCGAAGGGGTACGTCACGCTCATCAAGAAGGAGATGGCCGCGAAGCACAAGGAGCTTGGTATCGACGTGGTAAACGCCGGGATCAGCGGCAACAAGGTGCCAGACCTCCAGAGACGACTCACGAAGGACGTGATTGCCAAGAAGCCGACACTGGTGGTGATCTACATCGGCATCAACGATGTGTGGCACGGCGAACGCGATCCCGCCAGGGGGACAACGCCGGAGAAATTCGAGGGCGGTCTGAAGGAGATCATCGCCAAGATTCAGAAGGCCGGCGCGCGGGTCGTGCTCTGCACTCCAACCGTCATCGGTGAGAAGAAGATTGGCACCAACAGCCTTGATGCGAAACTCGACCAGTATGCCGACATCAGTCGTAAGATTGCTCGGGAAGCAGGTCTGCCGCTCTGCGATTTGCGCAAGGCATTCGTCGATTACCTCGCGAAGCACAACGCCGCCAACAAGGAGCGCGGCGTGCTGACGACCGACCGCGTTCACCTCAACGACGCAGGCAATGCGCTCGTCGCGGAAACGATTCTCAGGTCGATTGACCGATAATCTTGAAGGTGTGTCATCGCGGTGAAGGTCGGACCGTCGGGGCATCGACGGTCCGGCCAGCTATTTTACGGCCTTCCTCAGCGCTTCGAGGACTGGCTTGACGTCGGTTTCGTTCACTGATCCAAACGCGAACGACTTCGCCACCTTACCCTTGTTCGTCACGACCACCGTAAGGTGCGAGTCGCTGTTCACCGCCCAGCCATTGGGTCCGCTCACGTCGCCGTCGAACGCCGCGAGCGAGGTATGCTCCAGTTTCAGCGACATCTGGAACCGCGGCAGATACTCCTTGTGCTTCTCGAACGCCTTCTCCCCGAGCCACACAGCGACGACAGCGGCCTTGTCGGAAGCGCCGTTGAGGTTCTTGTCGAGTTCCTTCATGAAGCGCGCCGCGGGCCGGCCGCCCACCGGGATGCCGCGTTCTTCCGCCTTCACGAAGATGTAGATTGTCGGAGCATCTTTTCGCACTGCGGCGAAGTCCGCGGCCTTTCCTTCAACCGAACCCGTGATACCGAACGCCTTGAGCGCCGGCACCTTCTCGCCTGACTTTGGGCCGCCCTCATCCGCTGTGCTTGTGAGCGCAGTCAGCGCGACGGCAACACACGCGAACAACTTGATGGTGTTCATCACTTCCCTTCCGTATCGGGTGTTACGTTCAATGGATACTCAGGCACAGTCAGACCAAGTGTTGGGATTGCCTGGAGTCGTCGGTACGCCTGGCTGACGCGCCGTTCTTCGGAGATGACGAACTCCGCTTCCAGTTCCAACTTCGTGAATGGCCCCTCGCATGTCACAGGTGCGAAGTCTGGGTGGACGATGTACTGAGCCAGTGCCGGGTTGCAGCAGATGTGTCTTTCCGGTAGTCGGTGGAGCAATTCCAGCGGCACCTCGCCCAGCACAAAGCGCAGGTAGAGGTCGGAATCCGTGATGGCTTCCACGTCGCGATGGCACACTTCGCAGCGATAACCTTCGTCGCACCTGGCCATTGGCCGCTCCGTCGGGAACTTCTGCCGTATTATGGTAAGCAGAATCCTCTTCCAACATCAATTGGGTGAGAACATGGGCGTGCTGGAGCGATTCCGGCTCGATGGGCGGACGGCGGTCATCACGGGCGGCAGTCGCGGGCTGGGCCGTGCAATGGCGCAGGGATTCGCCGAGGCAGGGGCCGACCTCATCCTCATCGGCCGCGACGAGGAAGCACTCGATGCGGCACGCCAGGAACTCGCGGCGCTCGGGCGGTGGGTGGCGCTCGTCCCTGGCGATGTCTCCACACCGACTGGTGCCGAGGCCGCCTGCCAGCAGGCGCTGAACCTGAATCGACCCATCGACATTCTCGTGAACAACGTCGGCGGGCGGCGCGTCGATCTCCCTACCGAGGATATGCCGCTCGATCAGTGGCGAGAACTGATCGACCTGAACCTCACCAGCGCGCTGGCCTGTTGCCAGAAACTGTGCAAAGGGATGCTGACACGCGGTCGCGGCAGCGTCGTGAACGTGACGAGTATCGCTGGGCCAAGCGTTTCGATCCCTGGCATTGGCGGTCGGCACTACGAAACCGCGAAGGCCGCCCTCACGGGGCTGACACGCGCGCTGGCCGCCGACTGGGCCACGCGCGGCGTGCGTGTGAACGCCATCGCCCCTGGCGGCTTCCTCACCGACCCAAACCGACGCTGGTTCCGCGAGAAGCCCGAGTTCCAGCGAGCGTTTGAGAGCCGCGTCCCGATGGGGCGGCTTGGTGAGCCGGAGGAACTCGCCCCGGCGGCCGTCTTCCTTGCCAGCGATGCGGCCAGCTATGTCACAGGCGCCACCATCTTCGTGGACGGTGGCTATACATTGTGGTGATGCGAACCCAGCATCCACCGGCCACGCGGCCGGAGTTCGCCAGGAGTTGATTTCGTGGCCCTCCCAATTGTTGCGATCGTCGGCCGTCCCAACGTCGGCAAATCGTCGCTGTTCAACTGGCTCGCTGGTCGGCGGATCAGCATTGTCGATCCGACGGCCGGCGTCACGCGCGACCGCGTCTCCACGGTCGTCGAACACGGCGGCCGTGCCTGGGAACTGACTGACACAGGTGGAATCGGCATTGTGGATGCCGATAACCTCACCGACGACGTGGAACGGCAGATTCAAATTGCGCTGGCATCCGCCGCGGTTGTGCTGTTTGTCGTGGACGTTCGCGATGGCATACTGCCTCTCGATGAGGATGTGGCAGACCGGCTTCGCACGCTCAAGAAGCCCGTGATTCTTGTCGTGAACAAGGCCGACACCGAAAAACTCGGCCAGCAGGCCGGTGAGTTCTACAAGTTCGGCTATGGCGATCCGCTACTGGTGAGCGCCGAGCAGAAACTGGGCAAGGAGGAACTGTTCGACGCCGTGGTGGCGAAACTCCCGCCGGATACGGGCGAGGTCGCACCCGATGAGCCGTCGCTCAAGATCGCCATTGTGGGCAGGCGCAATGCTGGCAAAAGCACATTCATTAACAGCCTCGCCGGGGCCGAGCGAGTCATCGTGTCGGAGGTGCCAGGCACGACACGCGATAGTGTGGACGTTCTCTTTGAACGCGACGGCAAGAGTTTCCTCGCGATCGACACCGCTGGAGTGCGAAAACGAACGTCGATGTCCAGCGATGTGGAGTATTACAGCCTCCACCGCGCCCAGCGATCGATCCGCCGGGCGGATGTAGTATTGCACTTCTTCGACGCGCGCCACCGCATTGGGCGCGTCGATAAGCAACTGGCCGAGTATATCGTGGAGGAGCACACCCCCGCGATCTTCGTTGTAAACAAGTGGGACCTGGTGAAGGAGAGCGTGCCGACCGAGAAGATGGCCGACTACGTGCGGGCCACGTTCCCCATGCTCGATCATGTCCCCATCGCGTTCATCACTGCCAAGAAGGGAAAGAACACGCTGCGATTGTTGCAGCTTGCGGTGCAACTCCACAAGCAAGCCGGCGTGCGCGTGAGTACGGGCGACCTCAACCGCGTGATCCGCGCGGCCATCGAAGCCAGCCCGCCGCCGATGGCCAGCAACCGCATGCCGAAGGTGTACTACGCGACTCAGACCGCCGTTCATCCGCCCACCATCATCCTCTTCACCAATGGCCCCGATCTGTTCGACACCACATACATCCGCTACCTGACGAAGTCATTGCGTGATGCCTTCCCGTTCTCGGAAGTGGCGATCAAGGTGCTGCTGCGGGCACGCGGCGAGGGGAAGTCACGCGAACCGGACACGGATGTCGTGGAACCGCTGGCCAGCGAGGAAGGCGTGGACGAATTGCCCATCGTGCGGGCACGTCCGCCGCGCCCGGAACACGACGATGCCGACGATGAACGCGACCAGCGGCCGCGCAAGAAACCGCGCGGCTCCGAGACATGGGATTTCTGAACCGCGACCCGCGCGGCTCACTTCAGCGTGCGGATCTCGATCTTGCGGAACGCCACCGGGTCGTTGTGCCCGGCGAAGCCGAAGTGCCCCTGAGTCCGTTCCTTGCCAGGGTGTGGTTGCTTATCCTTGAATGTCGTGACCTTCGCGAGGTCTGCATCGAGGATGCGCGTGCCGTTGAGTTCAACCATGAGATTGTGGCCCTGCGCGGTCACTTCCATGAAGTTCCATTCACCGACGGGCCGCAGATAACCGCGGTGGGCAGGCACCATTCCATACGCGGAACCGTTGAACTGCCGCGGGTCGAGCTTCGCATACTTTGTCGCGGTGTCGTCGAGAATCTGCACCTCGGTCATCGCCTGTGTCGCGGCGTGCGACTTGCCGCCCGGGTAACGGATGGCCAGCCCGTTGTTGCCGCCAGGCGGGAGTTTGTATTCCAGCCGCACCACGTGGTCTGCGTACTGCGCCGCGGTGTAGATGTCGCCGCCCTTCTTTGGCTTGCACACAATGGCGCCGTCCTTCACTTCATAGTTGGCGATTGGTCCTTCCCAACCGGTGAAGTCGCGGCCGTTGAAGACGGATGCGAAACCCTTTGCGCCGTGCGTGCGGAGGATTTCGTTGGCCTCGGACGGTGGAATGTCGCGCACGAAAAGGTTCCGCCAGCGGATCTCGCCACCGTGTGTTTGCAGCAGAATCTTCCCGGTGCGCGGCAGAGCCGACTTGCGGTCCCAGTAGTTCTCCATCCGTGCATGATCGACCACGAGCTTGTCGTTGAGATACACCGTAGTCCGCTCGCCTACCTGGATGATGCGGAAGCTGTTCCACTGACCGAAGGGGCGATCGACACGCGCGAGCGGATCACGGCCGGGTGATTGGGGGTCGTTGTTGAACAATCCGCCCGATCCGAGGTGTGGCTTGCGCGTTGGGTTCTTGGGATTGAACTTCTGGTTCCAGTCCCAGATTTGCACTTGTGGCGTGTTGCGAAGGTAGATGCCACTGTCGGCTCCAGGCACGGTCTTGTATTCGAGAAGGAGTTCGATGTCACCGTAGTCCTTGTCGGTGGTGAGGTACGCGCCCTTTCCGTCGTTCACCAGTTCGCCGCCCTGCACACGCCAGTGCTTCCTCGCGTCGGTATTCCACTCCGCGATTTTCTTCGCGCGTTCGTCGACCGTGAGTTTCGCCATGCTGGCCGGTGTTCCGCCTTTGGAGTGAATCGCCCAGCCATGCCATCCGGTGAGGTCGGTGCCGTTGAAAAGCGGTGTGAAGCCTTTTGGCGCAGTCGGTGTCTCGGCGGGGGCGCGCGAAGCCGTCCCGATGAGGACGAGGCAACAGAGAAGCGTACGCAGGGGAGTCGCAATTCTCATAAGTTATGCCAATTGTTTGTGCAAGCGTGCGCGGACACGTACACTCCGTTACTTCTTCTTTCTCTTCGGTGCCGGTACAGACGGCCCGACGCCGCTAAAGTTGTAGACATAGGCGGTGCCGTTGGCGCCGGCGACAGCGAATCGCTCACAGCCAGGGCCAGCCGCCAGGTCGCGGCAGTTGGAAGGGACGTTCTGCGTGTGGACGTTTTCCATCGCATCACCCTTGAAGAACCACACGCGGCCCTGACCCGCGCCCCCGGCACAGATCACGGCGCCGGAAGGGTGGAATGCCACGCCCCACGCCGTTCCCTGGAAGGCAGCCTTTGTCTTCAGCAGCTTCGCCTTTCCCTCTTTCCAGTTGATGAGTACCACGGCAGGGTTCCCGACACCGGCGAAGGCATTCGAGACGTTCGTGATCCCACAGAGAGCCAGCGTCGAACCATCGGCGGAGAACGCCATTCCACGCGCGCCGCCGATGTCTGCCATGAAGCCGGGATCGTACTTGTGCAGTACCTTCGCGTCGAAGTCGCGCACGCACTTTCCCGACTTCGGATCCCAGACCTTGACCACGCCCTTCAAATCGCACGAGACGAGCCGATCCTCCGTTGGGTGAAACGCGACGTTGTAGACGTGCGATTCATGCCCTTCGAGCGTGCGCAGGAGCGTGCCGTCGGTCTTCCAGAGCTTGACGGCTTGGTCATTACCACAACTGGCCACCATGGAGGCATCCAGGCTGACCGCAAGTGCCCGCGCGTAGCCATTATGGGCCTGCACGCTCTTGAGCGGCTTCGGGTTGTCCGCGTCGCCCTGCCACCAGATGATCTTGCCGCGATAGTCGGCCGATACGAGCAGGAACGGGTGCGGCTTGGGGGCTGGCACTTCAGGGGCGAGCTGGCCGAACGCACGCACTACTAGTTGTCGTTGCTGCCAGGAATCGAGTTTCGCAGTCGCTGGCGGCGTCGGTGCTACGAAGGCTATCCCGCGCACCCAACTTGAGTGACCCTGGAACGCGACCTTCGCCCCTGTGAGCAGGTCGAAGCGCTGGATGGTGTCGTCTTCGGAAGAGACGAAGAGGTAACGCCCGCTCGGGTCGAACCGACTGCCGACGAGTGGCCGCGTGTGCTTCAGTTCGCGGTCGAGCCGCGTGGCAGTAGGGTCGAAGACAGGTCGCGGGGGAGGGATGTTCATGTGAGCAACGGGCTGGTGTCGATGAAGTGGAGCCGCCTTCGGGTTGATTCACCACCACATGGGGGCCACGCTCCCGGGTCAGTATTGCGTGTGCCCCCGCGGACGATGGTCTTGTACCGCCTGTTGTCGTTACACCAGCACTTCCTTGATCGCCGCCGTCTTCGGGTCAGCAATCGGCACAGGGCGTTCACTCGGGTAGAAGTTCTTCGTGGAATCGAGACCAACTGCTTGCAGGTATGTGTGGAACAGGTGGCCGGCGAGGACCTCACGATCCGCGACGGCGGTTCCTGTAGGGTTCGTCTTGCCGACCACGGCTCCGCCCTTGATCCCGGCTCCGGCCAGCGCCACCGACCACGCCTTGCCCCAGTGGTCGCGGCCGTAGCGATCGTTGATGCGGGGCGTGCGGCCCATCTCGCTCATCACCACAACGAGTGTGCTTTCGAGCATCCCGCGTTCGGCGAGGTCTTCCAACAGGGCCGCGAACGGTTTGTCGAATTCACCGAGTTGCTCGATGTGGAAGTCAAAGTTTTCGTGGTGCGTGTCGTAGTTCGAGTGCGACACCTTCACATAGGTCACGCCGGCTTCGAGTAGTCGACGGGCCAGGAGCATGTGCCGGCCGAAGTCGTGGCGACCGTACTTGTCGGCGACTTTCGACGGCTCACGGTCGAGGTTGAAGATCTCGGCCTGCTTCACGACACGCTCAGCCTGATCGAATGACTCGGTGTAGGCATCGGTGGCCGCGCTTTTGCGCGATTTGGCGAAGCGATCGTTGAGTTTCTTGCGGAATGCCTCGCGCGCGGCATCGGCGCTGCTCGGCAAGTCGGTGGGGCGGAAGAGGTCCGCGGGCGGCTTGCCGTCACCCAGCCCGACGGAGGCGAACCTCGGCCCGAGGAACGACGCATCGGCGCCGTTGAAGCCGCTACCGCCTTTGGGGAGAATGCGGACGTGGCCCGGCAGGGCCGAACCCGATCCGCCCAGCAACCGGGCCGAAACGGCGCCGAGGTGCGGGTATGTGATGCCCGCCTCCATCTTGCGCCCCGTCAGCATCAGGTTGTGCCCCTGAGCGTGATCGCCCGTTTGCGAGTTGAGGCTTCGCACCAGCGCGATGTGGTGCATGAGTTTGGCCGTGCACGGCAGAAGTTCGCAGACGTGCGTGCCAGGTACGGAGGTGGAGATGGCCTTGAACGGCCCGCCCGTGTCGGTGTTCGGCTTTGGGTCCCACGATTCGAGTTGCGAGAGACCACCTTCGAGGAAGACAACCAGGACGCGCTTCTGCGTCTTCGATAGTTCCTTCGCCGCAGCAGGACTGGCGAAGCCTGCTGCGCCCAGCGCCGCGGTCGCACCCAGCGACGTGCCAAGGAACGCGCGCCGCGACACCGGATGTGCGGACGAGCCACACGCATACGTGCAGGGCAGCATGTTGAGGTCCTGTCAGTGGTTGAATCGGAACTCCGCGCTGGCAACCAGCGCCCAGATCAGTTCATTGATCGTCTTCTGCCGATCAGACGCTGTGGTCACCGCGGTCGTCACGTCGGTGCGCTCCTCGGCCGTGGGTCGGCGCGAAAGAACAGCAGCAAACAGTTCCTCGGCAACGGCGTCTGGGTTGGTGGTCTTGCCGAGGCGGGCCGCGAGGTTGACGCTGCGTGGCGGAATCAGCCTGCGGACGGCCGAACCGTACTTCAGGAAGAGCGTCTGGTCGAGCGTGGAAGAGAAGTTGTCTGCGGTTGCATCGCCACCGCGCCCGAGGATCGTGCGGAATGGCCCCATCCGCTGCGCAAGTCGGGCGTCGAGCAGTACGTCGGTGGCCTTCTTGCCCAGCGCGGCACGCTCCGCGTCGGTATGGCCTGTGGCCTGCATCACGGCGTAAGCGAACTGCTCCGGTGAAAGCGGCTTCATCACGGCAACAAGGTAACGGTCTTCTGGTGGTTCACCCAGACCGGCGGGGAGGATGCTGGATCGCTGATACGTCTCGGAGAGTGCGATTTCGCGAACGAGCCACTTGATGTCGTACTTGTGCTTCACGAACTCCGCGGCCAGTTCGTCGAGCAATTCCGGGTGAGACGGCGGGTTGTTGCCGTGGTCCATGTCGAGTGGGTGAATGATCCCGCGGCCCATCATCATGGCCCAGAGTCGATTGACCGCATTGCGAGCGAACGCTGGATTCTCCGTGCCGGTCACGGCCCCCGCCAGTAACTCACGGCGACTGACGGTCGGCACCGGTTTGATGTTCGCGGCCGGCTTGACCTTGTACTCCTTCCCTTTCTCGGCCTTCGCTTCGGCAATAGTCTTCCCGCCTGGCATGTGCGGGGCCGCGTTGAAGATCTTCTTGCTCTTGTCGAAGACGCTGGAGAAGCTCACGTCGCCTTCTGCTTTTTCAGCGATCACGGCCGTGGCGGCACTGGTGTTGGGGAAGAGGAACGAGCGGTTCAGGAATGCCTGGATGCCGTAATAGTCGGATTGCTTGTAGTCGCTGATGGTGGGGTGGTCGTGGCATTGCGCGCACTGCATGTTGCGGCCGAGGAAGATGCGGCCGATATCCTTTGTGACACGGTGCGGTTCGAGGTCGCGGTCGAGGAGGAACTTCGCGGCGGGGCGCGTTTTGGGGTCGCTCCCATCGGTGGAGAGCAACTCACGCACGAACTCATCGTAGGGCTTGTTCGCGGCGAAGATGCCACGGAGGTACGCTTCCCACGCGGCATGCGATACCTTTGCGTCCTTGCTGCGCTCCATCAGCATCACATCGAAGTGCCAGGCCATACGTCGAGCGTAGCCAGGCGAGGCCAGCAGTCGGTCGATGAGTGCTTCACGCTTGTTCTTTGCGGAATCGGCGAGGAAGTCGTTGAGTTCCGCGACTGTGGGCAGCGTGCCTGTGAGATCGAGTGTGACCCGGCGGGCAAACTCCGCATCGTCGGCGTGCGGCGCCACGAATTTCGCCTGCTCGCCGAAGCCGGCCGTGATTTGCTTGTCGATGCGCGCATGCAGTGGTTCGGCTCCGGGCGACAGGCCAGGTAGCGCGAGGAAGCAAACGACCGCGAACAGGCGCGCGTGAACAGACATAGTGCGTGGTCCTTGTAGGGGGGAAGGCAGCAGCCCGCCGCGGGACCACGCGGCCGGCAGAGGTAGGAATTGAGTGTATCGTCGCTCCAACGCAGGCCGAAGTCAAGCGCGAACTGCGTTGGGATGCGACACGCGAGAGCCTCGCAGTTACTTCTTCGACTGTTCCACGGGCAGCACACCCTGGAGGGTGAGTGTCGAGATTGCTTTGGTCTTCAGATCGACCACGCGGATGCGGTGCGCGTTCGTGTCTGCCACGTAAAGCTTCCCGTCGGCAACGCTCAGCCCCGTTGGCTCGCTCAGTACGGGTGGTTCGCCCTGCTTCGCAGGACCGCCCACCAGTGTCGTCACCATGTTCGAGTTCAGGTCGATGACCTTGATCTTACTGTTGTACGTGTCCGCAACATACAGCTTGTTGTCATCATACGCGACACCGACGCAGTGTTGAAGGAGCGCCTCACGACTCGCACGCTGGTTGGCATCGGCAATCTGCCCTGGCCCGTCGCGGTCGCCAAAGACGAACAGACCGCGCCCGACCAGCGTTTGCACGGGCCCCTCGCCATTCATTGGAAGCAGGCGAATCGCGCTGACTTCGGCGTCCGCGATGTAAAGGTTGCGGCCGTCGCTCGCGAGTCCGCTGGGCTGGGCGAACTTGGCCGAGAGTCGCGGGCCGTCCTTGATCTCCTCGTTCTGGTCGCCCGCGAATGGCACGAACGAGCGACGCTTCAGGTCCATGACCCAGATCTGGTGTGAGCCGGACATGGCCACGAACAGATTCTGGCCGGAGAGCCACACATCCCACGGCGTGCACGCCATCGCTCGCGGTGTCTTGGGAAGGGTAAAGGTTCGAGTGGTGCCTGGCATCGTCTTGACGGTCCTGGCCTTCAAGTCGAGTTGTCGGAGACAGTTGTTCTTGCGATCGGCGACGTACACCGTGTCGCCATCCACGGCCATTCCCTGGGGATCATCGAACTGAGCTTTCTCGAATGTGCCGTCCTTGTGGCCGGGTTGTCCCGATCCGGCGATGACAATCTTCTTCCCGTTCAGGTCCGTCACCACGATGCGGTGGTGTGTGCTGTCGGCGATGAAGAGTCGCTTCCCCTTCGCGTCGGCGACGACCTTGCCAGGGAAGTAGAGCGGCGTATCGGCGCCATCGCGGAACTTCGCGGTGTCGAAGCGGAGCGGTGTTTCGTCGAGGGTCTTGTTCTTGCGGTGTTTGATGATGAGTGCGCGAACGACTTTCTCGATACCAGGGAAGCTCACACGCGGTTCGCCCGCCGAGCCAGAGACGATGTTCCCTTCGGGGTCGATGATGGCGATTGTTGGCCACCACTGCGCGTTATATGCGGTCCAGATCTTCCTGTTGGCGTCATTGACGACGGGGTGTCGGAGTTCGTACCGGAGGACGGCCTTGCGGAGCGTCTCGTTGTTCTTCTCGTTCTCGAACTTTGGAGAATGAACGCCGATCACGACCAACTGTTTCTTGTATTTCTCTTCGAGCTTTGTGAGTTCGGGCATGATGTGCATGCAGTTGATGCAGCAGAGTGTCCAGAAATCGAGGATGACGATCTTTCCCCGGAGATCGCTCAGTTTGAGCGGCTTGCCTGTATTGATCCAGGCAACGCCGCCGTCGAGTTCCGGGGCCTTCACGGCGGGAATGGGTTGCTGAGCCTGCACTGCATTGTGGCGGGGTGACGTGGCTGGCAACGTCAGCACGACGCACAGCGCGAGTGCGGTCATGCTCCCGAGGGCGACTCGCCATCGCCGCAATGGTCGTCCGGAGCCGATTTCGGTAGCAGAGTGCATGGCGATCTCTCCAGGATTGTGTGAGGCGGACATCGGAGGCACGAACCGTACGAGTTGCGACTGAACCGAGTATAGCAAGAAATTCGGGTGTGTGGGGAATGCAGGGAATCGCGGGAGGTGGTGGCTGCTGTGTGGTGATCGCGACTGAGTGCGGATCGATGCCCACTCAGGGCACGACTGGGATGGAACCTTCAACTCCTGATTCGCAACGAGCCGCTGCCATCAGGCAGCGGCTCGTGGTTGTGAGCATGTCAGACGCGAGCAGGGATCAGTATCCCGACACCCCACTGAAACCAATCTTGCCCATCATGCCGCCGCGCATGCCCATCATGCCCATGCCGCCCATACCCATCATGCCCATGCCACCCATTCCGCCCATACCCATCATCATCATACCGCCGCCCATGCCCATCATGCTCATACCGCCGCCCATGCCCATCATGCCACCACGCATGCCCATCATACCGCC
>CAYRDG010000051.1:0-28262 GCA_964422915.1 uncultured Frigoriglobus sp. | reverse complement strand
AAACGACCACGCTGCGGGCCGGGCCGCCACGGCGGCCCGGCCCGCAGTGCGCCACGGCGGGAACAACCCCCAATCCAGAATTCCCGACCATGATCCGAACCCGCCCGCAATCAAGGTGAACGTTCCATGAGTAATGCCGCTCCCATTCTCGACCCGGCCCCGATCCCTCAGTTGGCTCCTGCCCGCGACGACTCGCTGGGCATTGACCGTGCCTTCATCCTCCAGATGGCCCGGATGCCGCTGTTTGCGGCGCTCTGGGTCGCGGCGTCCTTCGCCTCGCATGCGATCTGGGCCGCCATCTGGCCGGAGGGGTTCAACGTTGGCCCGCTCGTCGTCATCAGCTTCGCCATGATCCTGGCGGCGTTCATCGACGGTTGGGCACTGAAGGTTCCGAACTGGATTACGCTCCCACTGATACTCAGCGGCTGGGCACTGGGAATTCTGCACGATATGGGTGTGACCGCGGACGGTGGCACAGGCGGCTTCAGCCTCTCCTTCGTCTCCACGCTCCTCGGCTTCGCGCTGTTGTTCCCGATGCTGGCGATCCGTGGCGTCGGTGAGGGCGACGTGAAGATGCAGATGGGCTTCGCAGCATGGGTGGGCGCCTTCTTCGGCTCAACTCACCCCACGGGCCTCCATGGGTTTGGTGTCGTGTTTTGGGCATTTTGCTTCGGTGCCATCGCTGGTGGTGCGTTCGGACTGGTCATCATCCTGATCCGCCGCCAGTTCGGGAAGAACGCCGGCATAGTACGTGAAATCTTCACCGACCTGCAACTCATCGGTACCGGGCAAGTCAGCGCCGCGACCAGGCAGGCGCAAGCACGCCGCAGCCGCTGGACAAAGCTGCCTTACGGCATCCCGCTTTGCGTCGGCTTCCTGATGTACCTGCTCTATGTGCTCTCGTTGAGGGCCTGAAACACGGTCGCAGGGGCGAACTCGCACGCTCCTGAACCGCGAAACTGACGGGTTTGGCAGGCAGATTATCACCCTCGTGCGAAAAATCTGCATATTCGCGCCGTCCTGATGCATCAGGGTGAACTATAGAACTGGCAAGCTGCGAATTATCCGCACGCTCCCGAACTTCCGAAAGATTGAAGGAACCCGACTCTCCCGACCGATTCTGAAGGCGGGGAGAAAAGGCGGTACGCCGCATAACCCTGGCAAAACCGGCAAGCTTCGAGCGATCGCGAGCTTCAATACAAGCCGCAAGATGCTCGCTCGCCGGACACCAGGGGCGACGCCACGGGATTCACCAGAGCTGTAGCTGCGGCAAATGCCGCATTGCGAAGCAGCCGGTCGTCTCCGATCCCTTCGTGAGACGGACGGCGGCGTGTGCCGCTAACAGACCAGGTCCAGTTGTCTCCGAGGGGTTGCACCTATGAAGCAGAAGAATGTGATCCTGATGGTTGTGGCGGTCGGGTGCGGCCTCGTGGCCGCATTCCTGACATCCCAGATGAGCGCTCGAGGCACGGTCGAGCAGGTCGATGTGCTCGTGGCTGCCAAGGACTTACCAGTCGGCACCATGATCACCCGCGACGAGATCGACAAGTATGTGAAAACCAAGCGAATGCCGAAAGACGGCCTCCCACCGCAATTCGTGACCGAGAAGGAGACACTCGTCGATAAGCGTCTCTCGCGCCCGATGCACGTGGAAGAGACCTTCAACCCACAGGACCTGCTCAAGGGTGGTGCAATCACGCTACCCCCAGGCTACGGGATGGTGTCGATGCCAGTGACTGTGGGCCAGGCCGCGGCAGGATTCGTCGGCCCAGGCAGCCGCGTGAATGTCCTTGCGACGCTGCGACTCACCAAGACGCTCTACAGTTTCCGGCTGCTGTCGAACATGCTGGTTGTCGCCGTGAACACGAAGACGACCATCGATCCAGGTAACGGCGGGGCGTTCCCGAACATGAACATGGTGTCGTTCGCGGTCAAGGAGAAGGAAGCAATGGTGCTCTCACTGGCCCGGACCCGTGGTTGCACCCTGGAATTGTTCCTGCGTCACCCTGAGACAAGCAGCCAGGACGAGAAGAACGACAAGCTCGAAGATGTCATCAAGCTTCTGTCGGACGATCGTATCGGCGAGAAGGCCGGCGTCGTCGGTGGCGAAGACACCGACCGCGACGGAGAGAAGAAGAAGACTGACTCCAAGAAGAAGTCAGAGCCGGAGTCGCCGCAGGTCGCACCAGCTCCGACGATCGCTGTCGTGAAGGTGCCAGTGGCCAAAAAGGACATCGCTGCAAACACGATGATCACGGCCGATCTGATCGCCGATGCGTTTGAGATCAAGGAACTGCCCAAGGATTACGCGGGCGATGCTGTGATCGATTTCAACGACCTGATTGGGAAGGCTTTCAAGAGTGGTGTGTCGAAGAACCAGTGGGTGACGCGGACGATGGTCGGCGAACAGGCTCCGAAGGACGCTCCGCATGACGCGTTCAGCGCGCCGAAGCCCGGCCCCACCGATGCACCCAAGAAGCCCGACGTCAAGACGCAACCCGTTCAGAAGAAGAACTACCACGATGTGGCTGTTCACACGGGACATGGCACGGTGATACACCGCTACGAGGAATATGCACCAGGCAAGTGGCGGAAGGTGTCCGAACTGAATCAGGCCCAGGCGACACGAGACGAGTCGACGCCGGTGAAACCCGGTGCTGGCGGGAAGAAGACCGACTGATGCATGACTCCGGGACGAGCCGCAGCCTTGCGGTCGCGGCTCGTGAAAGCGCAACGAAGGCTACCGAGTCGTGAGTGAGAGCAACCGTCCCTGCCACGGAGGCGAGTCCGCGGCAGGGCGACAACCCCACGGGATAACCGGGCACGATGCCCGCGATACCGTGGGTGACCGGCGGGCGAGAGCCCGCCACGGACCATCGCCCGGCCGACCTCGGCCAGGCCCGCGCGGTGAGAACCAAACGGACCAGAGCGAGGCCGACCCCCCAAGCGAGGAGAGGTGAAAGGATGCACCCGAAGCGTACTACCCGACGGCTGCTGCCGTGGGCTTCTGTATTGTGCCTGGGAATGCTGGCGACCGTTAACGGACGCGGCCAGCCTCCCGAAGCCAAGACCGCGCCGCCGGTTACTGTCGATGCCAAAACTGGCGTGCTGATTGTCCCAATCGGTGGGGTCGTTGTGTTCGACCCCAAGCTCTCTGCACCGCCCAGCGACATCCTCATCAGTCGTGATGATGTACTGAGCGTGCAACTCGATCCGAACGATCCGACGCAGAAGAAGCTCCTGCTGCGTGGCCGTACCGGCGGTATGAGCCAACTGACCATCGTTCTGAAGGACAAGCCGTCGCTGAAGTACGATGTGATGGTGCAGCCCGATCTGGCGCTGCTCCGCAACGTCATCAAGCGAACGGTGCCGACCTCGAACGTGGACGTGCAGCCTGGCGTGGGCAACGTCATCATCCTGAGCGGGTATGTGACTAGCCCGCAGGATGCCGACATCATCTCCCGAATGGCCAACATCGCCGTTGGGGGAGGACAGAACGGCGTCATTAACGCGATCCAGGTCGGTGGTATTCAGCAAGTGCAGATTGATGTGGTTGTTGCCACTGTGGACCGCAGCCAGCTTCGCGCTCGTGGGTTCGACTTCTTCCTCCCCGGCGCAGGGAACGGGACTTCCTTCGCCAGCCTGGTCAGTGGTCTCCTGGGCACCCAGCAGCAGCAGGGTGGCGGTGGTGCCGGTGGTGGCGCGACGAACCCGCTGTTCACCACGGCGGCTAACCTGCAACTGGCGGTGACGCCAGGCAAGTTCTTCGGAGCACTGCAGGCGTTGCGGACCGAAGGTGTGGCAAAGTTCCTGGCCGAGCCTCGCGTGGTGACTCAGAGTGGTCGCGTTGCGTTCTTCCGGGCTGGCGGCCAGCAGGCGATCCTCAGCGCGACTTCCGGCATCACCGGCCCTGGCGTGCAACTGGTCCCGTTCGGTACCGAGCTGGAAGTTGTCCCGATTGTTTACGGCAACAACAAGATCTGGCTGGACATCAACCCCCGGATCACGGCTGTCAACCAGGCACTGGGTATCACTGTCGGCGGCGCGCTTAGCCCCGGCTTCACGGAACAGAGCGTGCGCTCCACGGTGCTTCTGGAATCCGGCCAGACGTTCGCGATCGGTGGACTGATTCAGACGAGCGTGGCAGGAACGGCGAACAAGGTTCCGCTGCTGGGCGACCTCCCCTTCGCGGGTACCGCCTTCAGCTCGATCAACTACCAGAAGCGTGAGAGCGAATTGATCATCCTGGTGACGCCGCGGCTGGTCACTCCGCTGGACCAGTGTCAGTCACCGAAGCGTCTTCCTGGTCAAGAAACCCGCACGCCCGACGATTATGAACTATTCTTGGAAAACGTGCTGGAAGCCCCGCGTGGCCAGCGGAAGGTGTGGAACGGGAAGTGTTACAACGCCCCGTACAAGTGCGGCCCGACTGTGAATCAGTTCCCCTGTGCTGGTGGCATCTGCACCGGTCCGATGGGGAGCTGCCAGACAGGAGTAGGATCGACCGCCCCGGCAACACAAGCAAAGCCCAGCGCGATGCCGAAGTCGATCCCGGTGCTGCCTCCGGCAGGAGCCGGGACTGCCCCGGCCGAGAGTGGGGCGAGCAGTGTCAGCGCGACAACCGCTGAGCCGCCGATGATCCTGCCAGGAGTGCCTGGCAACCCGGTTGGCAGCCCGGTTCGAAACGTGAGCGAGCCAGTGATCCTGCCGCCGCTGCCGCCTGTGGGTGGATCGCCTCCCCGCTAAGGCGATGGATGTGTTGAACCGCGACGACCTCGGGGGCAACCCCGAGGTCCGCCGTGCAGACGGACAGCTTCGAGACGCCCAAGACCCGGTGGTGATCATGCAACGCGTCGCGATTGTAGACCCGACCGAATCGACTCGCGAATCGCTCCGCACGCTGCTCCTGGGCGTGGATTTTGTCTGGTTGGAAGCGGAGTGCGCGCGTTACGAGTATTTCTTCGAAGTCATCCAGCAGTCAATGCCGGACCTCGCCATTGTGGCGCTGGATGCCGACAAGCACCGCGCACTTCAGATGATCGGGCAACTCTCGGTGGAATATCCGAAGCTGCCAATCCTGACGATCAGTCACGATCACCAGGCACTCTTGCAATCGCTCCAGAAGGGAGCGAAATACTTCCTGACACACCCGGTCGTGCTCGAAGATATGCTCGCCGCACTTCGCCGGGCGCTCGGCGAGGGCGGCGGCAGCAGCAGTGAATTGCAGGTTGGCAGCACAACCATGCGAGCCGCAGGGGCCTCGTCGCTGATCTCCGTGATCGGGAGCCGCGGCGGTGTTGGCACCACAACACTCTCCGTCAATCTCGCAGCCACTCTTGCTGCCGATCCATCAAACGCTGCCGCACTGATCGACCTCGACCTGGCACTCGGCGATGCCGACATCGCGCTGGAAGTCAGCGGCTATGAGAACATCTCGATCTCCGACCTGGCCCGGAACATTGAACGACTCGACATGAGCTTCCTCCGGCGTGCAATGGCCAAGCACGACGCCAGCGGGTTGTCGATCCTTCGCCACCCGCTGGAGATCGCCGAAGGAAGTATCGTCCACGAGCAACACGTTGAGCGCATCCTCAACCTGTTGAAGATCAGTTACACGCACCTGGTCCTCGACCTCTCCAAGTCGCTCTTACCGACCGACCTGATGGCGTTGCGGATGTCGGACATGATTCTGCTGGTCGCTCAACTGGAACTGGCCAGCCTCCGCAATGTGGTCCGCCTCATTCACTGCCTAAGCAGCGAGGAAGGGCTGGCCGACAAGGTGCGAGTTGTGATTAACCGAATGGGCGCCGACTCGGTTGAGGAAGGAATCAGCCTCAAGAAAGCCGAGGAAGTGATCGGCAAGCCGATCTTCTGGCAGGTCCCCAACGACACAAAGTCGGTGATCGCCGCCCGTGTCGCCGGTCAACCACTTGTCAGGCATGCACCCAAGAGCCGGGTGCAACAGAGCATTCAAGGTCTGGCCCAGACGCTCTACGGCAAGCCCGTCGCAGCCTCGGACATTCGCGGCAGCAAGGCTTCCTGGGGCATCTTCGGAAAACGGTAGGCGAGTGACGCATCCGTCGCTTGTGAATAACGCGGAACAAAACTGAGCCATTGCTCTCGCTCGCAGAATACACGACCAGGAACGAACACCATGAGTCGGCTTCAGCAAGGTATCTCGAAGCTCAACAGCCTCAACCACAGCACCGGTGGAGGCGCGAGCAGCATTTCGCGTCTCTCCAGCCCTAGCATTGGCGGGCCTGGCAGTGGAAAGAACTTCGATGAACTGAAACGGCAAATCCACTCCAAGCTCGTTGAACGACTCGACTTCACACGGGTTCGCGACCTCTCCAGCGAGGCGATGCGCCGTGACATTCGCCGCGTGATCGAGCACCTGTGCGACACGGAGAACCCACTTCTCAACCGTATCGAACGCGAGAAACTCATCGAGGAAGTGCTCGACGAGACGCTCGGCTTCGGCCCTCTGGAAATCCTGCTGAAAGACCCGACGATCTCCGACATCCTCGTGAACGGTCCGCACAAGGTTTATGTCGAGCGGCGTGGCAAGCTCGAGAAGACCGAGGTCAAGTTCCGCGACAACGACCACCTGATGCAGATCATCGACCGCATCGTATCGAAGGTCGGTCGTCGTGTGGACGAAACCAGCCCGATGGTGGACGCCCGCCTCCCCGACGGCTCTCGTGTGAACGCCGTGATCCCACCGATCGCGCTGGATGGACCGAGCGTCTCGATTCGACGTTTCGGCTCCAACCCGCTGAAGCTCGAAGATCTGTTGAACTACAAGGCATTCACGCCGGAAATGGCGATGCTCATGGAGGCGTGCATCAAGGCCCGCCTCAACGTACTGATCTCCGGCGGTACGGGTTGCGGAAAGACTACGCTACTCAACACGCTGTCCAGTTTCATCCCCGGCGACGAACGCGTTGTGACCATCGAGGACGCGGCCGAACTTCAGCTTCAACAAGACCACGTTGTCCGGCTCGAAACACGCCCGCCCAACATCGAGGGAAAGGGCGCAGTGACGACACGCGACTGCGTCCGCAACGCTCTCCGTATGCGACCCGAACGCATCATCATCGGCGAAGTTCGTGGCGCCGAGGCACTCGACATGCTCCAGGCCATGAATACCGGTCACGGCGGTTCACTGGCAACACTCCACGCCAATAGCCCGCGCGAGGCCCTCACACGACTCGAAACGATGATCATGATGGGTGGTTTCGAACTCCCCGTGAAGGCGATGCGGCAACAGGTCAGTTCCGCCATCGACCTCATCATTCAGGCGAATCGTCTTCAGGGCGGCCCGCGCAAAATCACGCACATCACGGAAGTGATGAACATGGAACAGGACGTGATCATCATGCAGGAAGTGTTCCGCCACAAGCAACTCGGCATCGACCAGAACGGTCGTGCCTACGGCCAGTTTGAAGCCACAGGTGTCCGCCCAACGTTCATCAACCGTCTGGAATCCAAGGGTGTCAAGCTGCCGAGCAACATGTTCGCCGAACGGATTTTGATGCGCGACTAGCGATTGCGGCATGAGGAACTGTAACCCCGGATCGCGGGCAGGATGGTGGAAACGGAAGACTCGCTCAGTTTCCACCTGCGATCCACACCCGGCCGAATGAATCGGCCGTGGCACGAGCCAGGGAGGGCGGGAAATCGATCACACACCCGGTTCGCCGGGCCGAGAACCCCGCGTCAGGTAACTCGCAATGAATCCGATGTTTCTCCCGGTAATCGTCGGCGGTCTGGTGGTCGTGATGGTAGCACTGCTCTACGTCGCTCTGCGGCGGGGCGACGATAGCCGGGCTGCCGAACGACTCGATTCACTGATCGGCCGCAACTCGCGCACCGAGTCGTCGGCCGACATGCTCCTGAAGCAAGCCCTCCAGGATGTGGACAAGAGGACACTCCTCGATCGCCTGACGCCCGAGTTCTTCAACTTCACGAAGACCTTTGAGCAGGCCGATTGCAACATCAAGCCCAGTGCCCTGTTCGGTATCTCGCTGGCACTGGCCGCGACAGGCGCAGCGCTGTCGATCTGGTTGGTGAATATCTATGTGATGCCCGCCGGAGCACTGTTGTTCTTCACGCTCCCCTGGCTGTGGCTATTCAACAAGCGAAACACCCGGCTGAAGGCGTTCGCAGGGCAACTGTCCGACGCGATGGAACTGGTGGCCCGCGCCCTGCGTGCCGGCCACTCGCTGGCCGCCGGAATGCATGTTGTGGCCGAGGAGATGCCCGCACCGATCTGCAAGGAGTTCGGCCGCGTCTACGAGGAACAGAACCTCGGTATCCCGCTGGAAGAGGCGCTCAAGGGAATGTGCGACCGCGTGCCCAACCTCGACCTGCGATTCTTCGTCACCTCGGTGGCCATTCAGCGGCAAACAGGTGGCGACCTTGCGGAGATTCTCGACCGAATCGGTCACGTCATCCGCGAACGATTCAAAATTCTGGGACAGGTGAAGGCACTGACGGCCGAAGGTCGGCTATCAGGCGTCGTTCTTATCGCCCTGCCCATCGGCCTGTTCTTGATGATGCTCTGGATGAAGCCGGACTACATCGAGCTTCTGTGGAAGGACCCGCTGGGCGTGAAGATGTCGATTGGTGCCGTCGTACTGATGCTACTCGGCTCTTATGCCATCAAGAAGATCGTGGATATCAAGGTCTGACACCAGGCCTGGTTGAGATGTGTTCCTGTGCAGGGGCCATTTGTCCCCTGCGTCGAAAAACACAGGGGCAAACAGCCCCCACTCGCCAAGAACCCGCACACTGACAACTGGAGTTACTGCCGTGGACCTGTTCGCATTCCTTAGCACCGAAGATCTGACGCCGGTGTTCGTCTTCGTGGCGATCGTGGCGGGCACGTTCTGGTTGCTGTCCATGATCTCCAACCGCAACAGCCAGGCGGAGGAGCGGTTGGAACGCATCGGCCGGCCTAAGTCGCTGGTCGAGATCGAGATGTCGCAGGCGGAGAGCCAGGGGCGCTTCAAGGGATTGCAGGAAGCGTTCAAGAATATCGGCGGGGTGATGGAACCACAGAGTGAACTGGAGAAGAGTTCGCTGCGCATCAAACTGGCGAATGCAGGCTTCCGGAGCGAGAACGCACCCGGTGTATATCACGGCATCCGTCTAGTTTGCCTGGGCGCCTTCATCCTCCCGGCCCTTTTCTTCTTCTTACTCAAAGATGGCCTCACTCTGAAGTCGATGGAATACACAGTCGCGATGGCGGGCATTGGGTTCTACCTGCCGCAGATTGCCCTCTGGCACCTGCGGCGGACCCGGCAGAAGGAAATCTTCCTGACTCTGCCTGACGCACTCGACCTGCTAGTCGTTTGCGTGGAATCCGGCCTGGGGCTGGACGCCGCGTTGCGGAAGGTGACTGAGGAGATGAAGGGGCACGCGAAAACCATCTGCGAAGAGTTCTCGCTGGCCAACCTCCAACTCCAGATGGGTCGCCCACGTCGCGAGGTGCTTCACGACCTGGGCGTTCGGACGGGCGTGGACGATGTACGAAGTCTGGCGGCGATCTTGATCCAGGCCGACCGTTTCGGCTCCAGCATCGCACAGGCACTGCGTGTGCAGTCCGATTCGATGCGAACACGGCGTCGGCAACTGGCCGAGGAAAAGGCGGCGAAGACAGCGGTGCAACTGATCTTCCCGCTCGTGTTGTTCATCTTCCCGGCGATCTTCGTGGTGCTGGTTGGCCCTGCAGCCATCCAGATCCAGAAGAACCTGTTGAAGGGATAAAGGAGTGCTGTGGTGAGTGAGCAGTTGGCCAATGCACACGATTGGAAGCTGCTTGACTGACCACACACTAAATACTCCGGTCGTGGGCAGGACGCCCCAGCCGGTCTCAAGGAGGAGTGCGATGAACCGAATGATTCGCGCGGCGACAGCGGCCGCGATTTTGTCAGGCGGTCTGGGGTCGGTGGGGTGTGTCCACACCGATCGCGCCAACCGCGACGCAACCAACGGCACCCGCTGCGCCAACTGGATCGACCCCTGCTATCCGGAACGATACAGCTACGCGGCCCGTGAAGCCGTTCTGTATCCATTCGCACAGCAGGCATACAACGGCCACGTAGTGAACCAGACGATCTGGAACTACTACTTCGTGCCAGGCACTGATCAACTCACCCCAGCCGGCGCCGAGAAACTCGACTCGCTGGCCCGCGTGCGACCCGCACCAGACCCGCGTCTCTATATCCAGACCGCGCGCGACCTGACCGAGACCGGCGACCCGGTGAAACTCGCCGACGCCCGTACCGAACTCGACGCCAAGCGCGGCGCTGCGATTCAGAAGTACATGTCAAACCAGCCCGCCTTCGGTGGCCGCGTGGCCTACGAAGTCTTCGTCCACGATCCGGACGTGCCCGGTATCTACTCCGGCTTCGCGGACTACGCCTGGAACTACTCGCTCCGTGGCTACCGTGGCGGTGTCAGTGGTGGCGGCACCGGGACGATGGGTGGCGGCGGCGGTGGCATGGGCGGCATGGGCGGCATGGGCGGCGCTGGAGTCGGCGGCGGCGGAGCCGGCGGTTACCTCGGCGGCAGCACCGGTAACAACAGCGGCAACAACGGTGGCGGCAACGCACCAGCCACAGGGTTCGGCACTCGCTGATCCCAACGCTGACAGAAACTCGAATGGCCGGGCGGCTGAGATCAGCCGCCCGGCTCGTTTTCGTGTCCTAGGCTTCAATGCCCATCGCAAGGAACACCGACGACCATGACGCCTCGCATGCTCGCGATCGCACTACTCGCTGCCATCGCCCTCGTCGCCACCGCCGCGCCAGCCACTGCCGCCGACCCGGCACCACTGGCGGATTACTGGTCTGGCTTCATCAAGCACTGGTCGGGGATGTTCCAGAAACAGAACGGCATCGTCATGTTCGCGCTGGGGTTGGGTGTCGTCTGCCTGTTCATCATCACACGCGGCAAGTGGCGGAAGTGAGTTGCGCGGCGAGGAATCCGCGATCCTGGATTCTTTCCGCCCCAACGCACCGCAGTTCCGTAGCCGGATAGCACCTGAAACGCGCATCGCGCATTCCGCAGTGGAGTAAGGGCCATGGGTCTGAGCCGTCATGTCGCGGTGGACTGGGAGTCGAATCCGGCACCCGAAGCTCCCTTATCGCCGGAGTCGCTCAAGGAGTCCGGGTTAACGCTCGGCTTCATCTGCGACATGCTCCTGCGAACGTTGTACACACGCGGCACCATGATCGGCCGCGACCTCAGTCAGTTTCTCTGTCTGCCCTTCAAGGTCATCCGCGACCCCCTGCGGTTTCTCAAGGACGAGAAGTTAATCCAGGTGGATGGCGGCGACCTGGTGGGTGAGGTTAGCTATCGCTTCAGCCTGACGGATCTGGGCCGAGAACGCGCAAAGGCCGCGATGGAGCAGTGCGCTTACGTTGGGCCGGCACCTGTGCCGCTGGAAGACTACGTCGAACAGTGTTACCGCCAGACGGTCACTGGGTTGATGTGTTATCCAGAAGCACTCAAGGCACCCTTCGGCCACCTGGTGATCAAGGAGGAGATGTTCAACAACATCGGCCCGGCCATCGTCAGCGGGCGCTCCGTGTTCATCTACGGGCCGCCGGGCAACGGCAAGACCGCCATGGCCCGTTCCATCGGCGACTTCATGAACACGGCGGGCGGTTCGATCTATATCCCGTACGCCTTCTCCGCCGATGGCAACATCGTCACGGTGTTCGATCCTTCGCTGCACACGATCGACGACACAGCCGAGGAGTACACCGAGGACTCCGATGCAGCAGTCCGCAAGCTACTCAGTACCGGGGCAGTGGATCAACGCTGGGTCCGCATCCGCCGACCCGTCATCGTGACGGGTGGTGAGTTGAACCTGGAAATGCTCGACCTGCGTTACAGCGTTGAATCGAAGTTCTACCAGGCTCCGATCCACTTCAAGGCCAATGGCGGCGTCTTCCTGATCGACGACTTCGGCCGGCAACTTGTCAGCCCCAAAGACCTGCTCAACCGGTGGATTCTGCCCCTCGAAGACCGTCACGACTTCCTCACCGTTGCCAGCGGTAAAAAGTTCCAGGTCCCCTTCGAGCAACTGATTATCTTCAGCACCAATCTCGACCCCAAGGCCCTGGTCGACGACGCGTTCCTTCGCCGCATCCGGCACAAGGTGGGCGTGCAGGCGCCAGCGCGCGACGTATATGAACGCATCTTCGCGTCGAACTGCAAACGGCTGGGAATGAACTATGATGGCCCGTCAGTCGACTTCATGTACGAACGATACTACTCGAAAGGACGCGTGCCGCGGGCCAGCGACTGTCGCGATTTGTTGGAAACGGTCCAGTCCATTTGCCGATACAGACGGCAACCTGTGCATTTAACGCGCGACCTGATGGCCGAAGCCGCGGCCAGCTTTATCGCTGAATTCACATAAAGTAGTGGACACTGGGAAACGGACGGTGAACAGGCAAGACGCCGATCGGTCTTGTCGAACATCTTCACGGTCATCTCCCACTGCACACTGCCCAATATCCAAGGGGTAGGCCATGGAAGGCCGATTTGTCCGCAAGTGGTTGGCCGCCAGTTGTCTGGCAGCAGCCGCAGTCGGTTGCAACCGCGGCGCGAAGCAACAGACGCTCGTCGGGCCGAACCCCACCGATGGGACCAGACTGGTCAGCATGCCGATGGGCGGCGGACACAAGTCGCTGTGGGGCGGTTCGGACGCGCCCTCAATACCTGTCGAAATCATCCCTGACTACTCGAAGAAACCTATCTCGGCCGCCGTACTGGTCGCGCTCGCCGATGTCCAACTCGATTCCGCGTTCGGCGAACGCACGGCCCCAGGCAGCAAGGAAGCGCTTCTCGACTCGGCCCGCAAGGGCTATCAGAAAGCGATCAAGCTCGAGCCGAAGAGCAAGGAAGCGCTCCGTGGCCTGGCCCGTTTCTACGCGCGGCTGGGGGAACGCGAGGAAGCAGTCGCGGCCTACAAGAAATACCTGACCCTCTACCCGAAGGATGTGGAACTGGCACACGAGGTCGCCCTGGCGCATGCCCGATGGAAGGACTGGGCCGGCGCGGTGGCCTGGTGCGACTTCGCGCTGAAGATCGATCCTGAGAACCGCTCGACGAAGAAAACGATGGGCTTCTGTCAGGCAATGGCCGGCGACTGGGACGCGGCCTTTTCGACACTCTCGCAGATCATGCCGGAGGCCCAGGCTCGCCACAACATCGCCGGCCTGCTCGACCAGACCGGTCACCCTGATGCCTGCAAGGCTCAGTTGCGAGAAGCTCTGAAGGTCAATCCGGGCTATGCGCCGTCGGCCGGCTTCCTCGCCGAGCTAACACGGCCGCGCACCGCCGAGAATCCGAATCCCATCCAGACAGCAGGTGCCGTGGAACCACAGAACTAGCAGGCGATTGAATGCGGATAACGTCAGAAGGCCAGCGCCTCGTGAGGCGCTGGCCTTCTGACACTTCGCACGGTCGAATTACTTCCGCGGCAATTCAATCACCACGGCGGAACCATCGGAGAGCGGGGTGAGAGCCGCGCCAGCCGCGACACCACTGGCTGCGGCAGGCACCGCGCCCTGCAACCCCACGGACTGAGAAGCAACAATCGAACCCGTATCGCCATCGAGTAGCAAGACACGCCCGTCGAGGTCGGTCACGACCCAGCGATTCGCGCCTGCGGGTTGTGGCGCGCCAACAATCACAGCGTTGGCGTCTTCGCCTGTTCGCATCGCCCAAAGCGGCTTCTCACGCTCCGGGCTGATCGCGGCCACCGTTTTCCCATCTACAACGTACGTCACAACGATCCGACTCGGATCGGCGGGTTGCGCGGCGAGCACCGAGCCTGGTCGACCTGCGGGAATGGTGCCGCCGGGACGCCAGTAGCGAAGCGGAGAGCCAGCGCGGTCGGCTGCGAACAACCGCACGACGCCACCCGTGTCGGCCACGATCAGCCTCGCGGGGCTGCCAGCCGCACCAGGGGGCAGAACGACTCCGGGTCCCGCTGCGGCCTGATGCAGGTTCCAGGTCCCGCCCTGGTTCCACTTCCCTGCTGCTGGCCATTCCCAGCGGCTCAGGTTTTTGCCGCCGTCGGATGTGGCGAAGGCGGAATCCGACAGCGGCGTGATCGAACACGAGGCGCCAGCGACACGACGTTCGCCTTGCCAGGGCGGCCCGGCAACGAGCGAGCCAGGCCGTGTGACGCCAGCCCCTGCTACAAGTCGGTTCACGAAGCCATCGGAAGTAGGAACCAGAAGTTCGCCACCAACGACAGCAGGTGCGCCGCTCAGCGCAGCCGGCGCGTTCACCACGTCCTCGTGAGCGAGTTTGCCGTCGACGACACGGCGGATCACGAACTTTGCCCCCTCGCGATTCACTGGCGTAAGGGCAAACACCACCTTGCCATCGGATGAGACCGCCACGGCAGTCGGTCCTGTCGCGCTGGCGGGTGGCGAGGCCAGCACCCACTTCGGCGGCGCCGCGAGTGTCTGACCGATGCCGACGTTACTCGCTACGGGTACGGCGAGGATACCGCCGTCCTCGTCCACAAGGATGAAATGATCGCCCTGCACCACTGGTACGACAGGATGATCTGCCGACGTCTTGGCCGGAACGAATCCGAGTTGCTGCTGCCAGCGAATTTCACCGCTCTGGAGGTCGAACGCAACGGCACGGCAACCAGCCGAGTTCAGTGAACGGACAACCACGCAAGCCGTGTCACGACGAGTATTCAACTGGGCACGGTGGACCGGTTCCCCCAGTGAAATCGCCGGCCCGGCAGCTACGACTTCCTGACCCTTGCTCGGCACCAGTGCCAGCCGCACCTTCCGAAGCTTCCCGGCGGCGAGCATCCAGTACGTCGATTCTTCCGTCGGGATCACAAGCCCTGGCACCGGACGAGTCGCGGGTTCCGACGCAGGAGCAGGCAACGGGAAGAGTGCCTTGTCCGCATTGCCGATCTGCTTGATTCCGAAGAGGCGGAAGTTGCCAGTATCCGTGATGACCGCGAGTCGTTCGCCATCGCTGACCGGTGCGAAGGTGATCCAGCCTGGAACGGCTGGTTCCGCAACCGCGACAGCGGGCGTTTCCGGAATGGCGGCTCCTTCGGCCAGCGGGGTGGGGAGCGGTTCCACGGGGAAGGTCCGCAGCAGCGTGCTCGCAGTCCCGCTCGCCTGTGCAAGCACCATCCATCGCTCGGCCGGCTCGGTCCCTTGCGGCCCGACAAACAGCGGTGGCACGCGAAGTGTGCCAGGAAGATGCCCGGTGGCGATGACCTGCAGGCAGCGCGGATTGACACGATTGCCAAACTCATCCTTTCCGCGCGCGTCGATGACGTAGATTCGGCGCGCATCGGCCGCAACGTACAGGAGGCTCGTGCCTGGGCGAACAGTCGCGCCGCGATCGGCCACAGGCTGCCCGATGCGGATGCGCCCCACGCGCTCGCCAGTTGTGATGTCGAACTCGTATACCGTGCCCAGCGCGTCGCGAATCGGCACGAAGGCGCGGCTTCCCACCACGACCGCTGGCCCGGCCGCAGGCGCCGGCAGAGGCTGATACCACAGCGTGCCGCCAGCTCGCTGTCCGGCGTTGGACCGCAGCAGGTGCCCGGCGACGGCCGGCGCGTTGCCGACATTCGAGGTAACAACCGCCACGTCTGTTAGACCGGAAGCCAGTTGCACACGCGCGACGGCGGGCGGTTCCATCACGTCCGGGCCGACTCGCGTTGCCCAGAGCAAGGCGCCCGTATCGTCCTCCAGCGCGTAGAGAATGCCACGCGCAACGCAGAGGTAGACCGTGGGCGGCGGGCCACCCGCGACTGGTTCGCGAAACGCCGGCTTGCTGACAGGAGTCACGAACAACAGCGACGAGGCCGCCGTGTGCGGGACTGGCTGCGACGCGGCCGGGTCGTCCTCATACTTCACGAGGTCGCGGAGTTTCCCCTTCGCCGCGGCAATCATCGTTTTCGCATCTGGATCGTCGATGAACCCGGCGGCCTGCAATTCTGCCAGGACACTCTGAATGATGGCATCCGTGGGGCTGGCGAGTTGCCGGCGTGCGCGGTCGAGTGCCGCAATGCGGGCTCGCTGATGTTTGACCTGAGATTCGATCGTGTCGAAAGTCTCCTGCAAGCGTTTCAGTGGAGGATCGTCCGGGCCGCGGAACGGATCGAGGGCAGGCAGTAACTCGCGGCCATCGGCAATGGCCTTGTCGGCGCGAACCAGTTCACCGGCGTTTTTGTGACCGCTATCGGTGAACGCTGCCACACGCTTCTCGGCGAACTTGGCGATGTCCTCGCCGAGTTTCTTGCCCGCTTCGCGGATGTCGAGCGCATACCCTGTCTTCGGCTTGGCCAGCGGCGAGTCCTTGTGGGCACCGATGAACTCATGCAGTCGCTTGATTGCCGCGTCGTAGTCATCGCTGTTGGTGACAGATCGCACCACTGTCTGCATCGACGCAAGATCGTGAAAGAATTTGTACTCGTCAACCTTCTTACTATCAGGGTAATCGACCGCGAGTTTCTCGTAGCTTTTCACGGCATCGCTGTATTCCCCCTTGTCGTAATGCTCCTTCGCTGACAGCGCAAGCTTCTCCTCGGCCTTCATCTGGTTATAGCCGATGTAGAAGATCGCAAAGACAACGATCGCAACCGTGCTGATGCCCATGACCGCGAGGATCAGCGGCCCGCGAAACTTTTTCTTCTTCCGTCGCGGAATGTAATCGGGATCCGGTTCGTCCGCATCCACCGCCTTCGCTGGCTTGCGGGGCGATTTCGGCGGCGGAACGTCGGTCCCCTCACTCCAGACCACTTCCTTGACCTTCGGCGGAGAGACTACCTCTGCTTCCACGACAACGGCATCGACGACCTCAACCGGAGGCGGAGGCGGTGGAGGAACTGGCTTTTGCTTCGGCGGCTTGGTGGAAGCGGCCTTCGGTTGGGGTGGCGGTTCGGGCGGCAGTGACGGCGCGGGTGCCGCTGCCTCCATCGCCTTGACGGTGAAGACCTGACGGCATTCGAGGTTCGGGCACCGCATCGACTTGCCATTCATCTCCGGCTGGAGGTTGAAGCGAGTCTCGCAATGCGGACACTGAGCAGCAATCGACACGGCGGTGCCTCGGGGAACGCGAGTACGAACGGCAGCAGAACGGATACTGCTATTCTAACGACGCGCCGGTCGCAGGCGAATGGAGTTTGTGCAGGTGCAGTACAGGTGGGCGAACGGCTTGCTCGCTTCGCTCGCCCAAAGGCGGCGATCGAGCGAAACCTGGCGGCAACGTCTGGCGACCCTTTTCTCGTACGCGCGTTCGCAGAGGATGCGGTATAACGGATGTTACCCACCTGCGGAGTTCACAATGCTCCTCACATTCACCTTCCTCATGCTTCCTCACTTCACTCCCACACACACTCCCCACGACGTACGTGCGGCGATCACGGCAGCGCTTGCACCGCTCCAGAAGGGCGCGGCTGGACACGCGGAACAGAAAACGTGCTTCGCTTGCCACAACCAGGCACCGCCGATGCTCGCGTTTGCCACTGCCAGGTCACGCGGCCTCGCGGTACCGGCCACTCTCATTGCAGCACAGGCCGAGCATGTCGCCGGCTTCCTGAACACCAATCGCGAACGATTCAAGGACGGTCGCGGCACTGGCGGCGGTGCCGCAACGGCCAGCTACGCTCTCCTCACACTCGAACTCGCGGGTCATGAACCCGATGAGTTCACGGCGGCGGCGGTCGGCTACCTCCTCACGAATCAGGCCGACCGCAATCACTGGCACACCAGCTCGAACCGGCCGCCAACCGAAGCCAGCGACTTCACCACAACCTATCTCGCGCTGCGGGCGCTACGCGTGTGGGGATCAGCGGCGAAACTCGACGCCCGGAAGGTAACCACACGCCGCGAGAAGGCCCGCGCGTGGCTTGTGAAAACCCAGGCGAAGGAAACGGAGGACCGCGTCTTTCGGCTTCTGGGCCTGAAGGAAGTCGGGGCAGAAGCACAGGAGGTGGCCGCGGCGGCGTGGGAACTGCTCCGGCAGCAGCAGAGCGATGGAGGCTGGTCACAACTCAACGGTGACACACACGCCAGCGATGCGTATGCAACAGGTTCAGCGCTCGTGGCACTTCACGAGGCCGGCAAACTGAAAGTCAGCACCCCGGCATATCGCGCCGGCATCGCGTTCCTGTTGAAGACGCAGAGGTCAGATGGAACGTGGTTCGTGAAATCGCGGAGCAAGCCGTTCCAGCCCTACTACGAAAGCGGCTTCCCGTACAAGAAGGATCAGTTCATCTCGATCGCAGCCAGCGGTTGGGCCACAACCGCGCTCGCCCTGGCCGTCAAAGAGTGACGCTGGAACCTCATGCGGCTTCGCAGGACCATTCGCGAAGCCGCGCGGCGAGTTCGTCACTTCCTCCGCTTCTTTCTGTCGCGACGCTGCCCGTCGTTCCCCTGATCGCCCGTGCGGCCGGGGTCGTTGCGGATCTGCCGCCGCGACTGCTCATCGGCATGCCGCTGCGCTTCTTCGAGCTTCTTCTGAATCGCTTCGCGGATCCGGCCGAGCGCCCCTTGCGGTCGAGCCGTTGTTTCGCCAGCCTTCCCGTTGGTCGACGTGTCTGCGCCCTCGCCTGCCGTGTCGAGCTTGATCTTCGGCTTGGGGATGAACTGACGCTCGATGATTCCCCAGCCAGTGCTGACGATGAAATACAGCGCCAGCCCCGCTGCCACCTTGTAGAAGAAGAAGGCCATCATCACCATCATGATCTTCATCATCATCCGCTGCTGCTCGGCCTGCGGATCGGTTGAAGCCGGCATCATCTTCGCCTGCTGATAGAGCATCAACCCCACTGCCAGAATCGGCAGCAGGTTGAAGTATGGCCCCATGTAGATGAAACTGCCGAGGTCTTCTGGCGTACTGATGAAGGGAATCTGCTCACCCCACCAAATCAGCATGTCGGGGGCAGCGAGATTGTCGATCCACAGGAAGTGGTCGAGCCGGAAGAAGATGCTTTCCTGCAGTCCGAAATATAGCCCCATCATGATCGGCATCTGCGCGAACAGGAGCAGGCAACCGCCCATCTGGGCCGCGGGGTTGAACCCGTTCTGCATCATCAGCCGCATCTTTTCGCGGTTGTAGGTGTTCTGATCGTCCTTGTAACGTTCCTGGAGCTTCTTCAGTTCCGGTTCGAGCCGCTTCTGAATCTCCATCATCCGCATGCTCATCGCGGTCTGTTTGCGGCTCGGGTAAAACAGTAGCAGCCGCACGCAGACGGTCAGCACCACGATGGACAACGCCCAGTTGCCAATGGCCCAGTGGATGCTGGCCAGGAAGTAGTGCATCAGGTTGGTGAAAACGATGACGATGTCGGTCCAGTAAATGAAACTGGCGAAGCGGCCGATCCAGGTATCGGAGCGGTAGTCAGTGATCGTCCGGAGTGTGAGGTCGGTCGTGTAGCGCTTCACCAGCCCCTTATCCACCTCCTGCCCCCTGGGCATCAGTTCCAGAAGTTGCACCTTCGTCGGGCCGTTGTAGAGCAGGAAACTGTGTGCCACCGACTGGCCGGGTTCCAGATCGAGTGTCTCGGAGGCCGCGCGAACGGTGATGTCGTCGAACTGGGGGTGCGATGGGTCCTGCTTGATGTCGAGCGGCAACTCGGTGGTGGCGCGAACGTAAGCCCAGGGATGCTCCGAAGCGCCTTCCTCCTTCGCCCGATCGCTGATGGCCGCGGCACTGGTGAAGTACTGCGTCTGAATCGCCATGTACTTGAAGGTCGCGTCGCTGCCGCGTGTCACAGCCTCGCCGCCGCGCTTGGCGCCGATGCTCGCGGCGTCTTCGAGCTGCCGCAGGGCCGCACCCTTGCTATCCACCCAGCCGATGATCGCATTGCGGAACGTCGTGTTGTACCACTCGCCCTCGATGGGCAGGCCGCGTGGCCCCGCGAGTTGGTACCGGAGTTGTCCAACCCCTTTCTTCCCACCTGGCAGCCGCGTGATCACGATCCTCAGCCCGACGTGATAGTCTTTGGGCGCCAGAGTGTACGTCTTGCGGAACTTGACAAAGTACGGGTCGCCGAGTTCGGCCTCGAAGACCACCTTGTGCTCACCACCGGCCGGGTGTTCCTCGGACACGACTTTCCAGTTGATCTCGCCGAGACGCGGATCGGGCCGCTTATCCTCGGTCGTGGGGTAGTGGAAGATCGCGTAGGATGGCTCGGAGAGGCTCGCCGGATCGGCGACCTTCCCAGGGTGAAGGTCGGGGATGCGGTATGGCTCGCGTAATTGCTGGGTCCGTGGCTGCGGCATCCCGGGTATGAGATACAGCTTCACGGGCGTGCCCGCGGCGTCTTTCACGGGCTTTCCGAGCCGATCCGCTTCCTCGAACCGCGTCAGAATGACCTGCTGTACGGCCCCACCGCGAGTGGTGAGGAGCACCTTGTTGTAATAGTCGTCTTCGCCCAGTGCGATGAGTGTTGGCGGCTCCACTGGCGTCACCGGCGGGCGCGGCGGCACGACCTTCGGCGGTTCTTTCGGCTTCGGCGCCAGATCGGTTGCGACCGCAGGCCCGCCGCCCAGCGCCGTCAGTGCGTCGGCGCGCGGCGACTTCGGCAGCTTTTTCTGATCCTCGGTTTCCTTCTTCGTTTCCTCCGTGGCGGGTTTGGGAAACCAGTCCTCCGCGTAACGCCAGAAGAAGAAGAGTGCTCCAGCAAGGAACAGGAAGACCGCGACGTTGAAAGCGTTTTGGCGCATGTGTAGTGAATGCAGCGGCGAGGGACGTTCGGGAAGTATCTTAGGAGATTTGGCCGGTCCTGACGTGTCAGGACGGAAGCAAGCCCACGGACTACAGTCTGTGGGCTGAAAAGTTATTCGAGTGGCAAGGGAGTGGATTTATCCGCTCAGCGCCCCTCGCCGAGTCGGTCGCCGAGGAAGTTATCGAGATCGGGGATGTCGTAAATCTTGTCACGGGTCTTCTGCCAGTCGTATTCGACGCGACGGAATCGAATGGTGTCGCCGTCGAGCACGATGTAGCAGGCTCGCCAGTTACCGTCGCGCGGCTGGCCGACACTCCCCACGTTACAGAGCGTCTTGCGGCCGTCGAGTTTGTACGCGAAATCCACCTCTTCGGGGCTGAGGAACTGCATAGTCTCGGTGAAGACACCCGGAACGTGCGTGTGCCCCTGGAAGCAGTATCGTTCGACCAGCGCGAAAATGCGTTCCATCTTCCGCTGGTTGTAGACGTCTTCAGGGAAGACGTATTCATTGAGCGGGTTGCGGGCGCTGCCGTGGACGAAGAGATGGCCGTTCTCGCGGTGGCTGCGCGGGCGTTCCGAGAGGAATTCCCACCGTTTTTCGCGGCTGGGGCGGGGTTCGCCAGCCGATTCGAGCTGGCTACGCGTCCAGAAGATCGCGCGTTCGGCCGACTGGTTGAAGCCGTCGGGGTCGAACATGGCTCCCTGGTCGTGATTGCCCAGCAGAACGAGCTTGCAATCCATAATCAGGTCGATGCATTCACGCGGATTGGGGCCATAGCCGACCACATCGCCGAGGCAATAAACCTCGCGGATGTCCTGCGTCTTGATGTCCGCGAGCACGGCCTGGAGAGCTTCCAGATTGCCGTGGATGTCGCTAATGATCGCCTTCACGCCAAAATCTCATGAGCGCAGCCGGCCGCGCTGTGGCCAGTCTTAAAAGTGAAGTATAGCCCACACTTGGGTGAGGGTAAACAGAGGAACAACGGTCGGAGCGGAAAGCAAGGGAAGACGGCGGACGTGGCCCTCAAGTCTCGCCTGCGCCGATTGTAGCGAGTAAGCCAGTTGCATCAAGCTCCCGCCGGAATGCAGCGGCCGTTTCAGGCGTCAATGCGACGTTCGGCAACCGAACCGGACCGAGATCCACGCCGCGAATTCGCATGATTTCCTTCGCGCTTGCCAGGAAACCGTGCTTCACCATGAGCGCGACGAACTCCACTCCGCGATACTGCTCCGTCCGGGCGGTCGCAAGGTCACCGGCCTGCGCAGCGGCCAGGAGTCGATTGTAGAGCGGGGCCGCGAAATTGTAACTGCTTCCCACAGCGCCGCGGGCTCCGAACACTGTGGCCGCCAGCAACTGTTCATCAAAGCCGTAGAGAATATCGAAGCGACCGCCATCGACGCGGAGCAATCGCTGGAGCATCATCAGATCGAGATTCGTGAACTTCAGCCCTACCAACGAGGGGACCCGCGCGGGCGCCTGCTCCAGGAAGTCGGTCATCGGGAACGAAACCCCGGTGAGTGCCGGGATATCGTAGAAGTAGAACGGCGTTTCTGGTGCAGCGGCCGACAGTTCCGCGCACCACTCGATCAGCACCTCAAGCGATTTCGGCTTCACATAACTTGGCGCGACCGCGGCGATGGCATCGGCGCCCACGCTTTGCGCGTGCGCGGCGAGTTGCCGGGCGTCTGCCAGGCAGTTCGCGCCAACGTGGACCGCCAGCCGGAGTTTCGTCCCCTTTCGTACCGCGGCCCAACGCGCCGCGAGTGCCAGTCGCTCCTCAATCGTCATGGCGCTAAACTCGCCCGTGGACCCACCGACGAAGACGCTGGCGACCCCGTCGCGCGCGAGCAACTCCGCGTGCGACTCGACCGCCGCAAGGTGAAGGGCACCGCCCGCATCGAATGGAGTGAGGACCGCGGGAATGAGGCCGGTAAATGGTGTGTGTGGTCGCATGGTGAACATATGGGTGAGGAAAACAGCGTGAGATGAGATTGGTGTAGGAGTTTCGCGTCGTCGAACGAGCCAGAAGCGCCAACACGCGCCCGTCGCACCCGCTGACGGCATTTCCAACTCATTTCGATTTCGCCATGCCACGCGAACCGCTCTCCATCGACGTCACGCTGCAACAACTGCTCGCCGCCGCAGCGCTCCGAGGCTTGTGATTTTTCCGCCTTGCCGTCTGGCCGACGGGCGGTAGATTGCATAAATCCTGTAAAAGTGTGTGTAACTAACGTCGTTTCGTAACTGACTGGCAGGAGTGCGACGCGGCGGGGTCGCGGAGACGGACATGTCGATCACGAAGGAACAGAAGTCCGAACTCATCACGCAGTTCCGCCGGGACAATGCGGACACTGGCTCACCCGAGGTGCAAGTTGCGCTGCTCACGAAGCGGATCAACTCCCTCACTGAGCACATGCGGGCGCACAAGAAGGACTTCTCCAGCCGCCGCGGACTGCTGAAACTCGTCAGCCAGCGCGCCGACCTGCTGAAGTACCTGCGCCAGACCGACCGCGACCGCTACCTGGCGGTTATCGGCAGGCTCGGTCTCCGCAAGTAAGGCCATCCGCCCGCCCCGCGCCTGGCGATCCCGGACCTGCGTCCGGGCGTGGTGATCTACCACCGCCGGGCTACCGTTCGGGGCGCCGACCTCGCGAATACTCCTGCTGGCACAACGGAAAGGGTCACATCCGTGCCGGCTAATCCTGCTCGTGTTGAATGCCAAATCGGCGGTCGTACGCTCGTTCTCGAAACTGGAAAACTTGCCAAGCAAGCCCACGGCGCTGTACTCGTCACTTATGGCGATACGTCCGTACTCTGCGCTGCAGTGGAAGGGAACCCGATCCCGGGCCGCGACTTCTTCCCCCTTCAGGTGGAGTATCGCGAACGGACTTACGCTGCCGGCAAGTTCCCTGGCGGCTTCATCAAGCGTGAGACACGCCCCTCCACGAAGGAGACACTCACCTCGCGCCTGATCGACCGCCCCTCACGCCCGCTCTTCCCCACCGACTACTACAACGAAGTCCAGATTCACTGCACGGTCATCTCCGCTGATAAGGAGAACGACCCGGACATGCTGGCCCTGATCGGCGCCAGTGCCGCGCTCCATGTCTCCCACATCCCTTTCCTCAAGCCCTATGGTGGCGTCCGCCTCGGCCGCGTCAACGGCGAGTTGGTTGTCCTGCCGACGGCGACCGAGATGGAAACGAGCGACCTCGATCTCGTCGTTGCCGCGACAAAGGACGCGGTGTGCATGATCGAGGGCTTTGCACGCGAGATGCCCGAACAGGAAGCCGGCGACGCCATCATGGAGGCGTTCCGGCAATGCAGCACCATCATCGACGCCATCGATCGGCTTCGTACGGAATCCGGACAAGGGCCGAAGGAACTCCCCCCCGCAGTTCCTGCGAACCCGCTGGCCGATGAACTTTACCAGAAGTACGGCGCCGCGTATCGCGAGAAGTACATGACGCCGGGCAAGAAGGCCCGTTACGCGGCACTCGACCAGTTCAAGGAGGAGATCAAGAAGGTTTACCTTCCCGAAGGCGAGGCGAATCCGCAGCACACGCCGCAACAGGTGAACGCGGCCATTGGCGCGTTACGCGAGCGAATCTTTCGGGAGATCACCCTGAGCGGCACCCGCATCGACGGTCGCGCTCCGAAGGAACTGCGGAGCATCTCGGGCGAAGTGGGCGTGCTGCCGCGGACGCACGGCACTGCCGTCTTCCAGCGCGGCGAGACGCAGGCTCTGGTCGTCGCCACACTGGGCACTGTTGCCGACGAGCAGAAGGTTGATGGCTTACAGGACGAATACAGCAAGAAGTTCTACCTCGACTACAACTTCCCCCCTTACTCGGTGGGCGAGTGCAAGCCGATCCGGGGTCCGGGCCGGCGCGAGATCGGCCACGGGATGCTCGCGGAGCGGTCGCTCAAGGCAGTGATTCCCCCGCCGACACGCTTCCCCTACACCATCCGACTCGTCTCGGAAATCCTGGAATCCAACGGTTCGTCGAGTATGGCGAGTGTCTGCGGCGGCACGCTGGCACTCATGGATGCGGGCGTGCCGATCAAGCGGCCGGTTGCAGGTATCTCCGTTGGCCTCGTCACCGAGAAGGATCACTTCACGCTTCTCACCGACATACAGGGCGACGAAGACCACTACGGCGACATGGATTTCAAGGTCGCTGGGACGCAGAAGGGTGTCACAGGCATCCAACTCGACATCAAGATCGACGGCATCACCGAACCGGTCGTCCGTGGTGCGCTGGAACAGGCGAAGGAAGCACGCCTACAAATCCTCAAGACGATGCTCGCGACACTGCCAGCTCCCCGTCGTGAAATCAGCGCGTACGCGCCGCGATTGATGCAAGTGAAGATCAACCCGGAGATGATCGGCAAACTGATCGGTCCTGGCGGCAAGATGATCCGCGCGATTCAGGAAGAGACCGGGGCGAAGATCGACGTGGAGGACGACGGCACAGTGTCGATCTCCGGCGGCGACGCGGCCGGCGTAGAGGCCGCGATGCGGATGGTCGAGGGGCTGACGGCCGAGGTGAAGATCGGCGCTGTTTACGACGGTAAAGTCGTCTCAGTGAAGGACTTCGGCGCGTTCGTCGAACTGGTGCCTGGCCGCGAAGGTCTGTGCCACGTCTCGGAACTCGATTCCAGTTACGTTCAGCGCGCCGAAGATGTGGTGCAGGTCGGCGACCGCATCCAGGTGAAGGTCATCGCCATCGACGACTCGGGTCGCGTGAAGCTCTCACGCAAGGCGCTGCTGGCTCCTGCGGAAGGCGGCGACAACGGCGGTGACCGCGAACGAAGCGAACGCGGTCACCGTGACCGCGGCGACCGCGGCGACCGCGGCGACCGCGGCGACCGCGGCGACCGCGGCGGTCGTGGAGGCCGCAGCGGCGGTGGAGGCGGCGGGGGCGGATACCGTGGTGAACGCGGTGATCGTGGCGGCAGCCGCCGCGACTGATCCAGAAGTAGCGGTCGGCCGAATCGACCGCAAAGTTCCAGCACACCCTTCAAACGCGCTCTATAAGAGCGCATCCCCTCAGGACGCCCGCTTGCCGCGGGCGTTCCTCTACTCTCGTCGTTCCAACATTCTCGTTCGCCCGAACGGAACTCTCACGATCCGTGAGGGACCAGCCGTCGTCTACTCGGAGGAGCGTGATGCGCGGGATCGTTCTGGCATTCATTCCGATACTGGCCCTGGGATGCGCGAAGAAGCAGGCCGACGCAGTTCCTGCGAAAGAGGAACCGCACGACGCCGCGTTTGCCAGCGATAGCCCCGATCACACCCTCGCCTGGCTGGTGGCACAGCGAGCGGCATTCCAGCAGTCGGGCGATGCGGAAGCCGATGCGAAGTTCAAGGCGGTTGCGGAATCGATGAAAGGTCGCCCGCTGGACTGGCCCGCCAAGCTGGCCGAATCGCCAGAGAACACCTGCACGCTGCTGGTCTTCACGGTCGATGCCGAACCACCTGGGCCACGAAGCGAGGAACGCCGCGAATGGCACTACACTATGGTCTGCCGGCCGCTGGAGCCGAACACTCGTATTGTGGATAACGCTCCGTTTGTGCGTCGGCCGGAGGTTGGCTTTCCGCTCGCACCTGGCGACTGGAGCCGCGCGAAGCCTGGTATGCCTGTGCGTCTGGCCGGCACCGTTGGCGCGGTGCAACTCCATCGCCGCTCGTGGGTCACAGGTTACGGGATTCAGGATCGCGTGGTGCATACGGAAATCGGCATCACACTGCACCTCACCGGCGGCATCATCTCCCCTCGATAACACATTCAGAACCGCATGAAGGTTCGCGAGCCGACGTCAAGATCGGCCGCGAAGCCGCGCGCAACCTTCTCGCGCCCTTGCCGTGTCGCGCGTCGCGTGTTAAACGTGAACCCCACTGACTTCACGCGCACCGCGAGCACGCACCATGATCGAGGTGAAGCACCTCACGAAGTATTACGGCGAGTATCCCGCTGTGCGGGACGTGTCGTTCGCCATCGAGAAGGGGCAAGTCGTCGGCTTCCTCGGCCCCAACGGCGCCGGCAAGTCCACCACGATGCGCATCCTCGCGGGTTTCCTCACCGCGACTTCCGGTAAGGCCACCATCGACGGCAAGGATGTGTTCTGGGACCCCATCGAGGCTCGTCGCCGCATCGGCTACATGCCTGAGAGTTGCCCGCTCTACGGCGATATGCGTGTGGACGAGTACCTCTGGTTCCGCGGCGGACTGAAGGGCCTGAGCCGACGCGAGCGCCGGCAGCGTATGGGTTACGTCACGGAACGCTGCTGGCTCACCGACGTACGGCGACAGGTCATCGGCACGCTCTCGAAAGGGTACCGGCAACGCGTGGGACTGGCCGATGCGCTACTGGCCGATCCGCCGGTCCTGATCCTCGATGAGCCAACCGCGGGCCTCGACCCCACGCAGATCCGCGAAACGCGCAAGCTCATGCGCGAACTCGGTCGCATGCACACGATGCTCCTCTCTACGCACATCCTGAGTGAAGTTGAAGCGACCTGCGATTCGGTCATCATCATCTATCAGGGCCAGGTGGCGGAGGAAGGTTCGCTGGTGGCCGTTCGTCAGCGTCATGGCAACAAGCCGCTGGAAGACATCTTTGTGAGGCTCACCGGTCAGGAGGGCATCTAATGCGTGCCACGCTTTCCCTCATCCGCCGCGAGTTCGCCGCGTACTTCACCGGGCCGGTCGGCTACGTCGCACTCTTCAGCTTTCTCTTGCTCACAGGGTTGCTGTTCAATCTCGCGTTGGGGCTTCTCACCGAGGATGGCCCTCGTGGTGTCGAGTATCCAATGCAAGTGATGCTCGGCGGGGCCGACGATCCGGTATGGGCACTCGTCGCCGGGGTGTTGTTCTGGGGGCTGTTCCCGGCCGTGACAGGCATCATCACGTCGCGGCTAGTCGCCGAGGAACGAGGCACCGGCACACTCGAAGCACTCCTCACGGCCCCCATCCGCGACTGGCAGGTGGTCTTCGCGAAGTTCGCCGCCTGTTTTGCCTTCTACGTCGTCATGTGGGCCGCAACACTCATCTACGCGCCGGTGCTGACCGATCTGCACGCCCAGTGGACAGGGAACGTCACACCGTTTGCGGTCATGCTCCTCGCGGGCATCGGGTTACTGCTCCTGGCAGCGTTTAGCTTCTGGTTCGAGTTCAGTGGCTGGCTCGTGCTGTCGCTGAGCATCGGCGGGCTGGCGCTGGCAATCGCGGGTGGTTACCTCCACTCCACGAAGGATGCAGTACCGCTCGTGAAGTTCAGCGCAGGCATCGACCCGGCACCGGTGGTCACATCGTATCTCGGCATCCTGCTCGCTGGAGCAATGTTCCTGTCGGTGGGGTTGTTGGTGTCAAGCTGGGTGAAAAGCCAGCTTGTCGCGTGGATGCTCTCGCTGCTTCTGGGGCTGGGCTTCGTATTGCCGGCCGTGCTGCGATGGTGGTTCGATCCTGGCACCACCGGCTATTCCATCGCGTATTACGTTGGCGTGCCT
>CAYRDG010000050.1:0-29770 GCA_964422915.1 uncultured Frigoriglobus sp. | reverse complement strand
GGGAGGCCTACTGGAACCTGGCTGCCTGACCCCAAGAGATTCTGGTTACACCCCACACCTTGAGCAGTTCGTGTTCCTTGTTGCGGTCCAAGCGTGGATCGGGTAAATCGGCAAAGTGGTCGGCGAGTGAACCCAATGTGTTGCGTGCCAATGTCGGCCTCCGCGTCGGGGTGGGACGGAGGAAGCGTATTCACAACTCAGGCGAATCACAATGACGTCATCCAACTACGCGGAGGAGGATGACGATTGCTCAACTGAGAAAAACAGCGATTCTCCCGCGATTTAAGTGCGATTGCCCTGGCATCTGGAGCAGTGGTTCAGTTTCGTGTTCGATCCGGGAATAGAGCCGACCAACTGGAAGGCGGAGCAGGCGATCCGCCCGGCGGTGGTCAACCGCAAGGTGTGGGGTGGAAACCGGACGCGACTGGGAGCGAACACGCAACAGGTGCTCATGTCCGTCTTCGAAACGTGCCGACAGCATGCCCGGAGCGTGTTGGGGTTCGTCCGCGATACCCTTTGCGCCTGGGGCAACCGACTGCTCCCAACACCCGCCCTGCTACCAGGGCGCTAAACAAGCACACTTTTATTCTAGAGCGCCAGATGTCGCAACCTTTTATGCTGCAAGAGTTCGTGCTACAACTTCGACCTTCTCCAGCGCCGGTTGCCCCCAGCGCAACCGTCTTACGAATCGCGTGGAGGTGCGAGGTACCTCGAAGGGTTCCGTGCCTGGCGATCTCCTCTGGCGTGCGTTCGATCCCCACGCGGCGCGAGGAGCAGGCGCAGTGCTCGCACTGCGGCACGGATGTGAGCTGCCGCGTGCGTCAGGCCGCCTTGCGGGCAGGGAGAATCTTCCTCCACCACGGAGCAGGCTTCTCCTCGGGATGCGCTGACGTGTGAGGCGGATGCAACTCGGAGTGAATCTCGGCTTCCGGCTGGTTCGGTTTCTTCTCGTCCTTCTCCGCCTTCGCCTCGCTCTCCTCGTCCGGGGAAGACGCAGCCTGGACCAGAATCCCCAGCACCACCCCGCCCACGATGACACCGTTGAGCGCCGCGACGTGCCCGGCGGCCCAGGCAATCGGGTCGAAGTGAAGGACAGGTTCCAGCAGAAGTAATCCCGCGTGCGCGATGAACAGCACGCCAATGAGACTGGTCAGGAACATCGTCCAGAGTCGGTAGAGCAGCAGACCGAACAGCCCGCCGCAGAGGAAGACCGCCCACAATTCCTGTGCCTGAGGCAACACCCACTGCACCGCGAGCCACGCGCCACAACCACCAGCAACGAACGCCAGCACCTTCGCCAGTTCCAGCGCCATCAACCCTGCCGCCACAGCCACAAGGATGCCCACAGCCATCACCTGTGTGCCGCCCGTGGTGCCGGCATTCAGGCCGATCAACCCGGAAGTCAGAGTGATTCCGGCGACGATCCAGAAGCGGTGCCAGCGCCAGCCGAACAACCACAGCGCGAAGCCGAGCACGCAAATCGTGCCGCTCATCGCCGTGGTCAGGCCATGCGCCGCCGCCAGTACATCAGGAGCAATCAGTTGCATGGGTTGAATGCCCGTGAGGGGAACGGGACACGATTGAGGCTAAAGGCAACACCCAAGCAGTGTCAAGCCGCGTCGTGGGCCGACACCGCGAGTTTCTACGCCGCGCTAACCGGCGTTGCCGATTGTTTGCACATGAACGGTCCGCATTCGCGCCCCGTCAAACTCACAGAAGTAGATGCCCTGCCAGGTGCCGAGCACGAGATCGCCGCGCTCCACCAGCACCATGGCCGATGTACCGACAAGGCTACTCTTGAGGTGTGAGTCGCTGTTCCCTTCCGCATGTCGGAAGCCGGGCACGTTCTTCGGGATATGCTGGTTCAACCACAGAAAGATGTCGTGAACAACATCAGGATCAGCGTTCTCCTGCACCGTGATGCCCGCCGTCGTGTGCGGGCAATAGACGATGCAGGCACCCGACGTGATACCAGCATCGCGAACGATCCGACGCACCTCGTCGGTGATCTCCACGAACTCGTTGCGCTGGGTGGTTCTGACGGTGAATGACCGCATGTTCGCGTCTCCCGTAGAATACCCGCACATTGTACCAATGTTCCGCCGGATTCCTGGGAGTGCCGTTCCGTGCCGCCGATCCAGTTCGTCGTTGACCGCCGCGAGGCCGGACAGACACTCGCCTCCGTACTGAAGTCGCGCTTCGGCATCAGTTGGGCTCAGGCGAAGCGCCTTGTGGAGAAGCGGCACGTCAAGGTGAGCGGGCAAGTGGAAACGGACATTGCCCGGCGGCTCAAACTCGGCAAGCGTGTGGAACTGGCAGCAGGGACAGTTGAGATCAAACAGGCGAATGACGCGAAAAGTGTCAGAAGTGAAGCGAAGAAGCCAGACCGGAAGGAGCCAGTGCCTGCCGTGCCCCGAAAGCGAGCATCCCGCACACCGCCTTCGCCCACGCAGGCGCTCGCCGCATCCATCATCGTATACGTCGATGACGCTGTGATTGTCGTGAACAAGCCCGCGGGGCTGACCACGATGCGGCATGCGGAAGAGGCTGCGGAGTTCGGCCGCGGGAAACGATTCCTCCCGAAGACACTCGCGGATCTTCTCCCGACACTGGTGGGGGCACCGAACCGGCCAGTAAACGCGGTCCACCGGATCGACCGTGATACATCTGGGCTGGTGGTCTTCGCCCGCACCCGCGCGGCCACCGAGCACCTGATGAAGCAATTCCGCAAGCACACAACCGACCGTCGCTATCTCGCGTTGTCGCGCGGCACGCCTCCCACCGGGCGTATCGAATCGGTCCTCGTACGCGATCGCGGCGACGGACGGCGTGGGAGTACGACGGATTTCCTTGCTGAGGACGGGAAACGCGCCGTCACGCACGTCGCGGTGCAGGAATCGCTGGGAGCGTTCGCACTGGTGGAATGCCGGCTGGAGACAGGTCGCACGCACCAGGTTCGCATACACCTGGGCGAAACCAACGCGCCGCTGTGTGGTGAAATGGTTTATGATCGACCGCTCAACAGCAAGCCACTCGCTGATGGCAGCGGAGCGAAACGGCCCATGCTGCACGCGGCGCGGCTCGGCTTCACGCATCCCGAGAGCGGCGAACCGATGATGTGGGAAGTCGAGCCACCGTCCGACTTCCGCGAATTGCTGGAAAGATTGCGTCTGGATCACACGCGGCAGTGATAGCGGAGTCGCACGCGCACAGCGGAGCGTTACTTCCCCTCGCGCGCGTTGAACTCCAGTTTCCAGCGTTGCTTGCCATCGCGGGATTGCAGCCACAGTTCCAGTTGGCCCACCGTCGTTACCTTGCTGTGCAAGTGAACCGGGACCACCATCCCGCCGATTGCGGCATCCTTGGCCTCCAGAGTCGTCCGCACCGGACTCAGTTCGTCCACCTGCCCCTGCCATTCCTCCACCACCGCGCCGGCCGTGTCGTCGCGGCGAACGGTTGAACCGAGGAAGCGGAACTCGGCTTCCGTGCCCACACGCACGCCGAGTTCAAAGCTCGGAATGTCAGCTTCTGTTCCTTCTTCCATGCCGAATGGAGCAACACAGAGCGCCTTGATTGGTGGAACGAAGCCAGGCACGGCAGGCATATTCGTCTCAACGCCGACGTAATACGCGTGGGCCGTACCGCCACGAATGCGGACACCTTTCCCGCGACGGACCAGCGCGTAGTACGCCGCACCGCGAGCCACTGCGAGATCGAGATCGGCCCCTGGCAACTCGCGCGTCGCGTCCGTCTTCGCCGACTTCGCCCAGTGACCGAGAACCGTCAGAAGTCGGTTCCGCAACACGTCTCCCTTGAAGACGCCGCCGTTGAAAAGGATTGCCGAGGGAACACTTGCGGCCTCCTTCGTTCTTCGGGGCGCACGGGCAGGCGCCCGGGACTCGCGGTTGGCAAGCGATTCCGCCTGCCGCGACAGGAACGACGCCAGGTGCCGCGTGATGCCAGCGTCGGTGACGTATGGAAGCCCCAACTCCGTGAGGCCGCCGACACGTCCGGCTGCTGGCATCGCATCGCGCGGACAATCCGGGAAGAAGCCATCCACGAGTACCTTTTCCACGTCCGCGCGAGTCAGTTCGTGCTTGATTGTGCCGCCGACGATGGAGCGTCCCTTACCGAGTACCGTGACCGGCGCTTTCTCCAGTTTCGGCCGGGCGAAGAGTTCTTCCTTCGCACTGCGGCAGGCATAGGTGAGTTGGAGCATCTGTGCCGCGTCGAGTTTCGTCCCCTTCGCCGCCAGCGCCTGCGCTGCGTTGTAAGCCAGCGCGAGGTCCATGTTGTCCCCGCCGAGCAGGAGGTGATCGCCGACGGCCAGTCGCGTCAGCGCAAGGTTGCCGTCCTCCTCGCCCACCTCGATCAACGTGAAGTCGGTGGTACCGCCGCCCACATCCGCGACCAGTACCAGTTCGCCCACGCCCACCTGGTTGCGCCACTCGTCACCTGCACGGTCGAGCCACGCATAGAACGCCGCCTGCGGTTCTTCGAGCAGCGTGAGATTCTGGAAGCCAGCGGCACGCGCCGCCTCGACGGTCAGTTCTCGCGCCGCGGCGTCGAACGAGGCCGGCACTGTCAGGACAATGTCCTGCGCTTCCAGGCGGCTGGCGTCGTCCTTCTTCGCCTGAACGCTGTTCCAGGCCTCGGCGATGTGCTGCAAATATCGAGTGCTCGCCTCCACTGGCGACATCTTCCGGGCACCCTGGTCCGGCGCGCGATGCGGCAGAATCAGAGCCTTGCGGTCCACCTCGGGGTGACAGAGCCACGACTTCGCGGACGCGACCAGCCGCGTCGGTACCTGAGAACCAAAGACACGCGCGAACTCACCCACCGCAAAGTCACGCTTCGCATCCCAGGGCAGTTTCAGCGCACCGGTTGGCTGCTCACCTTCGCCGGGCAGGTACAGGAACGATGGCAGGAGCGGCCGTTCCTCCACCGCGCCGGCCGCGACCACCTGCGGAATGAGGAAAGGCGTCACCTTCGCATCCTTGCCCGCGGTCGTATCCACGTAAGCCAGCGCGCAGTTGGTGGTGCCCAGGTCGATGCCGACGACAAATCGAGAACTCATAGCAACCAACTTCCGATACGAATGTGAGGTGTTCCTACGACTCCGTGCCTCAACTCATCCTCATACCAGGTTCAATACGAACTGGCTCCCGGCGCGGGAACCGACACGAAGGCACAGACCGGATGCGCCCAGAATATGAGTATTCTAGTCGCAGGGCGGAACCGAATGGCCGCCGTGCGGGTTCTAACGTAGCCTGATTGCGATTCGCTCATCAACTCTGACGAATGGCTCCATGAGTACCGCCGTCGTATCTACCTCCGCCTCGATCCGTCTTCCGATGGGCCGCCTCGCGGGCGTCGGGGCTGTGATCTTCTTCGCCAACGCCGCACTCCTGGTACTGCAACTGGTGGCCGGGCGGCTCCTGGCGCCCTTCATTGGCTCCAGTCTCGAAACGTGGACGAGCATCATTGGTATCTTCCTGACAGGGATCGCACTGGGTAACGCCTTCGGTGGGAAACTCGCCGACCGCTACCCAACGCCGCGGACACTGGCCCTGTTGCTCGTTGCCAGCGCGGTCGCGGCGCTGTGGATGCTCGTTTTCCCCATGCTCTTGAGTTCCACCGGGCTACACAAATCACTCCCGCTGACACCGCGGATTCCGATACTCGCCGCGGCGCTGTGTCTGCCGGCAGGCTTCGTACTGAGCCTCCTGACGCCGCTGGCGATCAAGCTCGGATTGCCCGACGTATCACACACCGGGCGTGTCGCGGGGCTGATCTTCGCGCTCTCCACGCTGGGTTGCCTCATGGGCAATTACGTCACGGGCTTCTATCTCATCCCGACGTTCACCATCAACGTGCTCGTGGCAGTCTCGGCGGGTGTACTACTGACGCTGGCGGCGATGTCGCTGGTGGTCGTGCGTGTGCAGGCCCCTCCCCTGCCCTTCACTTCCCAGACACTGCAACCCACACACACGGGAAGCGATTCGGCCGCGCGGAACCCTCACGCATTCGCGGACATCCGGCAGGCGTACCTGATCGTCTTCCTGGCGAGTTTCTGCGGCATGGCGCTGGAATTGACTGCATCACGCGTGCTGGCCGAGGCGCTGGGCGTGTCGTTGTTCACATGGACCGGCGTGATCGGCGTGATGCTGGCGGGCACCGCGATCGGGAACCTTCTGGGTGGAATGCTGGCGGACTGGGTCGCGCGGCCCGAAACGGGTCTCAGTCCGCGCGTATCGCTCGCCTCGACACTGATCCTCGCCGGCGCAGTGGTAGTCATTGTGTTCGTGGCAAAAGCGATCCTCGTTCGCTTCATCGACTACCAGAAATGGGAACCGATCCTGCAAGTGATGGGGTGGACGTTCAGCCTCTTCTTCCTGCCAATGCTCATGCTGGGGTTGGTTTCTCCGCAGGTCATCCGCCTTGCGGTACCTGATGTGTCGCATGTGGGGCGTGTGGCCGGGCGTGTGTATGCGTGGAGTACGGCCGGCGCCATCGCAGGCACGTTCGTCACGGGTTATGTCCTGCTATCGGCGCTGGGCATGTATTACACCTTGCTGGCCGCATCACTTGCCCTGACGCTCACAAGCCTGTTGGTCGTCAACGTCTGGGCCGATGCGCGTGAATCGGCGAAGGGAAGTGCCACGGCCGGCTCAGGTGTGCTTCTGTACCTATTCGCTATCGCGATGGGGGCAGCCGTCGGCGGTTTGATTCTTGTGAACCGGCACGACGGCGACGATGTCGTTGCTGTCGTCGAATCAAATTATTACACGATCAAAGTGAGCCGACTGGATGACGAGGCCGACGAGCCAGACGACATGCGCGAACGGCTCAAGCGCCGGCGGGCGCTCAACCTCGACCACCTGCTCCACTCCGTCGTGGACCTGGGCGACCCTACGTTCCTCTTCTACACGCACGAACACATGCAGATGGAGTTCCTGCGGCTGGCGCGACAATCGAACGCACAACCGAAGACGCTCGTGATCGGTGGCGGAGGCTACACATTCCCGCGCTACGTCATGGAAACGATGCCCGAAGCGAAGGTTGACGTAGTGGAAATCGACCCGAAGGTGACGCAGGTCGCGCGGCAGTATCTGGGGCTGAAAGAGTATCCCAATCTCCGCGCCATTCACATGGACGGCCGACAGTTCGTCTCCGAGAAGGCCGCGCCTGGCTCTTACGATCTTGTCGTGCAGGATGCGGTCAACGATCTCTCGGTGCCCGCGCATCTCATGACGAAGGAGTACAACGACGCTGTGAAGGCGGTGCTCCGGCCAGGTAGCGCGTACCTGCTCACCATCATCGATTCGGTATCCGATGGGAAGCTCTGGAAAGCGGCGATGGCGACTCTGAAGGAGTCGTTCGCCCATGTGGTGCTGCTGACTGACGCCGCCGGAACGTCGTGGCGCAGCGGCCGACACGTCTATGTGATCTACGCCTCCGACACGCCGCTTTCGCTGGAGAGACTGCGACGCGCTCAGCCCGAGGAACCGCTCACCGCTGAGCGACTAGATTGGGCCGCGCACGGCCTCGACGAACTACCCTACGGCGTTCCGACGGCCGCGGCTCACACTCTGGCCCGCTTACTCGGACTGACAGGCGGTCCGTTCCTCCATGCATCTCCTATCCCCACGGAGGAACTCCAGCCGTATCTCACAACCGAACCGGGTGTCGTACTCACCGACCAGTTCTGCCCCGTCGATAACCTCATGGCTGAGGTCTTTCGCAGACGAAACAGGTGAAACGAGAACATGTTCATCGCACGAACTTACTTCGGCGCGCCCAGGTGCGTTCGGAAGAACGTTGCTGTCCTCGCCCACAATCGCTCCATTACTAGCGGGTCGGCCGTGTACATGTGCGTGACACCCGGCAGTGGTAACGCCTCGAAGTCCCTGCCGGCGCGGAACAACGCATCGGACAGTTTCAGCGTGTGCCGGTAGTAGACGTTGTCGTCTGCCGTGCCGTGAACGAGCAACAGTGGACGCTTCAGGTCCTTCGCCAGCGGCAGGAGGCTCGCTTCCTCATATGCCTTCTTCGACTCAGGCAGCAGGCCCAAGTAACGTTCGGTGTAGTGCGTGTCGTAATCCTCCCAGTCGGTGACCGGCGCGCCAGCGACTGCGGCCTTGAACACATCCGGTTTCCGCAGCACGCCGTTGGCCGCCATGTAACCCCCGAACGACCAACCAACGATGCCCACACGGTCGCGATCCATCTCCGGGAACTTCGCACACAGTGCCTGTAACCCCTTCACCTGATCTTCGAGTGGCACCGTGCCGAACTTCTGGTAGATCGCCGTCTCCCACTCGCGCCCGCGACCGGGCGTGCCGCGATTATCAATCGCCACCACAATGAAACCCTGATCCGCAAGCCACTGCGGCACAAGCCAGTTCCGCATGGCCTGCTGAACATGTAGGTGCCGCGGCCCGCCGTACACGTCGAGAATCACAGGGTACTTCTTCCTGGAGTCGAAGTCCCGCGGCCGCACAATCGCGGCGAAGCACTGATTCTCCGCTGGCCCGTTCATCTGGGCTTTGCCGCTGTCTGTGAAAGCAGGCTCTGGCGGATCGGGAATAAACTCGACGTTCGGTGTGATCTTCGGCTCCTCCGCGACTGACGGCAATTCGCCAACATACAGGCCATCCGCGTTGTAGACCTTCGACACGGGCATCGACTTCGGCGTGGTACTCGTCACGATGGGGCACTTGTCCGTGCCTGTGACCGTATGAATGCCGTTTCCAGTGGAGAGTTGGATTACCTCGTTGACACGAAGTGGCCTGGCGCGATCGCCGCGCTTCATGAGGAAGGCGTGCATGCGGTGTGGGTACGAAGTGGCCTGAAACACACCCCCTCCCGTGTCTGGATCCAGATGAGCGATCCTGTCAATCTCGATGAAGTCTGAACGGATGGACTTCGTCTTCGGTTCCACATCACCAGGTTTGCTGACAACCACCATTTCGTCGGCACGCAGCAGGAATAGGCTCCTGTCCTCGGCCCAGTGCAACGCGACGTGATCAAGGTTGATCCACTCTCCAGCATCGTGCTGAGTTTGCAGTTGGAAGAGGCGTGCGAGTGTACCGGTCTGGGCGTTTGCCTCAAATACAGACACATTTTGTTGCTTGCGATCCTGAAGCATCACGGTGAGTGGGCCGTACTTCTGCCACGCAACTTTAGCGAGATACTCATACTTGTTCCGATCCCATTCGGCCCACACCGTCTTGCCGCCTGTCGCCGGGACAATGCCGAGACGCACGCTGACGTTCTTCTTACCGGGCCGCGGATAGAACTGCTCGCGCGGTTGCTGTCCCGGCTTGAACGGGTCTGCAACGTACCACTTCTCCACACCAGAATGATCGGCTTCCTCGTACGCGATGTATCTCGAATCCGGCGACCACCAATAACCTGTAAACCGACCCATTTCTTCCTGCGCAACGAACTCCGCTACTCCGTGTGTCTTCGTAACAGTGCCACCCTTCGTAACGGCATGCTCGGTGTTGGCGGCAAGGTCGATCACATAGATGTCGAAACCCCGGACGTAGGCGATTCGCTTACCGTCAGGCGACCATTTCGGATCGACCACCGCTCCGCCCTCGCCAGTCTTCAACTCCGTGACCTTACCCGTCACGCGTTCGAGGACAAACAGCCGCCCGGAGAGCGGGAGAAGGATGTTCTTGCCGTCCTTGTCGAAGTGGAAGTCGGCGAAGCCACCGGCAGAGAGCCGCATCCGCTCGCGGCGCGCCTTCTCCTCAGGTGAGAGCTTCTCATCGCCCTTCAGGATCGCCGTGGGCGAGAGGAGTTCTTTCGCTCTGCCGGTCGCCAGGTCGAACTCGAAGAGTTTGAGCTTCGGGTCATCGGGTGCAGCGCGAAGGAATAACACTGACTTGCCATCGGGCGCGACCTTGGGGCTTTGCGGACGGCCCAGCATGAACCGCCGCGTCTGGGCGTACTTCTTGAGGAACGATGTGTCCACGGTTCTGGTGGGTGCAGGTTCGGCCGCGTGCGCACTGGCGGCACAGAAGAGGGTGAGAGTCAGCGCAATGTGGGTACGTTGCATGGGCGATAGGATACCAGAAAAGCACCGGGTGGGACGCATCCGCTCACTGCGTGCCTGCGAGAAGTTGGCTCGCAAACACGCAGTGAGCGGATGCGCCCCACCCGGTACCTGACGCATGGCAGACGCCGGCGCCTGATATCAGTCGGAAGGGTTGGCGAGTTTGCCAATCGTGTCGCCAGTAACTTTGGCCGTCACGACGACATTCTTTTCCTTCACGCTGCTCTTGAGCGTCTTGACCACGTTGTCGAGCGGCTTGGCTTTCGGTTCCGCAGCGACCAGCAGCGGCACCAGCCCCTTGATGCCGTCGAGTGCCTTGGTCATCGCGGCGCCCATATCGGACGCAGCGTCATCGTCCTTCATGCCGAATGTCAGTTCCAGGTTCACGTCCGCGGTCACTTTCACCACGAGCGAGAGGTTGTCGGTCTTCGGCAGTGCTTTCTCGAAACCGGAAAGGTCCACGGGGAGTTGCTGGGGAATCTTGACGTTGTCGAGCTTGCCCTTGACCACCGAGACGAGGAACAGCGACGCTTTCTCGTCCATCTTCTTGATCAGTGCGGTCAGCCCGGCCGAAATCAGTGCTTTCTTCTTCGCTTCAGACTGCTTCACAGCCTCGGCAATCACCTTCTTGTCGGTACCGGCGATCACCGTCTTCTCATTGACAACCGTACCGTACACCGGGTTCCCCATCTCCGGTTGATACTTGAAAAGTGTGCCGCTCTCATCCTTGACGATGGAGAACTTGTCGCCATCTTTCTTGGTCGCCGCCTCGGCCGCTGTGAGGAGTTTCTTGGCATCGAACTTACCGTGGACGATGACCAGAGCCTTCATGTCGTCTGGCCCCTTGCCAGACGAACCGGCCCACAACGTCTCGATGTCCTTGAGTGGGTCCAGTCCCAGTTCATCGAGGAGTTTTTTGGCGTCCTGACCCGCGAGCGCCTGCTTGATCTGCTCGAGGGCAAACTTCTTCATCACCTCCGAGCCGAGGAGTTGCTTGAAGTTCACATACGCGACGGAGTCCGAGCTGGCCGGCAGCAGCGGGTCCGGTTCGGCAGCACGAGCCGCGGAGGTGGACAGCGACAGCGCGAACGCGGCCACCAAACCGAGGCGGAAAACGCGATTCATGGCGATTTGATCCTTTCGGGATGCTGTGGAGCGGCCGAGTTACGCACCGTGGCGGCACCAGCCCGGCTTCGGCCGTTGCGTATTCTACCCGACAACTTCTATCGTGGTTTCGTCCATTCTGAAATCCCGTGTCATTGCCGGGCGAGCGGCTTCATTGCCGCTGAAATCGCCCAGTTTCACGCAGCCGATTCAGACGAAATCGCCAGAAGATTCCCCACCATGCACATGGGCGATTCATGAACTTCAGTATATTATTGAAATGGGTGATGTGGACGGCCGTATCCATCACTCTCGCTCGCGAGCCGTGATCGCGTTGTAAGCAGCGCGAACGGCGGTTGTCGCCTGGTGGAACGCGGCCTGAAACGCAACTGGGGTGTCAAAGCCGAGCCGGCGAGCGAGCTTTGCCAGATCCTCTGCCCGTTCGGGAATCTCTGTCAACGGCCGATCCGTGACGATTCGCAATCGCGCTTCCACCAATCGCAGGAAGGAGTAACCGTCGCACAACGCGGCCGCTTCACTGGCCGGAAGAACGCCGGATGCTTCCAACGCGTCGAGAGCGTCCCACACATTCGATCGAACCATTTCCGGATGCATTCGCCCATACTTCAACTGGAGCAACTGAACGGCAAACTCCACATCCGTCAGGCCGCCAGGTCCGCGTTTGAGGCTCCGTATGCTGGCAGTCGATTCGAGCTTCGTCCGCATCGCACGAAGCTCCTCCACGAGTTGCGGACGCCATCCTGGAGCGAGCATCGCACTCCGCACGGCGGCCATCACCTCCATCGCGAAGCACGCGTCGCCGCATACGATTCGCGCGCGAGAGAGCGACTGTCGTTCCCAGAGCTGACAGGCAGTGCCGGCGAAGTAACGTCGGAACTCCGACAGGGGTAGCACGAGGCTGCCCGACTTGCCCGTTGGCCTCAGGCGCATGTCCACCTCGTAAAGCCGGCCCATCGGTCCCATCCGGCTTGTGGTTCTGATTACGCGCTGCGCCAGTTCGGTGAAGTAGTGTTGGTTGGCCTCGCCGCGCGACGTGAGACCGTCGGCCTCATAGATGAGGAGCAAATCGAGGTCGCTGTGATAACTGATCTCACGCCCACCGAGTTTACCCAACCCCAGGAGAACGTAAGGGCATTGTGGAGTGTCGCCCTCCGCCTTCCGTTCTCCAACAGGGATGCCACATCGCTCGCGGACCTCCGCTTCCACCAGTTCCACGATGCGCTGCAGTAGCGTATCCGCCACGTCGGACAGAGCGGCCGTGGTGGCGCGTACGCTCGCCTTGCCGAGCAAATCGCCGACGCCGATTCGCAGGAACTCCTTGTCCTGAAAGCTGTGGAGGATCGGGTCGATGTCGGTCGCGCCGCGGAGGAGTTCGGCCAGTTCGGCGTGCAGCTCGACGGCTGTTCGCGGCTGATTCAGTACAAGCGAGTCGAGTAGTTCATCGACCATGCCGGGGTTGTTGATGAGCAGCCCGGAGAGGAAGGGACTCCCGGCACACAACTCAACGTAAAGCTTGAGCGTTGCAGAATTGGCACTGAAGAGTTCCCAGAGCACGGCTTTCGCGCCAAGTGACGCACTGACACGTTCTAGATTGGTGAGTGCCTCGTCGGGGTCGGGTGTATCGGCCACGGCGCGAAGGAGTTGAGGCGCGATGCTGGCGAGGAAGTGGCGGCATCGGCGTGCCGAGAGAAACGGTACGCTTTCGCGTGCCAGTGCCGAGAGGTTCGCAAATGCCTTTTCCAAATCGCGCAGTGGGTAGCGCGCGAGCACGGCGCGAACTGATTCCGCGTCGGGGTTGGGGTGGAGAATGAGATCGGCTTCGGGGTCGGCACAGCCTTCTTCGCCGGGGAACGACTGGTGCAGGAGGTGGTTGAGGATGGTGCGATCGAGTGTCGTTTTGTCGTGCAAATCCTTGAGGAAATGATCGAGTGGGTCGATGAGCAGATCGCGTGTATCCAGGGCCGGCGGTTCCGACTCGTCCAGTGGTGAGCGTCGCTGAGGGGCGAGCGTGGGCCGTTCGCTGCCAGTCAATAGTTCGGCATTCGAGGTCAGCGCGGTTGCGTTGTCGGCTGTGTCTTTCACGATGGTCCGCTGATCGCGCATCTCCGGTTGCGCGTATCCCATTCGCCGCGCGAGCGTCCGCAGTTCCTCCACAGCGGCCGGGAGCCTGTGTGTCTGACGGTCGAACAGGAGTTGCAAACGATGCTCAACCTTCCTCAAGAATCGGTATGCATCCGCGAGGATATACGTCTCTTGCGGTGTCAGGCAGCCGGCAATCTCGAGCGCTTCGAGTGACAGGAGCGTGTTGCGTTGGCGCACGGCAGGGAGATCGCCGCCGTTGAGCAGTTGGAGGAACTGCACCGTGTACTCGATGTCGCGGATGCCGCCGCGGCCTGTCTTCACATCACGGGGGAAGTCGGCGTCGTCCGGCTGCGTCTTGAGTGCCTTTGTCTCCATCTGGCGCTTCAGCGCTTTCACCTCATTGATCTCGGCGAAGCTGAAGTACTTACGGTACACGAACGGCTCGATGGCCTGGAGGAAGTCACGCGCAAGCGCCGCGTCGCCGCCGACGTGACGGAGCTTGATGAGTGCCTGACGCTCCCAGGTGCGGCCCATTGTGTCGTAGTAACTCAGTGTGCTGGGGAGGCTGCGGGCCAGCGGGCCGCGATCGCCTTCGGGCCGCAGTCGCAGATCCACGCGGTACGCGATACCGCGATCGGTGGGCGCGGAGAGAAGCCGCACGACCTGACGCACCACATCGGCGAAGAACTCGGCGTTGGGAATGCCGCTTCGCCGGCCGACGGTTTCGCCATCAGAGTCGTAGACGAACATCAGGTCGATGTCACTGGAGTAATTCAGTTCATCGCCGCCGAGTTTGCCGAAGGCCATCGCCGCGACCCTCGTCGGCTGTCCTTCAAGCGTTGTCGGCGCACCGAACTTCTCCCCAACCTTGCGGATCGCGTGTCGCAGTGCGACCTCGATGGAAGCATCGGCGAGCCGTGAGAGTTCGCGCGTGACCTCCTCAAGCGGACGGTCGCGGATCACATCGCTGATACCGATGCGAAGCGTATGTTTGTCGCGAAAGCGGCGGAAGGCACGCAACACGGCCGCTTCGTCGCTGGCGGCCTCCACCTCGTTCGCAAGTTGCGCCGTCAGTTCTGCCGTGGAAGGGCTTCGCCGCTGTTGGAAGACGCCAGTGAGGAACTCAGGGTACGCGACGAGCGTATCGGCAAAGAACTGCGAGGCCGCGAGAAGATGGAGGGCAGCATCAAGACCGCGTGCCCGTGTGTCGAGCAGTTCGGGGAGGAGCGCCTGGGCTTCGGGTCTGGCGAGGAGCCGTTCCAGGTTGTTCAGCGCCATGTCTGGATCGGCGGTGCGGGGCAGGAGTCTCGCCAGCGGCGCGAACACGTCCGGAGCCTGCGCACCAAGGTGCGTGACGAAAGCGGCGAGGTTGCGCCGCCCGCGCTCCACGTCTCGGAGTGAGTTCAGGATACTCTGTTCAAGGGAAGCCATGAGGTGGCACCACGCCATCACACGAGCGGAAGAGAGACCCTGCTCGGCTTCACCGCTGGCGTATCGGGTTGCGGTTCGCGGACTGCATCCACCCCCATTCGCTCCTCAATCAGCAGCTTGCCATAAAGCGTGAATGGGCTGGCATCCTCCACCGCAATACGAACCGTCTGGCCGATGAGACGCGCGGTGCCGTCGAAGACGACGATGTGATCGGCCATGCTGCGGCCGGTAAGCTGAGTCAGGCCAGGTCGCCCGGAATCGCGGCCCGCTTTACTGGCCATGCGGCTCGGACCTTCGACCAGCACCTCCACCACTTTGCCGACCTGCGCGCGATGGTCGAACCGGCTGTTCTCGTTCTGCACGGCCAGCAGGTCGTTGTTGCGGCGTTTCTTCACGTCGTCGGGCACGTCGTCCGGGTAGCGGTCCGCGGCCTTCGTCCCGGCCCGTTCGCTGTACTTGAAGATGAAGCTATTCTTGAACCGGGCCTGGCGTACGAGTTCCATGGACTTCTGGAAGCTCTCCTCGGTTTCGCCACAGAAGCCGACGATGAAGTCCGAACTCACGGACACGTCGGGCACCAGTTCGCGGCAGCGAGCGAGCATCTCCATGTAGTAGCCGGCGGTGTAGTTCCGCTTCATGCGTCTGAGCATCTCATCGCAACCGGATTGCACGGGAACGTGAAGATACTTCACCACCTTCGGCAACTCGCGCACCGCGTCGAGCAGGTCATCGGTCATGTCCTTCGGGTAGTTCGTGACGAACTTGATGCGTTCCAGACCTGACGTGTCGTGCATGCCAGCGATGAGGTCCGAGAGTCGCGTGCGCCGGTCGCCCTGTTCGTAGACGTAGCTGTTCACAGTCTGGCCCAGGAGTGTAACTTCCTTGCACCCCTGATCGACAAGCTGGCGAACCTCATTCCAGATGTGTTCCGGGGGCCGACTCTGTTCGGGGCCGCGAGTGGATGGCACAACGCAGTATGTGCAGAATTTGTCGCAACCGATCTGAATGCGCACGAACGCCTGGAAGGGCGTCGGGCGCATGGAAGGGTCGCGCGCGGGATCGTAGCTCACGAAACTCGCTTCCACCTCGTGCCGGCCGGCGTCGGCGCGACCGAGGCTCACAGCCAGTTGCGGTTCGCGTGTCGCACGGACCTTCTCGACCAGTTCTGGCACCGCGCCGAGTTGCCCGGTGCCAACGATCATGTCCACATAAGGCGCACGCTTACGGATCAAGTCCTGATCTTTCTGCGCCATACAGCCGAGCACGCCGACAACAGCATCCGCATTCAGACGTTTCACATGCTGCACGCGACCCAGCGCGGAGAATGTCTTCTCCTCGGCATGTTCGCGAACGGAACAGGTGTTGAAGAGGAGAACATCGGCTTCGGAAGGCGAATCCGTGAGATCGTAGCCGTGCCGGCGGAGCGCGCCGATGACGAGCTCGCTGTCCAGCACGTTCATCTGGCAGCCGACGGTTTCGATGTAGACCTTCTGCGGCATGATCGGGATACCGTTATGAGACGGGGCCGATGGGGTATGAAGTGAAGGATACAGGAGCCGCGAAAAGGTTCAAAGGCCGCGAGGTTCTCGCTGCGATCACTTTCCCTGTTCGTGCGCGGCGACGTGCGTGTTCACTCACCGATCACGTCCTCGAACTTGAACACCGCAACAGTCCTCCGGTTCGGATTAAACTCGTCCACGAGCATCCCGCCGATATAGATAGTCCGACGACTGCCCGTGGCGGTGCGTGTCGTCTGCACCAGCGGCGTACACATGATGTTGTTCTGCTCACGGCCGGCCCAGTTGTAACCCGGCAGCGGCTTCTGCCACGACCAGAGTTCCGCGCCGGTCTGCGGATGCAGGCAGAAGACACGCCCCTCACGCGACACTGCATACACCGCGAGCGGGAAGCCACCACTCTCCGCGACTGCCGGTGCGCACATCACTGAACTGCCGATACCAACACTCCAGCGTAACTTGCCACTCGTGCGATCGATGGCGTAGAGGATGCCGTCGCGGCAGCCCGCATAGACGCTGAATGCGTCAGCCGCCAGCCCGGTGTGGACCGATTTGGGAAGCGGGAAGCGCCACTGTTCCTTGCCGGTGGCCGCGTCGAGACAGACCACCGCACCGGCGCATTCGTGATCGCGCATCTCCCCTTCCTCATCGTAGTGGAACACATCCGCGCCCATGTTGCCGGTGCCGACGCCGAAGAAGACCTTGCTCCCACTCGCCAGTGGCGCGCCGAAGGCTCGCAGTTTCAAGTCGGTGCGCCACTTCTCATGACCGGTGGTCGCGTCAAGTGCCACTGCGACGAACGAATACAGCCCGCTGCCGATGAAGACGGTGCCATTCTGCACCTCCGGCGGGGCATCGATGTGGATGCCCTTCGCCTTGCCGCCGGGGAACTGCCAGAGTCTCGCGCCGGTAGTGGCATCCGCGCAGTACAGGCCGTCGTCGCCCGCTGGGAAGTAGACCTTGCCGTTCACAACCGCCGGCGCGCCCTCGGTGTGGCTCCCCGTCTTGAACGGCTCCTTCCACGCTGCGCTACCGTCGCGCGCGTTCAAACAGAAGAGTCGGCGATTCTTGTGCTCGTGCAGTCCCTCGCCAAAGTAAACCTTGCCGTTGGCCACGGTGGGCGTGCAGTAAACCGACCGAAGATCGGGATCGTCGAACGCCCATTCCACGATGCCCGTACTGCGATTCATGCAAAAGAGGCGTCCGCTGTCGGCAATCTCGACACCGAAGAGGAGACGGTTCCCATCAGGGGTAAGGTTGGAAATGACACGGCCAATCGCAGGTACTGTCTGACCCTCCTCCAGTTCCGTTGCGACAATCGCGACCGGTTCGCCGATGAGCCGTGGGCCGAATACCCCTTCCGCCTCGCCCTTCTGTGTGCCAGTGGCGACTACCGGCACCGTCTGCGCCCCCAGTTGAATCACAGTCACCAGGCCGCAGAGCACGAGCACTCCCAGCGCGACCGACTCCCCCGACAGACTGAGCCGCAGGTGTGCGGAACCATCGACTGCGCTTGTCGCAGCACGGTAAGCAGCGTAGGCGGTCGCGGCCAGGAGCGCGATCCCGATGAAGGTGAACTCGCGCAGCGGAAGTTCGACCGTCGTGACCCACTGCCAGTTCGCGTACCACGCGGTGAGCACCGTACAGAGTGCCGCGAACGCGCTGAGACCCACAAGCGAGAGAAGTTCCGTGCGCCCTGGCGTGTGTGTAACTGCTGGCTCCTCGGCCGCCATGCGCCGGTAACGCCGACCCGCCCACAGCAACCCCATGAGTGCGATGCTCATGAGGTAAACCGTGACCATCCGCACGCCGAGCCAGCGTCCCGAAGGAAGCCATTGCGGTCGATACGTCAGCACAACCCAGTAGAGCAACGCCAGCGTGCCGTTGATGCTGGCGACGGTGAGGAACGCACGCCACCGCTTCATGCCGACCGCCATCCGAGCGAAGACCCCTGGGAATAACGCTGCGACAATGGCCAGCGGGCCAACCAGCACGAACGAAGGGATCACCGCGAACAGAGTGCCCGACGGTTGCGGATCAACGGCGGCTGGAGCAGAACGGGCACCGAGGAGCAGCGCAAGTACAGCAATCGTGGAGATGCAGCGCATGGCGAACGTTCCTCGTGTGGGCGTCCGGTTGAGTCTAATCCCCGAGACGAGGAACGTATACCAGCGTGTGTAACAACCATTCGCTCAGGTTCGACGGAATTGCTTGTCGAGTTCGGCGCGGCTGAACAGGAGCGACGTGGGTCGGCCGTGCGGGCAGTGGTGGCTGTCCTCGGCCATCTCGCGCAGGTGAAGCAGATACGCGATCTCCTCTGCTGAGAGAGTGTCGCCCGCTTTCACCGCGGCCTTGCACGCCATCGTCGCCATCAGCAGGTGAAGCAATGCCTCCTTCGCCGGCGGGCGCTCCTGTGTGACGAGATGGTCGATCACACCGCGGAGTATCTCGTGTGGAGGCTTACGGCCCAAAAGTGTGGGATAACTGGATAGTAGGATGGTGTTCCCGCCGAAGTCGGACACATCGAGGCCAAGTTCACGCAGCGCGTCGGCAGCCTCCAGCACCAGCGCCGCCTGCTCCGCTGGAAGTTCAATCGGCTCAGGAATGAGGAGTTGCTGCACTTCGAGCTTGCCGTCGCGGATACGGCGACGGAGTTGCTCAAAGAGGATACGCTCGTGGAGCGCGTGCTGATCGATGACGAGCATTCCCTCGGAGGTTTCCAGCACGATGTATGAATCATGCAATTGAATCGCCGTGTGAGGAGCGAGTTTGGGAAGCATGAACGAGGGAGGTGGCTCGGATCCTGACGGCGCTTCCGGCTCGCGCGCGGCTTCTGTCTGCCTGTTCCTCTCCGCGTCTCCCCTGATCGCTTCACTAAAGGAAGAAGGGAAAGCGGCAGACTCTTCGACTTCCGGCGGTGTTGATAGTGGAACGGGAACTCGGTGTTCCACCTGAACCGAAGGGGTCACAGAGGAAGTCCAGCGTTCCTTCAATTCAACGGGTGATCGAGCGGGAGGAATCGCGGCCGACACACGCGCCGGCTCGCGCCAGAGCGGATCAGCGGCCTCGCCTCGCTCCCACGGTGCGAACGTCCGTTCTGCCAGTTCTCGACGCGGCGAGAAGAGCCCCTCTCCCTCCTGCGTTCCGGCTTCCGGCCTCGACTCGCCACCCACTTCCTGCCCCTGCGGCACGCTCAATTGCGGAACGAGATTCTCCTTCAACAAACGATGCTTGATCGTGCTGCGTACCAGTGAGTAGATCAGTGAATTCTCCTGAAACCGCACCTCGGCCTTTGTCGGGTGAACGTTCACATCAACCCGATCTGGCGGAACCATCAGGAACAGGAAGCCGATGGCGTATCGGCCACTCATCAGGAGGCCGCGATACGATTCCTGAAGTGCATGCGCAACACTGCGGTCGCGAAACCAGCGACCATTGAGGAAGAGGTATTGCAACTTCGCGTTGCCACGATCGCATTTCGGATCGGCGATGAAGCCGGTCAGCCGGAGCGGACCTTCACCGGAATCGATTTCGTACAGCGCATCGCGCACCTCGCCCGTGAAGAACAGCGCGATGCGATCGAGCAGACCGGCGCTGGCCGGGATGTCGTACACCAGCCGTCCGTTATGCCGCAGTGTGAGATGCAGCGTGGGATTGGCGAGCGCGATGCGAGTAACCGTCTCGCAGGTGTGGCCGAGTTCGGTCGCCACGCTCTTGAGGAACTTCTTGCGGACGGGGACGTTGTAGAAGAGGTGTTTCACCTCGATGCGCGTGCCTGGCGCGCCATTCCACGGCCTCACCGGACTGAACGCGCCGCCGTCGCACTTCAACTCCGCGCCACTGGCAGCGTCGCAGGCGCGCGATTGCAACGTAACCTGTCCAACGCCGGCAATGCTCGCCAGTGCCTCGCCGCGGAAGCCCATCGTGCCGATTCGGAAGAGGTCGTCGGCCGACGCGAGTTTGCTCGTGGCGTGTTGCGCGAAGGCCAGCGAGAGATCGTCCGGCTCGATGCCGCAGCCGTCATCGACAACGCGAATGAGTTCCGTGCCGCCAGCATCGAGGTCAATGTCGATGCGAGTGGCGCCAGCGTCGATGGAGTTCTCCAGGAGTTCCTTCACGACCGACGCCGGGCGTTCGATCACTTCGCCCGCGGCGATCTTGGTAACGACTTCTGGCGGTAGCTGACGAATACGTGGCATTACGAACTCACACGCTCCAGGGGCGATGAGCATAGTATCCCGACCGCGACAGGAATTCGGAATCCCAGTTGTGGATGCACTCAGCAAGAACGGCGTACCTGGCAAGCGAACGGACCAGGCCGCGCTGCGCATCAAGAAGGATCAGAGTAACGAAAACGGCGGTGTAGTTACCCTTTCAGGAGAGGCTGCCAGCGACCCGGGCGGGCTTGCCGTCGCGGTAGAGGTCGAGTCGCGATTCGTAGTCGGCGCGGCGTTCCGCGTCGTCCACCATGTCCATTGCCTTTTGCTGCCACTTGATCGCATCGTCGAACTCGCCGCACTCGGCGCACGCAGCGGCCAGCGTATCGAGGAAACTCGATTCGCCCCACTCGGTCAATTCACAGGCGCGGGTTGCGCATTCGCGAGCGCGCTCGCCGCTGCGCACGTCAGGGTCCGGGCATGTGGCCCACACCCACGCGAGTTGGTTGAAGGTAGCAGAGTTGCGTGGATCGCGTTTCAGCGCTTCCATGTGCTCGCGGATGGCCAGTGAATAGTTCTTCATCGCGTAGTAGATGCCGGCGCGGTAGTTGTACGGCATCACGGCCGCAGGCGCGAGTTTCACCGCTTCGTCGAAGTCAGCAAGTGCTCCTTCCAGATCGCCCAGCGTCTTCCGCGCGTTGCCGCGAATCTCGTACCCCTTCACGACCCCTGGCATCAGCTTGAGGAACTCGCCGGCATCGGTCGCAGCGCGTGTGTGATCGCGAATCAGGAAGTGGCACGCCGCGCGCCCCAGAAGCGCGAAGGCATGGTCGGGCTTGATCGCCAGTGCTGTGGAGTAATCATCAATGGCCGCTGCGAAATCGCCGCTCTGCTGACGAACGCTGCCACGGAAGTAAAGCGACTCCGCGTTCTGCGGATCGGTGGCAACAACCGCGTTGGCATCATCCAGCGCGGAGAAGTAATCGTCGAGATCGAAGTGGAGCTGCGCGCGCCAGAGGCGATACCGGGCCGCGCTGGCCGGTTCGGCCGCAATGGCTGTGGCGAAGTCCTTGAACGCTGCATCGCTGTTGCCACCGTCGGCGTGGCAACGGGCACGCAGTGCGATCAACCCCATGCGTGCCGGATCGAGTTTCAACGCGCGATCACAATCGGCAATCGCCTGGTCGTACTGATGCTGGGCGTACAACTCTGCGGCGCGGTCGGCGTAGCCTTGTGCGTCGTCTGGCTTCAGACGGATGGCCTGATCGAGATCGTTAAGCGCGCGGACGCGGTCGCCCATTTCCAGATACGCATAGGCGCGGAGACGGTAAACATCGGGCACATCAGGTCGCAGACGAAGAGCGCGTGAGAAGCACTCAACGGCCTCGCGATAGTCGCCGTCATGAAGGGCCTTCGAGCCGCGGCTGAAGAGGTCCTGGGCGTCGTCGGTGGCGCGGTCGCGTGGCATGGTTGGAGTGTGCCGTTCTCGTGGATCGTGCGGATATGCGAAGAGAGGGGCAGCACAAGCCGCCGGTCCGGGTATCTTAGCGGACGACTTGCCCGATGGGAAACGACGTTGCGAAGGTGTCGCAGCGGTCGTGAGTGGCCAAGCGGCGCCTGGCCACTGCATGCTCTGCGCGGCGTCACTTCTTCGCCTTCTCCAGCACCAGTACGATTGCATCCTTGCTGTCGAACGACTTCGGCCGGGTCGTGTCCTTGCCTTTGTTGAAGGCGATGGTCAGTTTCCCGTCCTTGTCGAGCTTGTAGATGCCTGAAACCTTGTCGCCCTTGGGGCTGACCATGTCGATCTGGGCAGGGTCGGCCTTCGCGTTCACGGAAAACGTGCCGGCATCAGGCTTTCGGTCGCCTTCAGCGACGGTCAACTTGCTCCCTTCAAAGGTGAAGCTCAGATTCGCCAGCTTTTCCTTCGATTCAGGCATCCCTTCAACCTGAGCCGCAACCACCTTCCAACTGCCTTCCAGTGAGGTCGGTGCGGCCTTCTTCTCGTCTGCCGTGGCAGTAAACGCCAGTGCCAGCAGAAGCGTGCCCGACATCGCAATCCGGGTCATTATCTCGTCCTCGTATGAGTACCGCGTCAGTCGCGGGAGGTTACATTCTACTTCCCGAACGGCCACCTTCTAGCACTCATGACCACCTTCCTTCGCGTACCCAGCATACACGCTTTGCAATTCTGCTGCTAAAACATCTCTTCACAACACTCTCGCGGGGCAATGGCCCCTGCAAAGGCATCGACATGAGTTCGATTCACTATCTCCCGCACACTCGCATCAAGTCGGTGAAATTCCCCAACGCCGGTGGTGCGGCTCGCTATGCTGCGAGCGAGATCGACAAGCTCATCCGCGCCCGCAACGCCGCCGGGAAGTCCACCGTGCTTGGACTGGCCACCGGCAGCACGCCCGTTGGCCTCTATCGCGAACTGATTCGGCTGCACAAGGACGAAGGGCTGGATTTCTCGCGTGTCATCACCTTCAATCTCGACGAATATTTCCCGATGCCTCGGGAGAGCCAGCACTCCTATTTCCGATGGATGCACGAGACGCTTTTCAGTCACGTCAACATCCCCTGGGACAACATCCACATCCCCGACGGCACCCTCAAGCCCAACGAGGTGGACGCGGCCTGCGCCACCTATGAGGAAAAGATTCAGGCAGCAGGCGGCATCGACATCCAGGTACTCGGCATCGGCCGCACCGGGCACATTGCCTTCAACGAACCAGGCAGCCCGCGGAACAGCCGCACACGACTTGTCACGCTGGACAGCATCACCCGGCGCGACGCTGCCGATGGCTTCTTCGGCGAGCGCAACGTCCCGCACAACGCCCTGACAATGGGCGTGGCCAGCATTCTCGATGCTCGCCGCATCTTCATGATGGCCTTCGGCGAACACAAGGCCGGTATCGTTTACAAGGCTGTGGAACAGCCGCCGACAGAAGCCGTTTCCGCCAGTTTCCTGCAAGAACACCGCGATGCGGTTGTATTGCTTGATGAGGCCGCCGCGGCCGAACTGACCGCGATCAAGAGGCCCTGGGAAGTCGGCCCGTGCTCGTGGACAACCGAACAGACACGCAAGGCGGTGGTCTGGCTCTCGCTGAACACGAAGAAGGGGTTGCAGAAGCTCAAGGACGACGATTTCCGCGACCACCACATGTACGAATTGCTCCGGCAGAAGGGGCACGCCCAGCAGATCGGCGAGGAAGTGTTCCACGATCGCATGGCGACCATCACGCCATATCCAGCCGGGAAAGTCGCGGGCGTGGTGCCGCCAGTTGCGAACGATGCCGACCGGCCAACGGGCCGCCGTAAGGGCGACTTCCAGGCCGCCAAGACGATTCTCGTCTTCTCACCGCACCCGGACGACGACGTGATCTCGATGGGCGGCACCATCATCCGCCTCGTGGAGCAGGGGCACAAGGTCCACATCGCGTACATGACCAGCGGCAACGTCGCGGTGTTCGACCACGATGCGCGACGCTTCGTCGACTTCGTGGACGAGTTCATCGGCGCCTTCGGCACACCTGCGGAACAATCGAGCACGGGCACGATCAAGGAGCGTGTCTACAAGTTCCTCGATGCCAAAAAAGCCGGCGAGGCGGATACGCCCGAGGTTCTGGAAGTGAAGAAGGTGATCCGCGCGACGGAGGCCCGCGCCGGGGCACTGGTCTGCGGGATCCCACCGGAACAGCTGGAGTTCATGGACCTGCGATTCTACCACGGTGGCAGCAAGGCCAAGAAGCCCGTGCAGCCGCAGGACATCGAAGACATCGTAGAACTGCTCAAGAGGCTCAATCCGGCACAGGTCTATGTGGCTGGTGAGTTGTCCGACCCGCACGGCACGCACCGCATCTGCGCCGAGGCGATCTTCACCGCGGTGCGGCGGGTGCGTACGACCGGCGCCGATCTGGACGTGTGGCTCTACAAGGGCGCCTGGGAAGAGTGGGAGCCATATGAGATCGAGATGGCAGTTCCGTTGAGTCCGGAAGTGCTGGAGAGGAAGAAACAGGCCATCTTCCGGCACCAAAGCCAGAAAGACCGTGCGATGTTCCCAGGCGGCACCGACAAGCGCGAGTTCTGGCAGCGCGCCGAGGAACGGAACCTCGCCACTGCCCGTACCTACGACGCACTGGGCCTGCCGGAGTACTTCGCTCTGGAAGCCTTCGTGAAGTGGAAAGATGGGTGAGTCGAGTCGCCGCAATGCCGCAGGTGACAGCCTGCGGCTGTTCAATTGATGTGCAACCGCACTGTCTCGTGCAAGTGTCCCATCACGAGAACCGATAGAAGAGCGTGGAGCCGCCGATTCGGGCGGGGCCACCCGTTCGCCGTGGTTTCGCTAGCCCGCGAATTCCGGTGATTCGGGCAGGTTTCGTGCGCGTTTCCCCACGACTGACCTTCTCTTTCGGTGCCACAGAGGGTATCTAACAAAATCGCGGTTTGTTGCATCTATATGGGGCCAGAGTCATCGAATTACATACTGGGGGAGTTGAGTCGAACCTTCTACCGCAATTCCGCGTCCATCCGACGTTCTTCTTTCGGAGGCGCTCCTAGAATGAAGGTAGAAGGGGCGTCCGCCGCCCCCCATAACACTGAACGGGAGTCATCATGAGCAACACGCCCAACCGAGCCAGCAACCCGGCCGGAAAGCCTCGCAAAAAGGACGTTTCGCTCGACCTGACCACCGCACGCAAGATGCTACCGCTGGTTCAGAGTATCGTGACGGACATTGTGAAGAGCCGGCGGGCCATCAATTCGCTCTCGCCAGAGCAGGAGCGACTTGACCGCCAGCGACGCGATCTTGCCTGGCAGGAACGGCAACGCCGCTATCAGGTGGTAGACGAAATCGCCGCCGCCCAGAAAGCGTTGGTTGGTGCCGTTGGGGAACTGAATGGGCTGGGCGTTACGCTTGTGGACGACGAGTCGGGTGAGGTGGACTTTCCGACCAAGGTGAATGGCCGCACCGCGGCTTTCTCCTGGCTACTTGGCGAAGATGAACTGCTTCACTGGCACTACGCCGATGAAGAGTTCCGTCGCCCCATCCCGACCGACTGGGATAAGGCCGCCACGACCTCGCTCCGCGCTCGCGGCAGCCAGCCGTAAGTGCAATCCTGACTAGACGCGACAGGCCGCGACCGAATTGGTCGCGGCCTTCTTGTTGCCGTTACCAAGCACCGAAACTCCACCCTAAAAGCTACCCAGTTTCGCGCCATGGCGATTGATCATTGCGAAGCGGGCGCGAACAGTAATCATTTTGTATTTTTTACCTGGAGTCGTTTGCTTCTGCCCATTGCGTGAGCTAGGTATTGGTTGTTCGCGACGGGTTGTCTTCACGGACAACGAGATGCGGACGACCGGCCCGCAGTTTTTGTGCGTGTCGGAGCATTTTCCAGTTGGGCTTTTTCCGTTCCGAGGGGGGAACGGTTAAGGCTGCCAGGCTACCGAAGGGATGGACGGGACCCGTAAGTATGCTTGGTACACGGGGTGGGTTTAACCCACCCCGTGTTTATTTGCGCGCCTGCCACAGTCACTTCCCAGCCACTTCCCCCCTGTCCAATGGGCGATGACTTCTGCGCGGTGAGCCGCTATCGTGAAGCGAGCCGCTTTCCGTCAGGATGCCGACCGATGAGTACCGAAGACCCGCTCCCGATGGCCGAGGAAGACGAACCCATTCGCGTGATCGAGAACGTGCCTGGCCGGCTCGGGTCGTGGTCGCGCAACGCAACCGTCTCGCGAGTCGCCCCGCCGTGGAAGGGCCGGCTCGCGCGAGCAGCACTCTTCATCCCGCAGATCCGCCACTACGAGAAGCAGTTCCTCGGCTTCACAGACGAAGAAATCACGAAGAAGAGCATGGAACTGCGCGGCAAGGCCCGCGGTAAGTGGAACCTCGACCGCCTCCTGCCAGAAGCCTTTGGGCTGGTATCGGTCGCGATTCAGCGAACCCTCGGTATCCGCCCATTCGATGTGCAACTGGCAGCGGGCGGCGTGATGCACTTCGGTGGGCTAGCCGAACTGGCCACCGGCGAGGGAAAGACGGTGAGCGCCAGCGCACCGGCATACCTCAACGCGCTCTCCGGCAAGGGCGTTCACGTTACCACAGTCAACGACTATCTCGCCAAGCGTGACGCCGAATGGATCGGCCCGGTCTATCAGAAACTCGGCCTCACAGTCGGCGTGCTCCAGCAGAAGATGGACGAACCGGCCCGGCTGATCGCGTACAAGTCCGACATCACCTATGGCACGGCCAGCGAGTTCGGCTTCGACTTCCTCCGCGACCGGCTCAAACTCCGCGGCGGCCAGGCCCAGTTGGCCCCGTTCTGGTCGGCATGGATGGGCGGCGGCGGTCGCATGGACCCGCGCGTCCAACGCGACCTCCACTATGCCATCGTGGACGAAGCTGACAGCATCATGATCGACGAGGCGAAAACGCCGCTCATCATCGCCAACCCCACCCGCCCGGCTGAGCCAGAGGAACAGGTGGTGTTCAGATGGGCCGATGGCCTGGCCCGTCAGATGAAGCGCGACGAACACTTCTTGATGAACGCCAAGAAGGACAAGATCGAACTGACCGACGCCGGCAAGTACCTTGTTCGATACTCGAACCCGCCCACAGGCAAGCATGCCAAGGCGATGGACAAGCTCCTGGAGGCTGTCGAACGCGGTCTCCACGCGCATTATCGCTTCGCCCGCGACCAGCACTACATGGTCAGCTCCGAGCAGAAGATCGTCATCATCGACGAGGGCACCGGACGCCCCATGCCCGACCGTCACTGGCGTGACGGCCTTCATCAGGCCGTGGAAGCGAAGGAGAGCGTGCAGATCAACATGCCCAGTTCGCACGCAGCCCAGATCACATTCCAGTATTTCTACAAGCTGTACGAGAAACTCGCCGGGATGTCGGGCACTCTGTTGCCGAACTTCTGGGAGCTGCGCAAGGTCTATCGACTCTGGACAACAAAAGTGCCAACCAACAAACCGACTCGCCGCGAGGTGCTGCCCGATCTGGTGTTCCCCACCGAGGAGGCGAAGTTCGACGCGGTGGTGAAGGCGACACAGGAGATGCTTCGCGCCGGGCGGCCGGTGCTCATCGGCACACGCACGGTCGAATCGTCCAAGAAGGTCAGTTCACGCCTGACCGCGCTGGGAATTCCCCATCAGGTGCTCAATGCGGAACAGAACGAGAGGGAAGCCGAAGTTGTCTCGCAGGCCGGACAACCGGGCACAGTGACGGTCGCGACGAACATGGCCGGCCGCGGTACGGACATCAAGCTCGGGCCAGGGGTCGCGGAGTGCGGCGGCCTCCATGTGATCGGCACGGAGCGCCACGAAGCGGAACGCATCGACCGGCAACTCGTCGGGCGCGCTGGCCGCCAGGGCGATCCAGGCAGCGCGCAATTCATGCTTTCCCTGCAGGATCAACTCCTGGAGGGATTGGGCGCAGCCAGGCGTCGTGAACTGGAACAACTCGGCAAGGCTGGAGGCGAACGCGACTGGAACGCGCTGGCCCCGCTCTTCCGTCAGGCACAGCGACGCGTGGAGGCTCGCCACTACCGGCAGCGACTCGACCTGATGAATTACGACAAGCAGCGTCAGGAGATGCTTCGCGACCTGGGGGCAGACCCTTACGTCGATTGAGTTGTTGCATCTCGCACTATCCTCTGTCGGAGACGCAGGGCGTGCCCACTGCCGAATACCGCACGCTACCCCTTCTTGGTTAGCACCAGTTCATACTGCTCTGGCGGAACTTTGCTCACCACAACACCGCCAGGCTCTTTCTCCTTCGTGATCGCGAAGGCTGCGGCACGCTTCACCTGGATGGGGGGCTTGATCCGCACGATCGTGGTGCCATCGGCCTTCACCTGGAACACGCCGCCATCCACCGGTGGTGAGTCTTTCCGATCGGCATCCACGATCCAGAGTTGGTACGTCCCTGCGCTGGAGTCGAGTGGCGGCAACCCCTTCACTTCCATGTAGCCGATCTGCTCCTGATCGCTCCAGACAATGTTCCCACTGATTGATTTCTTCTCACCAACAAAGACGGGTGCCTTGCGAGCCAGATCATCTCGGCTCTGCGCCATCGTCGGCGCCGACTTCGGCCAGTTGGCGTAAACCAGCACGCCGAGGAGACTGGCAGCAACAACCCAGCCCGCCCAGGCGGTCCAAGCACGACGCTGACGAACCGGGTGCGGCACGTGCGCCGAAGGGGCTGGCGCAACCGCTACCGCGGCGAGATTCAGCCGTTCCGCCAGCGCCGCGGGCATCGCTTCGAGTGGGCCAGCCAGCGCCAGATGGACCGCCGCTGCCGCCAACTCCAGCCCTTCCGCATCTTCATCGGGGTAGTCGGCCAGCAACGTATCCAGTTCCGTCTCCTCGGAGGAGGTGAGTTTCTGTGTCGCCTCGGTACCGAGCAATTCCTGGAGCCTTGCACGGCGTGGATCAGGGAGAGGTGTCATCGCGAGCCTCCCGCGGCCAGCCGCTCCCTCACACGGATCAGTCCGCGGCGGATGTGTGTCTTCACCGTGCCGACCGGCAGTCCAGTTGCGGCAGCAATCTCCTCGTGCGTCAGTCCCTGGTACACGGCCATCCGGATCACCCGGCGTTCGTCGTCGCGTAATTCGGCCAGCACTTCGGCCGCGCGGGCGGCCTCGTCTTCGAGTTCAATGCGGTCGCGACCCGTGCGTGCCGGAGTATCGTCTGGCAGCGGTTGCGAAGCAGGCGCACGCCCGGCCTTCCGCTTCCGGTCGATCAGCCGGCGGCGTGCAACCATGACGATGTAAGTCGATTCGGAACCGCGAGTCGGATCGTAGCGGCCAGCGTTCTTCCAGAGCTCGATGAAAACGTCCTGCACGGAGTCTTCAGCATCGGCAGCGTTGCCGAGAAAACGGCGTGCCAGCGACCAGACCAGCCCACCGTAGCGAGCCAGGCAGTCGGCGGTCGCGGCAGCATCGCCGGCCGCAATCCGTGGGAGGAAGCACTCGGCCCCTGTCACTTGGTCTCGCTTCTGAGGAAACTTCGTCCCGCGTGGCCCGACGGATGCACGAGCCGCGGGAATGCCAGTCACTTGCCATCAAAATGAAGCGACGCGGCCCGTGACCGGCGGCCGCGTCGCAGAGATGTTATAGGCACTGGGCTCAGTATGCGTAGGAACCACTGAAACCGATTTTCCCACCCATACCGCCCATCATGTTCATGCCGCCGCCCATTCCCATCATTCCCATCATGCCGCCCATGCCACCCATGCCACCCATGCCCATCATGCCACCGCCCATACCCATCATGCCCATGCCACCCATGCCACCCATGCCCATCATGCCACCGCCCATACCCATCATGCCACCGCCCATACCCATCATCCCACCGCCCATACCCATCATGCTCATGCC
>CAYRDG010000049.1:0-32716 GCA_964422915.1 uncultured Frigoriglobus sp. | reverse complement strand
AAACGCCCAGCGCGCCGGCGACCGGGGCCGCCAACAGCCACTTCTTGTTCAACATTGTTCGCCCTCTTAAATGTGCCCCAGATGGCAGGGAAAACGCCGACCTACCTACCAGACGAGATAACCCTATCCGCGGATTGCTGTTCGGGTCAAGAACCGAACCGCTGCGACGGTTTGTTACGTTCGCGAGACATTCGGAGCCGACATTGAAGTGAAGTCGTCTGTTCCGTTACCTTTGACTGTGGGAGGGAAGGGCGGCATGGCAGATACCCCAATCGATCTTCGTTCGCAGGTCCAGTGGCATCTGGAATCGCTGCGAACAGCAGGTGTGCTGTTCGTGCCTGGTGGCGCACCGATTCGCCTTCGGCCAGTCGAGACGCCCGCGTCGCAACTGGCAATTCCGACCGATCCTCTCGAGGCACGCCGACACGAACTCGTAGCCCTGGCGGCCGAGGTGGGTGTTTGTGATCGCTGCCCGGAACTGTATTCGACACGAATCAACCCGGTCTTCGGGACCGGCCCGCTTGACGCGGAAGTCGCGTTCGTCGGTGAGGGTCCGGGCGAGGACGCGCAGGGTGAACCGTTTGTTGGCAAGAGTGGGCAACTCCTGGGGAGAATCATCCGGGCGTGCGGATTCACGCGCGAGAGTGTTTATCTTTGCAACATCATCAAGTGTCGGACGCCGAAGAACCGCAAGCCGACGAACACCGAGTGTGTGAACTGCCGCGACTTCTTTCTCAGGCAGTTTGAACTGGTGCGCCCGAAGCATATCGTGACGCTGGGCGAGTTCGCTTCCCGGTTGCTCACCCGTCAGAATGCGTCACTCGTGGCTCTGCGCGGGAAGGTTCACATCTATCGCGAGATACCGCTCATCTGTACGCATCATCCCGACGAGATTGAGGGAGATCCGACAGGCCTGAAGAAGCGCGAGACGTGGGAGGATATGAAACTGCTGCTGAAGACGATGGGCCGTGAAGTGCCATCGCCACGGTGACTGCGAGAACACGAGAGTCACCGCTGCGGATTCCACCGGAGCGGTGGCTCTCGCGCGGTTCCGATACTGACACGTTTCCGGTCAAACGTACCGCAGCAGTGCGGCGAGTTCGTCCTCGGTGAGGCGCTGCGTGAAGGCGCAACCGTGAACCCAGTGGCCGTTCCTATCCGCCACAATGCGGACCACCTTCGTTGGCAGGCGGCGCGGCGGCGAGTCGGGTCCCGCCGAGAACTCGATGCTCAGTTCGGTGCCAATTTCGAATCGGCGAGCCAGCAGCACGCGAGCGCCGCCAACGGAGAGGTCGCGGATCACCAGCGGCCAGAGTTCCTCATTCTCTGGGGCGCCGCAGAAGAGATTCGTATCAATCACACCGCAGGACCCGACTTCCAGCGCGTGGCGAACCCAGGCCCGGCGTTCGGACTTCATCGTGGCGACCGACACACTCGGCGGCAGGTCTTCGGAGGTGCCGTCGTCGAATCGTGTGCCGGATGTGAGGTGTTTGAAGAACTCGAGGCAGGACCGGGGTCGATCCTTCGCCTCGGGTCGCAGCGACTTGCGGATCGCGGAGTCGAGTCGCTCGCTGACGCCGGGCACAGTGGCCCGTGCCGAGAGAACGTCGCGTTCTTTCCTCACCAGCGTCGCGAAGGGTGTCTTGGCTGAGAACGGTAACAACCCAGTGACCGCGGAGTAAAGTGTGGCGCCGAGCGAGTACACGTCCGAACGGGGGCCGACCGACTTGGCATCAGCGAATTGCTCAGGGGCCATGAAGTTCGGCGTGCCCAGTCCGCTGGCTTGGCGTGTCAGGTCGAGGTCGTTGTTGTAATCCTTTGCCAGTCCGAAGTCAGTGAGTTTCGCACGGCCGTCGGGCAGAACCAGGATGTTGTCGGGCTTCACATCGCGGTGAACAACCTGCCGGAGGTGCGCGTAGTGAAGCGCCTGCGCGATCTGTGTGATAATCTGGACCGCTTCGGTCTCTGGCAACCGCTTGCGTGAGGCGATCCGATCGCCGAGATTGGTCCCTTCCACCAGTTCGTACACGAGATAGCTGGTGTTGCCGTCGATGCCCATATCGAGGGCACGAACGATGTTCGGGTGTTCGAGTTGCGTGGCCGCGCGAAACTCTTGCGCGAACCGCTGGTGAACCGCCGGCTTCTCCGAGAGCTTGTCGCGAAGCACCTTGATGGCCACTTCGCGACCTGTCTCTCGATCAAGTGCTCGGTAGACAGTGCCGACGCCGCCGGACCCGATGGGAGCTCCGAATTCATATCGAGCGATGACGGGGGGCTGTGTCGAGGAAGAAGCAGTCAGGAGTGCCATGGGCGTACTCGGCAAGGGACGCCGCATCGTTCTTATCGACGGCGTCAGGCAGAGGAGAAGTATATCAGTGACTATTGAACAGCCTTCAGGTACTGTCAACCTCTGCGTACGTTTCGCGCCGGAGTAGAAACGCGTCATGCCGCCGGTTATCGCCGGCGGCATGACATGGGGCGTGAGTGGTTCTATTTCACCGCCCAACGAGAGTTGTGTTCGGCCCGGTGCCGAGATTCAGCGGCGCGGGAGCGGAACCAAGACGGTCATGATCGATTTTCCCCATCATCTCGGCGTAGACATGCTTGATGTTGTCGCGGAGCATCGGGGTCTCGGTCGCGCCAACGCCAGTCCACTCCTTGTACCAGGGGAAATCCAGCGACTTGGTGATCTCCTCGGATGTCTTCTTCGCCTCGATTCCCTTTTTCACAGTGCTGCGTAGTTCGGTGAAGTACCGCTTCTGCTTCGCGAACAACTCCTTGCGTGCTGGCTTGCCGTGCCCCGGACAGACCAACTCAACATCCAGTTTCCCCATCGCGTCGAGGCATTTCACCCAGCTCGCGGAATTGGAGTGACCCATGTAAGTGAACGCGCCGTTGACGCAGGCGTCGCCTGTGCAGAGGATCTTGTGCTTCGGCAGATACGCGCTGGCATCGCCGGCGGTGTGCATGTGACCGAAGTGCATGAAGACAACGTGCTGTGTCTCGTCCTTGATCTCGTACTTGTCATCGAAAGTAATGTCGACCTGCTTCAGCTTGTTCTTGCGCAAATCTTCGCGATCCTTTGAGGCGTCCTCCCACTGCTTCGGGCCGTTGGCCTTCAGCAGTCTCGCTGCGGTCTTGTGAGCAACGATCTTTGCCCCTTCCTTCGCCCAGATCGCATTGCCGTAGGCATGATCGCCGTGGTGGTGTGTGTCCAGGACATACCGGATCGGCTTCTTCGTCGTCTTCTTGATGTCGGCGAGCACGTCCGCCGCTTCCTTCGGGAAGTTCGCGTCGATGACTACCACAAAATCCTTGAAGGCGATCCAGACGTGATTACTGCCCCCGAAGGGGATCTTTGGATCGTTGGCGGAGATAGACGAATAGCGGAAGAATACGCCCGGCGCGACCTCCTTCACCTCGTTGAACTTGATCTCGGGCACCGGGAGTGTCTTGGCTCCATCGGGTCGGTCTACCGAGGCGAACACGACCACAGCGAAGGTGGCTATCACAGCCACGAGTAGCGATAGACGCTTGAACATGACGCGAGTTCCCGGTGAGGAAGGATGGGAACGAAGGTACTCTCCCTGCGGGCAAAAAGAAAGCCCCGGCCTCGCCGGGGCTTTCCACCTGCATGGTGCAGACTACTTCAACTCGAACGTGAACTCGTTAGGCCCGGTATCGGTTACCTTTGCCTTGAGGGTCGAGGTTTCGGGCGATGCATACTTCACGAGGACTGAATCGCCTTTGGGTTTCCCCTTGCGGTTCTTTTTGACCTGGCCACCTTCGCCTACTTCGTCAACCTCGCTCTCGGGAGTATTCTCGTCGACTGTCTGTTCCGTCTTGACGGTGACGATGTACTCGCCAGGAGCAAGTTTCCCCTTATCGGTAGACGCGATCAGCACGAACTGGCCAGACTCATCGGTCGAACCGACGCCGACCTCAACGCCACCGGCTTCGTGGAAGGTGACAGTGGCGCTTGCGACAGGTTTGCCATCGCGCATCACCTTCCCTGACGCTGCGCCGGCGGGTTTCGACGAGGCACCAGTACAACCTGCCGCAAGCAAGGCCAGGACTCCGAGAGAACCGAGTCGGAACGCAGCATGAATGAACGTGCGCACGAGTTCCCCTCTCAGTTCAGTTGGGTTGGTTCGCCACCGTTACGCGATCCGGCCGCACGCCACGGAGCGTTGGAGATCGACTGGTTGACGAATCGCACGGAACCGTCGGCCATCAGCATGTTCGCACCGGTGAGGTGGAAACTTCCGAACGCGAGTTCATGGTTCGAATTGATCGCGTAGGTGCTTCCGCCAACGGTTCCCGTCGTGCTCATGCATCGGGAATAATCCACGCCGTTGCCGCTGTCCCAGTTGTCATCGAAGATGTAGAACCGATGCCAGAACTGCGAGGGGCAACCACCACCCAACGAGACGCAATTCTTCACCTCGCCCGCCAGGATTGTGTTACTGGTCCCGTCGATGATACCCACAAGCTTGACGTGGTTCGGGACACGACGAAGGCTCGTTGCGGAGGGGATGTAGACCGCGCCATTGGTGTCGTGGAGGCCGTTGTAGTCATCGTTGCCTGCATAGCGGGTCCAGCCGGCGCAGGCGTTGTAGTGGCTGTAGTAACGGATACCACGGCTGTAACTGGCGGACTCAGGACCAGGTTGTGAGGGACACTGGAAGACGGTGATCTTGCTCGCGATCGCACGCTGAATGCGACGGCTGTTTCCATCAGTACCCGTGAGGAAACCGCTATCGGTGTTCATCGGGGTGGGATTGATGATGTTGAACACGTTCCCTTGTTCGATGTACGGGAGCAGGAAGGCGTGCCAACTCCATCCCCAACTACGAATCGCACCAGGCGGCAGTCCGCCGGTTGCGTCGTGGTGGCTGTGGAACGCGATGCCCATCTGCTTGAGGTTGTTACTGCACTTCATGCGTGCGGCTGCTTCCCGCACCTTCTGCACGGCAGGTAGAAGCAGGCCGATCAGGATGGCAATAATCGCGATGACGACGAGCAGTTCGATCAGCGTGAAACCACGCCGACGGACGAGGGGAAACATGGAGAACTCCAGCGAGGAAATGAGGACAAACCCGACAGCCGGCATCCCGGCATCGAGTGGGCAATTCCTCACATCGACCAACTCAGCATGAGATGGGCGTGATGCGAGGTGCGAGCCAAAATGGTCAGACTCATGCAGACGGCAGACCAGTTACAGGAAAATATGGGAAAACAATGAGAGCGGCCGTTTCGCTCTCCTTGCCGCGTCAGGTTGGCTTCAACGCAAGTACTGAAGAGAGAACAACTCGCGGAGACACGGCTTGGCGCACACCGTCTCTGGCGATGGCTGAAAAATGTACGGGCTAGTTCAGCGGTGCGGGAGGTGATTGTGAAAAAGAAATGGGAATGCTGTACGGTTCTTAATCACGAAGCGGTGGCACTGACCAAGTATTGATCAATGCCACCGCCCTGTAACTCTTTGGCCTGATGCGCTCGGTGGGCGAGAGCCTCAGCGCGGATTAGTAGCCGCGACGACCACCGCCGCCGCCGTAGCCGCCACCGCCGCCGCCGTAGCCACCACGGCCGCCGCCGCCGCCGTAGCCACCGCCGCCGCCACGGGGGCGTTCTTCGCGCGGCTTGGCCTCGTTCACTGTCAGCGTGCGGCCGCCCATCTGGGTGCCGTGGAGGGCCGCGATGGCCTCGTCGGCGCCGTCGTGCATCTCAACGAACGCGAAGCCACGGCTACGGCCGGTCTCGCGATCGGAAACGATCTGTGCGCCCAGCACGGTACCGTACTGGGAGAACAACTGCACAAGCTCATCGCTCGTGGTCTGGAACGAAATGTTCCCAACGTACAACTTCTTCGCCATGGTCTTCACTCTGGGCTGTTCGCCCGGATACCAGAACTCGTGCGCGGAATCCCCGCGCGGGGGTACAGGGGCGGACGAGGAGCGGTGACATTCATGTAGAACGACAACGCAAACCTCTGCTGTTGCAACTGCACCGGCTGTCTGACTGTCTTGGAGGCTGTGAGTGAAAGCTCAAAGTCGGAAGACCAAGAAGTGTCAAAGCGAGAGAGCAGCAAAGCAATTCGTAGCTCCTGATGGGAGGCACTCGCCGCCCGTCGAGGAATAATACGCTACGCGTGCCACAGAAAAAGAGCAATTTCCGCGAATACTCGAAATAGTTCCCAGTGGGGTTCACGCCCGAACCGGAATGCGAGCCAGCGATGGCATGCGCGGCATGGGCAGCATCGAACTGGTGTAGCCCGTTTCGCGAAGAGTACGGCCGTGGTATAGCTGGAAAAGGAAACGGTCCATGAGTGTCATTTCGTCTCGCCACGCCCCCACCTTGCCGCGTCGGAAGAACCTCTGGCGGAAGTTGGCGTCCTTTGTGACGGAAGATTCCGGGCCGAAGGTCGAAGGTCTCGAACGCAGTTCGTTGAACGATGGAGCCTGATCCGTCCGCGGCTCGGGCAGGGGATAGACCGAACGGATCTGTTCCACAGTCCCGATCGGGTCGGCGAGGAGGTCTTCAAACTTCAGCACGATGGAAGCACGCTTCTTCCAGAGCCGAACGTGTTGGCTCCAGTTGCTGAAGTAAGAGCCGTACCCCTTGCCTGACGCACGGATGATCCGACGCAGTGCCTCGCGGAAACCCACGTCCTGACCCAGCACATCGCGCTGGTAGTGCGCGTATGAGACAACCGAATCGCGCCCGTCGCGAACGATGTACACTGCCGGGATCGACAGATCGGTTGGGTACAGGTCGTTAGGGAGGAAGTGCGTTTTCACCACAGGCTGATCCAGGAAGTCGGGGTTCTTGAGTTGCCCGAAGTCGTGGAAGCTCGACGACTCAAGCCCGTACACATGGCCGAGCACAACACGACAGAAGGTGTTACCCGAACGCGGATAGGATGCCAGCCACAGCATGGTTGAGGCCCTCCAGCCATCAGACACGAGACGTTCATGTCATCGTGGCGAAGGGGGGGCACTCTCAACCAAACCTCATGACTCAGAGATCTTTGTGTCCGTGCAAACCGCTACAGGCGTCACATCTTCCCACGGCCACCGTATGACTCCCTGCGAAGTAGCCATGTTCTGAACAGCCATCACCCGCGGACCGGGGCGCGGGATGGACGGCACCCCACGCGACTTCGTGTGCCTGAAGCGAGTAGGACGGGGATCGTAATCGAGGGAACTCACTCGTCCTGTTTCTGGACTGCTGCTGAACTGCGGAGAACGAGTCTACACCTCTAATCTGCCGAGCGACCAACGTGAGAGCAGGGTGAGAGTTTGCTTCCCAGGACCGGAGCTATCTTGCACAGCCGTTTGCGAGTGTGCTGACTGAGTTTCGGGAATCCGAAATTCCCGAGGTGTCATGCTTTCGTGTTGCCCGGTCGCGTGCAGGGCAGACTCTTTTCACCAGGAGGCATTGTCCATGTCCTTGCTCAGGAATCGGCGTGGGTTCACGCTAATCGAACTGTTGGTGGTGATCGCGATTATCGCGATTCTGATCGGCCTACTTCTGCCCGCAGTGCAGAAAGTGCGAGAGGCCGCGGCTCGCATGAAAGGTCAGAACAACCTCAAACAGATCGCTATTGCGGTCCACAGCTATCACGACGCGAACACCCGCTTCCCGTATAACGGCGACCCGACTAATAATGCAGGTTGCTGCTATGGAACCGGCGCTCGTCAGTGGAGTTTCCTGGCTCGCATTCTGCCTTACATTGAACAGGGCAACCTGTACACACAGGCGGGCATGGGAAGCTACCCAGAGCCAACTATGGGATCGGCAGCAGGTCAAGCGTTCATGGCCACACCCATCAAAACGTATCTGTGTCCAAGCGATAACTCGGGTCGAGATACCTGGAACGACCGGGCGAACACAGGAGCTCTGCAAATTGGTTCAACCAATTACAAAGGCGTGGATGGTGGCGCATGGGCGTTTGGAAGCTGGGCCTGGAACCCGACGGGTATCGGTGGGAATGCCGGGTTAGATAACGGCAACGGGATCTTTTTCCGAGCCGATGTGGTTCGCAAGTTGGTGATGACCTCGATTACTGACGGCACGAGCAACACGCTAATGATCGGGGAAGACTTGCCAGACCGAAATTACCACTGCGGGTGGCCAATCTCCAACTATGCAACTGGCACGACGGCAATCCCGCTGAACAACAACATGCCGCCAGCACCAAACACGCGCACCGACTGGCCCAACGTTTACTCGTTTCGTAGTAACCACAGCAATGGGGCCAACTTCGCTTTCGGCGACGGCTCAACTCGCTACATCAACCAGTCTGTTGACATCAATACCTATCGATTCCTCGGCACCTACAACGGTGGAGAGGTTCTCGGCAACTATTGATCTCGAATGATCTCTAACTCACGCCCGAAACAACCGCGGCCGAACGACCGCGGTTGTTCTGCCGTGTGCTTCCGTGATGTTGCGAATGAGGTCCGTCCACGGATCGCTACCGACGACACGACCCGTCAGATCCGTGCGTTGCTCAGGCGAACGCGCAGGTGGTCGCGGCGTGGAACAACGTGGTGATTCGTCAGGACGAGGCCATCGGGCGAGAACAGCACGCCAGAACCGCCCTCGATACGGAGGTTCACGACCGTCGGCCGCGACCTCTCCGCGATGCTTACCACCGCACGCGAGAACGCATCCAGCACTTTCTCGGAACCTTGTTAATTGGGGATGGATCCGTTCGTCTCGTCTGCAGACGACTCGCCGCCGTTGAGAATGAAGTGCTGCCCGAACCGGGACATGGGTGCCCTTTCGCGTTCGAGGCGTCGCATTCTATGTGCGGCGGGCAAGCGGCGCGGTATTGGTAGCAGTGTCCCATGCGCAGGAGAAGATCATGAACCGCCGCGAGTTTCTCCACACCACCAGCGCAGCCGCGCTCCTCACCTCGGCCCCGGCCGCGCATTCCACCGACACTCCTGGCTATGCCTCGCCAAAGGCGGCAATGAAAGGGCCGCGCGAGAAAGTGTTGTTCGTTGCCTGCACGTATGCCAATACCGGCATCAACAAGCCCGACTACCTCGCGGTGGTTGACGCCGACCCGGATTCGCCAACCTATTCGCAGGTGATCCAGGGCCTCACCATGTTGGCGCCTGGCGACGAGTTGCACCACTTCGGCTGGAACATCTGCTCCTCGTGCCACGGCAAGCCGGGCGACCGGCGCTATCTGATCGTGCCAGGACTGAAATCGGGCCGTATTCACATCGTGGATGCGAAGGACCCGACCAACCTCAAGATGCACAAGGTCATCAAACCCGAGGATATCGCCCGGAAGGCAAACCTCTCTGCGCCGCACACGGTCCACTGTCTGCCAACCGGCGAGGTCATGCTCTCGATGCTCGGCGACGCGAAGGGCGACGGCCCCGGCGGCTTCCTTCTACTCGATGAGAAGTACGACGTGAAGGGGCGGTGGGAGAACGACGTCGCCGGGATGCGATTCAACTACGACTTCTGGTATCAGCCCAAGCACAACGCGATGGTGTCGAGCGAGTGGGCGGCACCGAAAACATTCGCTCCAGGCCCGAACTTCGACGACGTGAAGAATGGCAAGTATGGCCAGAAGATTCACATCTGGGACTGGCAGAAGCGGAAGATCACGAAGTCCTTCGACCTCGGTGCCGCAGCGATCCCGCTGGAGGTGCGGTTCCTGCACGACCCCACCAGGGCAACTGGCTATGTCGGCGCGGCACTCAGTAGCGCAATGTGGCGCTTTGGGGCAGATGCTCGCGGCAACTGGAGCGCGGAGAAGGTGAGCGAGATCGCGCCGCGCGACAACGCGAAGTTCCCCGGCGGCAAGGTGCCGGCGCTCATCAGCGATTTCATCATCTCCATGGATGATCGCTTCATGTACGTCTCGGCCTGGCTTCACGGAGAGGTTCATCAGTACGACATCACCGACCCGAAGTCGCCGAAGCGGTCAGGCACCGTGAAGATCGGCGGCTGGGGCAACAAGCCGCGCAAGCTCAAGGGGAAGGAGATGACCGGCGGCCCGCAGATGCTCCAACTTTCGCTCGACGGCAAGCGACTTTACGCCACCAACTCGCTTTACAGCACCTGGGATAACACCTTCTACCCGGAGATCAAGCAGGGCGGTTCGTGGCTCGTGCAGATCGACTGCGATACCGTGAAGGGCGGAATGAAGCTCAACGAAAACTTCCTGGTGGATTTCGGCAAGGAGACGGGCGGCCCCAGCCGCGCCCACGAGATTCGCTATCCCGGCGGCGATTGCACCAGCGACATCTTCTCGTGAGTTGCATCCATCAAGAATCGCCGACTGTCAGGGCAGCGGAATGCGCATTCCTCTTCCCTGGTTTTTGATGTTCGCGCACCCCACACATGGCCAAACCGAAACGCATCATCCTGTTCCATTCGTCAGACGCGGCCGGCGCGCACGCCGCAGCCACTGCGTTCAACACCGCCGCAGGGCGACTCGGCCTGCCGTGGCAGGGCACGGCGAACGGCGCGCTTGCGAGTGTCGAAGTCGTCGTGCCGCTTGAGGGAGTATCGCCCGAAGGCTTCGCAGGGCGCGTCGAGTCGTGGGCCGGTGGCGATCCGGCCGATGCCGTGAACGGGTTAATCGCCCGTTTACTCGGCGGTAGTGATCAGCCGGCCTCGCAAGAACCGCGAGCGGCGCCCCCGGTTTCACCGAAGAAGGTTCACACGGTCAAGTTGAGCCGCGAAACTGCCGGGCGCAAGGGGAAGGGGGTCACGGTTGTTTCCGAACTACCACTCACCGAGGAGCAGTTGAAGGAACTGGCAACGTTGCTCAAGAACAAGTGCGGTACTGGCGGCACTGCGAAGGATGGCCGCATCGAGATTCAGGGTGACCAGCGCGACCGCATCGCACAGGAGTTGGAGAAACTCGGCTACAAGGTGAAACGCGCCGGAGGATAGTGCAGATTCCACAACCTCGCCGAGTGGTGCGACCAACCACACGGGGAGGCAACATGGGGTTACTCGATCAGCCGGCTCTGGTGGCTCGTTCAAACAGATGTCGGGCAGCGCGGCCGCTGATGGTGCCATGCTTCACCAGATCTGCCGCGATCAATTTCACGGCCCGCCACGTCGCTTCATCGGCAAGGAGCGATTCCACCTTGTCGAGCATGCGTTGCTCGTATCGCTCCACGGCGCGTTCCGACTTTCGCCCGAGCGCCAACCGCCGCACGAGGCGCAAATCCTGCCCGGCGCTGGCGGTGGCGTAAGTGCCAGTGAAGTGTGCCTCTGCGGCCAGGCCGCCCAGCGCGATGAGGATTTCGTCTTCCAGCCGGTCATCGGTGGGCTTCGTGTTCCCCTTACCGAAGCGACACTCGCCCAGTCGCTCGCGGTTGGGCAACACGGTGACCTTGTGGACCGTGCGACCCAGTGTCAGTGCCACCACCGCGTGCCCGGCTTCGTGATATGCGGTCACTTCGTCGTGTGGCTTCTCCATGCGAGGCTCTCCGATCATGGCGGTCAGTGCCCGCGGCGGATGTCGGATGGCGGATAGCGGACCTCGATCCGGAACACTTTCTTCTTCCGGCAGATGATCTCCCACGTCTCCGGATTGACGCGTTCCGGCACATCGAGCCGGCGAATGTCCACTGTGGCATGGAACCCACGCTCGGAGAAGACGTCGATGACCATCCGTAACGCCACCGGATCGTCGAGCAGAGCTTCTTCGGTGTTGATCTGCGCGTGCCCGGAGGTTGCATGCGCACGGACCACGGGCATCAGTCGTGTTTCGATCAGCCCAACCACGCTCCGGAATAAGTCCGGGCTTTCCCGGCCGTATTGTTCCAGCCGGCGCACGAGTTCCTGCCGGGCATGCAGGGCCAGTTCCGTTGCCAGCGGGATGCGGCGGATGAGGCCGAACACGTCCGGGCTCAGCTCGAGCGAACTCTGGTAGGCGAACTCGCGGAGAATGTTTCGCTGGACTTCGGGCAGATCGCCCTCGGCGTCGATGAAATGGAAGTGGAAAATCTGCCGCAGCGACTGGAGCGCGTCGAAGGTCGTGTCCTTGAATGCCTTGTACCGCTTGCGGCACAGGGCCGGATCGAGGTCGGTGGTTCGTTCCTCCAAAAGTGCCCCGACGCCCGACTCGCGGACGTGCCGGTTGTTTTCGCGAATGAGCTGCCCGCGCTTGAGTTGACGCTGGACGCTCACGTCTTCCGTCACGAACAGTAGTGCGATTCGGAACATCGGTTTGGCCGCATCGGGGCCGCGAGCCGCAGCGAGTCCGAGTAGTGCGTCGTGGAAGAGTTTGAGGCACTCGACCTGCACCTTCGTGCGTGGGAAGCCGTCGATGATAACGCCGTCGCGATATCGCGGTTCGAGCAACTCTTCCAGGAGCAATCCGATCACCTCGCGGTCGCCCACCATCTGTCCAGCGTTCTTCAGCGCTACTGCGTGTGGAGCCGTCAACAAGCTACTGATAACGATGGGTGCCGCCGTGATGTCGCGAGCGTCGGCGATGAAGGGAGTGTTGGTCCCCTTGCCAGCGCCAGGCGCACCGCCGAGCCAGATGAACTCGTTGGGAAACTCGACCTGGCCACCGTGGCGTTCCAGCAGGTCGGCCCAGACGGCCGGGAAGATGAGTTGCGCGTCCTTGATCTCCAGATCGACGTTTGTGAGCGGCACGCGCGGAGGCGGAGCAGGTTCGTTCACGGGAACTCCGGGGCTGGCTGACCCTGGGGGGCATGGCATGGATAATCGGGAGCCTGGCAGACTCCCGCCGGAACCGCTTCAATGTAGCAGCCTGGCTACTGCGGGCCAATGATCGGCGCGAGACGGCAACGTCATTCCGTGTCCGTATTGCAGTGACATCTTCAACTGGAACAGTGGAAATTCGCACAATCACAGCGAAACAGGAAAGGATACTCGATCGTTGTGGCAGCGAAAATCGATGGTCGGCGCGTGTTGGCCTGCGGGTTGCTTACACACACCCTGGCGGCACCGCCTCAGGAGGATTGATGATGACAAGCCCGAACCCCCGACCGCAACCCGAAGCGGAACCGTTGCTGGATCACGGGCCGGATGGCCGTGCTTACAGCGCGTGTGGGAGCGTGGATGTGGTTCAGGAAGCTTCGGAAGATTCATTCCCGGCCAGTGACCCGCCGGGCTGGACTGCACGCAACGAGACGCTCGAACCGGCGCCGCCGGCCACGCCCGTTAGCCCGCCGCCCACAACCGAATCGGGCGAGTAACTGGCGACGTGACATGCTCAGGTGGAGATGTACGGCCGCCGTATCTACGTCAAGGCGCTGGCCGTACTAAACCTTGTCGGGTAGAGCAACGCGCGAACCCTATCGAGTAACTTCGCGAGCGCGGCAGGGCTGGCTGGCTTCACCCAGTGTATATCCACACCCGCGTCGGCCGATCGCCACCGGTCTGCTTCCTCGGCATAGGCTGTTACGGCCACGATGAACGGTTGCTTGCCAGTCGCACCGTCGCGCATTCGTCTGGCGACCTTCCAGCCGTCCATGCCGGGCAAGCCGATGTCGAGGAGGATCACATCGGGCATCCTGGCAGCCACCTCGCGCAGGGCCGCCGGGCCTGTGCCTGCGATGCGAACGGAGTATCCCCAACAGGAGATCAACTCCGCGGTGGATTGTGCAGTATCTTCCTGATCTTCGACAATCAGGATGGAGAGAGAGGCAGCGTTCTCGGCAGGCATGTTGAATCCGACCCGGGGCGAGTCGTGGTGCTGGCCCCACCAGCGGCATGGCAACCACTGGGTATAGCCTCCTGCTACATGCAGACCATTCTACCCGACGTGGTGGCCGATCCTATCAGAGATTTTCTTCAGAACAGACCGCGGCTTGCCGGGTACCTCCGGCGATTCCCCTCGCTGCCTGGGCCTGTTATCTTACCCACTGCCCACTCTCCCCTGTCCGCCATTACGCATGCACTCACTGTTCGTCTTCACATGTCCACCAGGGCCGTGCAGTTACCTGCCGGATGAAACGTCGTCGCTCACTTACGAAGTCGTCGCCGAACTCAGCCCGGAAGAGTATCAGGCTCGCCTCCTGTCAGGCTGGCGACGATTCGGCTATGCGCTCTTCCATCCAACGTGCCCGTCTTGCCAGAGGTGCCTTTCGGTTCGCGTCCCGGTCGCGACCTTTCAGCCTGATCGTTCGCAACGGCGCTGCCTTGCGGCCAACGATACCGAGATCCGACTGGTGATCGGCGAACCGAAGGTGACAGCCGCGAAACTCGCGCTTTACGACCGCTTCCATGCCTATCAGAGTGAACACGTCGGCTGGCCGGCGCACGGGCCGAAGAACGCCGCCGGCTTCGCGGAGTCGTTCGTGGAGAATCCGTTTCCAACACAGGAGTGGTGCTACTATCTGGGTCAAAAACTGGTGGGCGTCGGCTATGTCGATCGTGTACCGGCAGGGCTTTCGGCGATCTATTTCTTCCATGACCCGGCAGAGAGAAAGCGTTCGCTGGGGACGTACAATGTGCTGTCTGTGATTCGCAAGGCCGCCGAATGGAATCTGCCACACACATACCTGGGATACTACGTCCGTGACTGCCGTTCGCTGGAATACAAGACGCGATTCAAACCCAATGAAGTGCTGACGGAGGAAGGGGGATGGACAGCGTTTGAGAGAGAGTGATCATGCAACGCAGTACGGATCTCCATCATAATCGGGAGCCGCACTGTGTCGAGATAGTGGCAGGCGCCAGGCACTGACTGGGTGAGTACAGTGGCCTGACGCTCACTCGAACTGGCGTCACACCTGGGCTTCGAGCTTCGCCAGTTCGTCGGCGATGGCAACCAGTTCCGACTCACCGGCGGCCAGTTCATCGCGCAACGATTCCAGCTTGCTAACGGCCTCCTTGTGGAGCTTGTGCTTCGTGGACAGCAGCTTTCGCGCGTCGCTCACGGCATGTTCCGTGTAGCAAGCGTCCTTCTCCGCCTGCTGCACTTCGCCTGGCAGCTTGCGGATTCGCCCCTCCAGGCCAATCTGGTCGGCGATCAACTGCGCCCGTGTCGCTCGCGCCTTCGCGCGAATCACAACGGGCGTTTCCGCTGGCGAACCCGCGACTGGCACCGGCACGAGCGTCACACGGGTTGCTGCCACCTCCACCGACTCGCGCAGCGACTTCCCCTTGAGCCGGTGGTAGACGATGGTGGCGAGGAACGTGCTCAGTGCGACCAGCACCGGGACGGGGTTGGCCTCGATGCTCGTCCAGGCTCGCTCCATGGCTACAGGGAGGATGGCCAGGACGTGGGCGCAGTCGTCCGGATGGGTCGCGTAGGCCGCGCCGACAGCCGCAGTACCGATCGTTGCCAGCAGAATGAGCTTCTTCATGATGCTTCTCCTTCGATGTGCGTCCGGCAGACGTGCGGGCCAAACCCGGGCTTCAGATCGGACGGCATTCAGCAACTACAGAAGCGTCGGATAACATTTTGGTTCGCGCCAAAAGTGAAGGAATGAGCAGAACTCCAGTTTCACGTGCCTCCCACATTCCGCATCGATTCCCTGGGTTCGCACTTGACGCAGACCCGCGTTGCCGCGAAACTGAAATGAGACGAAATCTCAATAAGATTTGCGATGGAATACTGGGGTTGCCATGTTGATGCCGCTGGACATGCTGCGGGCCGGCGAGTGGGCCGAGGTCGCAGAGGTGACTGGCCAGCCTGGCTGGGTGGGTCGCCTCGCCGAACTGGGTATTCGTCAGGGTTGCCGAGTCCAGGTCGTTCAGCCTGGTTCGACCTGTCTGTTGAACGTATCTGGCTGCAAGCTCTGCCTCCGTGGCGGTGAGTGTTCGCAAATTCTCGTCCGTCCGGTGACGGAGGGGATGGCCGGCTGATGCCCACCCTCGCCGACCTCACACCTGGCCAGCGAGCCGAGGTGCTTTCCGTTTCTGGCGATCCCGCCCTCGTCCAGCGTCTCTATGAGTTCGGCCTGCTCGAGGGCGAACAGGTCGAGGTACTGGCTCTCGCTCCGCTTGGCGACCCGATTGAAATCCGGTTCGCGAACTCCCGCCTCAGCCTTCGCAAGGCCGAAGCCGCCAACATCGTTGTGCGCCCTCTTCCCGCAACTGGGGGCTGACGCCTCCTGCTCGTCAGGCTGTCCATGCTCACGCAGACTCTCACTGTCGCGCTTGTCGGCAACCCGAATGCAGGCAAGTCCACCCTCTTCAACGCGCTCTCCGGATTGCGGCAGCGTGTGGGTAACTATCCGGGTGTGACAGTCGAGATGAAGAAGGGGCAGTTCACCATCGACGGCGCGACGGTGGACCTCATCGACCTCCCTGGCACCTATAGCCTTGCCGCTCGCAGCCCCGATGAGATGGTCGCCGTCGATCTCCTGCTCGGGCGCCGTCCGGAAGAGCCACGGCCATCGGTCGTCGTCTCCATCGTGGACGCCACCAACCTCGACCGGCACCTCTATCTCACCAGCCAACTCCTCGATCTCGGCATCCCGGTCGTTGTCGCAGTGAACATGATCGACGCCGCGACCGCGCAGGGGCTAACGCTCGACTATGCGAAACTCGGCGCGGCGCTGGGTGTGCCTGTGGTGCCGATCCAGGCGAACAATGGCACTGGCCTCGCGGAACTGATGAAGGCGATCCGCGAAGCGGCCGACTTCACCGCGGACCGGTTGCCGCATGGGCCGGCGTTTCCTGAAGCGTTCGACGCGTCGGCCGTGCGGCTCCAGAAGGAGCTTTCCGACGAGGTTCCGCCCGTACTGGCACGCCGGCTTCTGCTCGATGTCGGTGGGTATGTCGAACGGTGGCTGGTAGAACGCCATGGCGAGCGTCTGAATACGCTGCTGGCTGCATTGCGCGGCGAACTCGCAACCGCTGGGCACGGCGTTCCCGGTGTGGAAGCACGCGCGCGATTTGGCTGGGTGCGGAAAGCAGTGGCCGTGGCCGTCACGAAGCCTGACGTTCGACCCGTGACGTGGACCGACCGTATCGACGCGATCCTCACACACCGTCTCTGGGGCACGCTCGTCTTTCTCGTGGTCATGTTCGTGATGTTCGAGTCGATCTTCCTCTGGGCGGCACCGCTCATGGACTGGATTGGCGCTGGCCCGGATGCGCTGGCCCGGGCAATCGAAGGGGCGATGCCTGTCGGACCGCTGCGATCACTCATTGCTGATGGGATGATCAAGGGCGTTGGCAGCGTGCTGGTGTTTCTGCCACAAATTCTCATCCTCTTCGGCTTCGTCGCAGTACTCGAAGATTGTGGATACATGGCCCGCGCCGCATTCCTGATGGACCGCGTGATGAGTCGCTGCGGGCTGAGTGGCAAGTCGTTCATCCCGATGCTCTCGAGTGTCGCATGCGCGGTCCCAGGAATCATGGCAACACGCGTGATCGAGAACCGGCGAGACCGGCTCGCGACGATCCTCGTGGCCCCCTTGATGAGTTGCTCCGCGCGGTTACCAGTGTATGTCCTCCTGATCGGCGCGTTCGTGGCACGGCCTGGGTCACCAACGTGGTTGCCGGGTCTGGTACTCTTTGCGATGTACATGATCGGCTTCACCGTCGCACCGCTCGTGGCGCTCGTGTTGAAACGGACACTCCTTCGCGGCGCGCCACCGGTCTTCGTGATGGAACTGCCGCAGTACCGGCGACCAAAGCTCGGCGCGATACTGCGGCGCATGGCCGAAGCTGGCAAGTCGTTCATACTCCGTGCGGGAACGATCATCCTCGCTGCGATGATCCTTGTCTGGGCCGCGCTCTTCTTCCCTTATCAGAACAGCATTGGCGAATCGTATCCGGCACGCATAGAGTCTGCGGAAGACGCGACGAAACAGCACGCCGAGCGACTCAAGGAGTTGAAGGAGAAAGTGGCCCCGACCGCGACGGAGCAAGTCGAGCGCGAGCAGCTCGAAGGGGAAGCCGCGATACCCGACCAGTTGCGCGGCGAGTGGAAGCGGCAGAGCCTCCTGGGGCAGGCCGGGCTGTGGATGGAACCAGTGTTCCGCCCGCTGGGCTGGGACTGGAAGATCGGCGTCGCCGCGCTGGCGAGTTTCCCGGCGCGCGAGGTCATCGTGGGCACGTTCGGCATCCTCTACGATGTGGGTGATGTTGATGCCGGAGCCATCGGCGACGACACCGCGGACGATGAGGCGAAGGAGAAGGCTGCCGGGCTGACGCGCGCTGTGCAACAGGAATGGGCGAAGGACCCGATTCGTGGCAAGTACGGCGTGCCGGTGGCGCTGTCCCTCATGGTCTTCTTCGCGCTCTGCTGCCAGTGTGCCGCGACTCTCTCGGTGATTCAGCGTGAAACGAAGAGTTGGCTCTGGCCGGCCTTCACGTTCGCTTACATGACCACGCTGGCGTACTTCGGCGCGATGGCGACATTCCAGATTGGGAAGTTCCTCGTGGGGTGAGCGTGAAGCGAGGCACGGGAAGCAGCCTCGTGGAAAGGCAGACATGTCCTCCGCACTTCAACTCGCTATTGTCGCATTCGCGGTCGCACTCGCAGTGGCTTACGTCCTACGTGCGACATGGCGAACGTGGTTCGGCAAGTCCCCCAGTTGTAGTTCCGGGTGCGGTAAGTGTGCCGCAAGTGAACCGGAATCTCCGCAACCCGGCGGTCGGCACTCGCTACCGATGGCGTGAGCGACTTCTAGGATCAGGGTGGGCCTCCGCGAAAGCGTGATGTTCGCCCCCCGCTAGTATACTATACTTAATTACATTATTGTCAATCTCACCCCGCGAACACTTCACGATAAACACTCGCGCCGAGGGATCATTGCGTTGAGAGATTCCGATTCACCACACTGGAGAGCGTTCCATGATGACGCGATGGGGATTGCTGGTGGTTTGCGTCTCCGCCGCCCCTCTCCATGCCGATGAAACTGGAGAACTGCGCGCAGACGCGAAGAACGCAATGAAGCGCGCTGCGACCTATTACCGCGAGAAGGCCGCCAGTCATGGGGGCTACGTCTATTACTACTCGCTCGACCTGAAGCAGCGCTGGGGCGAGGGGCGCGCATCGCCGGATATTCTGTTCGTTCAACCGCCGGGCACGCCAACCGTTGGGATGGCGTATCTCAAGGCGTTCGAGGCCACGCACGACAAGTTCTACCTCGACGCGGCGCGTGAGGCCGGCGGGTGCCTCGTCTACGGCCAACTCCAGTCTGGCGGCTGGACGCAGGTGATACACTTCGCGCCTGCGAAGCGCGTGGGCAAGTATCGCAACGGCAAGGGTGGGAACTGGAATGGCTCATCACTGGACGATGGACAGACGCAAGCGGCCCTACAGTTTCTCATGCGACTCGACCGCGCGCTCGACTTCAAAGACGAGAGGGTTCACGACGCCGTGAGCTATGGCCTCGACATGCTGCTCAAAGCCCAGTTCGCCAACGGCGGCTTCCCGCAGGTCTGGATCAAGCCCACGGAGGCGAAGGTGGCGGGGCGAGCGAAGTATCCGGAGCGCGACTGGAAGACGGAAGGCCGCGTCAAGAACTACTGGGACTACCCGACGCTCAACGACGGCCTCGCCGGAACGGTGGCAGATGTGTTGATCAAGGCACACGACATCTACAAGGAACCGAAGTACATGGCTGCGGCTGTGAAACTCGGTGACTTTCTCGTTGCCGCACAGATGCCCGATCCGCAACCGGGGTGGTGCCAGCAATACGGGTACGACATGACGCCGATCTGGGCGCGGAAATTCGAACCGCCTGCGATTACCGGTCACGAGTCGCAGGACGCGATGCGCGCGCTGATCAGGCTCGCGCGCTTCACGGGAGAAGCGAAGTATCTCGAGCCGATCCCGAAGGCGCTCGCGTACTTCAAGAAATCACTCATGCCCGATGGTCGCGTCGCACGCTTCTACGAACTGAAGACAAACAAGCCTCTCTACATGACAAAGCAGTATGAGCTGACCTATGACGATTCAGCAGCACCAACACACTACGGTTGGAGGCAACCCGCGCGATTCGATCAGATCGAGAAGGAGTACGAGGATGCGAAGGCCGGTCGCGCCGTGACGGTGAAGCGACGCACGCCGAAGGAAGCGGAGGTCCGCCGCATCCTGAAGGAACTGGACACAGACGGCCGCTGGGTGAGTATCCACGCGGGGGAGCACCTGACCGGCCAGCCGAAGTTCGCCCCTGGCTTCCGCTTCCTGTCGAGCGCTGTTTTCAGCCAATATGTGGAGACGCTCGCCCGCTTCCTCGCGACTCCCTGACGGAATGCGTCAGTCGTCGATCAACGTCTGAAATACCTCGGTCAGAAACGCCACCACGAACGCTTCGATACCGGGCGAGGTTCGCTCGGTGTTGCCGGCCACGTTCACCACACGCACACTGTTGGCCGCAAGCCATGTGGCGACATCGGCGGGCGACACAGAACCGCCTGGAGTCACGTCCAGGAATGGGCGGCCGTATCGCTTGCACATTGCGCATGTGAGTTGCTCACCGGGAGAGTTCCAGTCGGTCGCGAAGCGCACGGTCGCGTCGGACTCCTTGACATTCAGTGCTGTTCGCGGTGGGTAGTAACTGCTCGTGTGTTCGCGCAAGCCGTACAGTTCCGCGAACTCGGGCCGCGGACCATCCTGCGTGCGGAAACCCAGTGGCATCCACCCGCCTGTCAGGATGCCGACCGCTTTCGCCGCAGATAGCCCACCGCGATCGGCTCCGGTTTGACCACCGGAAATGACTCGCTCCAGCGCCATTATTCTCTCCGCGATTGAACGCGAGTTTCGCCAACGCTTCGCGAAGTTTCTCGTTGAACCGTACAGCGTGCCGTTCGCGCTGGCCTGAGCCACAGCCTTCGGTTCAGATAGTAGCAGCGTGCCGCACCGTCACAGGGTCCGTGATGCACCACCGCAGTCGCCGTGCCGGCAACACATTGATTGAACTACTGGTTGTCATCGCGATCATCGCCATTCTGATCGCGCTGCTGCTGCCGGCCGTACAGAAGGTCCGCGCGGCGGCCGCCCGCACGCAGTGCGCCAACAATATGAAGCAGTTTGGCCTTGCCGCGCAGAGTTACGCACTCGTTCACGGCGGCCGGTTGCCGCCCGTGCAGGAGAACGGTGCGTACTGGGCACCGTTCGATGATCGCGTAGGGTATGCGGACGACCCTCTCCCAGATTACGATCCGACTCGGACGATCTTGTGGACGTATCTCGAAGGAAACCGAAAGGTGTACGAGTGCCCGCAGGGTTTCGATAGCCTCGCAGGAAGCCCAACGCTCGGCCGTAGGCTGCAACTGGGCTACGCTCTCAATAGCGTCACCGGCGGCCCAGCGGGCGTGCCCCTGGTACAGATCACCAACGGCAACGGCACCTCGCAGGTGATGTACCTGTGGGAACACTGTCGCGCCGCGGGATGTTCCTACAACGGGTTGCCGTGGCCCGTGAATGACGCCGACTGGATCAATCACTATCCGGAGAACCGGCATGGCGGCGTGTTCGGTGTGCAGTTCTGCGATGGACACGTTGTGATGACCCGCCGTTCGGACTTCACCCCCACGAAGTACTACGCCCGGTGATGATGTGAAGGCTCATATCCTGGTTTGAACGGGTGAAAAATCTGACGCCGACACGGGTCGGATGCGATACCAGAGGGGCAAATCGGTGTTGGATCTCTGGGGAGTGGAGGCCGCGGCCACTGCCAAACAGCGAAATTGAGAAAATGGAAGCAGTCGCTTGTTTACGCGATCCGCGGTGTTTACCATCATCCTCGCCTCTGTCCCACACCCGCCGGAGGACGCCGTCTCGCTCGGTTCCCCGGCAACACCCCTCTGGAGTTCGCTTCATGCGCAAGATGTTGATGTCACTGCTGGCGATGTTCCTGATGGCCGGCCTGGTGGTCGCGGCTGCTGGAACAGTGACGAAGGTTGATGGCAAGAAGGTCACCATCAAGGAAGGTGACAAGGAAACTGAGTACAGCGTCACGGAGAAGACCAAGTTCACGACGACGGACTTCAAGGGTGAGAACTCGAAGGAAGCGAGCCTCGCCGACCTTGCGAAGGCCTCCAAGCGCAAGAGCAAGAAGGGTGGCGTGGTCGGCGCGAAGGTGGAATTCGAAGCCGACGGCACCTCGCTCAAGAGCGTGACCTGGAAGGCCGGCCGGGGGAAGAAGAAGAAGAAGGAGTGAGGTCGCGTTGCGATCCACGAGGCCCGGCCAGTGCGGCCGGGCCTTTTCGTTGGTTGCTGCCTCTGGCATGCAACCCTTCGCCGGGGTAGTCTGGCGGTATCCCGCTGCATGGAGTACTCGATGCGCACCGCGATCGTACTAGCCTGCCTCGCTCTCTTCGCGCATGCGGCACCGAGTCACGCCGCCGATCCCACCCAGGTTTTCAACGAACGCATCCTCCCCATTTTCCAGTCGCCAGACCCATCGAGTTGCGTTCGATGTCACCTTGCGGCGGTCGATCTCAAGGACTACATCCTCCCATCCGCAAACGACACGTTCCTGGCGCTTCGCGAGCAAGGACTGATCGACCTGGAGAAACCCGAAGCGTCGAGGATCCTCACTCTCATCAACCGCGGTGTGCGTGATCCGAAGGGCGCAGGCCTCATCGCTGCGAAGAAGCAGAAGGCAGAGTACGAGGCGTTCGCGGCGTGGATCAAGGCGTGCGCGGCCACGCCGGCGTTGCGGAACGCACCCAAGCCCTCAAAAGTTCCCGCGCTGCGTACGAAACCGGCGGACGTTGTGAGACACGCGCGAAAGGACCGCATGCTCGTGTCGTTCGAGAAGAACATCTGGTCGCTGCGCTTCCGTTGTATGAGTTGCCACACCGAAGGGACGCCTCAGAACACGAAGCTCGTGAAGGAACACGGCCCGCGCGTCGCGTGGTTCAAAAAGGGCGGTCCGAAAGCGACGATGGAATACCTCCTCGCCAGCAAGCTCATCGACGTGAAGTCGCCGGAGAAGAGCCTCCTGCTGACCAAGCCGCTCAACGAGGTGGAGCACGGCGGTGGGGTAAAGATTGTCGTTGGTGATCAGGGATACAAGGCAATTCGCGGCTGGCTCGAAGACGTGGCCGCGATTCGCAGCGGCAAGTACGCGAAGTCGACTGACTTGCCGCCGGAGGATTCCACAACTCCCATGCAATTCGGCACCGATTTGTGGCTGAAGATCGACAGGACACCCCAGGCGTGGGGGGACAAGCTTCTGACGGTCCAGGTTTATGCGTGGGACGCGAAGGGTCAGATGTGGGAGAAGGAGCCGATCGCGACCTCCGATCGTGTCGTGTGGGGGAAGGGGAAACTCTGGCAGCACACGGTAACACTACTGGCGGCGCCTGGCTCGGCGCGTGCGCTGGCGTGGACGAAGGGGAAGCCCGCCCTGGCGCGTGGCAAGTATCTTGTGAAAGTGTATGTGGATACAGCGGGCAAGATGTCGAAGGACTGGCGGGCAAAGGTGGGACCGGACGAGTTCGTTGGGCAGGTCGGGATTCAGGCGCGCTGGGGCGAAGGCTACAATGCCATGACCATCGCTGACGGAGCGAAGGTGAGGAAGTAACAGAAACATCCCGCCTGTATCGCGGCCGTCAGGCGGGATGCCAGCCTTACTTCTGCTTCACAGTCACGAAGAACGCGCCACAGAGATTCTTCCCCTGTGCGTCGGCGAACCAGGCCTTGAGCTTCGTCTTGCCGATGGGGAGTTTCACTGTGATAGTCGCGTGAGTGGCCTTGGGGTCTGCCTTCGTCTCGCCTGTCACGCCGGCGATACTGAGTCTGGCTGCGGCGATGGTCGGGAACGTCACGCACGGTTTCTTCCCCTTGGGCAGCCCGATGGGCTCGTACTTCGCGCCGAGAGCAGCCTTCGTCTGCTCGGGCCAGCGCCGCAGTGTGAACTCATACTCGCCGGGTTTCTCCACCAGGATGTGCCAGTGCCCCCCGGTCGGGCCGCCAACCGCGTCGCGGACGTAGCCGTTGTTGTCCGCGTAGATGCCTTCCCAGTCGCCGCTCGTCAGTTCCACCACGGCCTGCCTGCCGCCGATACTGATCGGTACGAAGTCGTTGAGGATCGGTTCCAGTCCCTTCCACCACTGCTCGTAGTAGTTGCGGAGCGCCTTCACCACGGCCGGATTCTGGCTCGCGATGTCAGACTTTTGCGCGCGGTCGGCCTCGATGTCGTACAGTTCCGTGCCGTGAACGAGCCGCCACTTCCCCTGAATGACGCACGACTCGAACTTCTTCGGAATCTGCCCGTACTGCACGACGAGGGTGCGTGCGGGTAACTGCTGATGTGTGCCGCGAAGCAGCCCGGCGAGACTCGTACCCTGATACGGCTTCTCCCGGGCGTCGCGACGCGGTTGCGGGATACCGCAGAGGTCGCACAGCGTGGGAAGGAGATCGGTATTCTGCGTGGGAACCGTGATGTCGCGCGGCTTGCCGAGGTTGCCACTGGGCCAGCGAATCCAGCACGGTACGCGGTGACCGCCATCATAGTATTGCGTCTTGCGTCCGCGCATTCCGGCGTTGTAGGTCTTCACGCCGCCGGTCCCGCCGTTGTCGGTCATGAAGATGACGATGGTATTGTCGCGGAGTTTCTCGTCGGTGAGGAACGTCTCCAGGTCGCCGAATCGCTTGTCGATATGGGCGATCATGCCGAAGAAGCCGGCCGGCCCCTTGCCGCGATACGGCTTCACATACTGGTCGAGGTCGATGCACGGAGCATGTGGTGCATTGGTTGGGAGATAGCAGAGGAACGATTCACCCTTCGCGCTGCGTTCCTTCATCCAGGCCATTGCGGAATCGAACCAGAAGTCGGTGCAGTGCCCCTTGTAACGTTTCTCGATGCCGTTGTGGAAGTAGCGGCCGTCGATCAGAGGCATGTCGAACTCCGGCGTGCTGTTGAGCAGCCCCCAGCCGAGGTGATAGATGCACTCCTGGAAGCCGCGATCCATTGGGCGATGCGGGTAGTGATCGCCGAGGTGCCACTTGCCGAAGATACCCGTCTTGTAGCCGGACTTGGCGAAAGTTTCTGGCAGAGTCGGCAATCCGGTGCGCATGAAGGTGCGACCCGCGGTGACCGACGTGGCCCCGTTGCGTAGTGCGGCGAGACCCGATAGAAGTTGTCCGCGCGTGGGGCTGCACATCGGGCAGACGTGGAAATCCGTGAGACGCACGGATTCCCTGGCGAAAGCATCGATCCGCGGTGTTTTCAAGACAGGATTGCCGGTGAAGGAAAAATCACCCAGTCCCTGATCGTCGGTCATCACGATGATGACGTTGGGCTTCTTGTTGTCGGAAGCTGTGAGCGGCGCGCAGAGGAGTAGCGCTAAGCAGAGGGATAGGAAGCAGCGGTTCATGGGTCACCTCGTGCGGAGGGCAAGGCACTCGTTCCGCACGATACTCGATGCGAGTATCTCCTTCAACAACTCGGCGCTGCAATGTGAGCGTCAGCGGTTCCGGCGCTCTGGCACAGCTTCGCGCTTCTACTTCACGCAGCGGAAACCAGTATGGTTGGCGCTCGTATCGGTGGGGTTCTTGTCGCGTGCCGAGGGAACATAGCGGTGGCAGTAGTTATCGTCGCATAGGAACGATCCGCCACGACGCACCTTCTGCGGATCGCGTTCGCCCTCGATGAGCGGCCCGGTCGGCGGTCCCTTCGGGTTATCCTTCGGCGACACCTTATAATAGTCGGGGTCGTACCAGTCTGAGCACCACTCCCAGGCATTGCCGCTCATGTCGTAAAGGCCGTAGCCATTGGGTGGGAAACTCTTGACCGGGGCCAGTCCGGCAAAGCCATCGAGTCCGGCATCCTGACCCGGAAACTTTCCCTGAAATGCATTTGCGTGCCACTTCCCGCCCTCGCCGTTCTTCGCATCGCCCCAGCAGAATGACTTGCGATCCAGTCCGCCGCGTGCGGCCCATTCCCACTCGGCCTCGGTCGGCAGTCGCTTCCCGGCCCACTTCGCGTAAGCATCGGCATCTTCCCAGGTTACTTGCACCACCGGGAAACTCTTCTTCCCTTTCACAGAGCTTTTCGGCCCCTCCGGGTGTCGCCAGTTCGCTCCTGGAACGTAACGCCACCACGCGCCGCGTGCTTCCCAGGGATCGACATCCATGGGGACATACACCGCGGAGCCAGGCCGGAGTAGTAACGGATCGGCGTCCGGATACCGCTTTGGATCGGGCGTGCGTTCCGAAACCGTGACATAACCGGTTGCCTTTACGAAGGCCGCATACTGCCCGACGGTCACCTCGGTCGCGTCCATCATGAAGGGCGCGATGGTGACCTCGTGCGGGGGTTTCTCGTCGCTGGGGCCATCGTCGCGCCCCATCAAGAATGTGCCGCCAGGAATCGCCACCATCTCCACCTTCGTAACGTCGGCCTCGGCGAGCGCCTCATCCTCGCGCGACCAGCCCAGTGCCAGCAGACCAGCACCAAGCGAGGCCACGAGTACGACACCGGCTAACAATCCGATGGGGAACCGCCGCGCGTGACTTGCAGCGGCAGTTGCAGTCTCAGGGTGAGGGGGCTTGCGGCTCATGGAGTCACTCGGGGGGCAGGCGAATCACGACCTACATAATAGCTGAACTTGACAAACAACCCGCATCTCGCAAAACGAGAGGCAATGGCCCAGGCCAACCCGCGAGTCCTGCCCGGCTACCGACTGAGCATCAGCTTCACGCTGTTGTACCTGGCGGTGCTGGTGATTATACCGCTCGGCGCATGCGTGATGACGGCGACCCAGTTGAGCTGGGAGCAGTTCATCGCCGCTGTGTGGACGGAACGGGCACGCGCGGCCTACACGCTGACCTTCGGGGCGGCGTTACTCGCTGCTGTCATCAGCGGTGCCGCTGGTCTGCTAATCGCCTGGGTTCTCGTTCGATACGACTTCCCGGGCAAGCGATTCTTCGACTCGCTCGTGGATCTCCCGTTCGCGTTGCCGACTGCGGTCGCGGGACTGGTGTTCTCGAATCTTTACGTCGCCAATGGCTGGCTCGGTCGCTTCCTCGTGCCGCTGGGGATCGAGGGCGCGTACTCGCGGTTCGCCATCGTTTTGGTGCTGACGTTCATCGGCTTCCCGTTCGTGGTGCGCACGCTCCAACCGGTGCTGGCATCGCTGGACGCGGAGGCCGAGGAAGCCGCGGGGTTGCTTGGGGCAAGCCGTTGGCAGACATTCCGCTGGGTGACGTTGCCGGCCCTGATGCCGGGTCTCCTCACGGGCTTCGCACTGGCGTTTGCACGCGGTCTGGGTGAGTACGGGAGTGTCATTTTCGTCTCCGGAAACATGCCATACAAGACAGAAATCGCGGCGTTTCTGATCGTTAGCCGGTTGGAGGAGGGCGGGCCGAACTCTTACAGCGAGGCCACGGCCATCGCAACGGTGCTGCTGGCCGCATCGTTCCTGATGCTGGGTGTGATTAACCGGCTGGAACGCTACGCAGCGCGAGCTTGAATGCGGAGTCCCGAATGGGAGCGGTGAGAGTGAACGCAGCAGTACAGGGTGCGAATGCCCGCCACGCGACCGGGCTTCCGCATGCACGAGACCCGGCCTGGGTCCGGTTCAGTCTCACGGCGCTGGCGATGGCGATCATGACTGTGCTGGTCGTGATCCCTGTGGTGAGCGTCTTCTATGAGGCGCTCTCGGAGGGCTTTGGCACCTACTGGCGGAACCTCACGGCCGACCCCGACACACGCCACGCCGTGTTCCTCACGCTCACGGTTGCGCCGCTGGCCGTGCTCTGCAATCTTGTCTTCGGCGTGGCGGCCGCATGGGCCATCAGCCGGTTCCGCTTTCCTGGCCGCACGACGCTGGTCACCCTCATCGACATCCCCTTTGCGGTCTCGCCAGTCGTCGCGGGGCTGATGTTCGTACTTCTGTTCGGGCTGCAAGGCTACTTCGGCCCGTGGCTGCGCGAGCATGGCTTCCGCATACTCTTCTCGATGCCTGGCTTGGTGCTGGCCACGACATTCGTGACGCTGCCGTTTGTCGCGCGCGAACTGATTCCAGTGATGGAAGCGATTGGCCCGGACGAAGAGTTGGCAGCACTGAGCCTCGGCGCGAATGCCTGGCAGATCTTCTGGCGAATCACACTGCCGAACATCAAGTGGGGACTGCTTTACGGTGTCATACTCTGCAACGCCCGCGCGATGGGCGAGTTCGGCGCGGTCTACGTTGTCTCCGGCCGCATCTCTGGTGAAACCAATACGATGCCTCTTCAGGTGGAAGTGCTGTTTCAGGACTTCAACAGCCCGGCGGCGTTCGCACTGGCTTCCGTGCTCACGATGCTCGCTGCCGTCACGCTGCTGTTGAAAGTGTGGGTTGAAGGAAAGAAACGTACCACTGCTGAGGCCGCGGAGAAGAAAGAGTAAGCTCACGTCAGACGGCAACGCCAGGTGGGAAGGGCCGGCAGTCGATGCCCTGTTCCTCCAGCATTCTTCAAGAATGCTTTACCGGGCTGGCGACACTGCGTGAGATTCCTCTTCAAATGCACCACCCATGTCGATCACGGCTCAAAACGTCACGAAGCGGTTCGGCGAGTTCGTCGCATTGGACAATGTCAGCGTCGAGTGCCCCGCGGGGGAACTCGTGGCGCTGCTCGGCCCATCTGGTTCGGGCAAAACGACGCTCTTGCGTGTCATCGCGGGGTTGGAGATTCCCGATTCCGGCACGGTGCGCTTTCAGGAAGACGACATCACCGGACACTCGGCACGCGACCGCAACGTCGGCTTTGTCTTCCAGCACTATGCGCTCTTTCGACACATGACGGTCTTCGAGAATGTCGCGTTCGGGTTACGTGTGCGGAAGTGGCCCGAACAGAAGGTACGCGAACGGGTCAAGGAACTACTGCGACTCGTGCGGCTTGAAGAGAAGGCACCGCTCTATCCGACAAACCTTTCCGGCGGTCAGAAGCAACGGATCGCGCTGGTTCGCGCGCTCGCGCCTGAACCAAAGGTGATGCTGCTCGATGAACCTTTCGGCGCGCTCGACGCAAAGGTCCGTGCCGAGCTTCGCGACTGGTTGCGGCGATTCCACGAGGAGATCAACGTCACCAGCATCTTCGTGACGCACGACCAGGAGGAAGCATTCGAGGTTTCCGACCGCGTGGTGGTGCTAAACAAGGGACGCATTGAGCAGGTGGGGCGGCCCATCGAGGTATTCGAGCATCCCGCCAACGAGTTCGTGATGGATTTCCTTGGCAACGTGAACAAACTGCCAGTACGGGTGGAGGGCGGCCGCGCGCTTCTGGGCGAGACCGGGACGGTTGAACTCCCGGCGAGGCTCTTTGGCGGCGCGACCAACGGCCGCACCGATGCTTACATTCGCCCGCACGAACTCGACATCTCACGCAGCGCCGACAGCGGCAACTGCTTGCTCGGCCGTATCGTTCACATTAACCCGGCTGGCTCGGTGGTGAAGGTCCGGCTCATGGCTGAAGACTTCGGCCTGATGATTAATGTGGACATCACCCCGGACCGCTATCGCTCACTGAGAATCCAGCCCAACGAGCTGGTCTATGTCACCCCCAAGTCGGCGAAGATCTTCGAGCCGGATTACACCATCTGACGGAACTGGCACCTGGCCCTTTACCAGGTGCGCACCCCCTTACCGTCTGACGGGCCGCGTCATATCCTGAATAGTCTTGAAACGCGAACTTCACCGACCTCGGAGTTGAATCATGGCCGAACGTATGTCGACTCGCCTCCGGTACGACCGGATTCGCGATAAAGGTGCGATCTCGCGCACGGAGAACGGGCATCTTAAGCGCAAGGAGCGAGCCAACCGCGACGCTCGCATGAAGAAACTCATTACCACGGGGAAGTATCCCTACACGCCCGCCGTGCAAAGCTGGCTGAGCACGCAACTCGGCGTACCATTCCGTCAGATCACCGAAGAACAGGCGAAGGCTGCCGCGAAGTAACGCGACGCTCAGCAACGATGGGGCCGCGGCCGCGTGGGAGTGTCTGGAACCGACACGCATACCCATACGGTCGCGGTTCGCTTTTCATTCCAAGGCGGAAACTTTACGGCGCGCTGTCGTCGTTCGCGGGTTGATTCTTACCCAGGCGCGGGCTGGAGTGGACTTCGCAGTAAGCGAACATCTTGGGGAAGATGGGCATCACTCCGAAGAGCCGGTGCCAGCGACGACGTTGCACCACAGCAGGCCGACTGCAGAAACTGCACCGCATGGCGGTGCCGTCTGGGAGCATTATCGCCGTCGCACGTCGGCGTGCAGCGTGATCGGCGATCTCCGGCCGTGTTACTCCACGCCTGTCCAGTTCTCCTTCCATCAGATCGAGCGCGGCCGGTTCCATGCCTTCGCGGTAGACGGTAACCCGATCGAGCAATTCCTCGGTATCGGCGCGGTGGATAAACTCCGCGATCCGCCGTAAATTCAACTCCATTTCAGAGGCTCCCTCGGTCCGAGGCTCACTACCTGGGGTTTACCCGGAGAAGGTCGTCGCAGGGACCGAGCCGAGTTTGGGAACTTCACAGGCTCCCTGAGCGTCCGAACGGGTAGGGGGCAGTTTGTCTGCAAAAACTCGTAGACCCGCGCGCCCAGGATGGTCTACACTACAGAAACCCCGATCCGCTCACAGCCTACCACGACGGCTCGCCAGACCCCAGAGGGACTACCGGATGATCCGCACCACGCTCGTCGCCAGCCTCGCGGCCGGCCTGTTCTGGGCGGCCGCTCCTGCGGCTCCCGCAGCCGACGGACCGGATGGCGGCATCTCGCCCCAGACTCAGAAGATCAACGAACTGGTTGCCGAAAAGTGGAAGGAAGCCGACATCAAGCCCGCCAAGCGGGCCGGTGACTACGAATACATGCGCCGCGTCTTCATCGACCTGCTGGGACGCATCCCCACTGTCGAAGAAATCATGGACTTCGAGCAGGATCGCCGCCCGAACAAGCGCGTCCGGCTCGTTCAGCGACTCCTGTACGACAAGAAGTATACCCCACGGGTCAACGGTAAGTCGGTCACCTCGATTCCATCGCTCAAACGCATCCCCATCGACTATTCGTCACAGTACGCGGCCAACTTCTCCGACATCTGGACGGTGTGGCTGCTGACCCGTAGCGGTGTGGACGGCATCTATCGCGAGCAGTTCCAGGTCTGGTTGGAGGAGCAACTCGACACGAACGTCCCCTATCGCGACTTCGTGACGGCACTGGTGACGGCCACTGGTAAGAGCAACGAGAACGGGGCCGTCCACTTTGTCTTCCGCCACCTTGGCGACCCGCTCGTCGCCGACATCAAGGGCCAACGTGTCGATCTGGAGAAGTTCGGCAAGTTCGACAACGTGCCGATCACATCGCGCGTTACACGGCTGTTCCTGGGTATTCAGACGCAGTGTACGCAGTGCCACGATCACCCACAAGCGAAGGAGTGGCTGCAAAAGGACTTCTGGGGTGTCAATGCGTTCTTCCGGCAGACCGACAAGCGTGGCCAGCAGACCGCGATGGGCCGCAAGGGGAAGGCCGGCGTCGCCAATGCGGTCGAACTCACCGACGTGCCAACATGGAACAAGGACGGCCTGGTACTCTTCGATCGTCGCGACGGGCGTCGTGATGGAGCCTTTGCCACGATGCTCAAGAACATCGCCCAGGCCGAAAAGGGCGTCAGTTCGACCAAGAAACTGACCAGTGCCACCGCTCAGGCAGGAAAGAGCCGCAGACAAATCCTCGCGGACTGGATTATTCAGCACGATAACTTTGAGCGGGCTTACGTTAATCGGCTGTGGGGGCACTTGTTCGGCCGCGGGCTGAACAAGGAACCGAGCGTGGATGACTTCCGCATTGAGAATGAAGTGGTTCACCCGGAACTGCTCCAGTATCTCGCGGACCAGTTCAAGCAGTACAACCACGACTCCAAGAAACTCCTGGAATGGCTCTGCACCAGCGATGTGTACCAACTCAGCCACGTTGCGGTGAAGGGGCAGACCGATGTGAAGTACGATCCATACTTCGCACGGATGCCACTGAAGGCGCAGTCGCCCGAAGCGATCTTCGAGTCACTATCCATCGCGACACGCGCCCGCGCCCGCCTCGGCGACGATGCCTTCAAGACACTGAAACGGGCGTGGAGCAGCCGACTGGTTCGCAACTTCGGCGACGATGAAGGGAACGAAGCCAACTTCAACGGCACTATCGTCCAGGCGCTATTGATGATGAACGGCAAGGACCTCAACGATCAGGTAAAATCCGGTAAGACACGCGGCGTGGTGGCCGAAGTGGTATCGCACCACCGTTCGCCGTCGGCCGTGTACAAGGAACTCTTCCTGATGACGGTAAGCCGTCCGCCAACGGCAGCGGAGATCAAGAAACTGGAGGATGTGCGAAACGGTCGGGCATGGATCAAGCTTGGCGCCCCCGCACCGACACCGACTCCCAAGAGTGGGAAGCGACCCCCGAAGCAACCGAACGCCGGCTACACGCCAGTCCCTGGCGCGCTCCCTGGCGACGTGCAGTTCTACGAAGACGTGTTCTGGGCACTCCTGAACACCAACGAGTTCATGCTCAATCACTAACTGGTTGAACGAATGATCGAGAATGCCCTGATGTCCACGGTGGACACCAGGGCATTCTCTTTGCGCAGGAGACAGGATGACACACCTGGCGGAGTTGGCGTTTGGCTTCAGAGTAGCAGGCACACGGAGTGTGCCACTCTGAAGCCGTCTGCATCATGCTCAGGGCTGGAACCACGTCCGCATCGCCTGCCCGCGTGAGCCGGTGGGGCGCTTTCATCTTCATTCAGGGTGCCCCTGAAGATTTTGGCACATTGGCCTTGGCACGATTTAAGCAGCGACC
>CAYRDG010000048.1:13303-34915 GCA_964422915.1 uncultured Frigoriglobus sp. | reverse complement strand
CAGCGCCGGGCGCGGCTTCCACGTTGTCCGGGCACGGCAAGAACGCATCTGATGCCAGAACACTCCCCTTCGATTTCTCACCGGCCTTCTTCACGGCAATCTCCACCGAGACGACGCGGCTCATCTGCCCGGCACCGACGCCGACGACATTTGTGTCCTTCGCCAGCACAATCGCGTTCGATTTGACGTGCTTGCAGACGAACCATGCGAAGTGGAGTGCGTGTTGTTCGGCGTCCGTGGGTTTGCGCTTCGTGACGCACTTCCACTCATCCGGCTTGTCGGCTCCCACATCGCGTGCCTGCACGAGCAAGCCGCCATCGACACGGCGATAGTCCAACCCCTGCGGGCCGGCCGTAAGTTCGCCCGACGTGAGGAGTCGCACATTCTCCTTCCATTTCTTCAGCCCTTCGAGCGCGTTCGGCTCGTAGGCCGGGGCAATGATGCACTCGACGAACCGCTTCGCCTTCGGGTCCAGGATGGCGCTCGCGGTGTCGGCATCAACCGCCCTGTTGAACGCGATGATACCGCCGAACGCGGAGAGTGCGTCGCCGTCCCACGCCTGGAGGAACGCATCCGCAAGCGTGGGCTTCACGGCCGCGCCACAGGGGTTGTTATGCTTGACGACCACGCACGCCGGCCCTGCAAACTCGCGGGCGAGGTTCAATGCCGAATCGAGGTCGAGAATGTTGTTGTAACTCAGTTCCTTGCCGTGCAATTGCTCCGCGGTCGCGACACAGGGGCGACTGACACCCGGTTCAACATAGAATGCGGCCTTTTGATGTGGGTTCTCACCATAACGGAGGGTTTGCTTGTTCTCAAAGCTCGCGCAGAGTGACGCGGGGAACTGCCCGGCACCTCCGCATTCCTCGGTGGCGCGCTGGGCGAAATACTGAGCGATTGCGGCATCGTACCGCGTCACCAGTTCAAAGGCTTCCAGCGCGTACCTGCGGCGAGAAGCCAGTTGTGTGCCACCCGTGGCCTTCAATTCTTCCAGAACGCCGTGGAACTGCTCCGACCGTGTCAGAATGCAAACGCTTGCAAAGTTCTTTGCCGCGGCGCGGACCATACACGGGCCGCCGATGTCGATGTTCTCGATGGCCTCGGCCTCGGTCACGCCTGCTTGGGCGACCGTTCGTTCAAACGGGTAGAGATTGCACACCACCAGGTCGATTTCCGGCAGGCCCTGCTCGGCGAGCGTAGCCATGTGCTCGGGCTTGTCGCGCTTCGCCAGAAGGCCGGCATAGATGGCCGGATGGAGCGTCTTCACACGACCGTCGAGGATCTCGGGGAACTTTGTCAGCTCGCTGATGTCCTTCACTGGCAAACCGGCATCCGCGAGCGTCTTGCGCGTTCCTCCGGTGGCAATCAGTTCTACGCCGTGCTTCGCGTGGAGTTCGCGGGCGAAGTCCACGAGGCCAGTCTTGTCGGACACGCTCAACAGTGCGCGGCGGATGGGGCGCAGCATGGCAAGCTCCTTTGGCAGAAAGCGTTGTTCTATTCGCGCCGCGCGATCTGAACCACCCGGCCTGCCTTCCGCATCGAGACACCTGCGGGGAAATCGCACGCGGAAGCGTTACCGCCGGTAATCTCGACCGCGCGATCCCAGGAGTCGAAGCTCATCTCGCCCACCGGCCACCCCTCGCGTTCCCAGATCAGCCGAAGAGCGATTCGCCGGATCGCGCGAGGAGCGGCGGCGAGAGTCGCGGTGTCGAGGACGATCGCATTCGCGGCGCGCGGCCGCTCGGACTGCGCCAGAAGTTCGCCCGCGAGCGATACCAACGCATCGTGCGCTTCGCTGGCGTGTTCCGCAATGTGCGTGAGCGCCGAGACGATGGCCGGGTTGAACGTCTCCAGGAGTGGCAGCAACTCGTGCCGGATGCGGTTGCGGGTGAACCGTGGATCGGCATTGGAAGCATCTTCGCGAAACGACTGGTTGAGAGCCGCGAGATAGTCAAGCACATCGGTCCGCGTGACACCGAGCAAGGGGCGAAGCAAGTGGATGGTCGGCGAAGTCGAGAGCGAAGGAACGTTACCGCCCACGATTCCTGCTCCCGGACGCTCACCCTTTTCTGTCTGCCCACGCTCCTGTTCACTGCCCATCCCCCCCTGCCCGCTCAGAATCCCTCTCAGCCCCTGCAAGCCGGTTCCGCGGAGCAGACGGTGAAGCACGGTTTCGGCCTGATCGTTCGCCGTGTGGGCGGTCGCGACCCACTCGGCGCGCACCTCGGCCGCAACTTCTACAAAGAAGCTGTAGCGCACCTGGCGAGCCGCCGCTTCGAGGTTCGCACCCGGAGCGCGTGCCGCCATGTCTGCCGTTTTCACATGGCACGGGACGCCGAGTGTGCCACACAATTCGCGCACGAATGCCTCATCCGCATCGGACTCATCACCACGGAGTTTGTGGTTGACATGCGCGACCGCGCGCGGCACACCCACAACGTGAAGCGCACGAAGTAGTGCCACACTGTCGGCGCCGCCGGACACCCCGACCACGCCCGACCCTGTCCGGTTCTGCAGGAATCGCCGAACTTCGTGCAAGAGCCGCGCCACGCGAGTTCCTCTGGTCTGGTAGAGTATCGGGGTTATCATCTCGCGCAGGGGGATTCCGAGAAAGTCCGCTTGCATCGCGAATCGTCGGAGGCTATGCGTGCTACCCGAACAGCCAGATACACCCGTGCGTGAGAGCGAGCCGCGACCCGCAGCGTCGGAGTTGCCCGTCGCGGACCTCGTGCCCGATGCCGAACCCGTCCGGCCTTGCCGACGGAAGCCCAACCCGGCGAGAGCCGCGCGCGAAGCGGCCCGACTGAGGCGCGTGATCCGTGCCACGCTCGTGGCACTCGCACTGGCGCTGACGGCCGTGTTCGTGGCGGCATTCTGTATTTACCCGTATGACGGCAACGGCAACCCACAGACGATGTCCACGCACACACAACTGGGGATGCCGCCGTGTAACTTCGCGACGCTCACGGGCAAGCCATGTCCGTCGTGTGGAATGACAACGAGCTTCGCCCTGCTGGTTCGCGGCGATGTGTCTGCCTCGCTGCGAGCAAACTGGGTGGGAAGCCTCATCTGCGTGCTGTGGGCGGGAACGCTGGTCTGGGCGCTGGCGAGTGCAGCCTGGGGAAAGATGCTGCTCATCCCGCCGGGGCGTGGTGAGGTAACGCTCACGTTTGTGGTTGGTGTGGTCGTCGTTCTGATGCTGGGTCGCTGGGCAGACCTACTGATTCTTGGTTAATGCGAGTGTGAGTGAAGGCAGCCGCACGGCTCCGACTCTCGTGTCTCGCACTCGCATTCACACTGGGGGCAGGGATGCACCGTAGCAATGCCGGAAAGTGGGCCTCGCGGGCCGTGTGGTTGTCACTGGCGGCAACGATGGCCATTGGTTGTAGCCCGCTGAACGTCATCAGCTTCATGTTCGCGCGCGACGAGAAGATGCCCGCGCCCTACCCGCTGACATTCGCGAAGGACGGACCGAAAAAGGACAAGGAAGAAGTCGTCGTCGCGCTTCTGCCGCACATGGCCCCTGGTGCTCGGGCCGAGTTCGTCACAGCCGACCGCGAACTGGCCGAGCGGCTCTCGAAGGTGCTGCCTGAGATGGCCAAGGAGAACAAGGACAAGAAAAAAGTCCGCGTCATCAGCCCCACACAGGTCGACAAGTTCAAGGTCGCCAACCCACACTGGAAACGCATGAGCGCCGCCGAGATTGGCGAGAAACTCGGTGCCGACTTCGTGCTGGAGATTGAGCTGCTGCATATCCAGATCTATCAGCCAAACACGCCGATCTCCGAGCGCATCTACGAAGGTCGCGCCGAGGTCGAGGTCAACATCTACGAAGTCGGAACCAACAACGGTGACCTGAAGGACCACTACACGCACAGTTGCACTTACCCGCGCACGGGCATGGTGCGTTCCGCGGCGGCCATCTCCGAACGCGAGTTCAAACAGAAGTACATTGAGAATCTCTCCGTCGAGATCGCCCAGATGCACACCGACCACAAGATGAGCAATCGCATCGCTTCCGATCGCTAACCCGCGAGTCTTCACCCGCGTGGAGCGAGGGCGCACCGCCCTCATTCCACGCGGGCGCGGTTCAGCCGTGCATTCCCATCCTTCACACGGTAGAATCCGGCGGTAGATCACTCACCCGGAACCGCCGCCATGTTCACACGCACCGCAACACTTCTTGCGTTCCTCGCGTCCACTCTCCCGGCGACTGCCGCCGAGCCACTCACTGTAAAACTCGGATCGGCCACGAGCACAGTTGCCGTTGAAGGCATTGACTCGCACTATCTCATGGCGATTGCCGGCGCGAAACTCACCGCGAGCGACTGGCCGAAGGTCGCACGTCTCGTGGTGGATTCCGGCACACCGGAAGAGGTCGCGAAGAAGCCACCTGTCGCGGGAGAGTGGTCGGTAAAGGGCAAGACGCTCACCTTCGAGCCGCAGTTCACACTGGTTCCCGGTGGACGATACTGCGTTCTCCTCAACCTCGGCGCGATTCCAGGGGCGAACCTCAAGGGCGACAGGCACCTGCTGGGGCTGATCGTGCCGATGCGCGACCCTGGCCCGCGCGTGCGCATCACGCACGTTTACCCTTCCGCGAACCGCTTGCCAGAAAACACACTCCGCTTCTATGTCCACTTCTCAGGCCCTGTCACACGCGGCGACGTTTACAGCCACTTCAAACTGGTTCGCGACGATGGCAAAGCGGTCGTGCGCCCGTTCGTGGAACTCGACGAGGAACTCTGGTCGTCCGACGGTCTGCGTCTGACGCTGCTGTTCGATCCGGGCCGCGTGAAGCAGGGGCTGGTGCCACGCGAGGAACTGGGGCCGATTCTGGAAGAAGGCCACCGCTACACCTTCACCATCGACGGCAACTGGCCCGACGGTGAGGGCCGACCGCTCATCTCCGGCTTCAAGAAGAGCTTCGCCACGATGCCACCGGACGATGATCCCGTCTGGCCCGATCAGTGGAAGCTCGTCGTTCCGCGAGCCGCTACGACCGCGCCTCTGCTGGTTCGGCTCGCAAAGCCCCTCGATCACGCGCTGCTGGGGCGAATGCTCTGGGTGGTCGATGCGAAGGGTGAGCGCGTGAAGGGAACGACATCGGTCGGCGGCGGGGAGCGCGTGGTGTCGTTCGCACCGGCTCGCCCGTGGGCACGCGGCAACTACAAGTTGGTGATCAACGACGAACTGGAGGATGTGTGCGGGAATCGCGTCGGTGTGCCGTTCGAGGTCGATGTCTTCCACCCGATCCCGCTGCGACCGAAAGTAAAGCTCACGGAACGCAGCTTCATTGTGAAGTAACTGGCGATGCCTGGTTCCGAGTCATCAAGGAACCGTCAGGAGACCGTGACTGAGGGTTACACCAGGGGCGCAGGCACCTGCGGTACTTCGGGTGTCCACATTCTCTCCAGGCTTCCCTCTTCTTCTCGGCTTGCCCTGTTACAATGCAGCGGCTATGGTCCGGGCCGTCGGCCTCGCCTGCGGCCCACTACGCACGGAAGCTCTCCATGACGCGCACACTCACGCTCGTTGCCCTTGCTGCACTGATCGCCGGCTGCTCACGCTATCGCTCCCGCGAGCAAGGGCCATTTGCGACACGCAACAGGCAACCACCACCGCCATACGGTGCGTTCACGCCGCCACCCAAGCCGCCTTCCAATCAGTCGCCGCTTGGCATCGCCTCGGCCGAACCGCTGCCACCGCCCGCGCCCGATGAACGGCCGCTCATCCCACCCAGGACCGATCGCGTTGTCCCGGCGAGCGGGGCGATCCCGGCCGATACCAGCGACGCGGCGTTTCCCCCGCTCAAACGGCGTTCTCAGCCACAGCCGCTGCCGTCGCCCTTCGCACCGAAGGAACCGCTCAGACCGTCAGACGTGAACACGCCCAGCGTGCCGCATCGCGCATCCCCGAAGGCAAGCGAGCCAGATCCGGCGGCAAAGGAACTCGCTCGAATCAAGGCCGTTCTCACCTCGGCAAACGAGCAGTGGAAGAGCATTGACAATTTCCAGGCCACGATGACGCGGCGTGAACTGAGCGCGAAGGGCGGACTGAAGACGAACGAGGTTCTCTTCTACCAACTCCGTCGTGAACCACTGGCACTCTTCACGCGAACGGAGAGCGCCGCAGGGAAAGGGCGCGAGGTGGTTTACAACCCGTCGAAGCACGGCGACAAGCTCTACATCATGCTCGGCCAGGGCGACCACAAGCTGTTCCGGGCAGGATTCGTCGCGCCGCCGATGTCGCCTGACGATCCGAAGGTCACCGAGAAGGCCCGATACAGCGTTCGCGAATCGGGCTTCGGCCGGCCGATCAAGTCGCTGGGCGCAGTCGTGGCGAAGATCGAGGCCGGGAGATCACCGGCCGATGCGCTCACATTCCAGGACAACGTCAAGCGAGAGGAGTATGCGACACCGCTGGTGAGTGTCACGCACAAGCTCCGCCCCGGCGACGATCCGCTCCTGCGTCTAGGCGGGACACGGCACTACTTCTTCGACGCCAGCCGCGGCTCGCCCTCATACGGGCTGCCTGTGCTGATCGTCACCACGAACGCAAAGGGGCAAGAGGTCGAATACTACCTCTTCAAGAACGTGAAGTCGCCCGCGGGTCTGACCGACGCCGACTTCAACCCGTCCCGCCTCGGGAAGAAGTGATAAACCCTGGAACGAGTCGCCAGCGTTGCTTGACGCTCGCGACTCATTCCGCGATTTCCGGCCGCACGCTTCCTGTCAGCCTGACAGTTCCACGACAGAGTTTGGCAGGCTCCTCCCCCCATACCCGGTCGAGTCCGGCTTGACCCGGGCGGCGTATCTGACGTATTCTTCAATAGTTACCGTCTTGAAGCCTGCTCGCACCTGCGGCGGCACCAGGTTTGCTACGTCCGATTTTCAACGTTCCTTCAGTGGTGTTCCCGTTCCATTGCGGAGGCGGTACGCCTGGGGGATGGGCGATGGTTACCGAATTCCGCCCCGAACCGGGCGGCGCGATCAACCCGAACATCAGCGAGGGCGAGAGGGACTGGCGGCATTACTCCGTCCTGATCGCCGACGATGACCGTGGCACGCGCGAATCGCTGGGTGAATTCCTCGACTCGCACGGATTTCGCACAGTGTTGGCAGCCGATGGCGGCGAAGCGGTGGAACTGGTTCAACTGGACCTCGTTCACCTCGTGCTGTTCGACATGCACATGCCACGCCTGACCGGGCTGGAAGCGTTTGCCGTCATCCGCCAGACGCTTGACCGCATTCTGCCCGCCGTGCTAATGACGGCCGACGCGAACACCGAACTGATCCGGCAGGCGTTCGCCGCGCAGATGTATAGTGTGATCCCCAAGCCCGTCAGCGCCAACGTCGTGTTGCACACGCTGGACCGGGCACTGGCGAAGGTCTACGGCCCACGCACCGAAGCGCCGAAGACCGCGGACAAGCTCAGCGAGCCAAAGCCGCTCCCGCCATCGACAGAGTGAGAACCCAGGAGGGCCACACGCTCGCACAACGGGCACACAATCCCGGAGCACGGTCTTGCTGCTCCTCGTGTGCCTCGTGTGCCTCGTAGTGGCGTTTCCCATTACCATCGACGAGGAGTTACTCCAATGAAGATTGTCCCACTGAACGACAAAATCGTGGTCGAGCGCCTGGAAGCCGACGGCAAGACAGCCGGCGGCATCATCCTGCCCGATACCGCGAAGGAGAAGCCCAAGCAGGGGAAGATCCTCGCGGTGGGTGAAGGTAAGTCGCTCGACGACGGCGGCCGCGCCAAGTTCCAGGTGAAGGTCGGCGACCGCGTCCTGTTCAGCAGCTATGCCGGCAGCGAGGTCACGCTCGACGGCAAGGAGTATCTCGTGATGACCGAGGACGACATCCTCGCCGTCGTGGATTGATTCGCGAGAAGCCCTTGGGCTGCTCCGTAGCCCAAGGGCAGGCGCGGAATCGCCTGCCCTTCGCATTTCCGAGGCATTCACCGCCACAATTCTTGGCGAAACGAACACGGAGACGTGTTCCCGGACACTTTCTGCGCCGATTGAGCAAAAAACTCTTGCAGCGACGATTTTGCCGCTTATATTGTGAAACCTGTTCCGGCGTCAGGCCGGGGCGTTTCGTGTCCGGTAGTCCCGCGGTCGTTTTCCCGTTCCGACGTTCGGGCGGGGCCAGGGAGTGTCGCCGGCACTGGCGAACGGTGGCTTCGGCTCTCGCATGGCTACGAACATCTACGTCGGCAACTTACCCTGGTCCACGACGACCGACGAACTGTATGCGATGTTTCAACAGTACGGCTCGGTGACTCGTGCCCAGGTGGTGACAGACCGCGAAACTGGCCGCTCACGCGGTTTCGGCTTCGTTGAGATGCCCAACGAGGCGGAGGCGCAAGCCGCCATCGCCGCATTGAACGAACAGCCAATGAATGGCCGCCCGCTGACAGTCAACGTCGCCAAGCCGCGCGAAGGTGGCGGGGGTGGCGGAGGCGGTGGTGGAGGCGGATATGGCGGAGGGCGTGGCGGAGGCGGTGGCCGTCGTGGCGGTGGCTACGGCGGGGGTGGAGGCGGAGGCGGTGGGTACAGTGGTGGCTACGGCGGTGGTGGCGACCGCTACTAATCCCCGCGACTCCGAGCCGTCCTGATTGCGGGTCGTTCCGATTACGAGTATCATGATGCGTACGCCCGGTGGGGGGAGTATTTCCCACCGGGCGTGCGTGCGTTTTTTGAGCGGGCACAACGCCCGCTCATTTCGCGTTCTCAAAGGGGGGACAAATGGCCAAAGAAGAAGCGATCGAGGTTGAGGGCCGCGTGAAGGAAGCGCTGGCCAACACGCAGTTCCGGGTCGAACTCGACATCGGTGGAGAGGTGATTGCACACGTATCCGGCAAGATGCGCAAGAACTTCATCCGCATCATTCCCGGCGATCGGGTGAAGGTGGAAATCTCTCCTTACGACCTGACCCGTGGGCGTATCACCTACCGTGGCCGGAACGGCTGAACCGCTCCATACGCCAAAATAACCTCAGCGCATCGGCAATGCGGGACAGCAACTTGAGACAAAGTTTGCAAACGCGACGCTTTTTTCTTGACCTTTGACCCTCCAGACGACACTCTATCCCCTCGTCGCCTGGTGATGGGCGACGGCGGAACTCGCGACCTGCCGCAGCAAACCACTGCGAGTCGCGGTTTCCCCACATCAACCAGTGGCCAGGGAGGGTCACCCCATGCTCGTTACTTCTGAATCCAAGGCCCAGTGCTGGCGTGCGGTTGCGGTCTTCGACGACCGTCCCGACGCTCTCATCTTCGTTGGTCGCTCCTCCACGCAGGTGCGCCAGGAGTATGCCGAAGCGTACATGGAACTTCTCGATGACGAGGAACGCGGCCACGTTACCGCGGTCCAGCTCCAGCAGTGGAACGGCGCCCCCGACGCGGGCCGCTGGGTACTCAAAAGCCCGCTGAAGGTTCCTGCAACGATGAAGCTCCGCCTCGCCGCGTGACCGCTTCTCGCTCCGTCGCGACCGTGAGGGAATGGGTGAGCCGACCACCCACGCCCTCACGGTCGCGGCACGATCGGGTTTTCTTACGCGTCGAGTCAGGCTTCCGAATGCGCATCACGGCCCAGCGTTACAGACGCAAGGATATCCAGCCAGAGCATCAGCTCTGACCAAACGGGGGCCATCAGCTCGGAAATGCAGATCGAATCGCCAGAAACGCATTCGCGTTCGACTTCCCATCACTCAGCCGCAAGCCACACCAGAATCTCCGAACGGAGACCATTCGTCACCGATGAGCGGCGGGTGCCCGGGGTGGGTTCGTATCGCGCGGCACAGTTCGCTCGCGTGTCGCCACGAGTACGATCACGACCACGAAGATGATCACGAACAACACCCCGATGCCCGCGAGCAGCACCTTCATGCGAAAGGCGCCGGCCGCGTCGTCTTCGACCGGAGGTGGAAGATATCCTCGCTCGCGTGGAGCTTCATCGGCGGGATCTGGCTCGGTCATGTTGCGATGTCACGCGGTAAGCACAACGTCGGCGAGATGTCTATTCTGGGACACACACGAGCAGGCGCCAAGTATCTATCCCCGATCAGCGTTCGTATGCTGTGAGCGCATCGAACGATGTCAACTCGCTGACACTCACCAGGAATGCGAACGAGGGCCACAATCAGCCCTCGTCGTCACATCGCGACTCGTTTCGTTCACACGGCCGCTCCCTTTCGCCGTGCTTCCCACTCATCGGGGCTGAGCAACACCTGGCGCGCGTTGCTGCCGTTGTATGCACCGACGATTCCGTCCTCGGCCATGAAGTCGATGAAGCGTGACGCCTTGCCGTAGCCGATTCCGAGCGCACGCTGCAAGAGTGAAGTGCTGCCGCGCTGCTCGCGAATAACGATCTCCACGGCCTGCTCGTAGAGCGGGTCGCGCTCACGGAGTTTCTCGCCCATGTCGCCGCCCGCTTCGAGTTGTTCGCGTGTCTTGAGATTCTGCAACTCGCTGTCGTAGTTTGGCGTGTCAGTGGCGATGGCGTTCACCACGCGACGAATTTCCTCATCCTCCAGAAACGCGCCTTGCGCGCGGGTGAGCTGGCCCGTCTGGAGGAAGAGCATATCGCCCTTGCCTAGTAACCGTTCACCGCCCTTCTCGTCCAGCACAACTGCGCTATCCGAGCGATTCGTGACCCGGAAGCAGATGCGTGCGGGCAGGTTCGACTTGATGAGGCCAGTGACCACGTCCACAGTCGGTTTCTGGGTCGCAAGGATCAGGTGAATCCCCGCGGCGCGCGACTTCTGCGCGAGCATGATGATGTTTCCCTCGATCTCCTTTTTCATCTTCATCATCAGGTCACCGACTTCATCCACAACGATGACGATGTACGGCATCTGGCGCGGGATCGCGCGTAGCTCCTCCTCGGTGTCCGGGTTGACGCGGCGCGCGATCTCCTCGAAGGGGAGTTCGTTGTAGCTGGCGATGTTCCGCACGCGAGCGCGGTGCAGCCACTCGTAGCGTTCCTCCATCTTCTCCACGGCCCACGCCAGTATCGCCGCCGCCTTCTCGTCCTTCGTCACCACGGGTGTCATCAGGTGGGGAATCTGTGCGTAATCAGTCAGTTCGACCTTCTTGGGGTCGATGAGGATCATGCGGCATTCATCGGGCCGGCGCGTGAGTAACAGGCTCACGATGATAGTGTTGAGGCAGACCGACTTGCCGGTGCCGGTGCTGCCGGCAATGAGCAGGTGGGGCATCGTCGCCAGGTCGCACGCCAGTGGCCGGCCCTCCACATCCTTGCCGATGAACAGCGGCAATTTGAACTTCGACACCTTCGGTGTCGGGGCCAGAGCCGCGACCAGCTCCTTCAACGGGACCGTCTGGCGGATTTCATTGGGTACCTCGATTCCGACTGTGTTGCGCCCCGGCAGGGGAGCGACGATGCGGACGGTTGGCACACGGAGGTTCAGCGCGAGGTCGTCCGCGAGGTTCGTGACCTTGTTGAGACGCAGCCCCGTTTCAAGAGCAATTTCGTACTGCGTGATGACAGGCCCCGTGTGAATGCCGACCACTTTCACATTCACGCCGTAGTCGAGGAACGCTTTCTCCAGCAGTTGCGCGACCTCGCGGAGCTTTTGTTCATGATGCTCGGCCGGGAACGGCTCGGGGTCGTTGAGGAGCGTCAGTGGCGGTAGCTCGTACTCGGCGTCTGTCGCTGGTTCCTCTGGTGGTGGCGCGGCTCGGACCACGGGCGAGACTCGCGGCCCGGCGTGGACATGAATCGGGATGTCTTCCGGCTTCAGGTCCGGCAGCGCTGGCCGGGTTTCTTCTTCCTTCACTCCGAGTGCCAGCGGCGACTTCGCCGGAGCCGGCGTAGCGACAGAGACAGACGTGATCGGCACTGGCGCAGCCTTCTTCGCCACTGCTAGTTTTGTGCTCGTGGCCGGTTTGCTCCGCACGGCCAGCGCCACGAGGCCGCGGGTGATGCCCCGGCACACACCGAGCGCGAGAAGCACAGCTTTTTCCATCACATCGGCGACTCGATCGTTGAGCCACACGCCGCAGGTCCAGGCGCGCGCGAGTACGCGGCCGGCCACGCGCGAACAGCCGATCACAAGCCGGCTGACGGCGAGAAAGAGTCCGACGAGCACAGCGATGGTGAAAATCGCGTAGGCAACTTCGGGCTGCGTCGCGTCTTCGAGCGTGAAGCGAAGATACGCGCCAACCGAACCGCCGCGCCCGGCAACGGAAGGTGCTGGCAACCCTGCTCCGAACCAGTCTGCACCGACCGCGGCACAGGTGGTGAGTACACACCAACCCGCGCTGCGGAGCAAGAGTCGGCCTGGTGCGCGCGTGAGGATGAGCAAGCCTGTCAGCACGAACCAGCCCGCCAGCAACACGAACGAGGCCCAGCCGAACGGCTCCAGGAGTAGTACGGCGAGCCACTCACCCCATGAGCCGAAGAGGTTCGACCCACCGGTGAGGATGCGTGCCGAGCCGAGCGCAGCGGCAAGCAATGCGCCCGACAGGAACAGCGTGACCGCGACGGCATCGAACCGCCATCTCGGCAGAGCTGAAGTTGAGTTCTTTTCCGCCATTCGTTCCATCTCCGAACCATGCGCCGCGCACAACCCCTATTGTCATTCGTCAGACGCGCCAACCGCAGCCCAGATCGCGCTTCTGACGGGTGGTTTTCGACTTCTTCAGGCCGAAGGGCCGCTACGATGCGCGCCTGCGGAAAAGACGGTACAGTGTAACGGGTTGGTTGCCGATACTCTTGGGCCGGCGGAGAGCAGCATGTTGCACGTTGCGTTGTGGGAACCGGAGATTCCACCGAACACGGGGAATGTGGCACGACTCTGCGCTGCAACGGGCGCGCGGCTCCACCTGATCGGCCGACTTGGCTTTCGCCTTGATGATCGCTCGTTGCGTCGCGCTGGAGTGGACTACTGGCACGCGGTCGATGTGGTTCGGCACATCACATTCGAGGACTTCGAGCAGGCACTGCATGCGGATCACATCCACCAACAACTTCCGTCTCTCGGATTGTTACCGCGAATCTGGTGTGTGGAGACGCCGAATGAGAAGCCCTACACCCGGGCCGACTTCGCCAGCGGCGACTGCCTCCTGTTCGGCAACGAATCCAGCGGGTTGCCCCCGTCGCTGCGCGAGCGATTCGCCGATCGGATGGTGGGCATCCCCATGCCCACGGGCGCAGTGCGAAGTCTCAATCTGGCCACTGCGGTGGGCATCGTACTCTACGACGCGCTGCGCCGACTGCACGGCTGGTAAAGTCGGACCATCTTCTCGGAAATCCCGCGTCGTTCCAGTCGGGTTCGGGCTGACAGGGCGAAGAAAAAAGCGTTGGATAGGCAGAGTAGGCTATTTGACGTGTCCGGGTTCGAGGTGCGGATGTTGCAAGCGGTGGTTGCGTTCTCGGCCATCGAGGAACTGGCCGGGTACATTCACGCGGTGTTGTGTGACAAGGATGCGCTCGACCCGGCCCAGGCACCGTTGTTCCGCACGGCACTGCGGCGCGGCGGGCGGGTCTGTGGGCTGGTTTTCCACGTTGAGGGGCCGCGACTGTTACGCACAAGCGCCGTCTGGTCGGCCGACGACGCCCGCGTCATCTTCTACGATTCCAGCGGGCTGCGTTTCCAGGAAGTCGAACTGAGCGAAAGCCCGCTGATTGCGGAGTGAATGCCGCAGAGAGACGCTGGCCGTCGTCGTTCGCTCCGCGAATCTCAATCGTCATCGTCGCGCTTATACTTGATGCGGCAGCCTGCGGCAGCAGGTGTCTCGGCGACCACCGTGGGCTTGTCAGCCAGCGCGGCCTTCACCGCTTCCTGCACGAACTTCACCTTCGGGCTGCCTCCGGCCTTGTCGTCGAAGGCGCCCATGTAAACCACCTTGCGATCCTTGTTGAGTACGAAGCACTCTGGTGTGAAGTTGGCTCCATAGTCGCGGCCGATCTTCTGTGATGGATCGTACAGGTAAGTGAATCCGAACGCCTTCCGGGTCGCACGCTCCTTCATGGCGGGCAACGCATCCGCCTTGCCCGTGTTCACGTTAATCGCAACGAAACCCACCTTGCTGCCGGGTTTGCCACATTCAGCGGCGAAGGCTTTCAGCCGCTCCTCGTACCCTTCGGCCACAATGCAACTGTTGCAGGTGAAGACGACGACCAGCACATCCTTCCCCTTCCAGTCTGCGAAGGAGTGTTTCTTACCGTCGGTGCCTTGCACGTTCGCCCATGTCGGTGCTGCGTCGCCGATGTTGAGTTTCTTGTTGTACTTCCCGGCGCTGGCCGGCAATGCGGCAAGACCGACCAATACCGTGGTGATGAGGAAGCGAGTGACAAGCGTCATGGAAGTTCCTCGTGAGTGCGATGAGATGGGCGGCGCAGTCAGGCTGGCGCGGCGAGCGAGCCCGGCGGTCCGGAGGGCGGAACGGTTTTGAGATACGTCGTGCCTGTGTCCACATGTTCGAGAGTGGCGGCGCGGCACAAGCCGACGAGCGCTGTATCGGTGGAAGCGGCGTGTAGTTCGCAGATGCCGAAGAACTGATCCTGGAGGAAGCGGAGGATTTGCGACAGCAGCAGTTTCGCCAGGCCTTGCCGGCGAAGGTCATCGCGGACCTGAATGTCGAGGATACCAGCGGAAGGGAAGCCCCAGCGCCAGCCGTATCCCTCCAGTTCCCACACGATCGCATGCGCCGCGACGACGTTATTCTCCTGCTTATCGACCATCCGGAACTCAACCGGATCAAGCGTTCCCCACACGCACTCGTGCCACCATGATGGCACACTCGCTGCGCGCATCACCTGCGTTTCGTAACGCTTGCGCAACATGCCGAAGCGCGTGTCAGGGATGGAGATTGGCGCGTCGAGTTTCTTCTGGAAGACGAGTGTGGTCCCGGCGGGTTCGTAGTTGAGCGAGTGAAAGAAGGGACCCGCTGCACTATCGGAAGCGAGGAAGCCGGGGCAGTTGGTGCCGCCATAGATACCGAAGCCGAAGGGGCAGTCGGGCCACACCGGACCGGCACGCAACCGCTTTGCCCCGCGCTGCGTCAGATACTCTTCACACTTCTTGACCAGATCCACGCCGAGATGCTTGCGGCCGGCGCTGGGGCGCACCGCCACCGAACAGATAACCCCGTGCTCGTAGTTCAACGCCGTGAGTGCGTCGTTGGGGCCGAAACCGGCCAGCGCATAGCCCACCACGCGGTTGTTGTCCGACGTGTCGACGGCGACGATCAATCCGTCAGGGTCGAAGTAGGGCTTGGAAAGTATCCACCGCTCCAGGATCGCCGGTGTGCGCAGCGGAAAGCTGCCACGAGCGGTGTGGGACTCATTCCACACGTCCGCAAGTGCTGGCGGGTCGGTGTTGAGGAAGCGGCGGAATGCGATCACGGCCGACTCTCGCAGCCCGCCGGGATGAACGGCGGCAATGGACAGATGACGCAATACTATAGGGGGAGCGGATGCCCCGCAAGCCGGGCAGCCGCCTTCGCGAGGAGCCACCGATGCTGCGCCTTCCGCTCGTGCTCACATTCACACTCACACTCACCCCCCTGCTCAGCGCCGCGGACTGGCCACAACTGCATGGCCTGGCACGCGATGGGCACTCGGCCGAGAAGGGCCTGAACTGGAACTGGCCCCGTGGCGGCCCGAAGGTGCTCTGGAAGCTCGACGTGGGGAGCGGCTGGGCGGGACCGGTTGTCGCTGGCGAACGGCTCATCTTCTTTCACCGCGTCGGGAACGAGGAAATCGTCCTCTGTCTCGATCCAGTGACAGGCAAGGAGAAGTGGAAACACCGCTACACCACGAAATATCGCGACGACTTCAACTTCGACGATGGCCCGCGGGCCACACCAACCGTCGCCGGCACGAAGGTCTTCACACTCGGCGCCAATGGAGACCTGAGCGGGCTGGACCTCGCGACCGGGAAAGCCCTGTGGCACCGGAACCTCTTGGAGCAATACAAGCCGAGAAAAGGCTTCTTCGGAGCCGCGTGTTCCCCGCTGGTGATGGGCGAGCGCGTGCTCGTGAACGTCGGCGGCAAGAACGCGGGTGTGATCGCCCTGGATGCCAGCACTGGCAAGGAGCTGTGGAAGTCCACAAGCGATGGCGCGAGCTACTCGTCGCCGACCACGGCCGAACTGGACGGCAAGCCCGTCGCGGTGTTCCTGACACGCGCCGGCCTTCGCGTACTCGAACCCGCCACCGGCAAATCACTTTACGATTTCCCGTGGAAGCCACGGATCGAGGCAAGCGTGCAGGCCGCCACGCCGCTCGTCTGGAAGAACGAAATCTTCCTGACGGTTTCTTATGCAACTGGCGCTGCCCTCCTGAAGGCAAACAAGGGCGAACTGGAGGAAGTCTGGTCGGGGGATAAAGCGCTGTCGAGCCAGTACAACACGCCAGTTCGCGTGGGCGACTATCTCTACGGCACACACGGCCGCTCAGACGTGGGCACCGCGGCGCTGCGATGCGTCGAGTGGAAGAGTGGCGCGGTGAAGTGGAGCGAGGCGAACTTCGGCGTGGCATCGGTGATCGCGGTGGACGGCGGCATCCTCGCGCTGACCGAGGGTGGCGACCTCGTGCGATTCGATGCAGCGCCGGGCGGCTACAAGGAACGCGCCCGCGCGATGATCCTCGCGAAGCCCGTCCGCGCCGCGCCGGCACTGGCCAACGGCCGACTGTTCGCACGCGATGCGAAGCAGTTGATCTGCGTGAGCCTGAAGTAGAACCTGCCGACAGCAGAGGAAGAGGCTCTCCACCGCGGTAGAGAGCCTCACTGTTGCGGATCACTTCTCCACTGGCAAGCCTTGCTGGGTCCAGGCACGCCAGCCACCGTCCATGCTGATGACGTTGGTGTAACCCATCTTCTGAAGTGCGTCGGCCACGAGCGCCGAACGGAATCCGCCGCCGCAATAGAGCACGAGCGGTGTCGCAGGGTCTGGCACCTTCGCTTCGATGTCGCGTTCGATGACACCCTTCCCCATGTGAACCGCACCCGGGATACGCCCCGCGGCGAACTCGTTATCCTCGCGCACATCCACCAGCACGAAGTGTTCGCCACCCGCTTGCCGTGCGCGCATGTCCGCAATCGTGCATTCCTTCACCCGCGTCTTCGCATCGTTCACGAGCTTCAGAAACTCCGGTGCGTGCTGCTTGGCCATCTCATCGCTCCTCTGTCAGAATCAACCGGCACCCTCGGAGGGTTGAGGGCGCGGCGTGTGGAAACGCGACTCTTCCATTCCTGTCGCGGGTTACTCTGACCATCCCGCGCGGCTCCCTCAGTTCACTTCAGATATCGGTTCAGTACGTTCTCCAGGTACTCCTGGCGTCCGGAGACATTCGGCTGCACCTCACCCTTCTTGAGCATGTAGGCTTCGAGCTTCTCGAAGTCGGCCTTGCCGGCCTCGATCTCCGCGCCGATCCCGCTATCCCAGCTCGCGTAGCGCTGCGTGATGAAGTCCTTCAATACGCCATCCTTGCGCATGGCAGCCGCGATCTTGAGGCCGTGGGCGAAGGCATCCATCCCGCCGATGTGGGCGTGGAAAAGATCGACTGGTTCGAAGCTCTCGCGCCGCACCTTCGCATCGAAGTTCAGGCCGCCGGAGCCGATCCCACCCTGGTTCAACACGACGTACATGACCTGCGACGTGAGGTAAAGGTCGGTCGGGAACTGATCGGTATCCCAGCCCAGCAGGTAGTCGCCACGGTTGGCGTCGATGCTGCCGAGCATGCCGTTCGCACTCGCGTACACTAGTTCGTGCGCCATCGTATGCTTGGCGAGCGTCGCATGGTTCGTCTCGACGTTGAACTGGAACTCCTTCTCCAACCCGTAGCCACGCAGGAACGCGAGTGAGTTGGCGCAGTCGAAATCGTACTGGTGGCTGGTTGGCTCGTGTGGTTTCGGCTCAATGAGGAACGCACCCGTGAAGCCGATCTTCTTCTTGTAGTCAACCGCCATGTGGAAGAACTTCGCGAGGTGATCGAGTTCGCGCTTCAAATTGGTATTCAGCAGGGTCACGTAACCCTCGCGCCCGCCCCAGAAGACATAATTCTCGCCGCCGAGTTCCTTCGTCACTTCGAGAGCCTTCTTCACCTGCGCCGCGGAGAACGCGAACACATCCGCGTTGGGGCTGGTGCTGGCGCCATGCATGAACCGCTTGTTGCTGAAGAGATTCGCGGTGCCCCACAGTAGCTTGATGCCGGTGCGCTGCTGCGCCTCCTTGAGCTTCTTCGCCACGGCGTCGAAGTTCCGGTTCGTCTCGGCAAGGTTTGTGCCTTCGGGGGCCACGTCACGGTCGTGCCAGCAGTAGTACGGAACGCCGAGCTTCTCCATGAACTCGAACGCTACGTCCACGCGCTTCAGAGCCATTTCGAGTGAATCGGTGCCGTCTTCCCACGGCCGCACGGCGCAGCCAGGGCCGAACGGGTCGCCCCCCATGCCGCGGAACGTGTGCCAGTAGCACACCGCGAAGCGCAGGTGGTCGCGCATCGACTTACCCTCGACCACTTCGTCGGGATTGTAATGCCGGTACGCGAGCGGGTTCTTGCTGTCGGGGCCTTCGTACTTGATACTGAGGACATCAGGGAAGAATGCCATCGCACGCCTGTGGGTGAGAGGGAAGGGTGAAGTGAGCGTAGGAGATTGGGGTGGAAGCGGGTAGGATGCGGCGAGAGGAGGTCAATCCGGGGCCGATTCGCTGTCAGTCGAAACCAGGCGGCAACTGCGAGCGAAAAGCGGCACTGGGAGTTAGCATGCGTGTCGCTATCCAGTCATCGTTACGCAGTCCGCCTGAATGCTCCGGTCAACGACCGCGCTCGCACGTATTTCACACCTTCCGCATCATCTCCATCAGCGCGACTACGAACGCCGGGAGATCATCCGGCGTGCGGCTGGTAATCACGTTTCCGTCGATGCACACTTCTTGATCGACGTAGGTTCCGCCCGCATTTTGTACATCGTCCTTGATGGAATGGAAGCACGTTACCTTGCGACCATCGAGCGGAGTCTTTCCTTGCGGTAATATCCTTGAACAAAGTACCCACGGGCCGTGGCAGATCGCCGCGAGCGGCTTCCCGTGCGCGTGCATGTCGCGGACGAGCTTGAGCATCGGCTCGCTGCGGCGCATGTAGTCTGGCGAGAAGCCGCCAGGAATCACCATCGCCGCGAACGACTCCGCCTTCACGTCGGCCGCCGAAAGCGTCGCTTTCGCGGGGTAGCCGAGCTTGCTGGCGTAGCTCTTGCCCGCTTCCGGGGCGACCAACTCCACGATGCACCCGGCCTCGCGCAAGCGATACACTGGATACCACACCTCCATCTCCTGATACGCCTGCTCCAACAACACCGCGACACGCTGACCGGAAAGGTTCATGCGAAACTCCTACTGTGCGAGCTACCAGTGATCCCGCTCAGGATAATCATTTCAGTTGAATGCGGACGAAGTTCGGCCAGTAGAGTTCGGCGTTATTCAGGACCGGCCCCAGCCCGAAGGAATTGGTGGCGTACGAGATGACCAGTTCGTTTTCCCCCGCGAGGTGGGTGTGCGCCTTCCCTGCGTATGTGAACACCTTCTGCTCCTTCAGTTTCTTCATCTCGGTGCAGGTGTACAGCAGCACTGGCTTGCTCCACGGGCCAGTGGGCGCGTTGGCAAATCGCCCCACAATCCGATCCGAAAGGCCATTCTCGGTAGTGACAATCGCGAATTGCTTTCGCCCCGGCACAGCGGTCACGGAGAACTCCGTACCAAGCTCGCCAGCTTGCGGGGTCGCGTCCATCACGTCGGCCTTCCATTCACCATCACTGAAGAATCGCCACTCCTTGAAGTCCGCAAGGCGATCCTTCGGCGCACGCGCGATGAGCAACCTGCGCGACGCGAACGGCCAGCCGGGTTTCTCGTCGTACCCATAAATGTATGCGTCCTTGCCCACGGTCAGCACCGCGGAGCCGAATGCGAATTTCCGCTTCCCCACGAAGGAGGCGAATGGCACCTTCGCGTAGTCGATCTTCCACTGCGTAGGCTCCGCGTCCGGATTCGAGACGGTGCCAAGCCAGAGATCAACCGTCTTGAATCCGAAGGCGCCGCCACTGCCGCTTTTCTCGATTCGCGGGAGGAATACGTACAGTTTGCCATTCGCATAGTGACCGGCGAAGAGCCAGAACCATCCCTTGCCACCCGGCGGCGTGAAGATCGCCACAGCCTTCCCTGCCTCGTTATGTTTCACGATCACGTTCAACTTCCCGCGTTCGTCCTGCACACCGACAGCGTTATTGACCATCCTCACGTTCTTACGCTTCCCATCGCGAATACTACCTATCCACGAATCGCTGAACAGCCATAAGCTCCGTTTGTCGGAAATCCGCACGGAAAATGCGCCATCGCCTCCGACCCAGCCATCGGTAAAACGGAATGCTGCTGTGAGCTTCGTATCCGGCTCTGCTTTCGCGACTATGGGTGCCTGCGGCGGCGCAGCTCCCACAATGGCGAACGCCACGACGGCGAGCAGTGCCCACCGTCGCGAATGCGAGAGTTTCCTGATCAGTGGCGTCACTTCTTCCCACCCTTCTTGGTGAAGATGATGACGTGCTGCCACGGCAGTTCACCAAAGGTCTTCGTGTGTTGCATTTCCTTGAACGGCACCATTTCCTTCAGCACCTGGCGTTCGCTCATCTTGTGCAGCAACTTGATTGGCACCTTCTGATCTTCCATCCGGAACTCCACGAACACCAGACGGCCGCCTGGCGCCAGCGCCTCCACCATCTTCTCTGTCATCTCGAACGGGTTCTCGAACTCGTGATACACATCCACCATCAGGATCAAATCCACTTTCCCCGCAGGCAACTTTGGATCGGTCGCGGTCCCCTTCACCGTCTCTACATTCATGATCTTCTTCTGCTTCGCCTTCGCATTGATGATGTCGAGCATCTGTTGCTGGATGTCGGAGGCAATCACCTTTCCGTTCGGGCCGACCTTCGGAGCGATGCGGAACGTGTGATAGCCGCTGCCGGCGCCGATGTCGGCCACCACCATCCCTGGCATCACGTCCAGCGCCTTGAGGAGTTTGGCCGGAGCTTCTTCCTTCACGCGCTCCTTGCGCTCCAGCCACCCGGCGGCCTGCCAGCCCATCACCTGCGCAATCTCGCGGCCGAGGTAGAACTTGCCGATGCCGTCCGGGTCGTGCTCGGCGCGGTACTCATACTTCGGCGCTTCGCGTTTCGGAGGATCGCTGGCCTGGCTACTTCCAGATGCAACGGCAGCGAGCAGGGCGACCAGCAATAGGCGGTTCATTGCAACTCTCCCGTAAGGGCAACGGAGTTTCTCGAACTCATGTTACCGGCGAAATTGGAAAAATCTTCACGAGAACAGTTGACAAACCCACATAGATCACCCATATACACTAGTATACGAAATATCACTCAAGAAGGAGTGAGGTGCAAGTGAGTTCGTTGCGAGGCCATTCCTCCGCCGGGCGGGGTAGTCGAAAGGAGAGGCGCCCGACTTCCCCGCCCGGTCCCGTCTGTTGAACTCGCGGCCTGTCGCAGCGAACGCTGCGTTACGCGGCCGCTCCACGATGAACTCGCGGCCTGTCGCAGCGAACGCTGCGTTACGCGGCCGCTCCACGATGAA
>CAYRDG010000048.1:0-13203 GCA_964422915.1 uncultured Frigoriglobus sp. | reverse complement strand
CTCGCGGCCTGTCGCAGCGAACGCTGCGCGCAGTACTGGAAGGAGCGCGCCATGCCGCACCAATGGCTGAGCTACACCTCGTACTCGGTCCACTTCGATGGGTCCACCATGACTGCGGACGACAAAGAATTCCTGCAGGCAGTGGCCGCATACCAGAAGCGATTTCGACGACGCTACCCGACGTGGCTGGAGGTGCTTCACATTGCCCGCTGCCTCGGTTACCGCAAGGTGGCCGAAGCAATGCCGATCACGGAGCCGGCTCCACCCCTGAACACGAACACCCCTCGCGAGGATACACCATGTCCTTTCTCACGCGATTCGTGAAGACGCTGCGGCCCGCACCGCCGAAAGCACCACCCGAACGAATCGCTGGCGTGTTCGCGCCGCCATACCCAGCGTGCGGGTGGTGGCACAACGATCCGGCCGAACAACTCCGCAACTACCGCTCATGGGTTTACGCGGCCGTCAACGCCATCGCGCAGGAAGCCGCGCGCCACAAGCCATACCTCTACCTCAACACCGGCCAGGCCGACCACGAGCAGGCCGCGCTGCCGCACACACACCCGATCTGCAGGCTCCTTGACCGGCCTAACCCGTGGCTGACGCCGTGGGAATTGTGGTACCTCACTGTTGTATACCTGGAACTAACAGGCAACTGTTAGTCTATTTCGTAGACCGCAAACAGTTCGAAATTATAGTGTTCATGTGTCGATACTGGCCCGATGGTTGGGCCGTTCCGGTCGGCGGCGCACTCCGCGTCCACGCGATCCGCCAGAACCACAGGGGAGGCGCAGCATGGCTACGTTTCGTTTGTCGCATTTTTCGTCACCGGAGATCATCAAGGCCATCGACCGCGAACGATTGGTCGCGTTCCTCGACCCGCACCGGGCGTTCTTCACGGCTCGTGGTGTGGCGTTGCCGCCGCCCGGCTCGGGCGGCGAGCCGGACTACGACGCCCTCGTCCGGGTGTTCATGTCGCCCGAGGAGAACACCCCGAAGGAGTTGATCGACGCACTCTATTACGTGGACGGGATGTCGACCGCCAAGGGCATGGAGGACCTGTTCGACGCCGCGCGCGAGGCCCGCCTGAACCTGGACGCGGCCGACGACATGACGCCGGCCGACGTGGCCGTGCAAGTATGGTTGCGCGACCCCGAGTTGCTCGAACGAAAGCAGGCCGAGCAGTACTTGCTCAACCCCAAGTCGTTCGAGCATTACCTGACCGACGACCCGGAAGCCGGGCCGTTCAAACCGCCGAAGGCCGAGACGCACCGGCGGCTCGAAGACGTGCTCAACGATTGGTTCGAGCACCGCAAGCGGGGGCGAACCGCCCGCGTGTTCGTTTTCGCCCGCGACGACGCGGTCTGGTTCTTGGTCCGACACGGCGAGCCGTACAAACGGGAAGGGAGCGTCGTCGGCGTCGAGCCGTCGAGCGTCGCCTACCGACCGCTCAAGTACGACGTGCTGGTGTACACGCCCGACCTGAAGGAACTCCGCATCAACGCCCAACTGAAGGGCGAGCGCCAGCTCTACCGGAGCGAGTTCGGGCGTCACTTCTTCGAGGGGCTGAACTACTTCAACATTGGTGTGAAGTACACGCTCGAGCCGCTGCGGGAGGTGGGCGAGCCGTCGCTGGCTTGTACCGACGTGGCCGGCATGGAGTGGGTGCGCCTCAAGGAGTTACACTACAACTGGGGCGGGGCGCACGGGGAGTACGAGATCGCCAAGGCCAACGACCTCTTTGCCGCGATGAAGGTCCGCGGCGGTCGCACGATTCCGAAAACGCCGGCGCTGGCCAAGGCGGTGTTCCTGGTGAAGTTCGCCGCCGCGAAACGGGCGCGGACGGTCACGATCAAGCCGCCGAACACCGCACTGTACGCGCGGGACGAGGACAGCGATCTGGTGGAACAATGGCTCAAGCAACGGGGGTTCCTCAATGTCTACGCGGACGCCGACGATCCAGCCCTTGACCCGCTTCTGGCTAGCGCTTGAGCGATTGCCCGGCCAGGCCGCCGTGACTCCGCAATGGCGTCACCTCATCCGATCCGATTTCGATCTCGTCTATCGGTTGATGACCCCGGATACTCGGCTGGCCACGTCGTACCCAAGACTCGATGGACGCGGATCGGATTTCCAGGTCGTCGAACACGGCTACGACGACTTCGTCGGCGTCTCCGAGGACGACGGCGACCGCACGCGGTTGTCCCGCGCCGATCTCGTCGTCTACCGCCTCGACCCGGCCAAGATCGTCGCGGCCGTCGCGACGGCCTTCGGCCTTGAAGCCGAAGGCACGAGCGTCGAGGGGTTGGCCGCGACCCATCGGGTCGGGACGTTCCGACCGCTCGCGGGGTTCGCCTACCCGGTCTATCTGACGATCCAACTCGAACACCCGGACTACAAGGCCGCCGTCGAATCGCTCGTCGCCACGACCGCCGGCCCATTCGTCCTGCTGGCCCCGACCAACCGCCATCACCGGATCGCGACGAAACTCTTGCTGGACGCCCGCGGGTGCTTGTTCCTGCCGCTGGCCGACGCGATTCGATCCGACGGGCCGTCATGGGAATTGACCGATGCGGCCCGCGCCGCGCTCGACGCCTTCGCCGCCAAGTTGATTCCGGCCGTGGAGCCGCAGACGAGCTTCTTCCCGACCCCGGCGGGCGCGACCTGGGCGATGCTGCGTATTCGGTTCATCGACGGGCATCGCGTGGCGGTGAGCGTCGGCGGCGCGGCCCAAACCTTCAACTACACGCAGATGGGCATGGCCGACGGGCGCAACGGCAACCCGACCAAGCAGTGGGAACTGTTGCGCGTCTTCGCCTCGAACCACGGAACGCTGACCTGGGGCAGTAAGGGAGCCAGCCGGGACAACCAGAAGCGGCGGGACAAACTGGTGGAAAACCTGAAGTCGTTCTTCCGCTTTGGCGGCGAACCGATCCGACTTCTGCCGGGCGGCAAGGGATGGGAGACCGTCTTCGCCGTCGAACCCGACGCCTGAGCGCCAGCGACTTTTCGCTGGACGATTCCGCGACCGAGCGGCATTTCTTTTCACACTTCATTTCCATCTACCTCAGCAACTTGCGGCGAACGGACCGGCCGTTCGGGAGCGATTTTTCTCCCGCCCAGCGACTTTTCGACAGTCACGGGCGACAGGTCCGGCGAACGCGACATCCGCTTTCGTCAACCCGCACCCGCGGGCCGAACCACTCGGGCAAATCTCCGTGCCTGACCTGTCGCCCGAGGGGGCGTCGGCCCCGGTGATTGGAGGTCCGGCATGGTGTCTGTTCCATCCAAGGCGACGCTCACATCGGCGCGCCGCCGACTGCTCGAAGTGATGCAGTTCGTCAACTTCGGCCGCATCGAGAACCTCGTCGTTCGCGGCGGCGAGCCGTCGCTCGTCCCGCTGCCGCGCATCGTCCGCGAGGTCAAGTTCGGCGGCGACAACGGTCCCCGTCCCGAGGCGGCGGCGGGTGACTTCAAGTTGAAGGCCCAGGTCGTGGAACTGTTCCGCGAACTCGAGCGGCTCGGCGACGGCACGGTCGAAGTCCTCGAGGTCAAGCACGGCCTGCCGTTCCGGCTGCTCTTGGAGGGGGCCGAATCGTAATCGCGGGCCGGTCCCGCACCCGAACAACAACCCTGTTTTTCACACTCACCCGACTTTTGGCCGGCCGCGTAGCGGAGGCGATTGTGGGCGACGCCGATTGTGGCGCTCGTCGCATCGCCTCCGCTTCGCGTTGGCCTGCACCCTCGCGCCTGTCGTCGTGGCCCACGCCTGCCCCTCCGCGGCCGGAGGAGACTTCCAGTGCTTCACGACGACAAGATCGTCCTCCAAGGTTTCGCCCGTTCCATCATCCGCCGCAAGGCCCGGTACGTCGCCCGCTGCGACGGCTTCACCGCGCAGGACGTGCGCGACATCGAGCAGGAGTTGCGGCTGCGGCTCCTGCAAAACCTGTCCCGGTTCGACCCCGACCAGGCTCACATCAACGTGTTCATCACGATGGTCGTCAAGCGGTCGGTGGCCATGCTGCTCCGCGAGCGGGGGGCCAAGAAGCGGGTCGCGTCCCTTCGGTCGCTGGACACGCTGACCGACGATGTCGGCGAGCCGGCAGAATTGCTCGACCACCGCGACGACGGACGCAACGCGGACCGGTTCGACCTCGCTTACGACTTGGCCGAGGTGCTGGCCGCGCTGCCCGAGGAACTCCGCGACTTGGCCGAGCGGCTTAAGGTGCAGTCCGTGGCGCAGGCCGCCCGCGAAATGAACGTTCCGCGCACCACGCTGCTGCGGCAGGTCGAGCGGCTGCGGCACTGCTTCGAGGATGCCGGCTTACGGATTTACGCCTGAATCCTGCGTCAACTCTCCCGCGATCGGCAAACGCCTACTTGTAGGAGCCCTGAACCGCATCGCGGGGGAATCGACATGACCAAGGACATCTACCGCTACTCGTTCCCATCGTTCATCCCGCTGGACGAGGTCGAAGCGACCCTGCTGCTGGCCATCTGGGCCGCGGAGAGTCTGCACGGCGAGAGCCAGGTCCGGCTCGACGCGACCCACCTGCTCGACCGCGACCGGCGGACCTGCGTCATCGACGCGGGCTCGCCGGCCGGTCGGGACGTGAACCGCCTGTTCGTCGGCTTCGTCCGCCGCGAGTTCGGCGACGACGGCTTCCGCGTCGAACGCCTCGAATCCCGAACCCACCAACCCCAGGAGGCCCACGCATGAGTTTGCTGGCTCGCGTTCAGCACGGCCGCACGCCCAAACCGCCGCGCCTACTCGTCTACGGCACGCCCGGCATCGGCAAGAGCACCTTCGGGTCGCAAGCACCCAAGCCGATCTTCGTGCCGACCGAGGACGGCCTCGACGAGATCGACTGCGCCAAGTTCCCGCTCGCCGCGACCTACGACGAGGTGACGGCCGCGCTCGTGGAACTCCGCACCCAGCCGCACGATTTCGAGACCGTCGTTCTCGATTCGCTCGACTGGTTGGAGCGGCTGATCTGGGACCGCGTTTGCGCCGAGTTCTCGGTGAAGAACATCGAGAAGGCCGACGGCGGTTACGCCCGCGGCTACACGCACGCCCTGACGCATTGGCGCGAGGTCGTCGAGCAACTCAACCTGCTGCGGCACCAGCGCGGCATGGTCGTGGTGATGATCGCCCATGCCAAGGTCGAGAAGTTCGAGGACCCCGAGGCCCCGCCCTACGACCGCTACTCACCCCGGTTGCACAAGCACGCGGCCGCGCTCGTCAGCGAGTGGTCCGACGCCGTACTGTTCGCCACGCGGAAGTTCCGCACGCAGAGCGAGGACGGCGGCTTCGGCCGCAAGCGCACCATCGCGCATGCGGTCGGCAAGGACGGCGGGGAGCGCATCATCCGCACCGTCGGCGGGCCGTCGTGCGTCGCCAAGAATCGCTACGGCCTCACGGAAGAACTGCCGTTGTCGTGGAACGCTTTCGTCAACGCCCTGTCCGTTCAACCCACAACCCCTGGAGCCGTCAGCAATGGCTAACCTCAGCGGGTTCGACGCCAACCGCGTCGAGCCGACCACCGACTTCGATCCACTGCCCGCCGGCAAGTACCTCGCCGTCATCACCGAATCGGAGATGAAACCGACCAAGGCCGGGACCGGGAGCTACCTGCAATTGACCTTCGAGATCCTCGACGGCCCGCACAAGGGCCGCAAGGTCTGGGCGCGACTCAATCTGGCCAACAGCAACGAGACGACCGTGAAGATTGCCCAGGCCGAACTGTCCGCGATCTGCCGGGCGGTCAGCGTCCTGGCCCCGAACGACTCCGTCGAGTTGCACAACCTCCCGCTCGTGATCGCGGTGAAGTGCAAGAAGCGCGCGGACACCGGCGAGATCAGCAACGAGGTTCGCGGCTATTCGCCCAAGGCGTCACTCGCCGAGTCCGCCGTCAAGCCGTCCGCCCCGTCGGCCAACGGCATGCCGACCACGCCGCCGTGGAGGCGCTGAGCGTTCGTGTTCCGAACGCGACACCCGAGGAGGAGACGGCGATGTTGCCCGAACTTCACCCGCTGGCTCAGAAGTATCCGCCGATGGAAGCGGACGAGTTCGCGGCATTCACGGCCGACCTCGCCGAACACGGCCAGAAGAATCCGATCTGGCTCTTCGAGGGAAAAATCCTCGACGGCCGGAACCGTCTGCGGGCCTGCACAGAGCTCGGTATCGATCCGGTCTACGCCGAGTTCACGGGAACCGAAGCTGAAGCTGTCGCCTTCGTCGATTCCCAGAACTTGCATCGCCGCCATCTCAACAAGGAATGGCGGCAACAACGAGTACGGGAGATGCGGGATCAAGGAATGAGTTGTCGAACGATTGCTCGCAAACTCGGCGTTTCAGCCAAGACGGTCAGTGTTGATGCGAACTCAGGTGTTACCTCGGTAACACCTGAACCCTCGAAGCACGAGTCGCTCCCGGTTGTCGCAAGTGTAACGCCTCAACCACCCATGCAGCCGACTCCAACCCGCGAACCCCCTCGTGTGAAAGGACGCGACGGGAAAAGTTATCCCGCCAAGCTACCTGCCTCAACCAAACCAAAGCCCGTTAGGCAGATGAAGGCTCCGCCGCCCACAACAGCGAAAACCAAGCCCGCTCCGAAAGAGAAGGCTCAATGGGCCGAACTCGCCACGATTCTCGGTGAACTGGCGCAGAAAGTCGAAACCCTTGTTCCAACACCTGAGGAGAACGAAAAACCGTGGGAACTCATCTCATCGCTGGAAACGACAGCCGCCTCGCTCCTTCGACAAGCCGAACGACTTCGCCGGCGGCACCACCTGTGACTGCGGTCCCCGTCCAACTCGCCGGCGACGTGGCCGCACTCGATCCGGCCTACGAGGACCACCTGCTTCAGTCGCTCGACCAACTTCGGGTGGTGCTGATGGCGGCGACCCCCGCATGGGCTGCCGAGGTTCTCGAAAAGTGCAGCACTCGCAACCGCAAGCTCTCCAACACCTGGAACCGACTGCGTTCGGCCATCGCTCGGGGTGCTTGGAAAATCAATGGCGAGTGCGTGGTCTTCGACACCGATGGTGTCCTCATCGACGGCCAACACCGTCTCCATGCCATCGCTCAATCGGGCCGGACCGTTCCAGTGCTGGTCGTCTACGGGGTGGAACCGGAGGCGTTCGCCACCTTCGATCAGGGAAAAAAACGCTCCGGTGCGGATGTGTTATCGACCGACCGCGAGTTCCGCGATCACGCGGGCACAACTGCCGCTGCCCTGGCGTGGATGGCCCGCAAGGAACAGGGACAGTTGCACCTGGCCAGTCCAGCGGCACCAGTGCCGAACGACGAGATTCTCAATCGCGTGCGGCAGCATCCCGGATTGGTCGAATCGGTTCATCGCGCTCATGGTGAACTCCGCTCGCGGCTCGTTCCGCCGGGAATGACCGCCTTCCTCGATTACGTCTTGACCCGCATCGATCCCGAAGCCGGCGCACAGTTCCTGAGCCGAGTCTGTGCGGGTTTCGATGTCGCCAGCGACTCGTGGGAAGCGCGACTTCGCAAACGGCTGGAGGACTTTGCGGGCCAACGGACGGCCCTCGCGCAGCGAGACATCCTCGCCCTGATTTTGAAGGCGTTCAACGGGAGCTACCGGGGGCTGCGAGTCCCGATGGTTCTCGTCTGGAGATCGACCGAAGCGTTCCCCGCGTTCCCCCGAGCGTAATTCCCACGAGACGCTGCCATGCTCGAGGTCGAACTCCCCTACCCGCCGTCGATCAACCACTACTGGCGGCGAGTGGGGCGTCACACGCTGATCAGCCGGACGGGCCGCGCGTTCCGCGCCGAGGTTGTGGCGATCCTTGCCCAGCGACGTGTGCGCATGCTCGACGGCGCACTGGAGATCGAGATCGAATTGCATCCGCCCGACCGCCGGCGGCGCGACGTGGACAATGCGCTGAAGTCGCTCCTCGACGCCTTGCAGCACGGCGGAGCCTACGCGGACGACAGTCAAATCGTCCGCCTCGAAGTGACCAAGCGGGAACCCATGAACGGCGGCAGAACTCTCGTTCGCATTCGGAAGACGTGAATGCTCGCGTTGCGACCCTACCAACTGGAAGCCAAGGCGGCGGTCTACGACCACCTCCGCTCGCGGGACGACAACCCGTGCGCGGTGATTCCGACCGCCGGTGGCAAGACGCCGGTGATGGCGAGCATTTGCCAGGACGCCGTCAGCATGTGGCAAGGCCGAGTACTGATCCTGGCCCACGTCAAGGAGCTGTTGGAGCAGACGGCCGACAAGCTCCACGCGGTTTGTCCGGAGGTGCGGTTCGGCGTCTACTCCGCGGGCCTCAAAAGGCGCGACCGGGCGCACGCCGTGATCGTGGCCGGCATTCAATCGGTCTACCAGCGAGCCTGTGACTTTGACCCGTTTGACCTGGTAGTGATCGACGAAGCGCACATGATTCCGCCCGACGGCGACGGCATGTACCGGCAGTTCCTGGCCGACGCCAAGGCCGTCAATCCGAACCTGCGGATCGTGGGCTTCACGGCCACGCCGTTTCGGTTGAAGTCCGGGAGCATCTGCACGCCCGACGGATTTCTGAACCACGTCTGCTACGAGGTCGGCGTTCGGGTGTTGATCGTCCAAGGCTACCTCTGCCCGCTCGTGACCAAGGCCGGCATCAACAAACCCGATGTGGACCGGCTGCACATCCGGGGCGGCGAGTACGTGGCCGGCGAACTCGAAGACCTGATGGATCAGGACAACCTGGTCGAGGCCGCATGCGACGAGATCGTCGGCTACACCGGCAATCGCAACGCCGTGCTGATTTTCGCCAGCGGCATCAAGCACGGCGAACACATCGTTTCGGTGCTGAAGTCGAAGCACGGCATCGACTGCGGATTCGTCACCGGCGAAACACCGTCGAAAGAGCGCGACGCGACCCTGGTCCGGTTCAAGGCCGGTGGACTCAAGTACCTGTGCAACGTCAACGTGCTGACGACGGGCTTCGATGCCCCGCACATCGACTGCGTGGCGCTCGTGAGGCCGACGCTGTCGGCGGGCCTGTACTACCAGATGGTCGGTCGCGGCTTCCGACTGCACCCGAGCAAGGCCAACTGCCTCGTGCTGGACTTCGGCGGCAACGTGCTGCGGCACGGGCCGGTTGATCAGATTCGCGTCAGGGAGCGCGACGCCGGGACCGGTCAGGCACCGGCGAAGGAATGCCCCGAGTGCCATACGGTCATGGCAACCGGATACGCCCGCTGTCCCGAGTGCGGATACGAGTTCCCACCGCCCGAGCGAACCAAGCACGAGGCGAAAGCGAGCGAGGCCGGCATCCTGTCGGGCCATGTGGCGACCGAGACGCACGCGGTCCAGGAGGTGATCTACAGCGTCCACACGAAGCGCGGCGCGGGCGAGGACGCGCCCAAGAGCCTGCGCGTCGATTACAAGATCGGCTGGCACCGCTGGAAGTCCGAGTGGGTCTGCCTGGAACACGAGGGCTACGCGCGCGGCAAGGCGGTCGCCTGGTGGAGGCAGCGGTCGAAGTTGCCGGTGCCGACGACGGCGTCGCACGCCGTGGAGATCGCCAAGACCGGCGGTCTCGCCGACACGAAGTCGATCACTGTGCGCTCCGTCACCGGGGAAGAGTACGACCGGATCACCGACTACCAGCTCGGGACAATCCCGGATGCGACCGCTTTTTCCGCATCAGAGGAGTCTGACCCGCTCGACTTCCCGTTCGGCTACAACGTGGCACCCACGGAGGAGGAGATTCCGTGGTGACGCCCGGCGAACTGCTGACGACCGCACTGCGGTACGCCGACCTCGGCTATCGCGTGTTTCCGTGCAGCCCACGCACGAAGCATCCGATCACCGAACACGGCTTCAAGGATGCTTCGGCCGATTCCGCGCAGATCGAGCGCTGGTGGGCGCAGCACCCGACCGCGAACATCGGCATCGCCACCGAGGGATTGCTGGTCGTGGATGTCGATGGCGACAAGAACCTGTGGCCGGGCAATCCCGACTGCGCCGCCGATCTCGCCGGGGCCGGGGCCATCGCCATCACGCCGCGCGGCGGCCGGCACTACCTCTTTCGTCGGATCGCCACCGCAGCCTGGCGGTGCAGCGAGTCCCGCCTGGCTCCGAAGGTCGATACCCGCACCGACGGCGGCTACATCGTCGCGGCCCCTTCGGTGACAGGCGACGGAGCGTACCAGTGGGCTCCCGGCCTCGAACTCGACGAACCTCTCGACCGCTTGCCCGACCCGCCGGCGTGGTTGGTCGGGGAGCTCGACCGGTTGGCCACGGGTTCGCCCACGTTGGCCCACGTCGCGGCCGGCGACGCCGGGGAAACGGACGCCAACGCGATCCCGGCGGGCCAACGCAACGGCACCCTGGCGCGCCTGGCCGGGTCGATGCGGCGGGTGGGGATGTCCGCGGCCGAGATCGCTGCCGCCATCCACCGAGCCAACGAAGATCGCTGCCGACCGCCGTTGCCGGCCCGCGAGGTCGACCAAATCGCCTCCAGCATCGCCCGATACGCGCCCGAGGACGTGCCGGTTGCCCTGGCCGAGGACCACTACCAGCAGAACCAGCTCGAACAGGACGAGATCGAGCCAGTCGTGCCCGACCCCGGAGCGTTGCCCGATCACCTGCTCCGCGTACCCGGATTCGTCGGCGAGGTGATGCGGTACACGCTCGACACCGCGCCGTACCCGGAACCGATCTTGGCGTTCGCCGGCGCGCTCAGCCTTCAGGCGCTGCTCGCGGCCCGCAAGGTCCGGGACGCGATGGACAACCGGACGAACCTGTACATCCTCGGCCTGGCGAACTCCGGCGTCGGCAAGGACCACTCGCGGAAGGTCAACGCCCGCATCCTCTACGAGGCCGGGCTCGCGGATTGCCTCGGGACGGGGTTCGCCAGCGGCGAGGGGATCGAGGACCGACTCTTCGTTCAGCCGGCGTCGCTCTTTCAGGTGGACGAGTTCGACGGCCTGCTCCTGAAGGTGACGCAGGCCAAGGATGCCCGGCACGAGCAGATCGTCAGCATCCTGCTGCAGATGTACTCGACGGCGGCGAGCGTGTACGTCATGCGGGCCAAGGCCAACCGCGAGCGGTCGGTGATCGATCAACCGTGCCTGAGCCTGTTCGCCACGGCGGTGCCGAAGCACTTCTACCAGTCGCTCTCGAGCCGCCAACTGACCAACGGCTTCCTGGCCCGCATGCTGATCGTCGAGTGCGGCCGGCGCGGCGAAGGGCGGGAGGCGGTCATGCGGCCGATCCCGCCGGCGATCCTCGAAGCCGCCCGCTGGTGGGCCGAGTTCAAGCCGGGCGACACCGCCGGCAACCTGGCCGAGTGGCACCCGCAGCCCTTGGTCGTGCCGCAGACCGCGGACGCCACGGCCTGCTTCGAGGCGATCCGCAAAGCGGCCGACGCCCGCTACAACGCGGCGTTCGAGGCCAACGACGAAGGTAGCATGGCGATCTGGGCGCGGGCCTACGAGAAGGCCCGACGGCTGGCCCTGGTCTACGCCTGCAGCGTCAATCGGGAGAACCCGGAGATCGGGCGTGACGCGGCCGAATGGGCGGGGGCGTTCGTCGAGCACCAGACCACGCGGATGTTGTCGACGCTCGCCAAGTACGCCAGCGAGAGCGAGTTCGACGCCAAGCGCAAGCGCCTGTTGGAAATCCTGTCGCGCTGGCGGACAACCGAGGGCGACCGCTGGATGCCGTTCTGGATGATCAACCGGAAGTTGCCGTGGTCGATCCGCGAACACGAGGAGGTGCGGGACACTCTGCTTCAGCAGCGGCTGATCGAGCATAGCGTCCTCAGCACCCGAGGCCGACCCGCCGTCGTCTACCGGCTGCCCCCCACCGTCCCGCCGTGACCGGACTTCTTGCGCTTCTTGTTGTTGTTGCACCCCGGTCACGCGGGAGAGAGAAGGGGAAACGGAATCGTCGCGCTAGTGCAATAACAACAAGAAGTCTCTCTCCTCTCTCCTCCTTCTCTCTCCCCCTGAGTTCGGTCGGGCCAATGGTTCCTTCTTGCGCTTTTTGTTCTTCCTGCGGCCCGCGGGAACAGCCACCAAACGCAACACAGTTTGTTTTCGCTGTCCGAACTTCACGGAAAAGCACCATGCCAAAGGATGAACCGCAGTTTGTTCCGTACCTGTGCGACCGCTGTCACGATCCGCTTCCCGGCGGCGGATTGTGCAGTGTGTGTCGCCGGCAGTTGGCCCGTGCCAGCCATCGCATTCAGCGTGTCAGGTACGACGATGAAATGACCCCGATTCAGGAATACGCCGTTCGCCTCTTGGAGGACCAACAATGAAGATCGAACTCTGGAAGATCGCCGATGTGAAACCGTATCCGGGCAACCCGCGCCAGAACGATGAGGCCGTCGACGCGGTTGCGGCGTCGCTGCGCGAGTTTGGCTTCCGCCAGCCGATCGTGGTGGACACGGAAGGTGTCATCATCGCCGGGCACACGCGGTTCAAAGCGGCTCAGAAGCTCGGCCTCGACAAGGTGCCGGTGCATGTGGCCAAAGACCTGACCCCGGAACAGATCCGCGCCTACCGCATCGCCGACAACCAAACCGCGTCGCTGGCGACGTGGGATTACGACTTGCTCCCCATCGAACTCGGTGCGTTGAAGGAAGCCAACTACGACCTCGGCTTGCTCGGCTTCGACATGGACGAACTGGCGAAGTTGCTCGACCCGACCATTCGGAACGGGCTGACCGATCCCGATGAGATTCCCGAACCGCCGGACGAGGCGATTACCCAACCCGGCGATCTGTGGTTGCTCGGCGACCACCGCTTGCTCTGCGGCGACAGCAGCAAACCGGAAGATGTTGACCGGCTCTTGGGTGGTTCTGACATCCATTTGGTGAACACGGACCCGCCGTACAATGTGAAGGTTGAGCCGCGTTCCAACAACGCCATTGCTGCGGGTTTGTCATCGTTTCCGGCCACGAAGCAAGGAGCGATTGACGCATCCGATGCGGGCGGAATGCACCATCAGGGCTTCGACCTCGCACGCGACAAAACCAAGTCCAAGCCGACCACGAAGAAACTCCGTCCGAAAGACCGCCCGCTCGCCAACGACTTCGTTTCCGACGAGGCGTTCGATGCGTTGCTGGATGCGTGGTTCGGCAACATGGCCCGCGTGCTGTTGCCGGGTCGCGGGTTCTACATCTGGGGCGGCTACGCCAACCTCGGCAACTACCCGCCGTTCC
>CAYRDG010000047.1:0-36607 GCA_964422915.1 uncultured Frigoriglobus sp. | reverse complement strand
TGCGCCGGGAATTGAACCAGTGCAGCAGTTCTCGCAACTGCCCGATCTGGCGCGACGCATGCAATCTCTCCGCGATCATCGCAGCTTGCAACGCGCCCAGACGCGGTGCCGTGAACCGCTCAGACTCGATGCGCGTGAGGAGCGATTCGAAGAGCGCGAGATTCCCGGCGGCGCGTTCGAGCGGCGCGAGCACCTTGTACGTCCAGCTCAGGAGCGGGATCGCGAGCACAAGCGACGGGAGGCCGAAGAGCAGCACAGGTAGCGCGGTGGTACCAACGAAGAGCCAGCCGAACCACGCCAGCAGGTTCCCCCAGCCAAGAATCTCCACCGCCCAGCGTTTCCACGCTGCCATCTCATCGACCGGCGCCGCTCCCCATTCCACGAGCGCGTGGTAATCGACCGTGGGTGTGTCCGCACCGGCCACCGCTACCGATTCCCGCAGGTCCAGCCGCGGCGCGAGGTCGGCGACGGCCTCCTGTCGCGACTTCACCTCCGCAGGGGTGGCCGGCGCGAGCAGCCACGCGGCCAGTGTGTCTTCACCTGCTCGCGTGCGACACGAACTGATCCGCGCGAAGACGGAGCCGGCGCCGAAGAGATCGAGGTCCGCGGAATATGGGTGTGTGTCGTCGGCGAAGCGTGTGCCTTCCGGGCCGGATGGTCCTCCGGCCAGACGATCGAGGCCATCCGCGTAGAACCGCGCGGCACGCTCGGCCCATGCTCGGCTCCGGCGTGTCGCCTCGAACTTCGCCACGAGATAGAGGAAACCTGCGGCAGGCAGGAGCGTGAACCACGGCGAAACGAGACTCGTGCCGAAACTCAGCCCGGCAACCGCGAGCGCCACAGTGAACACCGCGAGCCGCGTATAGGTGAGGGAATCGAGCCGCGCGGAAAGCGCGGCAACAGTCGCCTGGCGAGCGGCCAGGCGCGCGGCATACACGGATGCGGGATCGGGCTGTGACAATTCCCTGTCACTCACGAGGAAACGGAACGAGGGCCGCAAGCGGCCCTCCAAGTCAGGATATGAAATTTCCCGCGTGTCATCGCCCCGCCTGGGGAGTCTTCTCACGGAGTGCGACAGGATTCCGCGCGCGTGTGCGCCGCTTGCCACAGGAGCTTGCGAGTCGCCGGCTCGTTCACGCGCCCTTGGCGGCATCGCGGAACTCGCCCTTCGGCAGATTCGGCACTGCCTTGAGGTGCGCCAGCATGTGTCGCTTGTAAGCCTGAAAGCCTGGCTGACCGTAGGGGTTCGTTCCCATCAAACGCCCCTCCACCACCGTCGCCAGCATCAGCATTTGCATCAACTGGCCGATGGTATGCTCACTGATCATCGGCAGCGTGATGTCCGTCGTGGGGCGAGCCGTCTCGGTGTACGCATCGACGGTACCGCGCATGGCGGCGTCGAGGAGGTCCGGCACCCCTTTGCGGCTGAACTGGTTCAGGTCGTCCTCATTGCGTTCCAGATGGCCAATCATCACCGGCGGCGGCTTCACCTGGCGCACGAGGAGGTTGTTGACAAGTTTGTCGCGTGTACCGTCCTGGTGTTGCTGGCCGCGGCTGTGCATGTCACGGCTGCCGACCATCGTGATCGGCGTTGGCCCGCGGCCGTTCTTGCCAAGCGATTCGCTGAGTAGTTGATCGTACCACCAGCCCACTGCCTCCATCTTCTTCGACCACACCGCCAGGACGCGAGTCGACTTGCCGCGTTCGGTCATCAGGTGGTTGACTGCAGCGAACTGGAGCACCGGGTTCCGCTCGAACGGTTCCTCGATGAAGCGGCGTGTCATGGTCGCGGCGCCCAGGAGCATGGCCCGAACATCGAGGCCCATGATCGCCGCTGGCAGGAGGCCGACCGCGGTGAACGCAGCGTACCGGCTGCCGATGTTCTCCGGGATGGTGAGAATATCATCGTCCGGGAAGCCATCGGCCCGGAGGAGATCGCGAAACTTCCCCTGCGGTCCGGTGACAGGCACGATGACGCGTCTGAGCATCTCGGACTTGGGGCCGTAGAACTTCGCGGCCTCGCCCTTCAACGCTCGATAAGCCGTGGCAGTCTCCAGCGTCTCTCCCGACTTGCTGACGACCACCAGACCCCATCGTTCCTCAACGAGTTCCGGTTCAACGCAAGTATTCTCAAGAAGCTCGAACAAATCTTGCAGCGAGTCGTTATCGAAGTCGTTCCCCTCGAAATAGAGCCGCGGTTTGCCCATCCGCAACTTCGGGGGCATCTCGTTGTGGTGCGCGTGGCAGAGCGCATTGCAGATCGCACGGGGCGCGAGGTAGTTGCCGCCGGCGCCAACGACGATAACGCGATCCACACTGTCACGGAGTCGCTGGGCCAGGCGTAGTACGCGGCCGAGGTCGCTGGCATCCTGCTTGCGCTTATACTGTTCGAGTAGCTTTTGCGGGAGGTCGATGAAACCCGGTTGCAACGGGCGCAGCCCGGCGGGTGGGTTCTGGAGTTCGCGTTCCGCGGCCACCTGCCCACGGACCTTCGTGGCTCGATCCTTGATCCGCTCCACTTCCTCGGCTGGCAGGAAATGCTGTGCCTGCAATTCCGCTGTGGGCGTCCACGCGTCCACGGGTGGAATCAGGAGCCGCTGGAACTGGTATTCGATATTCTCGTCGGGCAATTGCATCGCTTGGTGCCTGCTCGGGACGAAGTCAGCCACCCTAACTGTACGTCATTATTCCCTCCGCGTAAACTTTTCCACATGAACTCACACGACCTCATCCGCGAACTTCGCGAACCGGCGAAAACCAAGATCGTCCTTCTGGTTGCGGATGGCCTCGGCGGGCTGCCGCTGGCGCCCGGCGGCCTCACCGAACTCGAAACCGCCCGGACTCCGCACCTCGATGCTTGCGCGCGGGCGGGCGTGACCGGACTGAGTATTCCGGTTCTGCCGGGTATAACGCCTGGCAGCGGTCCAGGGCATCTTGGCCTGTTCGGTTACGACCCTCTCGAATACCGCATCGGCCGTGGCATCCTGGAGGCACTCGGGATCAACTTTGCCGTCGGATCGAAGGATGTGGCCATTCGCGGCAACTTCTGCACACTGGGCGCGGATGGAAAAATCACCGACCGCCGCGCCGGGCGTCCCACCAACGACAGGAACAAGGCCGCGGTGGAGAAACTCCGCACGATCCAGATTCCAGGTGTGGAACTGTTCGTCGAACCAGTCAAGGAGCATCGCTTCGTACTGGTGATTCGCGGTGAGGGGCTGGGTGACCGCGTCAACGACACCGATCCCCAGGCCGTCGGCGTGGCCCCACTGAAGGCCGAAGGGCAGGACGGACCCTCGCAGCGCACCGCCGAGGTGGTCAACCAGTTTCTCGCCCAGGCGGTGAAGGTACTGGCGGATCAGGGGCCAATCAGTGGGGCGACTCTGCGCGGCTTCGCGACTTACCCCAAGATCGACAAGTTCCAGGATGTGTACGGGCTGAAGGCGGCGGCTCTCGCGGTCTATCCAATGTACAAGGGACTGGCCCGACTCGTGGGAATGGACATCCTCGACCCTGGTCAGACGCTTCCGAGCCAGGTCGAGACGCTCGCGAAGGTGTGGAACGACTACGACTTCTTCTTCATCCACTTCAAGTACAGCGACAGTACCGGCGAGGATGGGAACTTCCCTGCGAAGGTGGAGATGCTCGAGAGACTCGACGCCGTGGTGCCAGACATCCTCAAGCTGAAGCCGGATGTGTTCATCGTGACCGGCGACCACAGCACGCCGAGCAAGATGAAGTCGCACTCATGGCATCCGGTCCCGGTGCTCCTGGATGCGGAAATGTGCCGGCCGGACGAGGTCACGCAGTTTGGCGAGAGAGACTGTTTGCGCGGCGGGTTGGGCCAGTTTCCGGCCAAGTATCTGATGCTCCTGGCGATGGCACACGCCGGTCGGCTCGGCAAGTATGGTGCCTGAGGAGAATCATGAGCTTGACCCTACGCCGCGCAACAGTGGCCGACGTGCCCGTTCTGGTCACGTTCAACGCCGCGATTGCGTGGGAGACTGAGCACAAGCGTCTCGATGCCGACGTGCTGAGGGCCGGGGTGCGCGCGGTGTTCGACGATCCGGCCCGCGGTTTCTACACCGTCGCCGAGCGCGGGGAAGGAGACGTGGTGGGCCAGATGATGGTCACCTATGAATGGAGCGACTGGCGGAACGGCTGGTTCTGGTGGGTGCAGAGCGTCTATGTTCGTGAGGATGCCCGCCGCGATGGTGTGTTCCGCACGCTCTATCAGGAGATCCAGCGTCTGGCGGCAGCAACCCCGGATGTGATCGGCTTGCGGCTCTATGTCGAGACCGAGAACACCCGGGCGCAGGCCACCTACCGGGCACTGGGGATGAGCGACACCACCTACGGGATGATGGAAGTCTACCCCTTGCCCGGTCGGGAATCGCATATCCAGTAAGCCGAACGTGAGCGCACGGACAACGGCCCGCCACCTCGAAGCGATTCGCACAATGGCCGCGTTATTCCCACCCAGATGGTTCGTGGCTGGCATCGTTGATGCAGAAAGCGCCGCGGACTTCGCCCGCTACGCAACAGGCGCACCCAACCGATCATCCCGTCACTGGCGCTGGCTCGCGTTCCGAGACTGGGCCGAGTCGCGCGAGCGGTTGACCGGGGACGAGTGCCAGTCCGCGTACGCGCTGGGCGAAGCGGAGGCGGAGTTCGACACGAACCTCGGCATCGCGATGATGTGCCACGTCGTACTTCAACGGAACTGCCCGGCCGAACTGCGTGACACAGCCCAGAGTAGCGAGTATCCCGCGGTGCGACGTTCAGCGCGAGTCCGCCGGTAATCTTATCGCTTCCACTTGAAGATTTGCGTTGAGAATGTGCCCTGGACCGGGTTGAACATCGTGGCGCTGTAACGGGCCTTGTGCCCGAAGAGGTGGAAGCGTCTCGGCGCCGGCCTCACGCTGCCAATGACTGGCTGCAACCGCGTTGTGGTCGGAACGACCATTCCACTGTGGCGATCAATGGTGGCCGTGCGCACCAGTGGCCCTGTGAAGATCGGTGATTGCGCGCTGGCCGATCCCGCTGTCAGTACCACGGCCGCTGCGGCAGCGACGAACAGTTTTCGCATCGCTGAGTCCTCCCTAGATCTCCTCTTTCGGCTGTCGGGATGGCGAACCGGCACGGGTCTCACCACCTCCGGCCAAACCGTCCGGCACAAGATGCGGCTTACAACGGCTGAAACGACTGGCAGCGTGGATGGTGGGCTTTCCGACAGGCGCCGCGTATAACGATGCGCCACCGGCGACAGAAACTCGCCCGCCGGTCACACCTCGAATCGAGGCGCACCATGCGTCACCGTACTCGCTGTTTTCTCACTCTGGCGGCCATCGCTGCCGCGTTGGGGCTGCTCATGATTCCTGACACCATCCAGGCCGACGAGGGCATGTGGCTGTTTAACAAGCCACCTCTGGCGCAGCTCAAGAAGTTTGGCTTCGAGCCGGATCAGAAATGGCTCGATCACGTCCGGCTTTCCAGTGTCCGCTTCAACTCTGGCGGCAGCGGCAGTTTCGTTTCGCCCAACGGTCTGGTGATGACCAACCACCACGTCGCGGCCGACGATCTTCAGAAGGTTTCGACACAGGAGAAGAACTATCTGCGCGATGGCTTCCTCGCCAAAAACCGCAACGAGGAGATCAAGTGCAAGGGGCTGGAACTGAACGTTCTGATCGGCATCAAGGATGTGACGGCCGAGGTGGAGAAGGCCGTGCCGGCGGGCACGGCAGCGGCCGAGGCTTTCAAGCTGCGCCAGGCGAAGATCGCGGAACTGGAGAAGGGTGCATTCGACCCTGCGAAGAACATCCGCGCCGATGTGGTCACGCTGTACGCCGGTGGGCAGTACCACCTTTACACCTTCAAGAAGTACACCGACATTCGCATCGTGTTCGCCCCTGAGAAGCAGGCCGCGTTCTTCGGCGGCGATCCGGATAACTTCGAATATCCGCGCTACGATCTCGATGTGGCCTTCTTCCGCGTTTACGAAAACGATCAGCCGGTGAAATCTGAACACTACCTGAAGTGGAGCGCCGCCGGCAGCAAGGAAGGGGAACTGGTCTTCGTATCGGGGCACCCTGGGCGAACGAATCGCGCCAACACGATGGCCGAACTCGATTACCTCCGCGACACGGGTTACCCTTATCTGCTCCAGCGACTCAACCGGCTCGAAGTTCTCCTCTCGGCATGGACCGCACGCAGCGAACGCAACGCTCAGCGCGGTGAGGACGAGTTGTTCGGCATCCAGAACAGCCGCAAGGCGCGTGTCGGCGGCCTCGGCGGTCTGCTCGACCCGAAGCTCATGGCTCGCAAGATGAAGGAAGAGGAACGACTCAAGGCGTTTATCAACCAACCGAGCAAGGGTGAAGAACCAGGCTGGTTGGCCGAGGCGAAGAAAGCGTACGAGATCATCGCCCGGACCGAAAAGACCCGCGCGGAACTCATCAAGGATGTGACGCTCCTGGAGAACGCCGCTGGCTTCAACAGCGTGTCGTTCTCGCTGGCACGGACTCTACTCCGCGCCTCGGAGGAATTGACCAAGCCCAACGCCGAACGGCTCCGCGAGTTCGCCGAAGCCCGGCTGCCGAGCCTGGAATTCCGCCTCCTGTCCGATGAGCCGATCTACGAGGACATGGAAACGATCAAGCTCGCCGATGGGCTGACGTTCCTGGCCACCTCGCTCGGCCCAGACACCGATTTGGTGAAGAAGGTACTCGCCGGCAAGTCGCCGCGCGAACGCGCATTCGATCTCATCAGCGGTACGAAGGTTCGCGATCCCAAGGTCCGCGCGCAGATCTGGAACGACATCAAGACCGCGGCGAAATCTGGCAAGGCGTACGATCTCTCTTCGCTCAAGGATCCGATGATCGAAGTGGCCCGGCTCGTCGATTCGCAATCGCGCGCGGTTCGCAAGAAGTACGAGAACGAGGTGGATGAGCCAAAACGCCAGGGGCATGCGGCCCTGGCGAAGGCGAAGTTCGCGCTCGACGGTGACCAGGTTTACCCCGATGCGACCTTCACCCTCCGGCTGGCGTTCGGCACGGTCAAGGGTTACACCGAGGATGGCGTGGCAGTGCCGCCATACACCACGATGGCCGGCGTTTACAAGCGTTCTGCCGAACAGGGGAACAAGGGACCGTTCGAGTTGCCCAAACGCTGGGCCGAGCGGAAGGACAAACTCGACCTCACCACGCCTTTCAACTTCGTCTGCACCGCAGACATCATCGGTGGGAACTCCGGCTCACCGGTGGTGAACAAGAATGCGGAAGTCGTCGGGCTGATCTTCGACGGCAACATTCAGTCCCTTGTGCTCGACTTCATCTATGACGATACCATCGCGCGAGCCGTATCGGTGGATAGTCGCGCCATCGTTGAGGCACTCCGCAAGGTTTACGACGCCAACGACCTGGCGAACGAACTGACCGGGAAGTGATGGAAACGCAGAGTGGTTCGGTGAGTCAGGGCATACCCTGACTCGCCGAACCGCTCTGCGATTCTGAGCACAACGTCAGACGTTCTGCTCCTCGAACTCGGTTTCCACGTCGAACTCTTCGCCCGTCTGCGGCGCGGAGCTGGTAAACTCGCTGCTCGATGGATTGTGCGCGTCGATGGAGCGAAGCAACTTCGACGCTTCCTCCAGATCGTTGCCCATGCAACAGACGCTGATAACCATCTCCGCGAGTGCCGCGAACGGCAGCCCGTCACTCAGTTCCACCCACTTCGTCAGTTCCGCTGCGGTCAGTTCAGGCACCTTGCGACCGAGGTAGGCTTCGCGCATCCGGGCATCTGGCGCGTCGATGCGCAGGATGCGGTCGAAACGCCGCGGGCGCGAGATGATGCGCCGGTCGAGTTTCTCCGGGTAGTTCGTCGTTGCAAGGTTCACCGCGCGGTCAACCTGGTGGTTGCCATCCAACCACTGGAGCAGTTCGGAGTCGCCGTAGTTCTCGATGATCGCGTCGATGTCCTCGAAGATGCAGACCATCGGGCGTTGCGGTTCCACATCGCGGAACTTCCGCATGCATTCGATGAAGTGATGCGGATACTGGCAATAGAACGCGACGTGACCATCGGCGATCACGTCGGCGATGATCTGGTTGACCAGCGACGACTTGCCGCACCCTTGCTTGCCATAGAGCAGGTACCCGCGGCGATGGAGGAAGCCGTAGCGTGAGAATCGCTCGCCGACTGCCCAGAACTGCTTGATCTCATGCTGCACCTTCGCCGGGAGGCTTTCGGTGAAGTGGATGAGTTCGTCGGCCTGGAGATCGCGTGCCTGGTAGACCGGCCGTCCGCAGTTGTCGAGCGACGCGGTATACGCGCCAGGCGGCAGGGCGTTGGCGGTACGGCCACACACCTGGTAAGTGTTTGGCCCGGTGATCATCCACTGGTAGCCATACTCGTTGCAAACGGGGAGACGGGTCACCATCTTGTCCTCGCGTGGTGAGGGGTGCGCGAAATAGATACCGGTTGTTGGGTTGTGGTTCGCGCGAGTGAGACATTCCCAGGAAGCGGTTGTGACACAGACGTTGTTGCAACAGACCGCAATTCCAAAAGAGTTGTAACCTGTCGTGAACGGATATGCAGTGTCAGTAGGTGAGGAAAATCTTCATGCGGTTTTCACTCCCGAGAGAAACGCGCGACGAGTGCCGCATCAACACGGCGCGGCCGGCCGGTTGCAGCATCGAGTAGCACCCAGACCGTGCGCGCCGTGACCAGCGGCTTACCCTCACCATCACGCCATACCTCGGTGAACCGCTCCCACGTTGCCCCAGCCGGTTGCCCCACCCACGTCTGCAACTGCAACTCTTCCCCGGCGAACGCCGGACGGAGATACTCGATCTCGTGCCGGCGCACGACCCAGGTGAAGGCAGATTGCACCTCGGCCGGAGCCATCGCCTGCCAGTGCGCCACGGCAACATCCTGAACGTATCGCACGAACGCGACATTGTTGACGTGACCCTGCCGGTCGATGTCCTCTTCAGGTACACGGAAAGCCAGCGTGTATTTCGTCGCGTTCATCGCCACCCTCGCGATTTCTTCCTGGTGGATCCAGGCTACTGATTCAGATCGTAACGCATTATCAGCAAATGATTTATTGCGAGCTTCAGGGCTTGTGGCAGTGAATGGTCGCTGTCCGATTCTCGCAATTGTGCCGAGTGAATCGAAATTCCGCCACTTGCACGAAATCTCCTCGGGATGAGGGCGAATAACTTCTATGTATGGCGGCAGGAGCCCGGTGGTCGGGACGGCCGAACCGCCCTCACGTTAGTTATCTCGCTCTGAGGTACTGCGATGCTCAAAAAAATGGTGCTCCTGGCGGTGGTCGGATTCGTGGCCGTAACCGCACTGGCCGGGACCAAGATCGGCTCGTACATCCGCTCCGAGATCAAGGACGCCCGTCAGCGGGCCGAAGACAACATCCCGCCGGAGAAGGAAGTCACCCGGCTGCGCAACGAATTGAAGATGCTCGACAAGGACATGATGACGGTGGTTAACCACCTCGCCAAGGAGCGAGTGGATGTCAACCAACTTCAGGACAAGGTGAACGAAATCTCCGCCAAGCAGGAAGGGGCCAAGGCACTCCTGAAGGATCGCGCGACTGCGATCAAGAAGGCAGAAGGCTTCGTCGTATTCGGCCACCGCAAGCTCTCTGTCGACTCGGCGAAGGAAGAACTGGCCGAGGGTGTGAAGCGCTACGAGGCCAACAAGAAGACGCTGAGCACCCTGGAGCAAACGCTGACCGTGCGCGTTCGCGTTCGGGACACTCTTGAGAAGCAGCTCGAGACGCTCAAGAACCAAAAGACGGAACTGGCGACCGCCATCGACGGACTGGAAGCCGAGATCAACGCAGTCAAGCTCCAGCAGATGGAAAGCAAGTACCAGACCGACGACAGCCGGCTGGCCCGCATCAAGGAAGACATGCGGAAGCTCAAGACGCGGCTGGAAGTGGAACGCGAGAAGCTCAAGTTGATGCCTGCGGCGCTGGAGCCAACCGCTCCACCGGCATCGAGCGGCAAGACCGTGGATGAGATTATCGCTCCGCTCACCGGCAGCAAGTCTGGTGCAGAAGCGAAGGGCCCACACACCGACTGATCCCTGCTTCGACTGCGAAGCGAACGATCGTACCTCACTGAGCCGCTTGTGGCCGCGAAGCCGCAAGCGGCTCATTCGTATTGACGCCGGCGTTGCTCACCCGGCTTTCCGCTGGATGCCAGTATCAGGGGCATGATCGGTAACGTGCTTGAGCAGGCGATCCCATGCGTCATCGCTGAAGGGTGTTTCGCGTGCGATACGGCGGAGGTCGGCGAGGAGTTCGGCCGCGGAACCGTATGGCTGCGCTGCAGCGACAGTATCGGCCATCGGTGGTTCCGCGTCGGCTTCCAGCCGTCGGATGACGCCCCACAGTGCTTCCGGGAAGGCCCGCGACTTCGCCACCCGCTTCTTGCCCGCTAACTGCGACCAACCGAAGAGCACCTGCCCGAACGCTCGCAGATCCGCCGCCGCCGACACTTCGAGTGAAGGCATCGGCGCGGTGGCCAGCCAGGGTGGTTCGCCGAAGCCGGTTACCTTCAGCACACCGTCGGGCGTTAAGAGGAACGAATCCGACGTGAGCCGGCCGTGGACCAGCCCGACGCGGTGAGCCGCGTCGAGCGCGCCGGCGGCCATTGTCGCCAGCCGTACCCAGCAGCCAGGGTGAGCCGCGAACGGCGGCCAGTCGGCGCTGAAGAGACCCGTGAGCCACTCCAGGAGTGCCGCGGGGCGGCCGTTCACGTCGAGCACTTCGACCACGCCCGCGAGATTGGGATGCGCCGCGTCGCGGGCCGCGGAGAATCGCTGCCGAAACTCGTCCGGATGCACGGCGTTGGCCATTTCTGCTTCACCCAGATGCCGAAGCAGGAATGCGCCCGCGGACTTCTCGCCCGCATGCCGGGGATCGAAGACGCGGTATGTCGCTTCCTTCGACGTGGCGCGGAGCCGATCGATGATGCGGAAGCGACCCAGTACCAGTGCGTCAAGGTTGCCGGCTTCGATCAACGCAAGCTGGTAGAGCGTGATCGTACCGCTTGCGAGGAGAACCTGTCGCAGCGTGCGACGTTGCCGCGCAGCTTCCGTCCAGAGCGCGGTGAGCGTCTCGCCATCCACGAGGGCCGACAGCTTCAGGAGTTCGCCGAGTTGCCGGTCGCCAGGTTCGAGATCTTCGACGACTGGATCAGCAATCCGCAGCCCAGGCTCTTTCGCGTTGGTCTTCGCCAGTTCGCGGAGTTTCTTGCGATACCACTCACGCATGTCCGAGAGGTGATGTTCCATCTCGGTGCGTCGGGCGGTCAGTTCCTCGCGTTCGCGCCGGAGGCGGTCGGTTTCCTCGGCGAGCTGACGCGTGGCATCGGCGGCGGCAGTCGCGGCCTCCGTCGCGGCCACGGTCTTGGCGTCGAGCCGTGTCTCACTCGACGTGAGTTGCCGGCGAATGTCCGCAACCGTGCCCTGCCACTCAACGATTTGCTGTCGGAAGCCCGCGACTGCGGCGCGGTGCTCGTCCTTTGCCCGGTCGAGAGCCTCGTGCTGTTCGCGAAGCCGCTCGGCGTCGGCGCGAATCTGGGCGCGGGCTGCTTCGAGATCGGTGCGGCTGGTGCGAGCGAAATCGTTCAGCTCGGTGAGGTGCTCGCGGAGCTGGTCGCGAGCCGCGCCGAGACGATCGAGTGCGAGCCGCGCCTGCTCATCCAGTTCGGGTGCCTCGGCCCGCAGTGTGGCGAAATCGGCCGCTACCTGAGAGCGGAAGGCTTCGAGCTGCGCGCGATCGGCCTCGCACGCAGCACGAGCGCCGGCGAGGCTCTTCCGCTCAGCTGCGACTGCCGCGCCGACATCCTTAATGCGGGCCACTTGCCGCGTGAGCGCGGCTTCCTTCTCGGCACACTCGGCCAACTGGCGTGCCACCTGCGCGGCGTGGACCTCGAGTTCCTGCCGCTGTGCTTCCCGTTCCGCCTCGGCTTCCCGGCGCGAAGTCTCCAGGCCGCCCCGTGCCTCCACGATTGCCTCGCGCTCGACCGCGAACTGGCGTGATTCTTCCTCCAGTGTCTTCGACCGTCTGGCCAGATCATCCGACCGCCGGCGAAGTTGCTCCTGAAGCGCCAGCCGTGCATCTTCGGATTGCGCCAGGGCCGCTTCACGCTGACGGATCGCCACGCGATCGGCTTCGAGTCGCGATTGCAGATCGAGTGCCTGCGTGACACGCCCCTTGAGCATCCCGGCCTGTTCCGCGACCTCGGCCGTGCGAACATCCAGTTCCGATTCGCGATCCTGGAGCCGCTTCGCTTCGGCTGCGAGTGTTTCCTTTTGTATGCGAATCTCTTCCAGTGCCGTGGAGAGGAGCGAATCACGTTCGTCGAGCCGCAAGCGTTCCTGTTCGGCATCGGCCTGCACGGCACTGAGCGAAGCGCGAAGTTCCTCGGCTTCCTGAATCCGCTTGCGTAGCTCGGCCTGCGACTCATCTTCTCGCATGCGAGCCGAGGCCAGTTGCCATGCCTCGCGTTCCATCTCCTGACGGCTGCGGTCGATCTTGGCGCGCAGCACTGCGACCACCGCTTGCTGCGACTCGAGCTGTGCCGCGCGTTCCGCAAGGCTGGCCGACTGCGCGTCGAGGTCGGTCTTCTGCCGGTCGAGCCGCTCAGCCTCGGCGCGAAGCCGTTCCTGCTCCGTGGTCGCCAGCCGCACCGTTTCTTCCCACTCGGCGGCATCACACCGAAGCTGGTCGAGCCGCGCATCGACCTCACGGGTGCGTTCCGCGGCTGTACGTTCGGCTTCTTCCAGTTCTCCTGCGCGCCGGTCGAGCCGCAGCACGTCTTCGCGATACTGCATCCGCTGCGATTCCAGTTCTTCACGCTGCGAGCGAATCCACTCCTCGCGCCGGAGCAGTTCTTCGGTGCGTGCGGCAACTTCGGCTTCTCGCTCGCTGAGTTGCGCGTCCTCGGCCGCGTGGCGAGCATTGAAGGAGTCGCGTGCTTTCTCGAACAGGTCGCGGTCGGCGGCGAAGATTTCGCGCTGGCGAGCCAGTTCCTGCATCTGGGCCGCAGTGCGTGCCTGTTCGTCGCGCAGTATTTGGCGTGATGGCTCGAACGCGGCCCTGTCCGCGTCGAGTTTCTCGCGCGCGGTTTGCAACCGTTCGCCCTGCTCAACGAGTTCCTCGCGATGCCGCGCGCACTCATCGAGCCACTGCTGCCGCAGCCCGGTCAGTTCGACCCGGAGGCGGGCGGTTTCCTTCTCACGGTGGTCGGCCAGTTCCTGTTCCACCGCACCGCGTCGCTCGTGCCAGCCGGCGCGGTCTGTCTGAATCTCTTCCGCCTGCCGATCGAACTCGCGCTGCCGGCGAATCAGTTCGGCATCGCGCGCTTCCCATGCGGCGCGCCGGTCGATCTCCTCGGCATCGAGCGCCCGCTTTCGCTCTTCCAGTCGGCGGTACTCCGCGTGATGATCTGTCAACGCACCGACGGGAACCGGTGGTTCGTCTGGCATCGGTTCGGCCAGCGGGATGTCGTCGAGCGAGATGAACTTTGGCGAGAGAAAGTGCGGCGGCTGTGCGGGCGGCGTTTCGACGCGAAGCGTGACCATGAGTCCCGCAATCGCAAGCGTGTCGCCCGGATGCAGCGGTGTTGTGGTTCCGGCGGGCAACGGTGCGCCGTTGAGCGAGACCGGCAGCCCGACAGCGATACGCCGGACTCGCACGCCCTCGGCCCCACGGGTGATCTGGACCGCTACCGGTGGTGTACCTGGGGGCAGGGGCAGGTCGCAGCCTGTGTCGGAGCCGATGAAGAATTCTTCGCGCGTGACGCTATGAGCTGTTGCCCGGCCGGTTGCTGCGCGCACCTCCAGCGTGACCCGTGGAAGTTCGGGTCGGTGGCCGGGCGGCGGTGGCGTCGGCAGCGGGGCCATCATGGCGAAGGTTCCATCCGCTCCCGGTGCCTACCGGGTGCGCATCCGTGCGACGGAATGGTGGAGTCTGGAGATTGGAACGCATTCGCCCTGCAGAAACAAGCCGAAGTGGGAAGTTGATTCGCTGCCTCGCTCTCCGAACCTTCCTGCCTGCTTGACCGTACCTGCTACTGCACCTAGCGTGATACAAGTTTGGTACTTGCGCCCGTCTCAATGAGGTCGCCGTGAAGCTGACCGCGCCGCCGCCCCCACCCCCACCCGACGACGGCAACCTGGGTGCAAACGCCCCTGGTCTACCCGAGGAGCCGAACCCGAATCCTGGTGCCGATGTCACGGCTCCAGCAGGGCAGGCCCCCGTCGAGGGAGAGTCACCCGCGCCGGTATTGAATCCCTTGCGCTGGCCCGGCTGGTATCCTGGCGTCGATGCCGCTCTCGCCGGGCTGGCCTTGCTCCTGGCCCTTGCCACGGCGTCGTTCGTGGCCCGCAACTCCGATGTGTGGCTGCACCTGGCCGCCGGCAATCGACTGATTCACGGCGAGTATTCTCCTGGCGGGGCCGACCCGTTTAGCTTTACCGGCGCCGACCGGACGTGGGTGAATCACAGTTGGGTTGCCGATGCTGGTGCTTACCTTCTCTACGGTGGCGAAGGAAAACTGCTCGTCGCCGTGAAGTCACTGCTGATTGTCGCTGCCTTCGCGCTTCTGATCGCGATTCGCCGGCCGCAGCACGCACTCTGGCCGTGGGCGGTCGCCACGGCGGTTGGCGTGCTGGCTGCCGCCCCATACTTCACCCTTCGGCCGCACGTTCTCTCGATCTTCTTCCTGGCACTGACGCTATTCATCCTCTTCCGGGTGCCGCGCGGCATCGGTGGCTGGCGAATCCCGGCTTCCATCGGCGTCACATTCTGGTTGTGGTCGAACTGCGACGCCTGGTTCCTCCTGGGGCCACTGACGCTGGCGCTGCTTCTGGCGGGCGAACTGATCCAGAAGTTTGTGCTGGGGATTCCTGAGCTATCGGACACAGAGGCGGAGGCAGAATCGCTTGGTCAGACGCCGAATGTGGCAATGCTCGCCCGGGCGCTGGGAGTGGGGATGGTCGTTTGCATGCTGAACCCGCACCACGTGCGCGTCTGGCAACTTCCCTTCGAGCTGGTCGGTGTTTCTGGCGCGGAATCCGATCCGCGACTGCGTGCCTTGCTGATGCCAGCCACCGACGAACAGTTTTACAGCAGTTCGCACTTCGGTCAGAACGTGAACGGGATCGCGTTCGCGTTACTGGTTGTGTCAGGTGCATTGACGCTGGGCTTCAGCGCTGGCCGCCTGCGGGCATCGCATGTCGCGCTGTGGGTCGGCTTCCTGGCGCTGGCGGTTTACCGTATTGTGGCCATACCGTATTTCGTGGTCGTGGCAGTGCCACTGATCGCCGCGCAACTCAATGCCACCAGTTCGCATGTGCAATTGAAGACATGGGGCGACCCGCGGAGCCGCTTCCTGTGGATCGGTGCCACCGTTGGCCGCGTCCTGTGCGTACTGGTGGCCGTGGTTCTGTGCGTACTGTCGTATCCTGGGTGGCTCCAGCCAGAGACGACTAACCCCGCCTACACGCGGCGCGTTGCCTGGGGCGTGGAAGCGGACCCGCTTTTGGTGCAGGCTTCCAGACAGTTGGAAACGTGGCGTGCGCAGGAGAAGCTCCCCACGGACGACCGTGGCATCATCGCGAGCACCGAACTGGCGAACTATGTGGCGTGGTTCGCTCCGCGCGAGAAGGTCTTCATCAACTCGAACCTCCATCACCACCGGTCTGAGCTGCCTGATTACCTCAAACTGCGCCGCGGTCTGGGGCTGGTCGCGGTGGGCGGCGAATTGCCGGACTTTGCCGACGCGGTTGCTGTGATGGCACAGAGCGGCGCGGACTATCTGGCAATCTCCGACCCCGCATCCGACCCGACGATCTTGAAGACACGCTCGGAAAACGCGCGGATGGCACTGTATCGTGGCTGGAATGAGTGGACGCCGTGGTATCTCGACGGGCAGACAACCGTATTCGGTTACCGGCCAGCGAGTGGGCCGCCCAAGCCGGAGTTCGCGGCCCTGCGTGTTGATCCGGTGGCACTCGCCTTCGGTCCAAATGCGCAGGGAGTGCCCGATGTGGAACTGAAGCCCATCCCACCTGCTCTGGGCTGGGAGGCAGCGTTCATCCAGCCGCAAATGCCGGCGCCGCCGGGCGCGGCCGAGGCACTGGGCTGGCTGCGGTACAAGATTGGCCTGGAGGCCCGGATCGGGCGACGACAGATGCTCCGCGAAATGTTGATCTGGCCCCCGCTGCTGGCGTTACCCACCATTAGCGGCGCAGCGTGGCTCCAGACGGAATTGCGACTGGCCGACGCGCGCGTCGAACTCGAACTGCCTCCCCTGGACCCATCTGCGGCCGCTGACGCCGGCGCGATGCGCGCGACACCGCTTCTGGCACTGTGGGCGGCCCTGCGGGGCATCGAAGCCAACCCCGATCACCCCGTATCATACTTCGCCCTGGCCGAAGTCCTCAAAGACCCTGGCCTGCCGATGACGGAGAGCGAACGAACCATCGCCTCCGCTACTGCTTACCGGCAGTGCCTCTCCAGGCTGCCGACACCCGACCAGTATCGGCGTGGGCAATTCGACGTGCCTGCGACTGCCGTCGCGCTGCGACTGGCCCATACCTACCTCGGAGGGAAAGCGGTTCGCAGGTTACCCATGCGCGGGCCGAAGGGAGAAACCCGTGAGCAAGTCGTGGATGCCGGCTTCATCGGAATGCCGATCGACATTCCTGGCCTGCGTGAGTTCCTCGGCGACATGGTGGTGATCCGGATCGACCGGTCGGGCCAGGCGGTCGGGGATCGCGTGCCGTTCGGGCAATTCAAACCGAACGACCGGTCGCAAATGCTGCTCGTCGGGCCAACTGCATTGCCGCTGGATGCGGCCTACGTCGCGCTCGACCTCGCGACCCAGTACGCGAAGATTGATTTCGCGGAAGCCTCTGCCGACGAGGCGCGAGAGGAACTGGAAAAGCTGAAGAAGGAGGTCCAGGACGCGCTGGTCAAGGCGCACAAGAACTTCGATCCCCTGCGCAACGCCGGGACCAAACTGCCGCGACTCGTCACAGCCGCACGTCGCAGTTCGCTACTGGCCGAGGCACTCGATCTGATTGCCAGGCGAGACCCGGAGGAAGTGTTCAAGGAATTTGGCACCGAGGGGCCTGCCGTGCCTCTGCTGCAAATCGCACTGGAATTGACGCTTGGAAAGATCGAGGACGCTGACTTCCACCTGAATGGACCCGGCGGCATGGCGTCTCCCGACAGGGCGGCGGAACTGCAAAAGCTCGGATTGCTGCCACAGGTACGAATGCTCCAGCATCAGAAGTCGCTCCAGTCGGGCCAGTTCCGGGCCGCCGGCGAGTTACTGGAGATCATGGAGAAGAACACGACGCCACTGAGCGAGATCCTGGCCGAGTTCGCCAGGAACAAGATCAACCCGACGGAACTCCTTGTGGCTGCGTTCTCCGACGCACCACCACCGTCGGGCGGCGAGGCGGTCATACCGGTTGCGTTCTTCAAATATCTCATGAACCAGCGCGCCGAGATGGCGCTGAACGCCCGGCAACTCATCATCGCCAAGCTCCAGCAAGAATCGCTCTACTACTTTCGCCGCGGCAGCCTGCTCTTACTGTCTGGCGACATCCACGCCGCCAGGCATCGCTTCGAGCAGGCCACACGCAAGCCGCCCGACGGCTGGGTACTGAGCGTGTTGCGCAATGCCGAGGCCGATTTCTACCTCCGACTGATCCAACAGGCCGAGCGGAAGCCCAGGCCGTAACCGCGCGGCCGTGAGGAAGGAGCGTTCCAATGCCAAAGTGGACCGTGGCCGGAGTCCAGATGGATTGCGCGCTGGGCGAGGTAGTCCGCAACCGCGAAACCGTGGTCGCGAAACTACACCAGGCTGCCCGCCTCGGTGCGAAACTCGTCGTCTTCCCGGAGTGCGTGCTGACCGGTTACGGCTTCGGCTCGCGCGCAGAGGCGATGGCGATGGCAGAGCCACTGCCAGGACCAAGCACCGATGCGATTGCAAAAGTGTGCGCGAACCTCGGCGTCTGGACGGTTTTCGGCCTGCTCGAATCGGCGCCTGAGGGCAAGCTGTTCAACACGTGTGCCCTGGTTGGTCCGGGCGGCCTGGTCGCCAGCTATCGCAAGCTCCATCTGCCGTGCCTGGGGGCCGACCGCTTCACCGATCCGGGCGACCGGCCGTTCGCGGTCCACGACATCGATGGGCTGAAGATCGGCATGAACATCTGCTTCGACGGCAGCTTCTCCGAATCGTCGCGCGTTCTCACACTGCTCGGCGCCGATCTGATTGTCCTGCCGACGAACTGGACGACAAGCTCGCGCAAAATGGCGGAGGTTGTTTCGGCCGCGCGATCGTGGGAGAACCACATTTACTATCTGGCCGTCAATCGCGTTGGTGATGAGGCCGGCTATCGCTACCTGGGGCTGAGTTCGTGGGCCGATTGCTTCGGGAACGCGACATTCGCCCCGGAGTTCGAAGAGGCGATCTTCACTCTGGAAGTGGATCCAGAGGAGGCGCGGCGGAAGCGCGTCGTCACCTGCTCCGGCGAGTTCGAGATTGACCGCGTGAACTGGCGTCGGCCCGAGATGTATGGACTCCTGGTCGAGAATCCTGGCCAGTTCACAGGCCATTTCAACAAGAGAATGTGACCCAGGCGGCGAGAGAGTGCGATGAACCCTCCCAGTTCGTTCCGGGCAATCCCGGGCCAGGATGAACTCCATCAGGTCGCGCGCGACCTGTCGTTCCACCCTTCCACCAACACCACACTGAAGGTTCTGACGCACGATCATCTCGCGCGCTTCAACCAGTTTGGCTACCTGATGCCCTTCCGGATCTTCTCGGAGACCGAGGTGGCCGACCTGCGCGCTTACTTCGATCGACTCCTGGCGAAGTATGTCGCGGAGGGGAAGGATAGCTACTCGATCAGTTCCGCGCACCTCCGGCATGGCCGCGTGTGGGACGTGCTCACCAACCCGCGCATCGTTGCCATCGTCAGCGATCTTCTGGCATCACCCATAATCGGGTGGGGATCGCACTTCTTCTGCAAAATGCCTGGCGACGGTAAATCGGTGAGCTGGCATCAGGACGCCAGTTACTGGCCGCTGACACCGTCGAAGGCCGTGACGGTGTGGCTCGCCATCGATGATGCCGACTGTGGCAACGCGTGCATGAAGTATATTCCTGGCACGCATGTCCTGGGGCATCTCACGTATCAGCTCAGTGAGAACGACCCGGCCAATGTGCTGAACCAGACCGTACCTGATGTGGAACAGTATGGCGCGCCGGTCCACGTTGAGCTGAAGGCCGGCGAGGCGTCGCTTCATTCCGATCTGTTGTTACATGGCTCGGATGCCAACACCAGCACTCGGCGGCGTTGCGGTCTGACGCTCCGTTACACGTCCGGCGACGTGCGCGCATACATGGGCTGGGAAGACAAGGGCGTCGTCGTCGCTGGTGAGAAGCCCGCGCACTGGGCGAACCGCACGCGGCCCGAAGCCGAGTGACGACGTTCGCCACAAGAGAGTCTTTGCCCGAATCACTTTCCCCTACCTGTGATGATTGCGGGAGCGCACGCCATGCAGTTCTCGGTTCCGGTGTTGTCAGGACGATGGGTGCGGCTGGAACCGCTGACGGAGGAACACCGCGAGGGACTGCGCGCCGCATCCGACGACGACCGCATCTGGCAGTTCATGCCTTCCGGCGGTCGAGGCGCGGGCTTCGATCCGTGGTTCGACGACGCACTCGCTCAGCGCGACACCGGCAAGCGCGCTCCCTTCGCGGTGCGGCTTCTCTCCAACAGCGAACTCATCGGCGGGACGAGCTACATCGAACCGCTACCGCAGCACCGGCGAACAGAGATTGGCTGGACCTGGTACCGCCCCGATCATTGGGCTGGTCCCGTGAACCCGGAGTGCAAGCTCCTGCTACTGTCGCACGCCTTCGACACGCTGGGCTTCAACCGCGTGCAACTCGTCACCGACCTGCTCAATACGCGGTCGCAGGCGGCGATTGCGAAACTCGGCGCCACGCGCGAGGGAGTACTCCGCTCGCATGTGATTGTCCCTGGCGGCCGCATCCGTGATAGCGTGGTGTTCAGCATCATCGCCCCGGAGTGGCCGAGCGTGAAAGAGCGGCTCACGCTGCGTATCGCGGCCTTCGCACGCAAGACGCGGCTACTGTTTGTGTGTGTGGAGAACTCGAACCGCAGCCAGATGGCGCAGGCATTCGCCACGATCTACGGCGGTGACAGAGTGGAAGCACACTCGGCCGGCAGCCGACCGAGTGGCAAGGTGAATCCGAAAGCGGTCGCGGCCATGGCCGAGCTTGGCTACGACCTCACCACACACACCTCGAAGGGACTCGACGACTACAATGGCACCACAATCGACGCGGCCGTGACGATGGGCTGCGGCGATGCCTGCCCACTGGTAGAGGCCATGCGCCGCATCGACTGGCAAATCCCCGATCCGCGCGAGATGCCCCCGGAGGACTTCCGCAAGGTTCGCGACCTGATCGGCACAAAGGTGAAGCAACTGCTGGAGGAATTGGGAACCTAGGTCGCCTCGCGGCGCGCGTTGGCGGCTTTTTCTTTCTCCACGCAATTTCTTGTGACGTACGATGCCGAATAGAATCAATGGTGTTCATTCCTCGCGGAGGTGTTCCATGCGGAAAAGCCTTGTACCGCAAGCAGTCGGAGCGGCGATCCTTGCCGGGCTGGTGATGGCCGGTTGCCAGCCCACGCCCAGCGGTTCCGAAGTCGCGTTGCCGACCGATGGCCCCAATCAGGTGGTCATCAAAGTTCCCGGCATGACCTGAGCCACTTGACCGGCCAACGTGAGCGACGCGCTCGCGTCTCTACCGTGGGTAGAGCCAGGTTCGATCAAGGCGGATGGCAAGAAGCGACAGGCAAAGTTCACCGTGACGGATGCCAAGAAGTTCAACATGGACGAAGTGAAACGCGCGCTCGGCGACCGCTACAGCGGCGGTGTGAAAATGCTGACAGGGCCAACAGCAGCACCTGAAAAGACCAACGCGCCCGCCAAGAAGTGACGACAACGCCCCGCGACCAAAGCCGCGGGGCGTTGCAATGATACCGGCTCACACGTCTGGCGCGGATTCTTTCTACTTCGCCAGCCCCTTCGCATCGATTCTCGCAGCCGGAATTGGCTGACTCGCGACGAACTTCTTTGTGTAGTTCTCGAAGCCTTCCAACGGCATCGCGAGCGCCGCCAGCACACTCTTGTTTGCTTCCTTCGGGTGCGCAATGACGTACCAGAAATACTTCTCGTCGCCGTAATAGAAACCCGAACCGTCGGTCGGTTGCGTGAAGAGCATCGGCAAGAATTTCTTTCCGTCGTCGTCAAACCAGATCACGCCGCGATCGGTTGTGACGCCAGCGAACGCACTGCCCGCCCAGAGTGCGCCCCTGGGTTCACCCACGGCATCGGTCGGAAGGCGATATACCACCGGCTTGGCCTCCGACCCTGTGGGGAAGCCGAGTGCCAGTTTTTCCCGCTTGCCGTCGACCAGTCCTTCGAAGGTGTAGACGATGCGCCCTGGCACGCCGATCACCGCGATCCCCAGCGATCGGAACACGTCGCCACCCAGGTCGTGCGTCTGGAGCACCGCGAGCTTGTCGTCGGCCTGAATCTGATACAGCACCCCGCCGACCACAACGACCACCGACGCGCCTCCCTCCACCTTTGCCGCCGAATGCCCCTGCGACACGCGACCGATCGCGCCGTTGGGTGGGATGAAGTCTTTCACTGGCTTGTTCGACTTCAGGTCGTACAGCAGCACCGCGCCGGCACTCGATACGAGAATGACACGGTTGGGGTCGGCGGTGAAGAACGCCGCGGCCAGGCCCGCCTTCGCGTGTTCGGGCTTGGTCGCATAGGGACTGATGCCGTCTGCAAGTTTCTTCTTCTCGGCCACCGACCAGACATGTAACTTGCCACCAGTCGCGGCGAGGAAGTATGCCTTCTGCTCCTTCGTGACCATGAAGTCGGCAATGGGAACGACCAGTCCATCACCGTCATAGTCGATGCGGTCGGCTGCGATGCGGTTCCCTGCGGGACCATAGATGTCGAGGGCGAGTTTCTCGCCCATACCCCCGGCACCGGGGTTTGTCTGAATGAGTATCGCCGTGTCGCCACTCTTGGTGTCTGATGGCGGAAAGATGTGCTTGATGCGGTTAACGGGCGACTCCAGCACCAGCCCGGCGCTGGGCTTGTCGACCTCTTCCAGCTTGGCAGGCAGGGCGCCGAGCCGGATGGCGTGAGGCCGCGCGAATGACACGGCCGGCCGGGTCATTCCCGGCAGCATCGCAGGTTCCTTGCCCTTCGGCTTCGGGTCGGGTTCCTTGCCCTTCTCTTTTGGCTTGGTCTCCGGCTCCTTACCCTTCGGTTCGCCCGCCGGCGCACCTGGGGGAACCGCAGGCGTGTCCGGGCCTTGCGGTGGCGGTTCCTCCTTCTTCTCTTCCTTGACCTGCTCCGGTTCCTTACGATTCTGCTTGATGAAGACAACGATCGCGGTGGCGCCCAACAGCAGTGCGATCAGAGCGATTGCACCTGTCGCCATGATCGTCTTCCCCATCCCGCCCTTCTCCTCCGGACGGAGGTAACGCGGCTTCTCCGGTTCAGGCTCGTCCTCTTCCCCGTCGTCTGTCTTTCGCTTTTTCTTGGGCTTCTCGTCGTCCCACGGGTTCCTGGCCGTGACAACCTCGCCAGGACCTGCGTCGTAATTGGCGAACGGGTTGTACGGCGCATCCGCGGCGTCGGTTCGCTCGTCTTGCGTGTCGCGTTTGCGGCTCTTCCTGTCAGGTCGTTCCTCCTCGTCCTGCCCCTTCTTGTCAGATCGGGGCTTCTCGGTCACTTCCTCACGCCGCTTCCGCGACGATGGCTCGTCGGGCGCATCTCCTCGATTCTTCACCGGTGGCGCGGGCGACTCGGAGAACGCGAACGGATCCTCGCTCGCAGTGAGTGGCTCGAGTGGGAGCGGTTCGGGAGGCGGCGGCGCGGCAGGCGCTCGCGGCGCGACGGGCGGAGGAAGAGTTGCGGGAGCCGCGGGCTTTGCGGAGCCGAAGTTTGGTTTCGCGATGGGAGCAGGCGTCGGAGAGGATTTCGCCGGCGCCGACCCAAAGTCGAAGGGATCGGCCGACGGCAGTGAGGAGATGTCCTTCACTGGTGCCGCCAGTGGTGGTGTGGGAAGCGGGGCCGGCGTCGATAACACATCGTCAACCGATTCCGCCATTGCCACGACCGGACCGTCGGGCAGAGGCACTCCCGCTGATGGCCCGCCTGTCACGCGGAAGCCGTTGCCGCACTTCTTACACTTGGCCTTTTTGCCAATCGCGCTGTCTGGCGCTTTGAACCGGGTGCCGCATGTCGGGCACGATACTTCAACCACGGGCATGGCGCCCTCGCACGATGGACGATCAGAGTGAAGACAGGTCGTGTTGTTCAGGCTACCAACCACAACAGGCGGATGCAACCGCCTGAGGCGCCCGACGCGGCATTCCGACTGCGTTCATCTTCTCGATCAGGAGCCTTCCGTCCGGCGCGGCGGTCGCTAGAATGTAGCAGCCACCATTCACTTGAACCTCAGGGACTTCGTCATGGCCACGCCGACCGCGGACATCGGGCTGATTGGCCTCGCCGTCATGGGCGAGAACCTCGTGCTCAATATGGAGTCGCACGGTTTCACCGTCGCCGTGTACAACCGCACCACCTCCAAGGTGGACGAGTTCCTCAACGGCCGCGGCAAGGGAAAGAAGTTCGTTGGGGCACACGACCTCAAGGACTTCGTCGCCAGCATCAAGCGCCCCCGCAAGATCATGATGATGGTCAAGGCCGGCAAGGCGGTGGACGATACCATCGCCACTGTGATGCCATACCTCGAAGCGGGCGACATCCTGATTGATGGCGGCAACACGCACTTCCCCGATACCACGAGGCGCATGAAGGAACTTGCGGCCAAGAACGTTCACTATGTCGGCAGCGGTGTCTCAGGTGGCGAGGAAGGCGCACTGAAGGGGCCGAGCATCATGCCCGGCGGCGACAAGACCGCGTGGCCAGAGATCAAGCCGATCTTCCAGGCCATTGCCGCCAAAGTGAACGAAGGCGGCAAGGAAGCGGCCTGCTGCGACTGGGTCGGGCCAGAAGGCGCCGGCCACTTCGTCAAGATGGTCCACAACGGCATCGAATATGGCGACATGCAGCTTATCTGCGAGTCGTACAACCTGCTCAAGGACCTCTGCGGCATCTCCGCCCCAGACATGAGTGGTGTCTTCGCCCGGTGGAACAAGGGCGTACTCGATAGCTACCTCGTCGAGATCACCTCCGATATCCTCGCCTTCACCGACCCTGAGACGAAGAAGCCGATGGTGGATGTGATCCTCGATACCGCCGGGCAGAAGGGAACCGGCAAGTGGACGGTCGACAGCGCCACCGACAACGGCGTGCCGCTGACACTCATCGCCGAGGCGGTCTTCAGTCGCTGCCTCTCGGCGCAAAAGGATGAACGCGTCGCGGCGTCGAAGGTTCTGGCAGGCCCGACTGTGCAGAAGGTTTCCGACAGGGATCAATTCATCAACGACGTGGAGATGGCACTCTACGCGGCCAAGATCGTTAGCTACGCACAGGGCTACGCACTGATGGCCGCCCAGGCCAAGGTGAACAACTGGGAACTGAACAACGGCGGCATCGCGCTGATGTGGCGCGGCGGCTGTATCATCCGCAGCGCGTTCCTCGGCAAGATCAAGGAAGCGTTCGACAAGAACCCGAAGCTGGTGAACCTCATGGTCGACCCGTTCTTCGCGGGCGAACTCGGCAAGGCCCAGAGCGGCTGGCGACGGGTCGTCGGCGCGGCGGCGGCCAGCGGTATCCCACTGCCGGCCATCTCCAGTGCGCTGGCCTACTACGACGGCTATCGCACGGCCCGGCTGCCGGCCAACCTCCTTCAAGCTCAGCGTGACTTCTTCGGCGCCCACACCTACGAGCGCCTCGACAAGCCGCGCGGCCAGTTCTTCCACACCAACTGGACCGGCCACGGCGGCACCACCACCAGCAACGCCTATAATGTATAGTTGATCATGAGCGGGGGGCCTTCCGCCCCCCGCTCTGTTTCGCGCTCCGCTCAGGTGCCAGTGCCACTTCGAGATGCACCATGCGATTTCCCCTTCGAGTCGCAATTCTCACGCTTCTGTTGATGGCCAGCAGCGTGACGGCGCAGCGGCCCACATATCGGATCGAGGCCGCAGACGTTCAGAAAATCAACGCAACGATTACCTATGAGATTCGGACGAGGCGCTTCACCGTCAGCCGGTGGATGCTCTTTCTGCCAGAACCGCCCGAACTCCCCTCCCAGCACGGAGTGAAGGTGAAGGCCACCCCGGCGGGCCGTGTGGTGACCGAAAAGAGCTTGCTCGGCCGCAAGGTCCGGTTCATCGATCACACGCTTCGGAATCCGGCGCCAGGAGCGACACTCACGACAGAGTTGGAGATCGAAACAACACTTCGTAGCAGGAAACTGGTGCCGCTGAAACCCGATGAGAAACAGCCGTTCGTAGCTCCGCTCTCCAGCCGGGAGCGAAAATACTATCTCGCACCGAGCGAGACAGTGGACTTCAACTCGCGGACTTTCCAGGACTGGCTCGGCGCGAAGGAACTGCGTCGCGGCAAGGCCGAGCCGGCGGTTGACTTCGCGAAGCGCGTGCTGGATGTGATTCGCGCGAACTTTACCTACCGATACAACTCGATTGAAGACAAAAGCGCCTCGCAAGCGTGCAAGAACAACAGCACCGACTGCGGCGGGATGGCGTATCTCTTCGTGGGCGCAATGCGCGCGGGGGGAATCCCGGCGCGGCTGATCGTTGGCCGGCTGGCGCAGCCGCGCAAGCCCGGCAGCGACCCATCGCAAACGAGCTGGGATCGACCACATGTCCGTACCGAGTTCTTCCTCGAAGGCGTCGGCTGGGTGCCGGTCGATCCGTCATACGCCAACGCCTCGCGTCGTCGCCCGGTCGTGGATTTCATCGGTCGCGATCCTGGTGATTTACTCGTGCTGCATGTGGACGTGGACCTCCAACTCCCCTTCCCGGACAAGGTGCGCGACTGCCCGTTCCTCCAGATCACGCCCTTCTACTGGACGTACGGTCGGGGCACGTTCGACGGCACGTTCGGCCCGTCCGGCTGGGAATTGAAGGCCACACCCATCAAGGCGCAACTGGACCACTAACTCCAATACAGGCACGCGATGGATGAGCAACTGATCGCCCTCTATCACCGGCATGTTGGGATGGCGTTCGACCGCAAGCTGCGGCTGGCGGAACTCGTCCGCGACAAGGCCGGTAAGGTGAAGTGGAAGTACGAGGTCGCCGCCGCGACGCTCGCGTGCGGCCCGAAGCTCCGCTTCGAAGCGCCGCTGCTGGGCACGCACATTCACGGCAATCACTCGTGGCTCTGGGCCTGGTCCAACCGCAACCTCAAGCTCACACTCACCAATCGCGCGCTGGGCGATCTGGTGCGTGTCACGGCTCACCGCATCGGCGTGCCAATGTTCGCGCACGCGGGCTTCTCGCTGGAACCGTTACTCGGCGCGGAACTCACCAGGTACGCAGCGGAGGTGATTGGCGGAATTCTGGCCCGCGAACTCGACTTCGACGCGCACTACGTCGCGCCCGAAGATGCTTACGACTCCGCGATCCTCGTGCGCCACGAGAAGCTCAAAACGCCCGAGAAGTTCCCACTGCACCGCGTTCTCACAGTCTTCCCGCAAGTTGTGAAGACACTCCCGCTCCTCAATCATCGCGATGCACTCACCGCCTATGCGCGCGACTACGGCCTGAATGTCACCGCCGAAGGAAGCACACTGCGCATCCACGACGGCAAGGGAGAACTGACCGCTCGCTTCGACGATCACGACCGACTGCAGGACCTCAGCGGCAGCGGCATCACCGCACCCAAACCGAAGAAGACACGAAAGCCCGCAGCGGTGACGCCTGCTGCCAGGCCAGCAGTGAAGAAGCCCACCCCGAAGAAGCCCACGAGCAAGAGTCCGACTCTCAAGAAGTCAGCGAAGTCCACGAAGAAAGTCACTGTGAAGGTGAAGGCGAAGGCGAAGAAAGTGACGAAGGCTGCGGCGACAGCAAAGAAACACCCCGGCAAGCGGTCGAGGGTGCGTGGATGACTGGTAACGACCCACGGGTCTTCGCGGCTTCAAAGTAGTAGGCACACTCCGTGGACCGTCGCCTCACACAACCAACGGCACACGGAGTGTGCCTACTACTTTAAATGCACGCAGACATGCCGCGTGCGCCTCGAACCCATGAGACCATTCCCCCAACTGATGGACCCAGCGTTCAGTCACCGATCTCGGCCTTGAACTTCTCGTTGAGGCGGCGGACGATCTCGTCGGAGAACTCGACCGACGGGTCGAGGTAGAACGGTTGCGCTGCGGGCGGCTTGAGCTTCAACTCCTTGATCTGCGGATTTTCGCGCTCCTCGCGCGTCACTGCGTCCGGGTAGGCGATCAGCGCAACCAGGCCGTTTTCCCGTGCGACGGCCTCCACCGTGGCGTAAATCTCGTCGTACAACTCCACGATGATGAAGGTCGCCTTGTCGTTGAGCATCCGATTCAGCACACGGTCGGTATCCTCAATCTGGCGCATCAACCGCACCATGTCCTCGCTGAGTTGCTCCTTCCGACGTGGGTCTGTGGTAGTTTGGGAGATACCCTGAAGTGCGGTGTACATGTTCCGCAGGCCAACGAGATTTGCAGAGAGTCGCAGCTTGCGGGTGTTGAGTCGTTGCACGGAAGTTTGGGCGCGTCTGTACTCGCGCATCACCTTTGCCATGTTGAAGTAGCCGGTCTTCTGGCCAACCACCACCGCTGGCCGAGCAACCTCAGCCTTCGTACTTGCTGGCCCCTTCACCGCCCGGTTCGGCACTGCTGCCGCGCCTGCCACGAATGCCGCAGCAGCCGCCACCATCACCGCCGCAACCAACACGCTCCAACGAATCATGGCGAGTCCCTGTGTGAGGGGCGACCGGCGGCATGGTTGCCGGTATCATCGCGGGAGGGTAGCCGAGTGTGCAATCCTGAGACAAGCCCAAGTCTGTGCGTGCAGTGACTGGCGATTGCAAATGGCCCTGCTCATCACTTCCCCTCGATCATCGCGCGCAGTGTCTTGTAGTCAGTCTTGCCGGTGCCGAGCGTGGGGATCGCCTGCACTTGCCGTACCTCATCGAGTCGCATCACGCCGCGAAATCCTTCCTCCTGCAAGAGTGCGTTGGCATCGCGTAGATTCAGAACCTCCGTGGTGAATAGCACGATGCGCCGGCCGCCGGAGACTTCGATTCCCTCCACCGCAACACGCAGTCCCTGCTCAGAAGGTGGGAATAGCCGCGCGAATGGCTCCTCGAGTGCCGGGAGCGAGATCATCTCGCCACCGGCCTTCAGGAAGCGTTTGAGCCGGCCGCTGAAGATGATCGCACCAGCCTCGTCGATCATGGCAAGGTCGCCAGTGACATACCACCGCCTCTCCGCGAACTCCACAAATGGCTGCGGTCCGTCGTGACCGATGTATCCTGGGAATACCGTTGGGCCGGTAACGTGCAGCATCCCCAATGCATTCTGCCCCAGTATCTCGTGTGTTTCGATGTCGGTTACGCAAACTTCCACGTTCGGCAACGGCTGCCCGATGGTCCCTGGCCGAACGTGGCCAGGCCGGTTCACCGATACCACGGGCGAACACTCGGTGATGCCGTAGCCCTCCAGCATCTCCGCGCGCGGTGCGGCGCGAGCTGCCTTCTCGAAGACGCTTTCCGGAGCCTTCTCCGCGCCGACGACGATGAGCCGCAGCGAGTCGAGTTCACCCGGCCTCGCGCGATCGAAGATGTAGCTCATGAAAGTGGGAGTCCCGGCGACAAGCGATGGCCGATACGCGGCCACTTTGCGAGCCAGAGCCGCGGAGTCGGTCGGGTCGGGATGATGGACAACACGCACGCCGACAAACAGCGGCAACAACCCAGTCACAGTGAGACCGAAGCTATGGAACATTGGCAGAAAGCCGAGCGCGATATTCTGCCGACTGATCTGAAGTGCTTCGAGGCAGCCCCGCTGATCGCTGATAATGTTCGCGTGTGTCAGTGGCACGGCCTTCGGCGATTTCTCGCTACCACTGGTGAACAGCACCACCGCGGGCTGATGCGGATCGTTCGCGATGGCCTTCAAGAGACGCGACCGAACCGCGCCACCGAGCCAGCGTACCGCGAGTAATCGCCGGAGGAGCGCGAGCTTGCCGAGGCCGGCCCGGACGTCTTCAAGGAACAGGAACTGCGTGCCCGGCACCTGCACCTGCGTGCGATCGACAAACGCCTTCGATGTGACGACGTGTGTCAGACCCATCAGCTTCGCGGCGTGCGTGAGGTTGCCAGGTCCAGTCGTCCAGTTCAGCACCACCGGCAGTTTGCCTGCGAGATGCAACCCGAGAAATGCGATGTCGCACGCCACCGATGCCGGGAGTATCAGCCCGACGTTGGGCGCTACGATTTCGCGGAAGCGACTCGACATCGCCCACGCACCCACGAGCATCTTCTCATAGCTCACCCCGCCCGCGAGGTCATCAGCCGCGATGAGGAATGTTCGGCGCGCGAACGCCTGCGTGAGAAACGCCTCGGCCACTGTCTCACCAGGAATCGTTAACGGTGAGTCGTCATTGGGCGCATCGTGCCAGCCGGCCGGTGGCGGTTTCGGCGGCGCGGTCTGAGTCAGCCCTTCGGCCAGTGCCCACAGCGTGCCGAGTGTCGTCGGCACCTCGTCGGAGCGGAAGCCGAACCGCTGTTCTACCGCGAGCGAAATCTCCATCGCATCGAGGCTGTCCATTCCGAGTTGAAGGAACGTCGTGTCGGGCGAGGCTTCACTCGCCGTGAGCGGCCGCTTGATCTTCTCCGCGATCAAGTCGGCAATAGCGGCTCTCGTCTCAGGCTTCACTTTCGAGAGATCAAGTTCCGTGGTGTTCGCGACGGGTGGCGGATAGGTGTGTGTGCGCGGGCCCAAGAGAAAGTGCCGTGGTACGAATGTCGGTTCTTCGCGCGCGGTGTCGGCATTGAACCACTGTTCGAGCCACGCATTCACGGCCACGCGCGCCGGTTCGGGGCGTTGATCGGTGCCAAACGCTTCGAGTGAAACAGTCGCCTTGCGGCGCGGAGCGAGGAAGAAGAGATTCGCGACCCACAGGCCAAGACCGCGAAGGAGGGCACGCGTGAGCGACGGCGGCCCGTCGGCCCAACTGAACATGCTTCCCCACAGTCCGCGCGTGCGTGCGAGCACCACCGTGCAATTCGGCACTGCTGCCAGCACGTCGGCCGCGGTGCGTGCCCCGCCGAGATGTTCGGCGCCGTCACGCGAGAGCCGACCACTCGGCCAGAGGATCACATTCTCGCCGCGACGCAGAGTCGCGATCACCTCGCCCACCGCCTCCTCGGCGCGGCGCTTGTCTTCGGCGCTGGCGCGAACAATGTCCGGCATCTTGATCGCGCGAAGCATCCAGGCCAGGGGCGCGAACACCGGGCCGCGGAAGTTCGATTCCAGTAGCAGTGGGCGCATCTGGAAGTGTGGCCACAGGTGGACGAGAAGATTCGGCGGATCGCAAAACGCCGGGTGATTCGGCAGGATGAGGAATGGGCCAGGCCGCCGGAGCACGTCTGCTGCGCCCACAACCGTGACCGTGTATCGCAAGGAAAGGAGGAATCGCAGCACGGCCCAGGCAACCCACCGAATTGGTGCGAGCATCGTACCCCTCCAGACTGCGGCTTCAACAGTTGCTCGGGATTACGGTATTGACACATCTGGTATGTGAGGTTAGGTGTTTGGCGCGGTTCTCACAAGCCAGGAGGGTGTCATGCGTACAACCGTGATCGCGATGGTAGCGGTCGGAGTGTTCTGGGCGGGCGCCGCTCCCGCCGCGGATAGCAAGAAGGAACTGATCGTCGGGACGTGGGAAATCGTCCACAGCGACGCGAAAGACATTCCCTCAGGCACGAAGCTGGAGTTCACCAACAACGGCAAGGTTAATGTGACGTTGTCGGTGGATGGTAAGGAAGTGACTGTGGACGCTGGTGGATACAAGATCGAAAAGGACGTGGTCACGCTCACGGGCAAGGATGGTAACAAGAACGACAAGGGTCGTATTTGCCTGCTGAACAAGACTTCGCTCGTGCTCAACGACGAGGTTGAAGACAAGGTAATGGTGATGAAACGCCGGAAGTAGAAGTAGGCTTCTCCCGGAACGATCGAAGCCGCGGTCGGCACGTGATCCGTGCGTCGACTGCGGCTTCGATCGTTCATAGCATTCGGAATCGCGTCGTCTTCTCGTGGTCGAACCGGACATGAGCGCGTCACGCCAGGATATCCTTCACCACGGTTCCAGCCACGTCGGTCAGGCGGAAGTCGCGGCCCTGGAACCGGTACGTCAGCTTCTTGTGATCCAGCCCCAACAGGTGCAAAACTGTTGCGTGGAAGTCGTTGATACTGACACGATTTTCCGCCGCCTTGAAGCCAATCTCGTCCGACGCGCCATAACTCGTGCCGCCTTTCACGCCGCCACCGGCCATCCAGTACGTGATGGCGTGCGGGTTGTGGTCGCGGCCGGCGTTCCCCTTCTGCACGATCGGCAACCGCCCGAACTCTCCGCCCCAGATCACCAGCGTGCTCTCGAGTAGTCCCCGGCGATGGAGGTCTTCGAGCAGCGCGGCAATGGGCTGATCGGTTTCTTTCGCGAAGCCGCCGTGATTCTTGGCGATGTTGGTGTGCCCATCCCAGGAGAGATCGTTATCCATCCCGCCTGAATAGATCTGCACGAAGCGGACGCCCTTTTCGACCAGGCGACGCGCGATGAGGCACTGCTTTGCGAAGTGTTTGGCCTTTGGGTTATCGAGGCCGTACAGGTGTTGCGTTTCCTTCGTTTCCTTCGAGAGATCGAGTGCCTCTGGCGCGGCCATTTGCATGCGGTAAGCCAGTTCGTAACTCTCGACGCGAGCCGCCCAGTCGGCCTCTTCCGGATGCTGCACCTCGGCGTGCCTGTTGAGCTTGGCGAGCAAGTCGAGTTGGCCGCGCTGACGTTTCGCGGTGATGTCCTTTGGCCGGGAGAGGTTATCGATGGGTTCGCCCTGCGGCTTGAATGCGGTGCCCTGGAAGACTGTGGGTAAGAACCCGGCACCCCAGTTGAGCGCGTGCCCCTTGGGAATGCCGCGGCCGAGTGTGTCGTACATCACGCAGAACGCCGGCAGGCTGCGGCTGACGCTCCCCAGGCCATAAGTGACCCAACTGCCGACACACGGAAACCCCATTCGCGCCATGCCAGTGTTCATCTTGAACAGTGCCGGCGAGTGATTGTTGGAGTCGCTCCACAACGAGTGGATGAACGCCATCTTGTCGACGTGCTTGGCCATATTCGGGAAGAGTTCGCTCACCATCTTCCCACACTGGCCATACTTCGCGAACTGGAACGGCGACTTCATCAGCGGCCCAACCTGCTGGTTGAAGAAGCCAGTGTTGGGATCAAGCCCCTTCAATTCCTGCCCGTCGCGTTTCTCCAGTTCGGGCTTGTGGTCCCACGTATCCACATGACTGGGGCCACCGTTCATGAATAGCCAGATGACGGCCTTCGCCTTGCCTGCGAAGTGTGGCTTGCGTGGCGCGAGTGGGTCTTCGGAGTGCGCCTGATCGTCCGCGCGGAGCAGGTCCGCGAGCGCGAGCAGACCGAGGCCCCCACCGGCGCGTGTGAGGAACTCGCGCCGCGAGCGGTAGGCAGTCGTGGGTGGCGCGAAGAATCGTGGGAGGTTCAGCATGACGGGTTCCTGGCGTGCCAAGATCAGTTGCGTGAGTGGTTCAGGACTGCGTTTCAGGTGGGAGCAACCTGCGGAGCGGAGGCCTCAATGCGCTAGCTTCGGAACGGCCCTTCGCCTCGTCCTTCTTCAGCCAGCGTTGTTCCGTCGGCGTGATGATCGGCATCTCGTTCTCCTTCCCAAACGTCACGGCCAGCGCGTGTGGTAGCGTCAGCATCCAGTCGATCAGCCGAATAGCGACTTCCGAGGCCGAGTCGCTTACTCGAGGTACAGGAATTCGTTGAGGCAAAACAACACCTGGCAGAGATCGGCCATCGCGGTGTCGTGATTGGCCGCACCCTGAGCTTTCAAGAAATCGAGTGCATCGGCCATTTCCTCCTTCGTTGGCGCGCGGCAAAGCGCGATCTGGTACGCACGGGTCACGGCTTCCGCATCCGAAGCCTTGCCGTCTCCGAGTGCGCGCTTCGCCAGACCATAGGCCGCCGCGCGAACATGGGGATTGTTCATCAAGTGGAGCGACTGTGGCGCGACGGTCGTGCTTGGCCGGTCGCCGACACCGACCGTGCCGTCTGGCGCATCGAACACGATGAGCGAAGGGATCAACTTGCTCCGCTTCATGGTGAAGTAGATGCTGCGTCGCGGGCTTTCTTCGGAGAGCGTGCCTGGTCCGAACATTTTCGTGTTCAGCCGGCCACTGACGGCGAGAATGCTGTCGCGGATCACTTCAGCGTGCAGCCGGCGCACCGGTTGCCGCCAGAGGAGCTTGTTGTCCGGGTCGGCCTTGGACTTTGCCGGATCGCTTGCGGAAGCTCGGCGGTATGCGGCGCTCGTCACGATGAGCTTGTGAATCGGCTTGAGCTTCCAGCCGTTGCGGATCAGTTCCGTGGCGAGATAGTCGAGCAAAGCCGGATGCGTTGGCGGTTCGCCACGAGTGCCGAAGTCGCTGACGGTTGACACAAGCCCGCGGCCGAAGTGCTGCTGCCAGAGGCGATTCACGATCACACGCGCCAGGAGATTCCCGGCGCCGGTCTGGGTGTCTGTGAGCCAGTTGGCGAACGCCGTGCGGCGGTAGCTGAGACGACTGCCAGAAGGTGCGGGCTTCACCCACTCTGTCTGTGCCTCCGCGCCGGGCATGAGTGCTTGCAGGAACGACACGTGCGCGACACCGGCCTTCTGTCCGGGATCACCCCTTCGGAGGAAGTGTGTTTGCTTCAGGAAGTCGGCACCCTGCGTGTGTAACCGGATCGCAGGCAAACCTTCACTCGAAACCAGAGCCTTCACCTTGTTCGGCTTCGGGGCCTTCGCCAGGTGGTCGCGCTCGGCCTTCTGGAGTTTCTGAAACTCGGCATCCTGAGGGGCATACCACTTGATCGCTGCGGCGGCCTGTTCGGGAGTCCGCTTCGCGGCGGACCGCGTCAATGCCGCGCGAACCATTTCGGGAATCGCCTCGGCTGTGAGCATCGGCTTCCTGGCACTACTGACACTGATGCGCGGGCGGCCGATGCCGTGTCCGGTGTTGTTGTTGAAGGCGAGCGTGATAGTCAGTTTCGTGCCGCCGACGAAACCGACCGGCTTATCGAAGGTGAACGCGGCGGCGTGGTTCTTGCCGAACTGCGGGTCGATGGCCCACGCGGTCGTGACATTGCTGTCGATCGTGGCAGCCACGGGTAACCCCTTCTGCTCGAATGTCGCATGCGGGGAAGTGAGTTTGACTGAAATCGAGGGCCGTGATTCACCCTCAACCAGCGACTCCGCAACGACGCGAATATCGGACAGGGCGAAGTTCCCATTGGTCGCGCGGCCTGGTCCCTTCTTCACCAGCGACGGGTGTGCCAGCGCTTCCAGCCGTAACGACTGGATGCTCGCCAGATCGGTGACAACCTGGAACGTGAGCGTTTCGGTGGTCGGATTCTTGCCGGAAACGAGCACACTGCCGTCGGGTTGCGATGTGATCGTCGCGCCGCCGGCAGATTTACTCGAAACGATCCGTGGAACAACCCAGTCGCTCACCGGCAGTGGCTTCCCACCTTTCTGCGTTTCCCAGGCCGCGAATCGCGCCGGGAGTTGTTCCTTCTCAAAGGTCGCCAGCGCGCGCGTGAACGCCGCGTGTTCCGCTTCAAATGCGGCCTTCGCCTTCCGATAGCCAGCGGGGTCGAGATCGAGTTCCACCTCGGTGCGCACGACAGTGGTGAATGCGGAAAGCATCCGGTAGTAGTCGCGGCTTGGGATGGCGTCGTACTTGTGATCGTGACAGCGGGCGCAGCCGATCGTGAGGCCGAGGAACGTCGTGCCGATGTTTCCGAGTATGTCATCAAGTTCGTCGTAACGGTGCTTTTCCACTTCGTTCTTCGTGATCTGCGTGCTGTGAACGCCCGCGGCGAGGTAGCCGGTGGCCATCAGTGCCAGCGGCTCATTTGGCGCGATCTCGTCGCCAGCGAGTTGCCACCTGGTGAATGTGTCGAAGGGCAGGTCCTGGTTTAACGCCTTGATCACGAAGTCGCGATAGTGATACGCCGTGGGGCGGTCGTAATCGTGCTCGAAGCCGTGACTCTCGGCAAATCGAGCCAGATCGAGCCAGTGTCGCGCCCACTTCTCCCCGAAACGAGGCGACGCGAGTAACTGATCGACGACCTTCTCGAACGCCAGGGGCGAGTTGTCCTTCAGGAAGGCGTCCACCTGCTCCGGCGTTGGCGGCAAGCCAATCAGGTCGAGGTACGCGCGGCGAAGCAGTGTTCGTCTATCGGTCGGCGGATTGGGCTTCAGTCCTGCGGCATCGAGCCTGGCCATCAGGAAGCCGTCGATGGGGTTTGCGAGTTGCGGTCTGGGGTTTGTGAACTGCTTCATGAGCGGCTGGAACGCCCAGTGATTCTTTGCTTCCGGGGTGATGAGTTTGCGAGTCCAGGCCGTTTCGTCCTTCTCCACGAAGGGCCTGTCGTACGGCGCACCGAGGTCGATCCACTCCGCGAGTTTCTTCAAGTCCGCGTCCGGAAGTTTCGGCCGCGACTCCGGCATGTGCGGTTCTTTCAGATGTGCCGAGAGCTGGTACAAGAGACTCTTCTTGTGGTTGCCAGAAACAACGGCCGGGCCGCGGGTGCCGCCCTTGAGCAGCGCCTCGCGCGTGTTCATGTCGAACTCGCCCTCGATCCGTTGCCCGCTATGGCACTTGAGGCACTTCGATTGCAGCAAGCCGCGCACGTGCGACTTGAAGAGGGCGGTTCCCTTCGCGAACTTCGCCGCATGATCAGGATCAATCTTCTCCTTGCCCGGCTGCGGCACGTCCTTCGGCGCGCCAGGGGCCGAGGCTCCCGGAGTTGCAGCCAGTGCGAAGATTAAGGCGATGAGTGCAAGCCTGCGGGGAGTGACGAGAGGCATCAGCAGAGAACCTCGGCAGGTGGGATACTTACGAGGTTACCAGCCCGACACGAGAAGGGGAAGTGAATGGCGGCACCGGACGATCCGAAATATCGCTACGGACATTGTGTTCACTACTGCAAACATGGTACAACGCGAAGGTTCGAAACGACGTGGAGGAATAGCCAATGCTCTGCCCACGATGTTACGGAAAGCATGTCGTGTTGCTGAACGGTTCGCGAATCCCCTGCCCGGAATGCGCCGGTATTGGCGAAATCCACTGCTGCGATGGACTGCGCGAACAGGATGCGTGTTCCGTTCAGGGTAAGCGTTCACAGGTCGGGGTAGCGTAGCGGGGCGAGTTTGGCTACGGTT
>CAYRDG010000046.1:7172-37170 GCA_964422915.1 uncultured Frigoriglobus sp. | reverse complement strand
ATGTGCGTTGGCAGTGTCGATAGCTACATCGGTCGACAGCACAAGGGAGGGCTGAACTCTCGCGGCAGTCAACAACTGCTCATCGGGCCATGGCTACATGGCGGGAACAAGAACTCACCGAAGGTCAATGAGTTAACCTATCCTGATCGCGCGAAGTTCGACCGCGAATCGCACATGGTGCGCTGGTTCGATCACCACCTGAAGGGCAAGGAAAATGGCGTGATGAAAGACCCGACCGTTCGTTACTACGTTATGGGCGCGGTTGGAGAGATGAACGCACCAGGCAATGCGTGGCGCACCGCGACCGACTGGCCCGTGAAGGCAACTAACACATCCTTCTACCTTCACGCCGGAAGTAAACTGACCATGAAGACACCCACCGAAGCAACCTCTTCAACATCGTTTGTCGCCGACCCAAGGAAACCGGCAGCGATCCCCAGTCGTGCGTTCCCAGGCGCGAAGGACGCCCGCGACTTCGAGAAACAGGCGAACGTGAAGACCTTTACAACCGACGTGTTAACCGAACCCGTGGAGTGGACCGGCAAGGTGCGCGCGGAGTTGTTCGTTTCCTCCACGGCGAAGGACACCGACTTCATCGTCCGCGTCTGCGACGTGTACCCCGACGGCCGCTCGATGCTCGTGATGGACTACGTTCGGCGCGCCCGCTACCGCGACGGCTATGAGAAGGAAGTCTTGATGGAACCAGGCAAGGTGTATCCGGTCCACTTCGACGTGGGCTGGACGAGCATCATCTTCAACAAAGGGCACCGTATCCGGGTGTCAGTCGCGAGCACAGGCGCACCGTTCTACGAACCGAACCCGAACACCGGCGAACCGCTCGGCCTCGACTTCCCGGCGAACGCAGTCGCAGCGACCAACAGCGTCCACCACAGCCTCAAACACGCCTCACGAATCGTGGCCCCTCTGCGAGGGAAACCCTGACTGCCGAAGTCAACGCACGAGATGCGCAAACGGAAATCGTGGCCGATTGGCACAGCGACTGCATGTAATGTGATGGGCGGGATAACTGACGTGGGTTGAATGGGCGACGATCCACGGCGGCTTATCCCGCCCATTTTCGTTTTCTCCCGCACATCTAATCAGTACTGCACACGACAAATCACCACCTCAGACACTCACAGATCGGCCATCACCTCAAAATCCCGGTCGTTTTGCGCATTTCGTTGCGCAACTTTGTAATGACTAGTTCTCAATTCTCTGTCAATCCGCGCAGCAATGTCAGGGAATCACGAAGTTTAGCGCCGCCTAAAACCAAACGATCATCCGCCTTTTGTGGATTTTCAACGACCACAGTGACTCATTAACGGCCAGTTCATCATGCAATAAAGCCGACCGCCGCGTCCTCGGACGCGGCGGTCATGGTTAGTTTGCATTTGTCACAGAAGGCGATTCCTTCACTTCGTCACCGATGGGTAGTTCCTTGTCGTCAGGCGGTTTCCCGTTCTCATGAGGGGGCGCGGATTCGGGCGGTGGTTCGACTGCGTCTGGTTTGCCGTTGGCGTGTGGAAGTTCTGCCGCAGTCAGGTCCGTCGGCGCGCTGGGCGTTTCCACGGTCATCTCATACTCCGTGTGCTCGCCTGGGGCATGGAAGCCTGGTGGCGGCGTGGGTGCCCCATGGAGCAACTCAATGAGCGACTGGATCGCGACGTAGAAGACGGGCACGAAGAAGACCGCCAGCACGGTTGCCGACAGCATCCCGCCGCAGACCGCCGTTCCCAGCGACTGCCGACTACCTGCACCAGGACCTGTCGCAAAGACCAGGGGAAGTACGCCGAGGATGAACGCGAAGCTCGTCATGATAATTGGCCGGAATCGCATCCGGGCCGCTTCCGTCGCGGCCTGCACGATGCTCCGCTTCGCCAGTCGCAACTCGCGGGCAAACTCCACAATCAGAATCGCGTTCTTGCTCGCCAGTGCGATGATGAGCACCACGCCAATTTGCGTGTAGATGTTGTTATCCATTGTGTGGACGTCTGGCAGATGGCGTTCGAGCCACGTTGCCGTGCCGGCCATGATCTTGGGCTGCGCGGCGGCATGCAGAGCGTGCAGCCAGATGCGCAGGTTTACTGCCGCGACCACACCCAGGAGGCCGAGTGGCACCACGAGGATGACCGCGAACGGCAACAACCAGCTCTCGTAGAGTGCCGCCAACACGAGATATACCAGGAACACCGAAATGGCGAAGACCAGCGCCGATTCGGCGATCGGTTGCTTGAAGATGCTGAATGCTTCGCCGCTCGCGCGTTTCTCCTGGTAGGAAAGCGCGGTCCACTCGTAGCCCATCGTCGGAGGCAACTCGGCCTTCGCGACCTGCTCCATCGCCTCGATGGCCTCCTTCGAGCTGACACCCGGCTTGGCGCGGCCTGGAATCTGGGCTGTCGGGTAGAGGTTGTAGCGGATGATGGACTGCGGCCCGAGAACGATCTCGGTGGCCAGGAGCGTTCCCAGGGGTACGCGCGGGCGCGGACCTGCGCGCGGGCTGCCGTCAGGGTTCGTTGCCCCATCGCGTCCGGGCACTTCCAGCCGTTTGATTGTCTCGGTGTCGCCGCGGAAGCGCGCGTCGGCTTGCACACGCACCTGATAGACGCGGCCAAACTTGTTGAAGTCGTTGACGTAAACCGAACCGAGGTTGGCTTGGAGCGTGCTGAAGATATCGTCCACTTTCACGCCCATCTTCTCGGCCTTCTCGCGGTCGATGTCGAGATAGATTTGCGGTACGCCGCCACGGAACGTACTCCGTGTGGCCATCGGGTCGATTTCGGGACGCTGACCACCGGCGAAGGCGATGGCCTGGGCACGTTCCTGCAGCACGTCCAGCCCCGCGCCCTCACGGTCTTGCACCTGCATCTGGAAGCCGCCGACAAAACCGAGACCCTGAATCGCCGGTGGTACGAAAACGAGGATCACCGCATCACGGATGCCGCCGAACTCACGCTGGAGCCGGCCCTTGATCGCTTCCTGCTGGAGTGCCGGAGTCGTGCGATCCTTCCAGTCTTTCCACGTTGCAAACGCGGTGGCCGAGTTCGGCGCGGCCGTACCGTCGAGCAGCGAGAAGCCGCCGAGCACGAACCAGTTATCCACACCGGCTGTTCCCCGGAGGACGTTATTCATCCGTTCGGCAACTTCTGCGGTTCGATCGACCGAAGCCGCGTCGGGCAGTTGAACAGCAATCACAACGTAGCCCTGGTCCTCATCGGGCAGGAAGCCCTGCGGCGTCTGCTGATACCACATGACTGTGCCAGCGGCCACACCCACGAACACGATCAACACCAGCCACCAGACACGCAGCAACTGGCGGACGGACCATCCGTAGGTACGTTCGACAGGCCGGTACACGGCGTCGAAAGCACGCGAGAACCACCCTTTCTTCTTCACCGGTCGCAGCCATACCGCGCACTGAGCGGGCTTCAGCGTGAGTGCGTTGATGGCACTGATGAACGCCGTCGCGGCGATGGTGAGCGCGAACTGCCGATACATTTGCCCGGTGATGCCGCCGAGGAACGCCGTTGGGAGGAACACCGCCATCAGCACAAGCGTGATGGAGATGATTGGCCCGGTAACCTCATTCATCGCACGAATCGTTGCGAGCCGCGGCGGTTCGCCATTCTCGATGTGGTGCGAGGCATTCTCGACGATCACGATGGCGTCGTCCACAACGATGCCGATGGCAAGAACGAGGCCGAAGAGTGTCAGCAAGTTGATGGAGAAGCCCATCAACGGCATGAACGCGAAGGCACCAATGATGGTGATGGGCACCGTGGTGGCAGGCACGAAGAGCGCGCGCCAACTCTGGAGGAAGAGCAGGATCACCACAAGCACCAGCGCGCCAGCCTCGAAGAGCGTGACGTACACTTCATGGATGGCCGAATCGACGAACTTGGTTGTGTTGAACGGGATGCTCCAGTTCATCCCAGGCGGGAGAGTCGACTCGATCCGCTTCATTGCCTCCTCGATCCCCGCAGATACCTGGATCGCATTGGAACCGGGCAACTGGTAGACCAGGAGGTTCGCCGAATCGAACCCACTACGGGAGCCGAATGAGTCGTACGACTGACCCCCAAGCTCCACCTCGGCCACATCGCGCAGGTAAACGGTCTGCCCGGCGGCACCGGACTTGATGACCACATCCTCAAACTGCTTTGGGTCGCTGAGCCGCCCCAGTGTGGTCACGGTGTACTGGAATCGCTGACCGGAAGGATTAGGCGGCTGACCGATCTGCCCGGCCGCGACCTGCACGTTCTGCCGGCGCAGCGCCTTGAGCACATCTTCCGTAGTGAGTTGCCGGGCCGCGAGCTTGTCGGGATTGAGCCAGACTCGCATCGAGTAAGCACCCACACCACGCACCACCACATCGCCAACGCCGTACACACGACTCAGTTGGTCGCGGAGTTTCAGCGTGGCGTAGTTCGAGAGGAACAGCGCGTCGTACGCGCCGGGAAGTGTGTTCACACGCGCCACGTCCGAGAGAGGGAGCGCAGGTTTGCCTGGCACCTGAAGCGCGAGTGCATTCAACTTTGACACAGCGGCCGGGCCATCCAGTTTCTCGTCTGGTGCTCCACCACTCTTCGGGAAGCCGCCTGCAACGATCAGCCTGTAGCAGAGCGGTTTCTTGTTCGGGTGAGGTTCATGCTTCGCACCAGCGGCGGATACTGCCGCGAGGACCTGCTCGGCGGTGACTCCGGTCTGTTTCAGCCCCTGCGGGTCGAGTATCAGGTCGAACTTGTCCTCTGGAGGCGGCGCGGTGAGCGAGATACCCAGCACGATGCTGGAAGACTGCTTGCGAACAGTGATGCCCTGCCGCCGCACTTCCTCTGGCAGTTGCGGTTCCGCCACGCTCAGCCGGTTCTGCACGAGAACCTGGGCTTCATCGAGGTTCGTGCCAATCTCGAACGTGATGGTAAGCGAATACGAACCATCTGCGGAGCTTGTGGAGGACATGTACATCATGTTCTCCACGCCGTTGATCTGTTGCTCGATGGGCGCAGCCACTGTCTCGGTCACGACCTTGGCGTTCGCGCCAGGATAGTTGGCGTTGACCTGCACCGTGGGCGGCGTGATTGGTGGATAGCGTTCGACCGGCAGGCGAACGTACGCGACGATTCCGACCAGCAGTGTGATGATGGCGAGAACGTTCGCAAAGATTGGCCGATCGATGAAGAAGCGGGAGATCATGCGTGGCTTGGGATAGTGGTCGTGCGGGGGCGAAGGAGAACAGCAGTTACATGGCCTCGGCCCGCTACTTTGCGGTCGGCGGTGAGAGTTGCCATTCTTCTGGCACGGCCGGCGACTGGGGCTTGACCTTCTGGAGACCTTCCAGGATCACGCGGTCGTCCGGCTTCAGCCCGGAGATGATGGCAACGACAGACTTGACCGAATGCCGGGTCGGTGCCGGCGGATGCCCTTGCGCGGGCGGTTTCGGATGCGGATTGATCGCCACCCATCCCGGCGGTGCGGCGCCGGGTGCGGCGGGCGGAGCCTTCCACACCACAGGTCCCACAGTGACCACCCGTTTCTGTACTTTGTTCGCCGCGTCGATCACATAAATGAAGCGTCCCTCCTGCCCGCTGAGCAGGCAATCCTCCGGGATTGCTAGTTGCGGTTCGGGTTGACTCTTCGCCACGCGAACGTGGGCATACATACCAGGGTAAAGCAACCGGACACCGTTGACGCGTGGGTTTTCGAGTCGCCCACGAATACGAATCGTGCCCGTCGCCGTCTCAACGCGGTTCTCGCGGAAGTCAATCCGCCCCTTGTGGGGGAACCCGCTCTCCGTGGTGACCCCTACCTCAACGGGAATCTGCTGGCTGAGCGGGTCCTTGGCCGATGAGTGGGCCATTGTTCGCTGGTAGGCGATCAGGTCTGCCTCAGGCACGTCGAAATAGACGTACAGTTCATCAACTTTCAGGATGGTAGTCATCAGTGTTGTGTCGGCCAGGATGAGGTTCCCCTCATCCACCAGTGTGCGGCTGATGCGCCCGCCAATCTTGGCTCGCACGTCGGTGTAGCCGAGGATGATGTCGGTGGTGTGGAGCGCGGCCGCGGCCGCCTTTTCGGCTGCTCTTGCCGCTTCAACTTCGGCAACCTTGACCTCATAGTTGGCCTGAGCAGTATCGAGCGTCGCTTTCGCTTCGACACCGGCAATGCCCGTTGCTTTCACACGCTCCAGGTCCGTCTTGGCTTGCTTCAATTGCGCTTCTTTGATCTTGATGTCGGCCGTGGCGTGTTTCAGTTCCGCATCGGCCTTCTTCTGCGATGTGATGAACTCGCGTTGGTCGATCTTGTACAAGGGGTCGCCAAGATTGACCTCGGCCCCTTCGGTGAACTCAACTTTCGTGAGGAAACCACGAATCTTCGAACGGACCTCGACCGCCTTCGTGGTCTCGAGGTAGCCGTTGTAGACCCAGTAATCGGCGACTGGTACCAGGACTGGTCTCACCACGGTGACGACCGGCGACGGCATCTGTGGCGGGCCGGCTTTCGGGGCGCCGCAACCAGCCAGAATCGTGGCGGCGATCAGCGTGGTGAGACACAACAGTACGCGGCGCATGGAAACCTCGGTTGGGAACGAGAGAGCAATATAGCAGAAACGGCCAACGCTGGATGGCGCGTCGCGATGTTAATTCTACCAACGAAAGAAGCCAATCTTTCGCCTCCATCAACATGCCAGCACTAGACCGTTGAGCTAGACTAGCGGTCTACACAATGCAACCCCGGGTGAATGTGCGTGACATTGTGCCCACCTGATGCGATGTTCGTACAGCCCGTTTCGGTTGGTGATAGGCGGACTCGCACCATGTGTGGCATCAGAGCGGGAATCTGTTAGAATTTCGGTATCGCGGTTTCACCGCCATGCTGCTCGCTGCAAGGGCTTTGCCCATGACCGAACCGACGGTGCCCACTTCCACCGCAGCGCGCGAATTGCCGCTGATCCTCGTGGCAGAAGACTCACTTTTGGAACAGCGCTTCGTCGGACGCGTGCTGGACCAGCACGGCGGTTGGCGCGTCGCCTTCGCATGCAACGGCGAGGAGGCTCTCGAACACATCGCGAGATTACATCCGACCGTGGTACTGACCGACATGAACATGCCGCGCATGGACGGGTTGACGCTCGTCGAGCGTGTGCGCGAAACATATCCGCTTGTCCCTGTCGTACTCATGACCGGCAGCGGCAGTGAACGAACCGCCGTCGCGGCGCTGAAAGCCGGCGCGGCCGACTACGTGCCGAAGCAGGCGCTGGCCGCAGACCTCGGCCCGGTGCTGGAGCGTGTCCTCTCCGTGGGGCAGGCCGAGCATCGCCGCTATCGCGTACTGCGTGGGATGACGCGGCGTAGCTCGCAATTCGTTCTTGAGAACGATCCGGCACTCGTGCCGCCTCTGGTCGCCCAGCTTCGTGTCGACCTGATCGAAATCGGGCTATGCGACGTGTCAGAGGCGATGCGCGTGGGAATCGCCCTGGAAGAAGCGCTGCTCAACGCGATATACCACGGCAATCTGGAGGTGAGTTCCGAGTTGCGCGAGAACGGGGACGAGGAGTTCCACCGCCTCGCGTTCACACGTCGGAACCAGGAACCGTATTCGTCGCGGCGGGTCCGCGTCACCGCGCGAATGACACCCACTCGCGCTCACTTCCTCATCGGCGATCAGGGACCCGGCTTCGACGTGACAAAGCTCCCCGATCCTACCGATCCGGAGTATCTCGAACGGCCCAGCGGCCGCGGCCTGCTTTTGATGCGTGCCTTCACGGACGAGGTACGCTACAACGCGACAGGCAACCGCGTCTCGCTCGTGAAACGTCGCGCGCCGAAGGATTAGCGCCCCACGCTCATGCTCGCTGGGTTACAATCCACTTCGTTCGCCCTTCTCCCTCCCGAGGAGGAATCATGTCCACCTCTCCCGATCGCCGCTCGTTCCTCCAGTCTTCCGCTGCGCTGAGTGGCCTCGGCTTCCTCTCCAACCTCCCTGCGGTGACCGCGGATGAGGCCCGGGCAAACCCCGGTGTGGTGATGCTTCACCCGGATATCGAACCACTCGTGCGCGTGGTGGAAGAGACCCCCCGCGCAAAGTTGCTCGAAGAAATGGCGGCCCGTGTCAAGAAAGGGCTTTCGTATCGCGAGGTACTCGCGGCACTCCTGCTTGCAGGCGTGCGGAATGTGCAACCGCGGCCCGCTGTCGGCTTCAAGTTTCATGCAGTGCTGGTGGTGAACTCGGCGCACATGGCCGCCGTGGCCGGGCCAGACAATGAGCGATGGCTTCCTCTGTTCTGGGCACTGGACAACTTCAAGAAGTCGCAGGCGCAAAACCTCAAGGAGAGTGGCTGGCGGATGAAGCCCGTCGATGAGGCCAAGGTGCCATCAGCGGCGAAATCGCGCGCGGCGTTCACCACCGCGATGGACAACTGGGATGTGGAAGCTGCCGACGCAGCCGTTGCGGGGCTGGCTCGCACACACACCGCCGGCGCGATGTTCGATCTCTTCGCGAAGTACGGCAGCCGCGACTTCCGCGACATCGGCCACAAAATCATCTATGTCGCCAACGCATTCCGCGTGCTCGATGTGATCGGCTGGCAGTATGGCGAACCGGTGCTGCGGTCGCTGGCCTATGCGATTCTGAAACACGACGGAAAGAACCCGGCGAAGGAGGATCTTGCGGCCGATCGCCCGGGACGCGCGAACGCGGAACGCGCGAGAGCCGCTGCGAAGCCGGAGAAGTCCACCCCTGAAACAACCGCTGCCGTTCTGAAATCTCTGCGCAGCACCGATGCCGACGCGATGGGCGCGGAAATCGCCCATCGCATGGCCGCAGGCGACTCGCGACGCGCCATCTGGGACGGCTTCTTCCTCGGCGCCGGCGAGTTGCTCATGCGTCAACCCGGCATTGTCGGGTTGCACACGCTCACGACACTCAACGCGATGCACTACTGCGTTCGTACCACGGGGAACCAAGTGCTGCGTAACCTCCTCACCCTCCAGGCCGCGTCATTCCTGCCGATGTTTCGTGAAGCCATGAAGGGACGTGGCAAGGTCGGCGAGGTACAGATCGACGAACTGGAACCTCAGGAAGGTTCAGCAGTACTCACGGTGAAGGATGTGTTCGCTGAACTGTCTCGCGACAAGATGAAGGCCGCGCGGAGCGCCCTCTCCGTGCTGAAGCAGACCCCGAAGAACGATAAAGCACTGACGGACGCTGGCCGGCTGTTGATCTTCCTGAAGGGGACCGACGCACACGACTACAAGTTCAGCTCCTCGGTGTTGGAGGATGCTCAGTTCATCGCGCCTGCGTGGCGCGATCGCTTCCTGGCAGCGAGTCTCTTCTGGATGAAGGGTTCCGGCTCGCCGGATTCCGCGGTCGCGAAGCGAACACGAACCGCTCTCTCATAACCGTGGTGAAGCGCAGGTAGGCCACCTCCTGGCTCCTACCTGCATGTTTCTAACTTCTACAGATCAGCACTGGCACCTTCGACCGGCGCGCGAGCCGCACGGCCAAACTCCCGCGGAACAACCCAGTCCAGCCCATTCCGCCCCGACTGGCCAGCGCGATCACGTCGGCCTCGCATTTCTTGGCATGATGCGCGATCGCATCCACCACGGGCCGCTCGTCGACGACGACTCGCCCTCGGACTGGCACAGCCAGCGACTTCAACCGATCCGTCAGCGCATGCAGATAGCAGCGGGCCTCGCGTGCCCGTTCCTCAACCGGACAGGTCCGGGGACCTCCATAAGCAAGCGACCAGTCCACGGCGTACGGCCGGCTGAGGGTAATGTGGAGCAGTTCGCACCGACCGCCTGTGAGGGTCGCGAGCGCAGTCGCCGACCCGAGCGCCTTCTCTGCGCGTGCTGTGCCGTCGAGCGGAATCAGTATCCGGTCGAGCGGCGGTTCCATCTCGAGATCCAGTGGGCTATCCGAATCCGGGACGAGCAGGACCGGTGTCCGCGAGCGGCGCGCGACTTCGGTGCTGATGCTATCGTGCCAGAGCCGCGACAACCACCCGCGCCGGCGGCGCGTCATCACCACCAGATCAGCTTCCCAGTCGCTCCACGAACAGATCCCATCATCGGCCCAGTTCCCCCGAAGGACGACCGTGCGTACCCGAACCGGAGCGGCATCCTCCAGCCGCGCGGCAAGCGCTTCCAGGTAGTCCCTGAGCGGTTCGACAAAGTAATCGCCAGCGTGGCAGCCGAGCCGCTCGGGATCAACCGCATTCGAGAACGTGGAGTAGATATGAACCAGAGTCACTTCGGCGCCTGAGCGGCGTGCGAGCGCCAGCGCGTACGGCAGTGCGTGTTCGGCAGCCGGAGTGCCATCGAGCGGCACGACGATGGAACGCAGGGGTGGCGGCCGCGGCGCAGCCTCTGGCCGTGACTCCACGCTTTCTTCACCAACGTGATCAACTCGCAGCGACGGGCTGGCCCAGGTTGTGTGCGCCAGCATGGTTCGGGTCGGCAGTTCCATTGTTGATCCGTCGATCGTCATGGCTCCCCCCGGTTGGCGGATTGTCGCTTCAGATCACCTCGATCTCGTTGCGAACAATCGGCAGGTCTGTTCCGTTCATTACCGCATGCAGCGCGAGTTGCTTGGCGTAAAAGGATCTCGCGGTGCCGTGGATCACGATCCCGCCGCCGTGGAGTTCGAGCCGGAGGCCCGTCAACCGCCCGCGCAACTTCTTTCCAGTTTCCAACGCCAGCCGATCAACCGCTGCCGCCTTTGCCACCTTTTCCCTGGTCGTCGCCACTCCATCTCCTCCTGTCGGTTCATCCCTGATGATGTCTGCATCAGGGCCGCCGTGATGCATGTCAGCAGAGCGGGCGGGGCCGCACGCACCCCGTCGCCTTTCGGGGAAGTACAGCCACCCAGCCCGCTCTGGAACCTAACCTCGGGCCGAGTCTCAGGACCGGGCTACCTGTCGATAAAGCAGTCCGCGTGCCAATGGTTATCAGGCCGAGAATACGCGATTCTGTGCTGCGGGAGGATCGCCGGCATATCTCCCACCGGGCGATAATCGACCAGTTCCTGAGCCGTGTGTTACCAGTGGTTCCGATCAGGGTGGAGCAGGAGCGACGGCCTGAACCTCCACTGCGGCGGCGACAAGAGCCGCCGGAGCCTTGCGATAAGTGACCCGGACGCGATCGCGCGGCTGAATCAGACGGAGTTTTACCCGCTCGCCGCGCAGGGTGACCACGCATTCGGGGCCTACGTCGAAGTTGAAGAAGTTGTCGGCCACTGCCACATGCAGTTCCCTTCGAATGGGATCGACACGGCGGACAACCCCATCTGCGTAAAGAACTGGCCGCGTTCCATTCTCGATCCTCATGCCTTCGCCTCGTGAGTCGATTCCTGGTGAATCCCCATCAATGCAACAAGCGTACCCATGCAGCAGAGACGGTGGTTGCCCGCATCAGAATCGCGGGTGCGAGAGGAGTTGAGGCAAACAGTGGTCAAGCTCGGGCCACATGCGCGGTCCAGGAGTGACCAGAGGTTGCCATTCGGCGCGGCCTACAATGCTGGGTAGCAACCGACCATGCGTTCTGGGCCACCACCGAGGTACGCAGATGCGATCCGCTGAACAGCCATGCGATGCGGACCTGTTCAAGCAGGCCCCGATTTGCCTGCTGGTACTCGACCACAACCACTGCATCACAGGCGCCAATCCGTGCGCGGAGACCACGTTCGGATACGCCCCGGATGGCCTCATCGGGATACCGTTTGCCACCGTGCTCGCCGGCGGCCCTTCGCCAACCGAAACGAACCTGCCACAGACCGGGAGCGTGATTGAGCTTCTCGCACGCCGGAAGAACGGCGAGGTGTTTCCGCTGGAGGCCGCCGTGGGCAATCCGGTCGATGAGAGCGGGCGGATCGTCGTGGCGGTTCGCGACCTGACCACATCGCGGCAGGAAGAAGCAGCGCTCCGCGCACGGGCACGACAGCAGGCACTGGTGGCCGAACTGGGCCGGCGCGCTCTTACCGGGATCGACCTCGATCTCCTGCTGAACGAGGCCGTCTCACTACTGGCATCGGAGTTGGGAGTTGAGTACGTGAATCTGCTGGAACTCCACCCGGACGGCACAGCATTCTTCCGCGCCGGGGTTGGCTGGCGAGATGGGCTGGTCGGCACGACAACGAGTGAACTGACGGCGGGTACTCCTGCTGGCCGGGTGGTACTCGACCAGACCGCCATACTGATCGAGGACCTCCGTACCGAGGGCCGGTTTTCCGGCTCCTCGGTCGCGCGCGATCACGGCGCGGTGAGCAGTCTGACGGTGCCACTGTATGGTCAGGCCCGACCGCTCGGCGTGGTGGGAGTCCATTCGGCACACCCACGGCGCTTCCCCGAAGCAGACATCCACTTCGTGCAATCGGTGGCGAACGTGGTGGCGACAACGCTTGAACGTCACCACGATGAGGAGCGATTGCGGGAACGTCAGATGGTCCGCGCCGAACAGATGGCGGCCATCGGCCAGGTGGCCGCTGGCGTTGCCCACGAGTTGCGAAATCCGCTCACATCTATCAAGGGGCTGGTGCAGGTGAACCTGCGCGAGGCGGATGCTCGCGGGCTACCGGCCGAGGATCTGCGCGTGATCGAGCACGAGGTGCGGCGGATGGAGCGAACCCTCCAGACCTTTCTCGACTTCGCACGCCCGCCACGCCCTGAACGCCGGCGGTTCAAGTTGGCCGAGGTGGTCGATCGAGTGATTGCGCTCGTGAGCGGTCGCGCGCGGAAGCAATCCGTCGCACTCCGTTTTCTACACCCGGACGAGCCAGTGGATGTGGACGGCGATCAGGACCAACTTCAGCAACTGGTACTGAATCTTGTACTCAACGCGCTGGACGCCATGCCACATGGTGGAGCGGTGGAGATTGAACTGCGGCCGCCGCGTGATGAACATGTGGAATTGCTGGTCCGCGACAACGGGCCAGGAATCGCATCGCACATCCTGCCGAAGGTATTCGAGACGTTTGTTAGTTCGAAGGAGACCGGGATCGGGCTGGGATTGCCCGTATCGAAGCGGATCGCCGAGGATCACGGCGGGAGCCTCGCCGCATACAACCTGCCAGACGCCGGAGCGTGCTTCGCACTCCGCTTGCCTGCCGCCGGATGACCACACTGTCAAAGGATCGGGGACGACATGCCGAAGCTACTCGTGGTCGATGACGAGCCATCGATTCTCCATTTCTTCCGTCGGGCGTTTCCGGGACCGGATGTGACGCTACTGACTGCGGCCACTGCAGACGAAGGGCTGGCAGCAGTCGCAGAGGAGCGTCCGGATGTTGTGGTGCTCGACATCAACCTCGCCGGCGAGTCCGGGCTGGAGATGTTTCACCGCGTCCACGAACTTGACCCGAAAGTGCCAGTCATCTTCATCACCGGGCACGGTACGGCTGACACGGCCATCGAGGCGATGCGTCTGGGTGCCTACGAGTATCTGCTCAAGCCGCTCGAACTCGACCACCTGACCGACCTCATCGACCGGTCGTTCGCCATCAGCCGACTGATGCGCGTACCGGCAACGCTTCCTGAAGCGACCGAACTCACTGGTCCCTCCGACACGCTGGTCGGCAAGTCGCTGGCGATGCAGGCGGTCTATAAGGCGGTCGGTCGGGTCGCGCCCCAGGACGTGACCGTGCTGATTCTCGGCGAAAGTGGCACTGGTAAGGAACTCATCGCCCGCGCGATCTACCACTACAGCAAGCGCGCGAATGGGCCGTTCCTGGCGGTCAACTGTGCGGCCATTCCAGAGAATCTGCTGGAGAGCGAACTGTTCGGCCACGAGAAGGGCGCGTTCACCGGTGCCGACCGCCGACGCATCGGGAAGTTTGAACAGGCCAGCGGCGGCACGCTGTTTCTCGACGAGATCGGCGACATGACCCCGCTTACCCAGACGAAAGTTTTGCGCGTCCTCCAGGGGCAGGAGTTCGAGAGAGTTGGCGGGAACGAACCGATCCGGGCCGATGTGCGTGTGGTTGCAGCCACGAACCGCGACCTGGAGAAGATGGTTGCCGAAGGAACGTTCCGGGGCGACTTGTACTATCGGCTCAACGTCTTCACGGTCCGCCTCCCACCGCTGCGAGACCGTGGCGACGACCTGACACTGCTAGTCGAGTATTTCGTGCGTCGATTCGGCCGAGGGCTGGGGAAGGACGTGCGCGAAGTGTCACCCGAGGCGATGGACGTGCTGCGTCGGTATCCCTGGCCGGGCAACGTGCGCGAACTGCAGAGCGTCGTGAAACAGGCTCTCCTCGAAACGACCGGACCCGTCGTACTGACCGAGTTTCTCCCGGCGGCCGTACGGCGACCCGGCGGCGCGGGCGAATCTGGGTTCGACTTCGGTGGACTGGATAGCTACGTTGAGGAACAACTTGCGGCTGGAACGACCGCTCTGTACGCCGAATACCAGATGCTGACCGACCGGCATCTGCTCGCGTTGGTGATGCGCCATACCGGCGGGAATTTGTCGCGTGCATCGCGGTATCTGGGCATAACCCGGGCGACACTGCGAGCGAAACTCGCTGCCGTTGGCCTGAAAGCCGATGGAGCGACCGCCACCAGCGACGACGAGGGATTGCCTGGATCACCGGAGGAGACATGACGACTCCCGCGTTGCTCGCCACAGCTTCCGTTGAGCACACCATGCTTGGCGTCGCTGTGCTCATGCTGTTGGGTGTGCTGGCCAGCCGCGCGGCGGATCGCGTTGGGGTGCCGGCACTGCTGCTGTTTCTCATTCTGGGGATGCTCTCCGGTTCGGAAGGGCCTGGCGGTATCCAGTTCGACGATTCTCCTGTCGCCGCTGCGGTCGGCACGGTCGCACTGACGCTGATACTCTTTTCGGGCGGGCTGAGCACCGACTGGCGAAGCGTGCGGCCCGTACTTCCACATGCCGCGGGCCTCGCCACGGCGGGAGTCGTACTCACGGCGCTGGTCGTCGGCTTCGCAGCTCACCTGCTACTCAGCTTTACACTTCTCGAAGGCTTGCTACTCGGTGCGATCATCTCTTCGACTGATGCGGCGGCCGTGTTCGCGGTGCTGCGATCCAACGACATCCACTTGAAGCAGCGGCTCAAGCCCCTGCTGGAACTGGAGTCCGGGAGCAACGATCCGATGGCCGTGTTCCTGACCGTTGGCATCCTCCAACTGATGACGCGGCCATCGGCTTCCGTTGGTGATCTGGCAGTTGGCTTTCTCCTCCAGATGCCGCTCGGCGCTGCGATTGGTTACGCAGCCGGTCGCGTTGGTGTGTTTCTTGTGAATCGGATCAAGCTGGGCTATGAGGGGCTTTATGCCGTCCTCACCCTCTCGCTTGCGTTGCTCACGTACGGACTGGCTTACGTTGTCGGCGGAAACGGCTTCCTGGCGGTCTATCTGGCCGGAATCGTGATCGCGAATCGACCGCTCATTCACCGCCGCACGCTGATGCTGTTCCACGACGGGGTGGCGTGGCTCATGCAGATTGCGATGTTCCTCACGCTCGGGCTGCTCGCTTTCCCCTCACATCTGCTGCCTGTCATCGGCGAGGGCTTCCTGATCGCGCTGGTACTCATGCTGGTCGCGCGGCCGGTCGCGGTGTTCCTCTGCTTGCTACCATCACAATTGACGACGCGCGAGAAGGCGTTCGTCTCGTGGGTGGGATTGCGCGGCTCAGTTCCGATCGTGCTGGCGACCTATCCGCTTGTGGCCGGAGTGCCTCGCGCAAGCGAGATGTTCAACATTGTGTTCTTCGTCGTACTCGCCTCGGTTCTGGTGCAGGGGGCCACTGTCTCGCTGGCCGCTCGCCTGTTCGGGGTGGATGCTCCACCGCCGATCCGCCACAACTATCCGCTCGAGTTCAACCCTGTCGCGGGACTCAAGAGCGAACTGAAGGAACTGGTTATCCCTGTTGGGTCGCCGTGGGAGGGGCAGGCTGTCGTCGATCTGGCGTTGCCTTCCGGGCTGCTCATCGTGCTGATCGCTCGTGGCGACGAGTTCGTGCAACCGAGAGGCGCGACACAGTTGGAAGCCGACGACACGCTACTCATCCTGGCGGAACCGGCCACATTCGATCGCGCGCGCGAGCAATCCCGCCCCGTCCCGCCGACGCCAACTCAGACGCTGACCGCACCAGTCCACGACAAGTAATCTGCCCGCCTTTCCTGGTCAACCACGCGCTCACGTTCTCGACACAACGCGGCCGGGCAAACTCCGCTCAGCGGCTGGTCAATGGCGGCCCAGCGCCAGAAGGCGGCTGGACCCCTGGCACGGAGCGTGCCGGCCGCACACGTCTCAGAAGCGATGCGTAACCTGTTACAAAATCAACATCTACATCAATTCGCGATTCTCACTACGTGACTGGCACGGGTCGTGCTTTAGATCGCAGCGAACACGCATCGTTGTCACTCACTGACTGACCCAGAAGGAGGGGCCATGACTTCGCCACCGAATCTCCCGACCTCGCGCCGCACGCAACTGGAAGATGTGACAGCGCGCGATCTGATGACCCCGAACCCACTCTCGCTTCGCCACGGACTCAGTGTCCGTGAGGCCGTTCTGTTTCTCGATGAGTGGGAGACTGGCGCGGCCCCAGTGGTGAATGATGCTGGCCGGGCCATCGGGGTGCTGAGCCGCTCGGACGTGCTCCTGGCGGTGAATGCGAGAGTGGACACCGCACCCATCCGCGAGGTGATGACCCCATCGGTCATCGCGGTTTCACCTGATGACAGTGTGCGGGACGCCACCGATGCGATGATCCGGCACATGGTGCGCCGCGTGTTTGTTGTCGATGAGGATGGCGTTCCTGTCGGGGTCATCAGCACGACCGATGTCATCCGCGGCCTTCGCATGCTGTGGGAAGATTCGATCTCGCCCCAGCACGTTCTCTGAGCAGGGCATCTCCCTGCGGTTTCGACCCGTTCAATCGCTCAACCTGATATCACGTTCGGCGGTAGAAGGAGGTTGCTCGTGAGAATCCTGATCCATCCTCGGAGCCTGGGCGCCGACAAGGGATTGCGGGAACGACTTGACGAGGCGCTGCGAACGGCCCTCGGTCCGGTCAACCCGGGTCTCCTGTGGATCGACCTGTATGTGACCGACGAGAATGGTCCGCGCGGTGGGCCGGACAAGCGCTGCCGAGTCGTCGCGAACCTGCGGAGTGGAGTGGTTGTAGTCAGTCGAACCGGTCGCGACCCCGTTGCGGCGGTATCGGCGGCGGCGACTCGGTGTCGCCGGCTCATCCGTTCGCGCCTCGCGCAACGCCGCCACAGGCTGAGACGTTCCGTGGCAGCCTGAGAAGATTCACCAGTAACTCGGGCGGTACTTGAATGCCGCCTCGAATCGCTCATCAAAGATGGGAGAAGTTTGATCATGAAGACAAGTGTGAAGGCCCGTGGGCGTGTGACCGTGCAGGGCATCTTCATTGCTGACGACGATCGGACCCGCCTCGCCGATCTGGTTCGCCGCGCGCTTGACCAGAACGCACAGCACACGGCCTACCTTGAGGCTCTGGCAGGCGAACTGCGACGCGCACAGGTTGTCCCGCGAGCGGAGGTTCCGCCGGACGTGGTGACCATGTATTCGACGGTGCGCCTGCGTGACCTGGAGACCGGTGAGGAAGAGACGTACACCCTCGTCTACCCGGATGAGGCCGACATCGGGACAGGCAAGCTATCGGTTCTGGCCCCCGTCGGGACGGCTCTGCTGGGGTATCGAACAGGCGATGTGGTGGAATGGCCAGTCCCGGCTGGCGTGACCCGATTCCGGGTTGAGGAAGTGGTCGGTCGCCCGCGATCCGCGCGAGCGCGGAACGTCGGCTGAAGTGAGCGTTCGTAACCAGTTACCCTCGCGCAGTTGCAGGAGCATTTGCGGGGGATTCCGAGCGAGGGGCACATGCGGGCTACTCATCGTCAGAATGGAACGCGAGCAACTGCCCTCCTGGGCAGCCTCGTGGCCGTTCTGTCGATCGTTCTGCTCGTTGTTGTGTTGCCAGTATCAACTGCCAGTGTTTCTTCCTCAAACTGTTCCGGAGCCGATTCCCTGTCGATCTCTGCGGCCCGAACAACCGTGCCGCAGTCGGCTCTTCACACCATCACCTCGACTGCCAACGGCTTCACGCTTCGGCATGTGGAGATGGGTAGCGGCGCGTCCGCGTTCCGCACACCGCTGGATCACCCTCAGCGATTTGAATCCGCAAACGTGATCGGCCGCCGCGCGCCAGAAAGCGTCCGCCCGTCACTCCGTGTCCTCCTCTGTAGCTGGTTGAATTAGCGTCAACGGCTCTCGCCGTGCGTTACTCACTCACTCCACTACCAGCCCGGCCGCCGATCATGCCTGGACCACGTTTGGTCCTCGCCTGCGGCCGAATACCCGAGGACAACGAAATGACAGACGTTATGTTGACAGCCGACCAACTCACGACCTCGAACGCGACGTTCCCTTCGGGCGAAGCCGACCGATTTGTCCGGGTCGAACACCTTCTCCAGAATGGCCGCCCCAGTGAGGCCTTGAGCCTATTGGGAGCCGTCGATTCTCCGTGGGTGCGGAACGCCCGCGGTGTCTGCCTGATGCGACTCGGCCGGGCGAGCCAGGCGGTCGAAACGCTTCGGGAACTCGTCTTCAACGCGAATGGGTTCGGGGTTCGTCGCGATGCCGACCCAGGCTTCCAGGCAAACTATGCGACGGCCCTTCTGCTCGACGGTAATACCGATGGCTTCTGGAGCATGCTCGGAGGGATCGAGGACCGGTCGCATCCTGCTGTCGCGCGTCTGGACGATGCCGTCTCCCGGTGGAAGTCCGGGATGACATCGTGGCAACGTGTCGCATCGGCACTCGGAATGGGTGGCCCACGGTTCACGCTGGATGTGCCACCGGGCCACCTGTGATCCTTGCGTCCGGTTTCCATACCTGTCGATTCCATCGCAGCAACCCCAGGCTATCCCTGGGGTTGCTGCCGTGATGGCGAACTCCCGACACGACGTTCTTGCACCTGCCAGGCGGTTCGCTTAGTCTGTTGGTACCCCGCCCGCTTCCTCTTCCGCCTGCCCTGCCGGTATCTGCCATGCGGTTTCACACTCCATCGTATCCCTCCATCGGCACTGCGCTTTTCGGAGGGCGGCTGTGTTCTTCACCACGCATGGCAGGTGTGGGATCGTTCGTTCTGCTACTGGTTCCACTGTTTGCCCGTGGCGCGGAGCCAGTCGATTACCGCAAGGACGTGCGGCCGTTACTGCAGGAGCGTTGCTATGCGTGCCACGGCGCGCTGGCCCAGAAGGGAAAGTTGCGCGTCGATAGTGGCGCGAGCATGCGGGATCGCGGTGTAATCGCTCCGGGCAAGCCTGGCGAGAGCGAGTTACTCACACGCCTCAGCTCGGCCGATGACAAGCAGCGAATGCCACCCGAAGGCCATCCACTCAAACCAGCGCAGATCGCAACGATCAGACTCTGGATCGAGCAGGGGGCGAAGGTCCCTGCCGACGACAAGCCGGAAGCCGATCCGCGCGATCACTGGTCGTTCCGTGCTCCTCGTCGTGCCCCCATACCGCTCACGAATCACGAAAACCCCATCGACCACTTCCTCCAAGCGAAGAGGCAGGAGAAGGGGCTGACGCCAGTGGTACCGGCCGACAAGCGTGTGCTGCTGCGCCGCGTTTACCTCGATCTCATCGGCCTACCCCCCACCGCCGAGCAGACGGAAGCGTTCGTGAAAGATGTATCGCCAGATAGCTATGAGAAGGTGGTGGATCAGCTGCTCGCAAGCCCACAGTACGGCGAACGCTGGGGCCGACACTTCCTCGATATCTGGCGCTACTCCGACTGGTGGGGGCTAGGCGCGGAACTTCGCAACAGTCAGCGGCACATCTGGCACTGGCGCGACTGGGCCGTGGAGAGCTTCAACGCGGACCTCGGATACGACGAGATGATCCGTCAGATGCTCGCGGCCGACGAACTCTATCCCACCGATGCGAAGAAACTCCGCGCCACGGGCTACCTCGCCCGTCCTTACTTCCTCTTCAACCGCACCACATGGCTCGATGATGTTGTTGAACACACGGGCAAGGGGTTCCTCGGCCTCACGTTTAACTGTTGCAAGTGCCACGACCACAAATACGACCCGATCAAGCAGGCCGACTACTACAGCTATCGCGCCATCTTCGAGCCATACCAACTCCGCACTGATCTTGTTCCAGGCGAACCAAACTTGACGAAGGATGGCCTGCCGCGTGCGTTCGACTGCAACCTGGAAGCAAAGACCCCGTTCCACATTCGCGGCGATGAACGCAACCCGGACAAGGATCGCACCGTGTTGCCGGGGTTGCCACGTTTCCTCGCTCCGAACGGGTTAACGGTCACCTCGGTGAAACTCCCACCACAGGCGTATCAACCCCTGCGTCGCGCCGATATCGCTGCTACCTATCGCAAGGCGGCCGAGGCGAAGCTCGCCGCTGCGAAGGCAACTCTGGTGAAGGCCCGACAAAGCACCGACCGTGGCGCATTCGGTCGCGCGGTCTTGCTCATGCAACAGGCCCACGCGGTTCAGGCCGCGGCAGGGGAATTGCAATCGTTGGAGAACGCCATCCTGGAGCCTGCGAAGGCGCCAGTCGCATACCGGGGCGCGGTGAAGTCCGCCGAGTCGAACGTCGAGAGTGCGCAGTCGAAGTCGCGGCCGTTCCCGGATACGAGCACGGGCCGCCGCAGCGCGCTGGCGAAGTGGATCGCGTCGAAGGAGAACCCACTGACGGCCCGCGTCGCAGTAAATCACGTCTGGGCGCGTCATTTCGGCACACCGCTGGTGCCGACAGTCTTCGAGTTCGGCCGCCGCGGCACGCCCCCGACACACCCCGAGCTACTGGACTGGCTCGCCTGCGAGTTAATGGAGCCAACATCGACGGAACTACGGCACCAACCTGGCACAACTCAGCGACGGAAGTCGGACGCCGCGCACGCCAACTGGTCCTTCAAGCACCTGCACAAGTTGATCGTGATGAGTAACGCCTATCGCCTCTCGTCGTCCAGTGCTGGTGCCGAAGAGAACGTGAAGGCCGACCCGGAGAACCGCTACTACTGGCGGATGAACCCCAAGCGGATGGATGCCAACGTTGTCCGCGACAGCCTGTTGCACCTCGCGGGCGATCTCGACCTGACGCTTGGAGGCCCAACGATACCGCTGGCCCAACAGGATACGAGTCGCCGCCGCGCCATGTACTTCTTCCATTCACACAACGAGCACAACAAACTGCTCGACATCTTCGACAATGCCAATGTACTGGAGTGTTACCGTCGAACGGAAAGCATCGTTCCTCAGCAGGCGCTGGCACTGTGGAACAGCAAGCTGGCGATGACCGCCGCCGGGAAGATCAATTCCGCTCTCTCGACGAGGATCCAGAGCGCCGACGATGCCGCGTTCGTGTCCGCCGCGTTCACGACCGTGCTGGGGACACTCCCCACGAAGGACGAACTTGCAACCTGCCTCGACGTAATGACCGAACTGCGTGCGCAACTCAAGGGCGTGTCGCCTGCCGAGCAATCGCGGCGTGTGCGGTTGCAAGTGGTGCAGGCGCTGGCGAACCACAACGACTTCGTGACAGTGAGATAAAGAAACAGCCCTGCGTGCCGCGAAGCGACCAGGCCGGAGCGTTCCAACGCCTGCTTCGCGGTACTCCACGAGATTCCTGGCCGACGGGGTGCCTTCATGAATCGTCGATCGTTTCTCTTCGATTCCTTCCACGGCTTTTCGGGTCTCGCGCTTGCGGCCATGCTCCACCGCGATGGTTACTCCGCGGAAGGGAAATGGGCGCCGCCGGATGGCAAGCCGCACTTCGCGCCGAAGGCGAAGTCGGTCATCTGGTTGTTCATGAACGGCGGTGTGTCGCACATGGAGACGTTCGACCCCAAGCCGTCACTCACCAAGTATGCCGGCAAGACCATCAAGGAAGGGCCCGTACCCGACGCGCAGAATCCGGAGAAGCTCAAACTCGCTCGCGTCACGGTCATCAACGACGCCAACGGCCAGCAGCGGAACAAGCTCTACCCGTTGCAAGTCGGCTTCAAGAAGTATGGGCAGTGCGGGGTTGAACTGAGCGACTGGGTGCCGCAAATGGGAGCATGCGCCGACGATATCGCGTTCATCCGGTCAATGTACACCACCGACGACAACCACGGGGCACAGACGCAGTTCCACACGGGCCGACACATGCTCGACGGCGAGTTCCCAACACTGGGCGCCTGGGTTCACTACGGCCTCGGCTCACTCAATGAGAATCTGCCGCAATTCATCTCGATGGGTAACCGCGAGTACTGGAACCTCAAGGACGGCCACTACCTCGGCCCCGCACACGACGCGGTGCCAGTACGCGTTGATCCAGCCAACCCACTCGATTACGGCAAGCCGGAACTCTCTGTGACCGCGGCGGAGCAGAAGGCCGGGTTCACGCTCTCTGGCAAGCTCAACAAACTCCGTGAGAAAGCGTATCCCGGCGATGCGGCACTCGACGCCCGCATCAAGAGTTACGAACTCGCGTTCCGAATGCAAAAGTCGCTACCAGAGGTGCTCGACTTCTCGAAAGAAACCGCCGAGACGAAGAAACTCTACGGGATTGATCGCAAGGAAACGCGCGCGTTCGGCCAGCAATTGCTTGCGTCGCGGCGGCTTGTAGAACGCGGAGTGCGGTTCATCCAGATTCAGCATGGCGCGGGCGGCGCCGGCGTTTGGGATGCACACGGTGGGTTGAAGGCAAATCATTCGCGAAACTGTCTGGCTGTCGATCAACCCATCGGCGGCTTACTCAAAGACCTGAAGCGCATCGGCCTGTTGAAGGAAACGATTGTGGTGTTCTGTACGGAGTTCGGCCGCACGCCGGGCACGCAGGGTTCCGATGGTCGCGACCACCACATCTACGGCTTCAGCGTGTGGATGGCCGGCGGCGGGTTGAAGGGTGGTGTGGTTCACGGCGCAACCGATGAGATCGGCTTCCACGCTGTCGAACACCCGCACTACGTCACCGACGTACACGCCACCATCCTGCACCAGTTGGGGCTGGACAGCCGCAAACTGGAGATTCCGGGCCGCAAGCGTCTCGACGTGGATCATGGCACGCCGATCAAACCGATCATCGCGTGAGGATGGTGTAAGTGTTGGGGAATGAAATCGAGTGCCGCGCTGGCGAGGCCGAGTCGACAGGGTAGACAACAAACTGCCAATGTAGGGGGAGCGATCGCGTTCCATTTGCATCTCGATCACCTACTGGAGATACTCTACACCACTGATCCAGTACTCCGACCGAGGTACTGCCGTGTTTCGCCTCTGCTGGCTCGTCCTATTCGCGATCTGTGTTCATGGTGCATTTAACTCACTTGCCGCCGCGGAGAAGGCGCCCAACATCATCCTGATTGTCGCGGACGACTTCGGCGGACGCGATCTCGGTTGCTACGGCAGCACGTTCTACCGCTCGCCGAACATCGACAGGATGGCTCGAGAAGGAATTCGTTTCACCGACTATTACGCGGCCTGCCCGGTCTGCTCACCAACGCGGGCCAGCCTCCTCACGGGGCGTTACCCGCAGCGTCCGAACATCACCGACTGGATTCCTGGCCGTAAGGACATGCCCAGCCAGCGGCTCAAAAGACCTACAATCCGCAACGAGTTACCCCTCGAGGAAGTCACGATTGCGGAAGCGTTGAAGAAACGCGGCTATACCACCGGGCACATCGGGAAATGGCACCTCGGCGGCAAGGGGTTCCTGCCACAGGATCAGGGCTTCGATGTGAACATCGGCGGCGATCATGCTGGCAGCCCACGAAGTTACTTCGCACCATACGCGAACAAGCTTGGGGCAATCCCCGGTCTGGAGAAGGCACCCGAAGGCGAGTATCTCACCGACCGGCTCGCACACGAGGCCGAAACCTTCATCGAGAAGCACAAGCAACAGGCGTTCTTCCTCTACTTCTCGCACTACGCGGTCCACACGCCATTACGCGCGAAGAAGGAGATGATCGCGAAGTACAACGTGACACCGAAGGCCGGCAGCCAGAGCAACCCGGTGTATGCGGCGATGGTCGAGAGCATGGACGAGGCAGTCGGTCGCGTGCTGAAGAAACTCGACGACCTGAAACTGACCGACAACACGCTCGTCATCTTCACCAGCGATAACGGCGGACTGGCGACGACCGAAGGTGGTCCAACTGGTGCGACGTTCAACGCCCCACTGCGCGAAGGGAAAGGATTCCTCTACGAGGGCGGCGTCCGCGTACCACTGATCATAAAGTGGCCCGGCAAGATCAAGCCAGGAACCGTGACGAACGAGATCGCATGCAGCATCGACCTGTTCGACACACTCCTCGACGCATCCACGACGAACCCCGATCGCAATACCGATGCGACTGGCCCCCGGCGCGACGGTCGATCACTCATACCGATCTTCCGCGGGGAGAACTTGAAGGAACGCGCGATCTTCTGGCATTACCCGCACTATGCGAACCAGGGATCGCGCCCCGGCGGCGCAGTCCGTAAGGGTGAGTACAAACTGATCGAGTTCTACGAGAACGGCCGACACGAACTCTTCAACGTGAAGAAGGACATTTCCGAGAACCGTAACCTGGCCGCCACGAACCCGGCACTCGTACGCGAACTCGCCGCGGAACTCGATGCCTGGCGCAAAGATGTCGGCGCGAAGATGCCGACACCCAACCCCGACTACCGCCCCAATCCGCCGAACAGGAACGGGCTCATCGTCATGCACGGACGCACCGCGATGGTCCACGGGGTGCAACTCCGCTTCGAGCCATTGCCGCACAAGAACACACTCGGTTTCTGGACGAACAAGGACGACTACGCCTCCTTTGACTTCACCGCCGAGAAGCCCGGCACATACACAGTCACAGTTCTGCAAGGATGTGGGAAAGGGAGCGGCGGCGCGGAAGTGGAGATCGCTCTGGGGAACGAAAAGGTGACGTTCACCGTGAAGGATACGGGCGGTTTCCAGAACTTCGTACCGCGCCAGGTCGGCACGCTCACGGTCAGCAAGATTGGCCGGCACACACTCACGGTGAAGGCGAAGTCGAAACCCGGCATCGCCGTGATGGACCTGCGGCAAGTCACGCTAAGGCCGGCGAAGTGAAAACGCCCCGGGCGTTTCCGACCGGGCAACCAACTCTTCGTGGCACAGGCTTCAGTTCCTGTGTACATTCAGGATCCCATCTCCGTCACGAGACTCTCACCATGCGACTCTTCGCGTTCCTCACCGTTCTCGCACTGTCAGCACCCGCCCTCGCCCAGAAGGAGGCGGCGATCAAGTCTGCCGCCTCACACTCGGACGCGAACTGGCCGGCGGCACTGCGAATATGGGACTGGGCCGAGCCAGGCTATCAGGAGAAGAAGTCGTCCGCGGAACTCGCGGCAATCGCCGAGAAGGCCGGCCTGCGCGTGAAGAAAGGGATCGCGAACATGCCGACCGCGTTCGTCGCGGAGTTCGGCAGCGGCACGCCAATCATCGGCATCCTCGGCGAGTTCGACGCACTCCCGGAACTCTCGCAGGAAGCGGTCCCGTTCCGGCAGCCACGCAAGGGGGGCAACGGGAACGGCCAGGCGTGCGGCCATCACCTCTTCGGCACTGCCTCGCTCTCGGCCACAATCGCCATCGCCGAACAGATCAAGGCCGGGACGTTGAAAGGCACCGTGCGGTTCTACATGTGCCCCGCGGAGGAAGGCGGCGCTGCCAAGACCTTTATGACACGCGACGGGCTGTTCAACGACTGCGACACCGTACTTCACTGGCATCCTGGCTCGCGCAATCTCGCCGGCGATGCAAGCTGCCTCTCCCGCATTGCAGTGAAGTTTCGCTTCCACGGCACTGCCGCACACGCGGCCGGCGCGCCGGAGAAGGGGCGATCCGCACTCGACGCGCTGCTGCTCACGATGCATGGCGTGGAACTGATGCGTGAACACACACCCGATGGCACGCGGTTGCATCACACTGTCACCAGTGGCGGCGGTGCCGCCAACGTGGTACCGGAATTCGCCGAGGGCTTCTTCTACGTTCGCCACCCGAAGGCGGAAGTGGTCCAACAACTCTACCCGCGCGTGCTCAAGTGCGCACAGGCAGGCGCGCTGGCCACCGAGACACGGCTCGAAGTTGTCTATCTGGGTGGGACGATGGAAATCCTCCCCAACGAGCCACTCGCTGCAGCCGTGAAAAAGAATCTCGCTGCGCTCAACGACTTGAAATACAGCGCAGACGAGATGAAGTTTGCCACACGGTTGCGAGAGACATTCCCTGGCAAGGCACCGCCACTGGAGAGTATCGCGCGCGTCTACGACGTGTCTGGCAAGTCGAGTGGCGGCAGCACCGACGTGGGCGATGTCTCGTGGGTGGTGCCCGTGGCGGGCTTCGGCACCGCCTGCTGGGTGCCAGGCACGCCGGGTCATTCCTGGCAGGCCGTGGCCTGTGGCGGCACCACCATCGCCAAGAAGGGGATGAACCTCGCCGCACGCACACTCGCTGCGACCGCATACGATCTGTTCACCGATGCGGAACTGCGCGATGCGGCAAAGGCCGAGCTAACGAAACGACGTGCCGGTCGCACTTACCGCGCCATGCTCGAAAAGGGACAGAAACCACCCTTGGACTACCGTGGCGCACCCACTCGCACCGGGAATGAGTAGGTAAAGCGACTACACCGCGCGGCCGTTCAGAGGGTCATTCATTGATACGCTTCACTACACTTGTTGTGCTGGTCAGTGTCACCCTACTGCCAGGATGCGCACCGCCGCAGGCCGACGTGGAGAAGGCCGTTCGCAAGGAGATGAGCGCCCGCCTGGAAACTGAGGTCGAGTCACTCACGCTGCACAAGCAACACGATGGCGGTTATTCCGGGACGGCGACAATCGGTCAGGATACCTTCGAGGTAGTCGTGGACCCGCCGCATGGCAGCCGGGTGCAATGGCGGCTCTTTCCCTCGCAGGCGATGGTGGAGCGCGTCGTGACCGATGGCCTCCTGGCCCGTTACCAGCACCGCGTCACGGCACTTGATCTGAAGAAGGAGGGCGACGATTTCACTGGCTCAGCCGCGCTCGAAGATGGCACCAGACTGCACGTCACCGCCCGACTTTCCGGCAAAAAGATCGTATGGGAAGCGACACCGACCCTGTGAACAGTTGCAGGCCGCGTACATTTCGCGTTGGCGTGAGATTTCGATTGAGGTATACTTGCGGTTAGAGCCTGCCCTCCGATGGCTTCCCGCCAGTTGTTCGTCTATCAGACCTGCCTCAGCCTGGAGCACCCTTCATGCGGCTCCGCCTGCTCACCACAGCCATGATTGCATGCGCTGCGCCGTTCGCAAGCGCCGCCGACCTGCCACCGGCTTCGAAGCCGATCGCGACTGTCGTTGACCAGTTCATCGACGCTCGCATCACCGATGCCGGCGCGATACCGGCAGCGCAGGCCTCCGATGCCACGCTCATCCGCAGACTCACGCTCGACCTTGTGGGCCGAATCCCCACTGTGGGTGAAGTGGATGCGTATGTGAGGTCATCCGATCCGCAGAAGCGCGCGAAGCTCATCGACCGGCTCATGGCCTCGCCTGGCTTCGCACGCCATCAGGCCGCACTCTTCGAGACGATGCTCGACCCCGACGGCAAAAACCGCGGCGGCCTCCACGACTACCTCAGCATCGCCCTGACGGAGAAGAAGTCCTGGGATCGCATCTTCCGCGAACTGATGTTGCCCGATCAGAATGATCCGAAGATGAAGGGCGCGGCGGACTTCCTTCGCGAGCGCGTGCGCGATACCGACCGGCTCACCAACGACGTGAGCGTTGCATTCTTCGGTGTGAACGTCAGTTGCGCGCAGTGCCACAATCACCCGCTCGTGCAGGACTGGAAACAGGATCACTTCTACGGCATGAAGGCGTTCCTCGCTCGCACCTTCGACAACGGTGGCTTCCTCGCAGAGCACGGCTACGGCATCGTAAAGTTCAAACCAACGAAAGGGCCAGAACGTACGGCGAAGATGATGTTTCTCACCGGGGCGATCGTGGATGACGACGACACGAAGGAGCCAGGCGCGGCGGAGATGAAGAAGGAAAAAGAATCGCTTGAGAAGGCGAAGGCGACGAAGAAGGCACCACCGGCACCGAAGTTCAGCGCGCGGGCGAAACTCGTGTCCCTCGCTCTGGACGGCCAGAACGCGCACTTCTTCGCGCGTTCCATCGTGAACCGGATGTGGCATCGCTTCTTCGGTGCGGGCCTCGTGTCACCACTCGATCAGATGCACTCCGAGAACCTGCCCACGCACCCGGAACTGCTCGCGTGGCTCGCACGCGACACCATCGATCATGGCTACGACCTCCGCCGACTCATCCGCGGACTGGTGATGAGCCAGGCGTACTCCCGCAGCAGCCAGTACGATTCCGAAAGCCGCCCCAGCAGCAAGCTTTTCGCCGTCGCACGGCTCAAGCCGTTGACACCACTCCAACTGGCGACCTCGCTCAAGATCGCCGCAACTGATCCGGCAGTATTCGAGAAACTCAAGCCGGAAGAGATCGAGAAGCGAATCGAGCAAATCGAACGCTCCGCACGCGGTTTCGCCAGCAACATCGCACAGCCCACCGACAACTTCCAGATCGGCGTTGGCGAGGCATTGCTCTTCAGCAATGGCGACCGCGTGCTGAAGGAGTTCCTCTCCGAAGGCGGTGGAACATCGTTGGGCCGCGCAAAGGCGATGAAAGAGCCGAAGGACGCAGTCACACTGCTGATGAAGACCGCGTATGGCCGCGCGCCGACCACGGAGGAAGCGAAAACGCTGGTCGCCTTTGTGGAGAAGCGGAAGGGGCACGAAGCCACGGCCTACCGACATGTGCTCTGGGCGCTTGTCACGGGGCCAGAGTTCCGGTTCAGCTATTGATTGAACGATCTCGCATACGACATCCACGCCCGCGCGGGCGCGGTTCGCCCGACAGAGAGCCATTCCCATGCCTCGAATCAACTTCTGCGGTTCTGCGGCTCACGCGATCGACCGTCGCGCGTTCCTGGGTGGAACGGGCGCACTTGGCGCGGCACTCGCCGCCGACATGACGCAACTCAACGCGCTGGCGGCTCCGGCGGTCAACAAGGAACTCAAGCACAAGCAGAAGCGCGTCATCTTGCTGTGGCTCGCTGGCGGCGCGTCGCAACTGGAGACGTGGGACCCGAAACCCGGTGCCAGCACCGGCGGGCCATTCCGTTCCATCCAGACCGACGTTCCGGGGCTACGCATCAGCGAGTTGATGCCCAAAATGGCCAGCCGGATGAAGACAACCTGCGTCATCCGCGGGCTGAACACCAAGAACGGCGACCACGGCAGCGGTGCCAAGATCATGATGCGCGGCCGGCGAGATGAGGCTGCGCTGCGTTATCCGGATCTCGGCGCGGTCGTCGCGCGCGAGTTCGGCCAGCCCGAGAGCAAGGTGCCCGACTACGTCACCTTCTACACACAAACCGAGGGCCGCAGCTTCGCTCCGGGCGAACCCGGTTTCCTCGGCGCGCGTTATGCTCCCATGGAGTTAACCACCAACAACTTCCCGCAGTTCATCCGAAAACTCGACGGCATCACCGAACGCGATCATGTCGAACGCAGCGAACTCCGTGACGCGCTGGGCAAGAGCTTCGAGAAGGGGCGAAGCAGCGAAACGATGAGCAGCCAGAGCGAGGCGTATCAGCGCGTTCGCGGCCTCATGGCGTGCGAAAAACTCTTCGACGTGAAGGAAGAACCGCAGAAGATCCGCGACCGCTACGGCCCGACGCAGTTCGCACAACAGACACTCATCGCGCGGCGACTGGTGGAAGCCGGCGTGCCCTTTGTGCGCGTTGGCCGTGCATGGTGGGACAGCCACGGACAGAACTTCGAAACTCACCAGGAGATGGTGCCCGAACTCGACCACGTCATGGCCACGCTTCTCGATGATCTGGGCGAACGCGGGCTTCTGGACGATGTGATGGTGCTGACCCTGGCGGAGTTCGGCCGCACGCCAGGAATCAACGCGAGCCTC
>CAYRDG010000046.1:0-7162 GCA_964422915.1 uncultured Frigoriglobus sp. | reverse complement strand
ACCATTTCGCCAGTGCCTGGAGTTGCACGATCAGCGGCGCCGGGATCAAACGCGGCGCTGTGTATGGCAAGACTGATGCGAAGGGGCACAAGGTAATCGACGAGGAAATGGATGCCGGCCGCCTTTTCGCCACGATCTATAGCGCCCTGGGGCTGGACCCGCAAAAGAATTACTACGTCGGCAGCCGCCCGATCCCGCTGGTGAATCCGGGCGTCCTGCCGGTGTTGTCGCTGGTGAAGTGAGCCAACCGCGGTGCCCGGCGACAACGGTCGCCTGCCGTTTCCACCCTCAATCCCGCAAGTGCCATGAACGCTCCCTCACCTGAAACGCTGAAACTCCTCAAGGACTATTCGCAGCCGGCGGTAACTTTCGCCATCGCGCGGCCGAGTGGGTCTGATGTCGCGTATCTCGGCTCGTCCGACTTCAAGGTCCGCCGTGTCGACTTCCGCACGGAGAAACTGGCCCCAAAGGAACTCTACACGCACGAGAGCTACGTCACGGGCGTGGCTCTCGCAGGCACAACGCTCGTCAGCGGCAGCTATGACGGCAAGCTGACATGGTTCGACACGGAGAAAGACGAAACGCTCCGCACGAACGATGCACACGCGAAGTGGATTCGCAAGGTGATTGCATCGCCCGACGGCAAACTCATTGCCAGTGTTGCGGACGATATGGTGTGCAAGCTGTGGGACGCGAAAAGCGGTAAACTCGTCCGTGAACTGCGCGGGCACAAGGAGAAAACGCCTAACGATTTCACCTCGATGCTCTACACGGCCTGTTTCTCATCAGATAGTCAACTTCTCGCAACCGGAGACAAGGTCGGTCACGTCGTTGTCTGGGATACGCAAAGCGGCAAGCAACTCGCCACATGCGAGGCACCTGTGATGTACACCTGGGACAAGGTCCAACGGAATCACTCCATCGGCGGCATCCGCTCACTGGCATTCTCACCCGACAGCAAACTCCTGGCGGTCGGCGGCATGGGAAAGGTCGGGAATATCGACCACCTGGAAGGAAAGGCCCGCGTCGAGGTATTCGACTGGAAGGGGGGCAAGCGCGTTGCCGAGTTCCCTGGCGACAAGTTCGCCGGGTTGGTGAACCGACTGGCGTGGGCGCCCGATGGTTCGTGGCTAGTGGGAGCCGGTGGGGCTGGTGAGGGCTTCCTTCTCTTCCACGATGTGGCCAACAAGAAGATACTGCGACAAGAGAAGGTGAAGACTCACGTACACGACTTTGCCATCACCGGCAACGCGGACCTCATCACCTGCGTTGGATACAACCGGATCGTGACTTACACGCTCGGCTGAACATCACGCTCACTTCCTGCGAAAGATGAGCGTGACGCGGTTCCCGGTGGCGTTGTAGCGCACCTCGTCCATGAAGGCGCGCATCAGCAAGAGGCCGCGTCCGCAGGGCCGTTCCAGATTCTCCGGTTCGGTGGGATCAGGGAGTTTCGACACATCGAAGCCGGGTCCTTCATCCTCGATCACAAACCTGGCTTGTGTGCGCGAGATGCTCACCGCGAACCGCACGCGACGCGACGCGAACGGTTCCAGTGTGCGGCGTTCGCGGGCCAGTGCATGGAACGGCTCATCGCCGTTCTCCTTCAGTTCCGAGCGAATCTCCAGATTGCCGTGATAGATCGCGTTGAGCAACGCTTCCTCCAGCGCCACACTCACGCGCATCACAGTGCCAGTATCGCACACTCCCAGCGCGAGCAGATCGTTCCGAAATTGCTCCACGGTCGCAACAGCGGCCAGCGGATCGTTTTCGAGCACGAGACGGCGACGGAGAGTCGTGGCCGCGGGCTTCGCGGGTGCAGGAGTCTCACTCGGTAGCGAGTTGAATAGTGCTCGCGGAACGAAGCCGGATCGTGTGGACATGGCCGGTGTCGCATTGGGGCAGAAGGAACCTTCACGAAAGCCTAGAACGGCATTCTCATAAACGCAGCGTTTCTCTGTTCGGAGACAAACATGCAAAGATCGTGCCGGTGTGTGAGGATCGTAACCCCCACGTTCGGGATCGGGGCGACTGGTGAGCCATCCCCAACACGTCCACATTTGTATACAAAGTGATCAACGGAGACTGTCCGAGATCAAGATTGCCACTGGGGAGATATGTTGGCAATGTGGCAAACTTGGCAATCTTGCCCCGAGCGGGATGTTGCTCCAACCTTCCTGCCGATCTCAAAGCCTGTGGCTGATGCAATCGCGAATGTACAAACCACCAGCGGGCAGAACTGCCAGACCAGTATCCGCGAGCTTGAAACCGCGTTGCCCGGAAGCCGACCCCAGAGAAACGCAAAGACAGCATCCGGAGGAAACGCTTGATGGCGGGCTGGGACAACAACGACCTCGAACAGTTCTCGCACGGACCCATGCAAGCCTCAGGCCGGTTGTCCTGAGGGTATGGTCGAGTGGAGAAGAGGACAATTACAACCAGCACCTGACTCAACGAACACCACAACGCTTGGCCCAGGTTCTCGCAGGTAGTTCGCGTGGAACGTGGGCGTCGGATCAAGTGTGAGGCAACGGGAGAGGTAAACAACGACATCACGAGCTTGAGGCGCGAACGGATGCCAGGCGCTTGGGTAAGTTGATCCGGTCGCGTTGGGAAATCGAGAATCGTTTGCACTACGGTCGCAATGTGGATGCCTCTCATCCTTGATCTGCGTTCAATCTCCCAATAACCCCCGGCGGAGTTTCGCCATGAAGGTCGAGATCATCTCCATCGGTTCCGAGTTGACCAGCGGGCAGAACCTCGACACGAACTCGCAGTGGCTCAGTCGCCGACTCGCGGAGATCGGCGTGCGTGTTGCGTTTCACACTACCGTCGGTGACGACATGGCCGACAACATCGCCTGCTTTACGCTGGCCGTCCAGCGAGCCGATTTGGTCATCTGCACCGGCGGTCTCGGCCCCACGCAGGACGACCTCACGCGCGAGGTCATCGCGACTGTCGCCGGGGTCTCGCTTCGAGAAGACCGTGAGTCGCTCGCTCGCATCCAGGAGATGTTCACGCGGCGCGGACGGACAATGCCCGAACGAAACAACGTCCAGGCGCTCATTCCGGAAGGCGCGGAGGCGATCCCCAACGACTGCGGTACTGCGCCAGGGATCAGGATGAAGGTGGGACGCGCGACCATTATCGCAATGCCAGGCGTGCCCAGCGAGATGTACCGAATGTTCACCGAACAGGTCCAGTCTCGCCTGCTTGCGGTGGCCGGTGGTGTGTTCATTCAGCGGAAGCTCAACACCTTCGGTCTGGGTGAATCCGCGGTGGAGCAGCAGTTGCTCGATCTGACACGCCGCGATCATGTTCCCGAAGTGGGCATCACAGTCAGTGATGCGGTGATTTCGCTCCGAATCCTGGCACACGCAACGTCCCTCACTGTGGCACTCGCACAGATTGCTCCAGTGGAAGCGGCCATCCGCCAACGTCTGGGCACGCTCGTGTTCGGCGTTGAAGAAGAGGAACTCCAGGATGCCGTGGTACGCTTGATGCACGAGACTCGGCGGACGTTGGCGACTGCAGAAAGCATTACCGGCGGGCTGGTGGCGCACCGCGTCTGTCTCGTGCCCGGAGCAAGCGACTTCTTCCGTGGCGGTGTGGTGAGTTATACCGATGATGTGAAGGCCGAGAAACTTGGTGTGCCGCGCGATCTCCTGGAGCAATACAGCGCGGTGAGTGAACCAGTTGCACGAGCGATGGCCGAAGGAGTTCGCGCGCGGTTCGGAGTGGACATCGGCATCGCGACGACCGGCTTCGCCGGCCCTGGCGGCGGCACCGAGGCCGACCCTGTGGGGACTGCCTACGTCGCCATCGCGCACGCCAACGGAACCGAAGTGGTTCGCCACGGCTGGCTCGGATCGCGGTACGAGATCATGTCTCGCACCGCGAAACTCGCCCTCAACATGGTGCGATTGCACCTTCAGGGCGAATCGCGCGACTGAACCGTTCCCCATAGCGATCATGGATCAGCGGGTGATGATCAGTCGTGACAGGGGGATGCCGGCAAGCAGCGTTGCGAGACTGAGTAGTCCTGGCACGCGGCTCCGCTCCTCGGCCAGTGCGGAACCGATCGTCCACGCCGTCAGCGCGAGAAATGCCAGTGGAGGTACTGGGTAGAATGGCAGCCGGTACGGATGGATCAGCCCCGCGCGACGTCGCAGCGGGAAGACGCTCGCCACCGTCAGCCCGGAGAGCGCTCCCAGCCCAACGGATGCGTAATCGAGCAGTTCCAGAAATGATCCCGCCCACACGAGTACCGACGACGCGAACGTGAGTGTAAGCGTGGCGGCCGACGGCGTGCCACGCACAGGATGGAGACGCGCCGCAAACGCCGGGAAGACACCATCGCGGGCCATCGCAAACGCCACACGTGGGCCAGTCAGCACGAAGGCGCTGACTGCGGCCACCAGACACAACCCCAGCGCGGCGCCAACCACACGCGCGGCCGCCGGCCCAAAGAGTGTGCGTGTCGCCAGCCCGGCCACCGGCCGCACCTCTTCGGACGACATCAACTTTACAGCAGTCGGGTCGAGCGCATACACAAACGCGAGATTGACCAGGAGGTAAAGGGCCGCCACCGTTGCGGCTCCCCCAATGAGGCAACGCGGCAGTGTCCGGCTCGGGTCACGGATTTCACCCGCCAGATAGCCCGCTGCATTCCACCCTGCGTAGGAGTAGCTGACATAGATCAGCCCGACTGCCAGTACCGGCCACTGCCTCGGAACTGGCCACCCGGCCGATGTGAGATGCGCCCAGTTGCCACGACCAAACAGGATTCCACCCACCGCCATCGCGACGAGTAACACCACAGTCACCACTGTGGCGGATCCTTGTAGCCACGAGCTATGACGGTGACCGAGCGAGTGCGTGATCCCAACAGCGAGAATGAGAACACTGGCACCGAGTGGAACCAGATGCGCGGCAATCCATGGCGGAAGCGACTCGGCCAGTGCGGCGGAATACGGTGCGGTGAGGTAGGTCAATGCGAGATGGGCAACCACTGCGATGGGCGCGGCGAAGCCGAGTGTGAACGTCGCCCAGCCAGAGACGAAGCCGGCCTCGCGACCGAACGCCTCGCGAACAAAGAGATAGTCTCCGCCGTGGCGCGGCAATGTCGTGGCCAGTTCGGCAACAGTCACTGCGCCACAGAGCGCAAGCACACCCCCCAGCGCCCACAATGCCAGTAACGCGGCGGGATTCCCGGTATCACGGAGGATTGTGCCCGACGTGGTCAGAATCCCGGCACCGACCATGCTTCCGACAACGGCGAAGTGGCCGGCCCAGTAGCCGAACCGCCGACTTCCGGTCCCGTCGTTGGTGCCCTGCTCGTCTGCCACGCCGTCCCCTTCCCCACCTGCGAAGCCGTTCGCCACATGCATAGCATGATCGACCTGCTGCTGGGTACAAGTTCAACTTGGGCGCGGATGTCGCGGAAAGGCTGTTCGAGAAGTGTACAGTTGCAGAGTATGCCAGCGCGAAGAGGTTTACCCCAATAGTTCCGTGCGAACACGTCCGGTGCCGCCAATGGGGAACGGTCGACCGAGCCGATCGGGTATCTCCGCGACCGGATCGATGCCCAGGACGTGGAATAACGTCGCCACCACATCCTTCGGAGAGAAGGCCACCTCCGCCACGTCGCCGCCAATGCGGTCGGTACGGCCCACGACGCGGCCGCGTGCGAAGCCCGCCCCGGCAAAGAGGCCCGAATACGCTCGCGACCAGTGATCGCGCCCACTGCCGGCCACGTTCCGGACACGTGGCGTTCGCCCGTGCTCGCTCAGCACCACTACCGCGGTCTCTTTCAGCAAGCCGCGCGCGTCGAGATCGTCGAGGAGTGTGGTGAAGCCGGCATCAAGGCCCGGACCGAGTTCCTTTTTCAGCCGCGGAACTTGATAGACATGCGTATCCCACCCGGTGTTCACCAGGCCATACTCATCCCAGCAGACTGTCACGAACTTCGCCCCGGCCTCTACCAGACGACGCGCGGCAAGGCACGACTGACCAAAGAGCGACATGCCGTAGCGTTCGCGGAGCCGGGCCGATTCGCGTTGCACGTCGAGAGCGTCGCGGAGCTTGCCGGACGTGAGTACCGCGCGAGCCAGCGCGCGATGGCGGTCGAACGGTGTCTGGCCTGCCGTATCGAGCGACCGGCGGGCGCTGTCAAGTTGATCGAGCAGTGAGCACCGTGAGTCGAGCCGGTCGAGTGTGATTGAATCATCCGGGGCAGCAGATTCGAAGCGATCCGTCGGCCGGATGCCGAGATACGGATCGGCGACGGTCCGTTTCGGCGTCTTGGGATCGCCGGAGTCGCGGAGGACGCTGCTTGTTCCCTTCGCACGGAACTCGGCCCAGACGGGGTCATACGCAGGGCCAAGGAATCCGCCATACGGTCCAGGACGCGACGGTCCGCGCTTCGAGCCAAACGGAAATGGCAACCAGTAGTTTCGGGGCACCGCAGGTACCGTCGGGTCGCTTCGGCTGGCGAGATAATCGACCACTGAACCGATGAATGGCCAGTGTCGCGGGTCGCGCACGTTCCCTTCGAGTTGCAAGTCGGTGTTCGGCACAGCGCTGAAGGCATAGGCGGTGCCGTGAATCGGGTCCTTGTGCGTGAGCGACCGGAGTACCGTGACGCGGTCGAGGTGCTTCGCGATACGCGGGAATACCTCTCCCACACGCACACCCGGCAGTGCAGTGGGGATCGATCCCAACTCGCCGCGGATTTCCACTGGAGCATCCGGCTTCGGGTCGAACGTGTCGATCTGACTGGGCGACCCCCAGAGATAAAGGAGGATGCAGCGTTTCGCCGTTCCATAGCCGCTCGCCGTCCCGGAAGTCACCGAACGTGCCGCGGCGCGCGACCACCCTTCCAGCGACAGACCCAGCGGCGCCAGCGCACCGACATGGAGCAGGTCGCGGCGGGTTAGCCCGTCGCAGAAGAGCTTGTTCGAGCCGAGGACACGGAACATCGCGACGCACCTGTCGCGGGGGTGGGAAACACTCGCGCTGGCAATCCTAGCCCGAAAGACCACCGCAAGCAAGGAGCGTGTCGCGCTCTCTTGCAGACCCCCACGCTCTCGGACGACAGCGCCGCACGAGGTCACGCCACGGTTTGCGTCGAGGCATTCTCTGATTCGTGACCGAGTGTGCC
>CAYRDG010000045.1:0-38607 GCA_964422915.1 uncultured Frigoriglobus sp. | reverse complement strand
GTGTTGGAGGGGACCGAACCACCAATCGATGCACTCATGCTGCTAAAGTGTCCTTTTGCAGGTGAATTGTGGAACATGCGTGAGAAAGACTCACCGCCCCCGCATATCTTTCGCGATCTGATGGCGACGGCCGCAGGCATCGACATGGGATCGGAGTTGCCTGGTCTGATCGAAGTCTTCACGAAGCCTACCGATGGCACATTCAAACCCTGGCAATTCGAAGCAGTTGTTGGCGCGCTCAGCTCGCTGGAACGACGCGGCCAACCGTGGAACAAACTCTCACTGGACGTGCGGAAGCCCATCGAACCGGTTGTTGCATACGCGCGGAAACTCCTGGAGAAAGAAGCCGCGCACGAGGTCGACCTGCTCGCGGCGATTCCGCTTCTGGGTCGCGACCCGGCTTCACGCCCCGGCGACCTGAAGCGTCTCGCGGGATTGCTCGCAGCGACACGCCCAGCCGCGGTACAAGCCTCCGCGGTCGCGGTGCTCGCGCGCACACCCGACAAGGCCACGCCTGCCACTCTCATTGGCGCGTGGGGCAGCGCGTCGCCCGCTCTTCGCACACGGATTCTCGATGCACTGCTCGGTCGCCCGGCGTGGCAACAGGCGCTACTAGCGGCCGTCGAGAATCGAACAATCGCCGCCGGGCAGATCGACGCAAGACGCCGACAACGACTCACTGGTTCACCCGATGCCGCAGTGCGTGCCCAGGCCGTGAAACTCTTCGCCAGCGGCAACGCCGATCGACAGAAAGTGATCGACGACTACACAGCCGCGATTGTGTTGAAGGGAGACGCGGCACGCGGCAAGGCCGTGTTCGCGCGGTCCTGCTCCGCATGCCATCTTCTCGACGGCGTTGGCCACACGGTTGGCGCGGACCTCACGGCACTTGCCAACAAGTCGCCTCTGTACTTGCTTACGGAAATCCTCGACCCCAACCGCAATCTCGATTCACGCTACTCCGAGTATCAGGCGGTGACGAAGGACGAACGCACGATCAGTGGTGTGCTCGCAGCCGAGACGGCGACGAGCATCACGCTGCGTGGCCAGCAGGCGAAGGAAGATACGATCCTCCGCAGCGATCTGGAATCGCTACGCGGCACCTCGAAGTCGCTCATGCCAGAAGGGTTGGAGAAGGACATTACGAAGCCGGCAATGGCCGACCTCCTCGCGTACCTCACGTCGCACGAACCCCCGCACAAACGGCTCGCCGGCAACACGCCCAGCGAGATCAGCGTGCGCGATGGGGGTCTCACGCTCCCGGCCACGCAGTGCTTCATCTATGGCCCTGGCTCCATCCTCTTCGAGCCAGAATTCCAGAACATTGGCTACTGGAACCGCGAAACGGATTACGTTGCATGGAAAGTGCGGCTGGAGAAGGCCGCCGCGTTCGATGTCTACCTCGACTACGCATGCGCGAGCGACTCTGGCGGCAATTCGTTTGCTGTCGAAGGCGCGGAACCAGCACTCCGCGGCAAGGTCGTGGCGACTGGTGGCTGGGATCGCTATCGACTTGTGAAACTCGGCACGGTCAAGTTCCCGGCCGGCGCGAGTCGTGTCACTGTTCGTCCTGGCGGCGCCGTCAAGAACGCCCTATTTGACCTGCGCACGCTCTACCTCGTGCCAGTCGGCACGAAACCAAAGGCTGTTGGTGCGAACGCGAAGCCGTTGTCGCCGGCCGAACTCGCTCGACTCATCCTGAGCGATTCTGTGCCTCGCTCACAGCGAGAATCACACGTCCGGCAGGCCCTTCCACATGCGGCCGAGGTTATACGCGCGATGACTGCAGACCTGAAGCCAGACGACACGAAGGAAGAGTACCGACGCATCCCCTGGGTATGGCGTGTCGCAATCGCTGCCGGGCGCGCCGACGATACGAAAACACTCGTCGCACTTCTCGACATGGCGATGCCAGCGAATGGCGACCGCCTCCGCGACTGGCAAGCAGTTGTCCTCGGCGGCGGAATCATCAACGGTCTTGGGCTCGATAACAAGTGGCCCGGAAAGCGGCTCGAGATGCTGATCCGCGACAACCCGAAGCTGGGAGCACGCTGGTCGGACACGCTCGCGCAGGCACACACAATGGTCGGTGACGTGAAGACACCGACAGGGACTCGCTACGACGCGCTACGGATTATCGCACTCGACGACTGGAAACGCACCGAACCGGTGCTGACGAAGCATCTCGCAGAGGGAACGAACGCCGAACTCCAACAGGGTGCGGTGAGTGGCCTCGTAGACGTGAACACCCCTGCTGCCACAGCGCTTCTGGTGAAGTCGCTGGTGAATCTGACGCCAGCAAACCGGAACTTCGCCCTCGCGGGCTTACTCCGCACGCCCTACCGGATGATTGCGCTACTGACTGGGATCGAGGCGGGTGCAGTGAAGCGCGAGTGGCTCGCGCCCGCACAGCAAGATGCACTCCTGAAACACACCGATGTAGAGATTCGCACGCGAGCGGCGAAACTCTTCGGTGAGAAGTAGCGGTTTTATCGGCGTTAACGAGTGTAGCGTTTGCGGCACAGGGATTGCGTGGCGAAAGTGTGACGAGTGCGCAGATAAGTGGAACACGCGATGCTGAAAATGGCGGTGGGACTGGTGCCCTCTCCTTCATGCGAACCGCGTGCTCCCATGACCACAAAGCACGAACCGCAATACGACTTCAGCCACACCGTGCATCGTCATCTGACGTGCCTCCTCTGCGGAGCACGCCGCGACTGCACCTTCACGGCCCTGCTCCGGTATTCTCGCCGGGGCTGGCCTCGGTGCTGCGGCGAAGTGATGACCCTCACCGCGGTGGAACCCACATCGACGACTGTTGACCCTGCGCGCGTTTCGCCCGTGGCGTCTGGCGTCTCGTGATCTCTCAACTCGTCCGACATGTCCGCAGTGAGCTCATGCGTTGATCAATCGCCGCGTGTGCGACTCGACGATACGCGCGAAGGCCAGGATCGGCACACACGACTACAATCCTGAGCAATCAGGTTGTGCCCATCACACGCAGGGAAGCCACCATGCCTCTCGACGAACGCGTCCTCGTGATCCCAACGGAGCGATTCCGCCTCGCGGGATACTTCCACGGCTTCCGACCCACCGACGAGGCGTATCTCGCCGAGATCCTCGATCCGGCAGCGTTCTGCTTTCGGCCACGGTACGAGGTTGAAACCGACCCATCGTTCAAGCAACTCATCCCGTATGTTGTGCTGAAATGCGGCAAACTCCTCTTCCACTACCGCCGTGGATCGGCCGGCACGGAAAAGCGGCTTGAAGCACTGCGATCAATCGGGATTGGTGGGCACATCAGCGAAGCAGATGCTGCCGGAAGTGGCAATCCGTATACTAATGGTATTATCCGTGAGCTTCAGGAAGAAGTCAAACTGGATTGCCACTTTCTTCAAAAGTGTATCGGCTTCATCAACGACGACCGCACGCCGGTCGGTAGCGTCCACCTGGGGGTAGTCCATCTCTACGAGTTGGAGTCGCCGTCTGCATCCTCGCGCGAGGATGCGCTGGCCGACGCAGGCTTCGCCGAATGGCGCGAACTGGTTCGCGATGTGGATCAGTTCGAGACGTGGTCACAGTTCGTGCTGGAATCCGACACTCTGAGGGATTCGTTCCCTGCGCACCTATAGCCGGTAGCTGCCGGACCAATGGCACTCGCGTTTGTGCGTCAGGGGGTAGGCATGGGCGCGTGGAACGGGTAGCCTGTGTCGAGTGTGTCGTCTGGCAATCACCAGACGACACGCACGGAGGCAGAACTCATGCCCACCCTCGAGTTTCTGAATGGCCCGCTCCGTGGAACGCACATGCCGATAGTTGGCGAGCGTTTCGCCCTCGGCCGCTCCCGCAAGTGCAAAGGGTTCATCGATGAGAAACCGGTCGAAGGCGGCCCCACGGTGAGCCGCGACCACGCAATCTTGACGCGCTCGGGTGGCCGCTGGTTTATTGAGGATGGCGACGGCCACGGAACCGCCAGCCACAATGGCACGCGACTCAATGGACACCCGGTTCCGCACCCGACGCGCGTTCCGGTGTCGCCGAACGACGAGATCACGATCGGGAAGTTCCGTCTCGCGTTCCGGGCAGACCCTGATAGCACGTTCTCGGCGCTGGATTCGGTCAGCCACACCGATAGCCGGCGTGCGCTGGAAGCGCAGTCGGCGGAGCGACTTCGCGCGCTACTCGACGCCAGTGAGTCTCTGCGTGGGACACTCGACTCGAAGGCGATCTTCGATCGCGTTCTGGACCACCTCCTCCGAATGTTCCCGCAAGTCCAGCGCGGTCTGATCATATGTGGCAACGACCCGACCGAACCACTGACTCTCTGCGCTGCACGCTACCGAGACGGAATCGCAGCCGACCCACGATTTAGCACGAGACTGATCCGGCGCTGCATGGAGGGAGTTGAAGCGATCCTGGGTAACGATCTGTCCACGCAGTTTCCAGACGTCCAGAGCATCACAGGAATCGGTGTGCGGTCACTCATGTGCGCGCCGCTCTGGTCGCACGACGGGCACGCAGTGGGGGCTATCCAACTCGACACACACGCATCCGGGCGGAAGTTTACCCCAGACGACCTGCGGTTACTGCTCGGCGTGGCAGGACAGGCCTCGGTGGCGCTGGGCAACGCGCGAATGCATCGCGAGGCGCTGTCTCACCAGCGCCGAGCCCGCGACCTGGAACTGGCCCGTCACGTTCAGCGTGCGTTGTTGCCGAGTGCGTTGCCAGCACTCCGAGGATACGACTTCTTCGCTCTCTATCTGGCTGCAGAAGCGGTTGGCGGCGACTACTACGATTTCGTACCGCTTCCTGGAGGAAGACTTGCTGTTCTTCTGGGCGATGTGGCCGGGCACGGCGTGGCAGCGGCACTCGTCATGGCCCGGCTCAGTGCCGAAGCCCGCGCCTGCCTGGAATCCGAGCGCGACGTTGGCGCAGCCATTACGCGGCTCAATGGGATGGTGGTGCGGGCCAACGTGCCTGGGAACTACGTCACACTGGCCGCGATGGTGCTCGATCCTGTGGCGCACACGGTTACCGCCGTCAGCGCCGGGCATCCGCCACCGCTGATCCGTCGCAGTACAGGCATCGTGGAAGGACTGATGTCGGCAGACGATACCGGCATGGTGCTTGGGGTGATGGACGGCATGGAATATGAAAGCCGGCATGTGTGCCTGAACCCAGGCGATACCGTGCTTCTATTCAGCGATGGCTTACCCGAGGCAATGGACCAGGACGATAGACCACTGGGGATGGCATCTGTGCGTGCCCTGTTCGGTGCCGCAGACCCAACGCCACGCAAGACCAGCGAGGGACTGTCTGCCGCCGTGCAACGCCACACCTCTGGTTGCGCTCAGGCGGACGACATCACGCTCGTTTGCTTCGCACGTGCGGGGGAATGACCCGGTAGGTTCGCCTTCGATTGACCGCGTTGCCCGAAGAATTGCCCATTCGAATCTCGCCCTTTCTCCTTTCCAGATCACGGTTTGCGTTTTGTAGAAAAATTCGTGTCCAGTTCCGCACCCGGATCGCAACTCAAAGGTGCCCTGCTTACTCGCGGCAGGGCCGGGCCGATCCGCCCGCCCTACTCACACACCGGTAACTGTCATGTGGAACTTCTTCCGACCCGGCATGCGCCCGTCTCCTTCAACTCGCGCCCGGCTCAGCCTGGAGTCCCTTGACCTGCGTAGCGCGCCGTCAACGATCATCGACCCTGTTACGGGTCTGCCAACGACAGACTATCTGCTCGCCGCGACCGAAGGCGATACCCCCACCGCACCGCCGCCTCCTGCGGCCAACGCGCCGGGTAACCAGGCACCGAAGATCATCAACTTCGGTGGGGGGCAGGAGGCTGGGAACATGTGGAAGTTCACGGGCGACGTGATCGACGAAGCGCCAGGCGGTCTCACGATCACGTTCGGTGGCGATCCTGTCACGATGCGAGGCAAGACGGTCAAGACGGATGCGAACGGGCACTTCGAACTCATCGTCGCACTCAATCAAGACAAGACCGACAACGGTCTTGTCACCGCCCAGACGAAGGACACGGCCGGGTTGCCGTCGAATATCGCACTCGACCAGATTGAACCAAGCGCCTGAGCAGGCCCGCAAGTACTTCACCCCGATGGGAGGCGCGGATGGTCCGTCAACAGTCGACACAACGGCTTCACGCCAATGTAACCTTCGGTCACCGGGCCTCGCCGGTGGACGACGCCACTCACCGAACGGGTGGCCCGGCCGGTCCGGTTCCTGCTGCATTGCTGGAACCGATGGTCCGGCGCGCTGTGTTCACCGGGCGCGGTCCGACAGGACTTGTGACATGGCTGCGCGGTCGAACCGGAGGTTGGCCGATTCAAGAGCCAACTGAAGGATTCGTTCAATCGTTATCCGCCGAGTTACTGCAGGCGTTGCGTGACCCGCGGTGCCCCGCACTGGGAGCGACGCACCACGGATGATACGACGCCAACTCCAACGACCGACCCGGCCCGGTGTCTGGACGAAGGCCACAGCGGGAGACTGAGGGTTCCACCGTGGCAACAATACTGATCGTTGACGATCGGCCACAACGCCGCGAGTCGCTTGCTGCGCTGCTCGGCGCACCTGGTCACCGCCTCCTGGAGGCTTCCGGTGCGGCGGAGGCTCACGCACAGGCGCGCGCCGAGCATCCAGACTTGATCGTGACCGACACGCCAGAGCTCCTCCAGTTACTCCGCGACGATCCCGATCTCGCCACCATTCCCCACTTCATCGCTTCAACTCGCTCGAAGTGCCGCACGCAACGCTGCGAGGAACCCGATAGTCGCGAGCAACAATCCCAGAAGATGGAAGCCATCGGTCGATTGGCTGGCGGGATTGCTCACGATTTCAACAACCTCCTGACTGTGATCAACGGATACAGCGACTGGCTGATGCGTTCCCTCCCACAGGGCGACCAGACGCTGGAGATGGTGGGCGAGATTCACAAGGCCGGGCAACGGGCTGCAGGGTTAACCCGACAGTTGCTGGCGTTCAGTCGCAAGGCAGGGGTTGAACTACGGTTGATCGATCTGCGGGCGCTTGTGGCCGATGCTGCCCGGATGCTCCGTCGCATCGTCGGCGAGGATATTACACTCACTGTCTCCGGTGATCCGGCGACGGGCGCGGTACTGGCTGATCCGAGCCAGATGGAACAGGTGATCCTCAACCTGGTCGTGAACGCCCGCGATGCCATGCCGCGCGGAGGTCGCCTGACCATCGACCTGCGTAACGGCGGGACCGCCGACGGCACAGGCGATCGGGCCGAACAATATGTTCTGTTGACAGTTTCCGACACAGGTGTGGGGATGGACCCGGTGACGCTCGCGAGAGCCTTCGAGCCGTTCTTCACCACAAAGGGTGACCGCGGCACCGGGTTGGGGTTGGCCACTGTTCACGAGATTGCGCGGCAGTGCGGCGGCCACGTCTCGATCCGGAGCGAACCGGATCGCGGTACGTCGATCGCCGTTCACTTGCCACGCGCCGCCGGTCACGCACCCACGCGGCGGTCGAACCCTGACACAACGCGACTCCCACGCGCCGGCGGAACGGTTCTCCTTCTCGAAGATGATGACTCGGTACGCGCGCTCGTCCGTCATGTTCTGACAGGCTGCGGATATGGTGTGATTGAGGCACGCGGAGGTGTTGAGGCTATCAGTCTTGCATCGGCACGTCGCGGTCGGCTCGATCTGCTGGTAACCGACGTGGTGCTTCCAGACATCGGAGGTCGCGAGGTCGCCGACCGCGTGGCCGAGAGTCATCCTGAGACCAAGGTACTCTTCGTGAGCGGCCACACACCTGAGGCACTCGCACGATACGGAGTGCCGTCGGGGTCTGAAGCGTTTCTGCAGAAGCCGTTTGAGCCTGCGGCGCTGGCAGCGAAGGTCCGCGAGTTAATCGAGAGCAACTCGGATCGAGAGCGTTAATAGTCTGTGTTGCGGAATTCATACGCGGCTAGCGCGAGAATCGCTCCGGCGAACGCGATCGAGGTGACGATCGAAAGTTCTGGCCAGATCAGCCCCTTCGCCCTGGCGGCGGCCAGTTCCGGCACCGGTGTCGAGTAGGCCGCGGCACCCATTGCGTCGAAGAAGATCCCACTCATGTCCAGTGGCTTCGGCAACCCCCAATAGCCCATCTGCATGAGTGTCGATGATGTGGAGGTCATGCCCACCACCTCGGTCGTCGCCAGGTGGAGATGCGTCACGTTCACGGCCCAGCAGAGCAGCCAAAACAGGAGCGTGCCGAACGCCGCCGCCACAGTGCTGCGCGTGCAGACTGCCAGGAAAGCGCTGAAGGCGTAGAACACCGCGAAGTTCGCAACCAGCAACGGCACGGCAAGCCAGTAGGTCGAGTTCCACACGCCCGTACTCAGGCCGGTTGCGGTCCATGTCCCGGCGACGAAGAGAGTCGCATGCAAAGCGACGAACAGCACCACACCCAGGTACTTGCCCAGTAGCAGTGCCCAGCGCGGTGCGGGCTTGGCCAGCAGAACCGAGACGGCATGCGACTCCAGAAATGTGGGAAGGAAACCTGCGGTCCAGAGTAGTGCAAGGAGTACGCCAGCGGTATCGGCCAGGATGCCTGCCAGCCAGAGTTGGAGGAAGCGGACTGCGTCGGCCTTGAACTTCGGCACTTCCATGTGAAAGAGACCGAAGCCCAGACTCATCGTCCCGCCGGACTCCGGGATTCCCTCGGCGGCAGCGTTCGGGTCGGCGCCTCGTGGGAGTCGGTCGGGGATCTCGTCGGGGTGGCGTGGTCGTTCGCCTGGCGTATCCACGGTGATACCCAGACAGAAGACCGTGCAGAGGGCCGTGACGCCCAGGAGCACCCAGAACAGACGCGAAGCCAGCGACTGACGGAAGGTGTCACGCACCATCCAGCGTGCAGTGCGAATCGCGACCGGCAGCGAATTCATGCCGCCTTCCCCCCCTCGTAGATCGACCGAAGTGCCGATTCCAGTGACTGTTTTTGCCCGGCGCGATCACGCAGAAGATTCGCGACCGGTCCACTGTGGGCGATGCGTCCTTCGACAAGCACCGCGAGCGAATCACACAGGTATTCCACTTCCGTCATGGCATGTGTGACGAGCACAACCGTCTTGCCAGCGGCCTTGAAGCCACGCACGACATCACGGAGTAACTGACGCCCAGTAAGATCCAATCCCTCGGTCGGCTCATCGAGAACGAGGAGGTCCGGGTCATTGATCAGCGCCTGTGCCAGCCCCAGCCGCTGCGCCATTCCCTTGCTAAAGCATGCGATTGGTTCGGCGCGGCGGTCAGAGATGCCAACCCGGACAAGAAGTTCATCCACCTTGCTGTGAATTGCCGCAGAGGGAAGCCCGGAAAGGCCACCATAAAATGTAAGCAACTCGGCAGCGGAAAGGTGCCGCGGAAAGGCATGATTCTCGTGCATGTAGCCAACGCGAGCCAGCGTGCGCCGGTCGACACCTGGCAGACCGAACCGCGTGATCGCACCAGTGGTAGGGCGGGCCAGCGTCAGGAGTAACTTCACCAGGGTGGTTTTGCCGGCGCGGTTCGGCCCCAGAAGTGCGAAGGCCGAGCCTTCCGGTACGGCCAGCGTCACCCCACGCAGCGCCTCGACCCCGCGGCCGAACGGACCGGTGCGGTAAGTCTTGGTGACACTATCGAACGACACGGCATCCGCCACCGGTGTCCCTCACTCAGATAATCTGTAAGCGTGTTTCCCAAACTTAACATAGCTCACACCTGAAGCCGGCGACGGCAGCAGTGAAAAAGAAATGGCCCGCCCCAACGCGGGACGGGCCATTTCCGAAGAACAGCGGTTGTCACTCGATCAGCGCCACGGCCACGCCGCTCTGGAAGATGCGTTCCATGCAGTCCCGCAGTCGATTAATGCGCTGGTCGTATGTGCCAGTGATGATCTGATTGCTGGGAAGCGTGGTCGCACTTGCGTCTCCTGTGTTGCCAGCAGCCGCGACATTGGCCATGAATTGCAAGGCGGTCGTTCGGAAGGTCGCATTGGGCGAGGCCACTGGGTCGAACAGGTCGCCGAACGCGATCGGGTAGACGCGTGCCGGTGCGTTCGGAAGGCTCAGGCCGCTGTTACCGGAGGTAGTAGTCGACATCGGCTTGCTAATCTGTGTGGCTATCGCGATGGCCGGATTCATCGCACCCGAACCGCCGTTGCCATCGTACCCCCCATTGGAGAAGTTCGAGTAATAGGTGTTATACCCCTGTTGATTCAGCGTGTAAGAGGAGTGACAGTTGGGCACGCCGTCCGTCTCGAAGATCACGACCTTCGACGCACCACGCCGACCGCGAACCGTCCCGTAGATACCAGGTAACTGATTCGATGGGCTGAGCAGATTGAAGGCCATGGCCAGCCCCGTATTCGGGTCGGTACCACCGTTGGCATTCGGGATTTCATCGGGCGGAACGCTACTGAAGTTGCTGTTGTAGGGTCGCAACTCCGTCGTCGTATCACCTGCATTGATGAGGGGGAGCAACGACTTCGGATAGAACAGCGCGTTCTTGAGTGCGTTGTAGTTCTGCCCGGTGGCGACTCGCGGGTTCTGATAGATCGTGGGCGGGGCTTGCGTGTTGTAAGCGAACATCGTCAGCCCAACGAGATCGTTCGGGTGATTGGCCTGCACGTCGCTCAGTACCGAGTTCATGCCAGACTTCAACTGCCAGCACTGGGCTTCGTTGCAGGTTCCTGGATTCCAGTTGACGTAACCACCATTCTTGTTGGCCAGGCCGTTAGAAATGAAGTCCATGAACGAGAGCGGCCCGAACCAGAAGTGCAGTCGTGGACGCGATGGGCTATCCGAGTAGGCCATGTACGGAGTCTGGCTTGACCAGATGTTGCTAGGACCTTTCCAGGTGTTGAGATTCGGGGTGTAGATGCTTCGCGTGTAGCCTGACACGCTGTCGCCGTAGCCGAAGAGGTTGGCCGACTGCGTGTAGCCGCCGCTGCCCAGAACGTAGTTGATGTAATTCTTCCAGAAGAGTTTGTCGAGTTGCTGCTGCGCGTCGCCACTGCTCGTATCCACATCGTCCGGGATGGAGGAGTAGTAGAGCACGCGACCCGCGCGAAGGTTCGGCGGCATGACCTGTGGGCCACTCTTGATCCACTTCAGCACGGCACTGTAGTTAATGCTGTAGCCAGAACTGGCCAGCGGGACACCGCTGCCGTTGCGGAAGAGCAATTCGTCAACGCCCGTGGCGGCGCTGCCGCTCTGTGCAGTGAAGGCACTGCCGCCGCTGGTGAGGAAGAACCGGCGACGCCAGTCGCAAATGTAGTTGCCGCTGGTGTCCTTCGGCGCGGGATCGTTAGGGTTCGTGGCTGCCGGGCTGGTCGGGTCGGGTGTACCCGTCCCCTGACCCCAGCGTGGGTCGGGCGGCCAGATGAAGAAGGTCTTTCCCCAGTAGCCCGGCCCCATTGAGTAGCCCTTGAAGCGGTCCGTATCCAGCCCGGTGTTATCCGAGCCAGCGGCCAGTTTCGTGCTGAAATCGCTCTCCGCGCCCGGATTCTCGTTGTTGCTGTTCGTCTTCCAGGCGATGTACTTCACGATGTCCAGGTCGTAGCCATACTTCTCCCAGACCGGATCACGGAACTTGTCCGTGGTCGTGATGTTCGTGCTTCCCGACTTCCCTTTCCGAACATAGCTGCCACTGAGGTGGTAGCCCAGTAATTCCACGACCGTCGACGCCGCTTTGGTGCTGGAACTTGAGGTATCCCACGTCGTGTCCGTCGTGTTGACAGAACCATCGGCACGTCGGTAACGGTCGCCCACGTACTTGATGCCGGTCACGTCAGTCATGGTGGCGAAGTTATACGGCGCGGGTGTCGGCCCCTTCGGGCTGGTCTCGGTGCCGTTATCGAAGGCGCTGTAACCGCTGAAGTCGTAGGTCACGCCCACGGGCGGAACAACAGTCGCATCACCGCCCGACTCGGGCGGGTTCCATCGATGGAATGCATTGACGAGGCTGGCGGTATTACTCGTGACCGGGAACGCCGGTGTGCTGGGGTCCGAGATATTGACCGGATCGAAGTAGAAATTCCGGACAATGGGCGGGCCGCTGGAAGTCGTGATCGTGAAGTTACTCAGCGCGATGGCTTCACCCGATCCGTTTGCCTGGTTGGTGGTGGCCACGAGGTACGAGTTGACCAGTCCGTAGTGCGCGAACGCCGGCACCATCGTGTCCGGGTTTTGCGACCGACTGCCGTAGTTGAACTGACTGCCGTACGCCATCGAACCAGTCATGTCGAGCGCGAAAGCCACGTCGCGTGGTCGGTAGACTGCTGTGGCCGTGGCCGACATCGGCATTGTCGTAACGCCGAAGACCTTCATGAAGTACGACGTGTGGTTATCATCCTTGAGTGTGACCCGCATTGCCGTCCACGACCCTGTACCCGATGGTGGCGTTCTCGACTGATCGTTCGTCACGTCGTACCAAGTCGAGACGCGGAAACGCCCCGCGGCCGGGTCGTAAAGATACTGACCCGTTTCGACTTTTTGAATCTCGCTCATGGTGAACGACGCCGAATGGTGGAGATTCCCACTCACGCCTGAACCACCCGCAACGGTGGCCTTCGACGTCGCGACGGCAGCGATCAAATCGTTGTTGATCGCGCCGGTCTTGTTGTTGAGCGTGCGACATCCAGCCAGGGCCGAGGCATCGGCCGCGTTCTGGTAGTGCGTCCGGGAGACGGCCATCATGCCGAGGTCCACGGCCAACGCCACGAACGCAAAGAGGCTGATGGCGGAGACCGCCAGCAGCGGAATCAGTGAGCCGCGGCGTTGAGTTCTGCGATTGAGTCGGTTCATCGCGTGTCTCCTGGCCCGGTGCGGCCAATCCGCGCGGGCAAAAATGAATCGGGTTCGATACAGCGCCGGGGGCGGCGCAGACGGGAAATGGTTCATTCAGACTGCGCGTCACCCCTCGCAACTGGACATCGCCGTGACCGTCAGGGGGATGGATGGCGACATGAACACCAGACTCGGAAGCAGTGGCTGGTAATTCCCCCGAATGCTCACCCCGATCTGCCCCGGGAACAAAGTCTGGTTCCATGGCACACGGTTGCTGTCGCCGGCGTTGAACGGGTCGGGGTACGACGGTGGGTTCGCAGATATCGGCCGAATCACCGGCGGCGAAAGAGCCAGGCCCGCAGGGTCCACGGCGAAGATGGTAACCTGATAGTTATTGAGTTGCTTGTCGGACCCACCCAGTCGCGCTGTCGTGTACTTCTGGATATTCGGAAAGACTGTTCCGGTGGTGTCGGTGTAGTCGGTCGTGTCGAAGTTGCTCGGCTTGTCCATGTTCACGACCGCGTATCGCGCACCGTCGCGCACCGCGTTGTTGATCGTGTGCAGGACAAAGAGGAAGCGGCAGTACTCGAAAATGCCGAAGAGCAACAAGCAGAACACCGAGAGCACCAGAGCGCTCTCGACAACTGTCATCCCGCGACGGCGGGAATTGCGGCGCGTCAACATGGTCGCGTCTCCGTTCTCACCAGGTCGGGAGGTTGGGGTTAATACTGAAGGGGTCGTCGATCAGCATGCGCCAGGTCACTGTGAATGAAATGGTTGTCGGCTTGATGAAGCCGAGGTTGATCCAACGCACCTTGTTCCACGGGATCGACACCGTTACTGAGAACGGCTGTCCCTTCTCACCCTGAAATGGCTCCGTCGGAGTCACGCCATCACTGTTGCGTGGCGCAAGGAACTGGAAGGTCACTGTCACGTCGGATCGCTGGAGATTCGTGAACCCTGCACCGAGCAGGTAGTCATAAACGGCGTCAGTCACGCTCGTGGTGCCAGAAGAGACGGTGACTTGCGTCGGCGAGCCAGAACTGTTGATCGTGTAACCCTGCGCCGCCCGTCGAGCACCTTCACGGGCGCTACTGCTCACAATCTGCTTCACTTGCACCATGCGGCCGACTTCCCAGATGCTCAGCAATAGCGGCACCATGAAGAACGCGGTAATAACCGCGACTTCGACGGCCGCGACCCCGCGGCGAGTTTGACGACCTCGGCGAAGCATGGGAGTTCCCAGACGCGAGTGGAATCGGTTCGCAACACTAGTGCGCCGTGGGCCAATTGCAACGATTCTTCAGCAAAATCAAGCAGTAGCAAGCATTTCAGCATGTGGTTGCAATCCGCGTGAGGCCACACCGGAGAATGTGATCCGATACCTCATGCGTTCCGATTCCGCATTCAGTGCTTCCGCTTGTAGAAGTTCGCTGTCGATGTGAGTTTCACAGGCACCCAGGCGGGTGATGCCTTGAAGTAGTTGTCGAAGTTGGTGTGAGTTCGTGTCAGAGCGAAGTCGAACGACCCGTACTCCGCCTCCCACTTTGCCAGAGCTGCGGGAACGTCTTGCGTGTATACGAAGTCCACGAGCCACGGTCCTCCATAGAGTTCGCAGCGATCATCCACGAAGATCTTGTAGCCCGGCGCGTGGTAAGTCACGAATCCGCCGTCGATGCAATTGGAGTTGAAGAGCCTGTTCGGTTCGCCCGGTTTCGGTTCGTTCGCCTTCAGTTCCTCGAGCAAACCTACAGGCCAGTGCGTGGGATCGTGCCTGACCCAGTTGCTGCCGATCAGTGGTACCGGGACTCGCGTCACTTGTAGCACGAATGAGACAACCACCAGAGTGGTCGGCAGCCACACGCTGGCCCACCAGGGGCGTTCCACCGCGCTGCCAGGCTGATAGAAATCCGGCCGGCGCGCGGCCATCCATAACGCCCACCGCGTATGTCGCCACATCGCAGTGATCACGACACACGTCACGACTGCGAACAGAGCGGCGTGCCGGCACCGGTCGAATGCCAGAACCAGCCACACCAGCGGCAAAAGCCAAGATACCCGAATGGCATTCCGCTTCGTTCCGTACAGGACAAAGAGGTACACGGCCGCCAGCGCCACAATCGGCCAGGCAAACGGTTCCGTCACGTCTAGTGGCCGATGCTCAGTGATAATCAATCGCAGTTCCGGTGCGCCCATGATGGTGCCCCACATCCTTGGCATGTCTCTGCCGTAAGGGCTGACGAACACACTCAAGACGCAGCCAAGCACCACAAGCGCGAGTAGTCCCACATCGCGCCACGAACGAACTGGAGATGGGCGGCCGAGTTTCCAGAACACGACCCAACCCATGAACGCCAGACAAACCGTGCTGATCCCACCCATCACTCCGCCGTGGACGTTCGTCCAGACAACGCACAGCGGAATGAGCCAGAACAGACGTTGCAATCGCGGCCGGGCGATGTCGGTATCCACCAGAAACACCGCAACAACCGTCATCGCGGCGATGGTGAACAGATGGGGACGGACGTGAAAATGCGAACTGGCCGCGCCCAACACAAGCGCAACCACTCCTGTCACCAGGATCGGGTGCAATCCCGTGCGAAGAAAGCGGGCCGTGAGCAACGCGAAAACTGCTGCGAGGAGCGTGACAGCGCCGAGGAGTTGTGTCGTGAATCCACCCGTGCGATGTGCTATCGCCAGCGCGACCTCGCCGAGCCACTGCGATGGCACCCACCACTCGCCTGCGTGTGTGAATGTGTAAGGATCGGCACGGATGAAGCCATCCTTCAGGATCATCTCGCCAGTGGTCGTATGCCAGAAGGTGCCAGGATCTTTGAAGAACGCGGATCGCCCGGTGACGAGCAGAAGTAACCAGACGAGGAGAAAGGCAACCGCTCCTGGTGCAAGCCAGCGCGGGAGCGTCATACAGTCACCGTTGCGGTCAGAGGCATGCGGGGAGTAATCGCCAGATGTTCACGTGCGGAGTGGAGTGTATACACGAAGAGTATCGCGGGCGAGACCCAGAGGAAGGGGAAAGCCCCCGTCTGGGCCAGGTTCATGATCAGACAGCCGACATTGATCGCCACGAGCGCGGCAACCGTAAAACGCGCCGAACCGGGTGACCAACCGGGCCATGAATCCCACATCGCATTTGACTTCATTGCAAGAACAAAGCACGCGGGCAACAACAGCACCATGTCAAACGGCCATGCTCCATAGGGAGCCAGCGCGAACGAGACGAGTAGCACGACCGGGAGTTGCTCCTGCCAGTCCCAGTTGCCGCGATTCTTCCAGCGGTGCCATCCAAACCACACCAGCCCGGCCGCGACTGGAACGAACTGCAGTTGGAAGTAGCCAGCCCCAAAGGCCATACGCAGCACCGTACCAAGCGTCGGCGAAGCCCACTGCGACGGTGGCCGGTTCGCCATCGCGTCGAGGTATTGATGCCAGACGTGCGGATTCAACACCAGCGGCAACGCCGCACAGACGAGACCGGCCAGCGCACCACCCACAAGGACACGCCAGCGCCCTCGCGTGAGTGCGTCAACCGCCAGCCCCACCCACAACAGATACGCAAGGTGCGGCTTGATCGCCAGAAGCACCGTCGCAGATCCGGCCAGGTAATACCAGCGCGGATCTCGCTCCGCGCGCTGTGTGCATTCGAGGAAAAGCACCGCGCCGAGGAGGAGCAACGGGCTAATCTGGCCTATGTGGAGCGAGAAGATTGTGGGGAGAAATAGGAATGCAGCGACCAGGCCGAGCCACCGTCGCCGGGGGTCGCCGCCGAGCAACAGCCAGAGTCGGTCGGCGGAAAACGCCATGACCACCAGGTTCACCAGGAACCACAGCAACTGAGCCTCGCGTGCGGCGAGCAAGCCCAGAGGCAGCACCGCAGGCAGTGACCACGGCGGATTCCACATCATCACGGCTTCGTCGAACTCGCTCCCCGCTGCCTGTTGGAGTGGCAGAAGGAGCAAGCCATCATAAGGGTTACGGTCGTCGAGGGTCAGTCTCGCGGCCGCCCAGTATTCGACAAAATCACCCGGTGGCCAGGCTGTCGGGTTGGCCAGCAGGGTGCGAACCTGTCCGACTAACACGACCCCCGTCGCCGCAAACACTGCGATTGCAATGACATTCCTAAGGCGCATGCCACAGCATAGAACGAAAACGCTCCGAGTGAGCCAGGCGACCAGGGCACTCTGTCCCAGCGATGACAGTCCGGCTGGAACAAACCGACCCGTCAGCCGGGAAGCTCCCATCCCTTACGGAACACGCGCGACAGGAACGCATCGGCAGCCCTGTCACCGGTCGTTCCCTTCGTTGTGTCCCACTTGATCGGCCTGTTCGCCCGGTACGCGACGTTACCCAGGAGCACTGCCTCCGCGAGCAACCCGGCGTAACCGAAGTTGCACAGTGGTTTCCCTTTTCCCTTGCACGCCTCTGTCCACTCCTTGTGGTGCCCAATGGAGGCCGGGATGCTCTTTGAAGGCGCCTGGAATTCCTTCGCGAACGCTTCCGGCAGGAGCTTGTGCGCGCTGTAGCTCGAAACGAGTTTCCCCTTCGTTCCGACGAAAAGAATGCCTGCGCCGTAGCCCTTGAACGTCTCTTTCCCACCATTGGGACCGTTCACGCCGTGTTCCCAGGTCAGTTCGACGGGCCCGCGCGTCTTCATGGCAGGAAACTGGTAATCAACCCGCATCACGTCTGGCGTTGTGTTCGTGCCGCTATACGTCACTTTGCCGCTAGCCTTCACCTCGGTGGGTGAAGTGAGACCCAGTGCCCAGTACGGCAAGTCGATGTAGTGGCAGCCGAGATCGGCCAGCGTGCCACCGCCCCATTCCCACCACCAGCGCCAGTGGAAGTGTGGCCAGGCGTAGTTCCAGCCTGATTTGTTCATCGCGGCCTCAAAGAACTCACCGGTCGTCGGTCCCATCCACACGTCGAGGTCGAACTTCGCGGAGGGCTTCACAGTGAGTCGCTTGCCGCCCACCGGTCGGCTGCTGTTCCAGACGAAGACCTGTTTCACGTCGCCGAGCCGCCCGGATTGCACGATCTCCACAACGCGGCGGTAGTTGTCGCCAGCGTGAATCTGCGTTCCCATCTGCGTGGCGACCTTGTGCTTTGCCGCCATCGCCCGCATATGCCGGACCTCATTCACCGTCTCGGCCATCGGCTTTTCGCAGTAAACATGCTTGCCCAGCGACATCGCAATGCACGCAGGCAGGGCGTGATTGTGATCGGGCGTGCTGACCACCACCGCATCGAGGGATTTCGCTACCTTGTCAAAGAGCTTGCGGTAGTCGGTGAAGTAATCGGCTCTGGGGAACTGCCCGCGAGCCTTCCGTGCATTGTCAGGGTCTACATCACAGAGCGCGACGATGTTCTCATGGGCAACGCCCCCGAGATTGGCAGCACCACGGTTGGAGACACCAATCACGGCGACGTTGAGTTTGTCGTTTGCGCCGCGTGCGCGGAGGATGCCAGGGACGCCGAGTGTGATGGTGGAAGCCGCGAGGAATTTCCGCCGACTGAGGGGAGTACGCACGGGGAGTGTCTCCGGGAAGAGGGTACGTCGGTGCGGTGTTGGCGCCGGCTAGTCTACCACGGAGTGGCTGTGAAGGCGTGCGGAATCGCGCGGACAATGGGTTCAGGGGGAAGGCGGCGTGGGCGATCCGCCGCCCTCAACCCCATACTGTGCTCCTGGGCGAAAGGGAGCTTGATCGGAAGGTGAAGCGAGGACGCTTCAACGATTCACTACCCGAATAAACGCACCTCGCGTACGTAACCGGCACCCGCGAGACGGATTTTCCTGACTTTCCTGCGCTCGCGCTGTCACGGACTCACGGAGTTTCTTGCGCAACACCCGCGACGAATCGCCGCAGGAGGATTACAATCGCCCCGCCGTTCTTCTCCACGGGAGCAACATCATGGCAATTGAACCGCTGACAATCGGCGTGTGTAGCTGGTCGCTGCAAGTCACGAGCGTCCCGGAACTGAAGGGATTCCTGGACCGCCTGGGTCTGGACGTGGTTCAGATTGCTTGCGGCGACCCGCACCACGCGAGTTGGTCAGAAGGCGACTCGCTGCCGGCGACCGCAACAACCGCTGGTTTCCGCATGTCCGGCGCAATGCTCGGCTTTCCTGGCGAGGACTACACTAGCCCGCAGACCATCGAGAAGACCGGTGGCTTCGGCGACCCAACCACGCGCGCCGAACGCATGGAGCGCTTCCAGTGGGGGCTGGCCCGGACAAAGCAACTGGGGCTGACCGACCTTATGTTGCATGCCGGCTTCATCCCGGAGGTCGGCACTCCGGAACGCAAAGCCTTCCTCGACACGCTCGCGAAGGTCGGCGATCTAGCGAGATCAGCCGGTGTGGTTGTCGCCTTCGAGACAGGGCAGGAAAGCGCGACATTGCTCCGTCGGACTCTGGACGATCTGAAGTCGCCAAACCTGAAGGTGAACTTCGATCCGGCGAACATGCTCCTCTACGACAAGGACAACCCGCTGGAAGTCCTCGATCTGCTCGCGCCGGACATCCGCAGCGTCCATCTCAAGGACGCGAACCGGCCGCGCGTGAAGGGAACGTGGGGCGAGGAGGTGCCACTGGGTACCGGACAGACAGATACGCGGGCGTTCGTGAAGGCACTCAAGCGGGTCGGTTATCGCGGGCCGCTGTGCATCGAGCGCGAAGTTGGTACGCAACAGGAGCGATTCCGCGACATCGAACACGGCGTCCGCTTTCTGCGCGAGTGTCTTGCGGAAGCGTGAACGTGCGAACGAAACATGCGAAGCGCAGGAGAGATACTCCCTGCGCCTCGCATGTTTCGTTCGCACGTTCACGAATCGGGGTTCGTCACTTCTTGAGACACCGATCGAGGAAGGCGACCAGTGCCTTGGTAGCAGGGTCGCCGGGCACACCCAGGTCGGCGTTGAGCTTGTTGTGAGTCGTCTCTCGACCACCGAACAGCGTGACTGGTACGTCGGCAGCCTTCAGCGCGTTGCGCAGACACACCGCCTGGGCAGTGGTATCCGGATGGCCAGCGACATGAACAATGAGGAACGGCGGGATGCCCTTCCCCTTTGCAACGTGCGTGACGGCCGAATAATCCTTGTGTTTCTCCGGAGTGTTGCCGAACTTCTCGCGATGTCCATACTTCGCGCGCGGCAGGCCGTGCGCCTTCCAGCGTGCCTCAGCGGTTGCAATAATCGCCGGCACATCGAAGGTATCGCCATCCACCGGAACGCACCCCTTGAGGTCCGTCAACGGCACACCCTCTGCCTTCAAATAACGCTCGTCGATGCAAACCAGTGCTGCGAGTTGCGCTCCGGCGGAGTGCCCCATCACGAACATGCGGTGCGGATCGCCGCCAAAATCCGCTATGTGCTTGTGCGTCCAACCGAGTGCTTTCGCCACGTCGCGGACGATATCGCCCATCTCGACCGACGGCAGCAACCGATAGTTGGTTGAGACGAAGACGAAGCCCTTGTCAGTGAAGAACTTTGGCTTGCGTTGAACATCCTTCTTGTCGCCAACCTGCCAGCCGCCGCCGTGAATCCAGAAGACGATCGGCAGGTTCTTCGCGCCAGGTGGAGAGTACACGTCGAGTATCTGTCGCTCGTGTCCCTTCTCGACGTAAGGGATGTCGCGTTTCACATCCTGGGCGTGAACATCGGCGGTCATCGCGATCAGAACGAGTATCACGGTGGCGAGTCGCATGAGATTCACCTTTCGAGTAAGAATCGTGTGCGTCATGGCACGAGCATGATGCAAGAAGGGCCTGTCTGCTTGACGGGTTCGCCCGCGGACTTCAGCTTTCCACTCTTCAGATCGATGCTGAAGATGGCGACGTTGTTGCCTGGCATGTTCGCGCAAAGAAGCCAGCGGCCATCGGGAGTGATCGCGAGGTTCTGTGGCCCCTTCCCCAGGCTCGGCACAATCGCAATGAGCGTGAGTTTCCCACTGTCGTCAATGGAGTAGCACGCAATGCTGTCATGCCCGCGATTGGTGCCGTAGAGAAACTTCCCGTTGGGCGTCACCTTCACATCTGCGCAATAGCTCGTCCCCTGGAAGTCCCGCGGAAGCGTCGAGATCGTCTGCTTCACGTTCAACGTGCCCTTTGTCGCGTTAAAATCGTAGACGGTGACAGAGTTGAGAAGTTCGTTAATCGCATAGACACGCTTGCCATCGGGGTGGAATGTGAGATGCCGCGGCCCGGTCCCGGCGGGAGCCTTCGCGAAGGGTGGATCGCTGGCGGTTAACTTCGCGGCAGTCGGATCGAGTTTGTAGCAGAGGATCTGATCGGTACCCAGATCGGCGGAGAGCGCCAGCCGATTGTCGGGCGTGAGGATGATGCAGTGTGCGTGTGGTTCTTTCTGCCGATTCGGGTTAACGCTCGAACCCTTGTGTTGAATGAACGACGCGGGTTTGCCAAGTGAGCCGTCGCGTTTCACAGGCAGTGAAGCCACACTCCCCGAACTGTAGTTGGCCACGAGGAGCGCCTTGCCTGTCCTGTCCACAGTGAGGTAGCACGAGGCGGTTCCTTCCGACGACTGCCGGTTGAGGAGTTTCAATTCACCCGTGCGACCCACGATCTGATACGCCGCCACCTGCTCACTCTCCTTGCCGCCAAACTGTTTCGCGTGGATGGAGTAGAGATGTTTGTTGTCCGGTGCGAGTGCCAGGAAGAACGGATTCTCGGCACCTGGCGTGGTGCGGATGTGATTCAGTTTCCCATGTTTCATGTCGAACGTGTAAGCATGAATCCCACCCTTCTCACCGGGTGCGAATGCTGTGATGAAGACGAGTGGGTCGACCGCGGCCGCGCGCGTCGTGAACAGAACAACGACCGCAAGCGTGAACAGGCAATGCCCGTGGACATGCATGGGAACCTCCTCGGCGTGAGTGCAATCCGGTGGGTGGGTCTGGCGGCACCAGTTTCGGCGGACGGCTGCCAGCAGTCAAGCGAGTGAAACGTTGGATAAGCGAGAATCCGCGTGAGTCGCGCAGGTGGGAGGTGCTCAGTTCGGTGTGCGGTTCACGCGCTGCCGCATCCAGCGCAGCGGACGACGGAACGCCGAGTATACGCCATCGGCGAACCGGTGCCTGCGAGGAGTCGCGACCGCGGCGCGGCGTTCCAGTTCCTGATGGAAGCCAAGCAGAACTGTCCAGAGTGAGAGAGTCTCGGCTGGCGGAAGCCCTCCCGCGTATGCGAACTGCCGCAACACGCGCTGGTGATTGGCAAACCAGTTCGTGCTGCGTGAAAAGCCGCCCGTACGATGCCGGTAATAGAAGAGATGATCCGGCACCACACCGAGTCGATGCCCGGCGTGAACCAGTTTCACGAAGCACTCCCAGTCTTCGCACGACGTACCACGATCCGTGCTGTAACCGCCAGTTGCACGCAATGCCTCGGTACGAAAGATGGCGTTGGCGTCGCCGTACACGTTCCGAATGCCGGCCAGCGAGTGTGGCCCGCCTGCGGGACGAAGTGCGTAGAGGAATCGGTCTGGCACATGTTCAGGCGCATCGCGATCGAACGCCAGGAAGTAGCACGACATCGCGGAATGCCGCGGGTTGCGTTGCATCGCCATCACAAACTTCGCCACCATCTCCGGCGTCGCGAGATTATCCGCATCCACTGGAATGAAAAACTCGCCCGTGGCCATCGCGAGGATGCGGTTGCGCGTCGCGCCGATCCCGGCGTTCTCCTGCCGCAGGAATCGCCAGGCTGGATACCGCACGCGCATCGACTCGAAAACATCGACCGAAGCCGCATCGGTCGAACCATCATCGACAACAAAGACTTCGATGTCCGTATAAGTCTGAGCTGCAAGTGTCGCGAGTGTGTCCGGCAAATACTGCCCTAAATTGTGATGAGCAATCGCGACTGTGACGAGCGGCACATGTGTGTCCGAGGTTATCTTGCCGTTGCATGCGGGAACCGACGAGAGTGAACGAGCAGCGTCTGTGCGTATGCTCCAGTGGTTCCGACGAACAAAGGCAGCGAGAGCTTCGTCGGGCAGAACTTGTATGTCCGCATTCTCAAAGGCAAAGCGTTCGAGGTAGTCTGTCTCGACTTCCGCGATGGACGATGGCCAGCGCTGATGTGACTCACGATCGCGCTGGCTGTTCGCGCAGAGGTAGACTGCAAGCGGCACATCGTCGAAGCTCAAACCCGCGTGCTTCGCCTGGATACTGCGCGCGCCTAACCCGCCAGCACCTGCAAAGATTATCAGCCCGAATTGCCGTTCGTGATGCAGTTGCTCCAGCGCGTACCGAACTCGATCGGAACGTTCCGCCGGACCGTCGCCGTGGAACTCGCGCACTCGGGTCTCGGCGGGAGCCTCGTTCGTAGTTATTTCTGCAAGCGTATGGACGTTCCAGCCGGCGCGGCGAAGTTCCACGACTGCCGGATGTTCTGGCGTCACGCCGCCGGGCGCGACAATGCAGGCACGGCGCTGCGACGGCGAATCGTTTGAAAGCACGCGAGCGCCTCCTGAATCACCTCATCGGTGTTGAAGTAGCGGTACTGGGCAAGCCTGCCGCAGAAATAGACGCGATGCCGCTCGGTCTCGGCATCCGCCAGTTCGCGATACCGCGCGTATAACTCGGCACTCTCGCGTCGCGGCACGGGATAAAACGGCTCACCCGTGGCCGATGGCGTCTCGTAACTCACCACCGTTTCAGGGTGGCGCTGCCCGGTGATGTGCTTGATCTCCACCGAGCGCGTATACGCGAAGTCGTTGGGGTAGTTGATCTGCACACAGGGTTGCCGCCACTCCTGGCGGTACGGAACGAAGTCGAACGACAGCGAGCGATACGGCAACCGACCAATACGGCAGCCGAAGTATTCGTCCACCGGGCCGCAGTATACGGTTGCCTTGCGTGGACGAACGAGACTGCGCACCGTCGCGAAATCGCAGTTGAGCAGCAGACGGATCTTCGGATGGCGGAGCATCCGGCCGAAGAGTCGCGTGAAACCGCCTCTGGGCATGACCTGGTATCGGTGGCCGACATAACGGGTATCGCGATCGAGGCGGACCGGCACACGCCCACAGACAGAGGGGTCAAGGTCGCACGGATGGACGCCCCACTGCTTGAGGGTGTAGTTGAGGTAGAACGCCTCGTACAGTTCGCGCCCGACACGGCTCAGGACATACTCTTCTGAGTTCGCCGGGTTCACACTCGGAGCGCGCTTGGCGGCCAGGAGTTGCTCGGCGGTGCTGGCGTCGAGTGGCCGGCCGAAGAATCGTTCGAGCGTCGTGAGATTAATCGGGAACGGGTATAGCTCGCCCTTGACGTGCGAACGGACTTCGTAACTGGCCGGGATGAAGTCCGCGAATCGTGACAGGTAGCGGAGCAGGTTCTCGTCGCTGGTACGGAAGTAGTGTGGGCCATAGCGGTGGACGAGGACGCCGTTGACGGCAGGGGCATCGAAGCAGTTACCGGCGATGTGTGGTCGGCGATCCACAACGAGTACCTTCCAGCCGAGCACGGCCGCGGCCCGTTCCGCGACCACACAACCGGCCGGTCCCGCGCCGCATACCAGAAGGTCCACGTCATCGAGCATGGCACCCGCCCATCAACCGATCCGCCCCTTGTCGAACGCCGCCTTCAGCGCCGCGTTCCACTGGTCGAGTGTGTATTTCGTCTCCACGTCGCGGCGCGCGGCGTTACCGAGTCGCTTCCGCATCGCGCGCTGTTCAATCAACAGCGACACCGATTCCACCAACCCTTCCACCACACGCCGATCCGGGGCATACATCGGGCCGTAGTTCTCGCGGAGCATCCCGGTCTCGTAATCGGCCCAGCTCACCTTCTTGTGTCGTCCGGGGACAACAAGCCCGTTGCGCCCGTGTTCGACGTACTCATCCATGCCCCAGCCATCGGAGACGACCACTGCCTGCCCGTACGACATGGCTTGAAGCACCGAGACAATGTGAATGCGTGCCGCCGGGAGCAAGTAGATGTGGCTCTCGCGCTGGAGTTCGTCCATGCGGTTCGCCGGAACAAACCACGGCATGACGCGCACCCATCCGGATTCGATGATGCGGATGTGACGCTCCTCCAGCCACGGAAGCGTAGCTCGAATTGTCAGCCGGACCTGGGAGTAACGCTTGCGGAGAATATCGAACGCTTCGAGCACGTCCAATCCGCCGCGGAGGAAGAAGCCCTGCGGATTCTGATGCCACGAATTGGTGAACAGCAGATTCACTGGGCCATCCGTGTCGTCGTGTTCCTGATAGCGTGAAGGGAGACGCACTCCCAGCGGCGAGTAGGTGACCTTTCGCGCGATCTTCTCGCTACCGAAGAGCGTTGGGAGCATCTCCGCGGTCGAACGCATGTGCGTCACGATCCCGCGGCAGTTGTCGGCTTCCAGTAGCGCACGGACGAGTGGGAAATACGGCGACGAACGCACATCCACCCCTGCCGTGCGGCCGTTCTGAAGATACGGGAAGAACAGCGTCGTTGCGTCTTCGACTTCAATAACCCAGGGGCTTTGACCGTAAGTGTAAGGGACACTCGTGATGAATGCCAGCTCGGCCGACGGCGCCATCACTTGCGACTGGAAGTTGCGCGAGTGCGCGAATCGCAGTGCCGGCATCACGCTGCCGGTCTGGCGAATCAGGCTTAAGAAGAACCGGACGAAGCGGACGAGCGTCGCGACGGTGCGCCGCACGCCGTGCTTTCGCGCGGTATCCACGAACATCCACAGCGACAGCCAGAGCGCACCGGCCAGCGTTCCGATACGCTGAAGCACACCAGGGCGCACCACGGGCTGTTCTTCGTCCAGATTCACGCGATCGGTTCGGACGAAGTTGTAACCCGGTGGTGGTGCCTCGGTGTGGCCAAACTGTGGATGCGCGCCGCAGTTGCCGAATCGCTTGAACACCGGCAACCAGCCGAGGAACTCCACTGGTTTCGCGACCTTCGCCGCGCGGATGCGCTCGGCCACCTGATCGGGCGAATCGCCACGAACGATCCCATCCTGGGTGCGATCTTCTTCAAGATTCAAATCGACCGGACCGAATCCCTGTGGCACGCCATAAACACGGCCACCGTGCCGAAGTAGATCGTGCCCGTCGCACTCTCCGACGTGTTCGGTTCGGTATGGTGTGGGATCATACCGTTCGATGCGGACAAGCAGCGCCTCACGGCTGGGTGCCCAGAGCGCGGACGGGTGGTTGAGCACGCGCCCCGGTCGCTGCGGGTCGAACGGCAGGAGTTCGGTTGGTACGGCGTACCAGAGGTCGCGGTGATGGATAATCTGGAGGCCGCACCGCTCACCTTGCGGTGGCAGCGTCTCCTGCGAGGTGGTCACGCTCACGAAGTTCCCTCTTCGGTGTCCGGCGTTCCATCGCCAGCGTGGTGAGATAACGGTCGGAAAGCCTAGCCCGCGCGCTCGCGTGCTGTCAAGTGCGGGTGCGCGCGCAGGAGTCGGTGGGTGCATCCAGATTCTCTTGGGGTCAGGCGGCCAAGTTCCAGTAGGCCTCCCACTGGATGGAGTTTCGGACGCAGACTAGGCTGGCCATGGGTCGGACATTCGTTTTGAGCCACCGAGCGCCCCGAGCCTTCAAGCGTAACCCCAACGTCTTGGCCATGCCCTCGACCGCACCGCTACCGATCGCTCGGCCACCGGCCAACTGCGCCCGGTAGTTCAGACGATTCGTGTGCTTGGCGAAGTAACCCACCAACTTTTCCGTCGCCTTCTGACGACCTGTCCGTTGTTCCTCACTCTCGACTGCCAGTAACTCTCCCACCCACGCACACACGCCCTGCCAGCCATTGGCCAGGAGCAATTCCCGACCCCGCTCGAATGCGGTCGTGGCCTCCGCCGTCCCCTCACCGAAGACCTTCTGGGCACAACCGCTGAGCCGCTCGCATGCGTGGTAAATGTCCAGCGTCTGGGTGCAACCCGGCAGCACCCGGCCCACACTCTTCCAGATCCAACTGGCACCATCACCCAAGGCCTGCACTGCGGACAACTCGGTCACACCCAACTGCCGCAACGACGGACCCCAACTCTTGCAAAACACCTTCGAGGCGGCGATCATCGCCCACGACACAACCGCCGTCGCCTCCGGCAGGCGGTCCTCCTCGTGCCACCGATCCGGGTTTACCGCCTCACCCGCTTCACGCTTGGAAATCACCGCGATTTTCAGGTCCTTCCAGCCCTGCTCGCGGGTGTTGACCTTGCCCGCATCGACCGCCAACTCCACTCCGCCGGCGGCCTGGCGAAACGTCTGGGCGGTCGCCTCATCCTTGGGCTGGAACCTCGCCATGGCTTGGCCGTGCGACTCCACCAAGGTCCGCATAGTCTCGGGAGCCAGACGCACACCCAGCATCTGACGCAGGTGCTCACTGGTCTTGGCGAACGACACGTCGGCTGCCAAGCGGCAACAATGCTTCTGAACGACTGTGCTGAAACGCTGCTCCAGACCGATCACGGCATCGGCGGCGTAAGCTCCTTCGGCTCCGCAGCGGCATCGCCAATACCGCCGCTCCAAACTCAAGACCCCGACGCTGGTCACGAACTGGCGGGACTTTTTCCCACGGTTCTCTTTGGCCCGTCCGCAGCAGCAGGTGCGGATCGACGCCCCTTTTTTTCGACCGCTGCGATCCGGCTCGCCACCGCGTCGGCCAGCACCTGTTTGCACAGGTCGCGTCCCTTGTCGAGGACAGCCGTCTCGCAGACATCCAATACGGTGCCATCGGCAGCGGAGAGTGCCAGATCCCGAAGTTCCTCGTGGAGGTTCAGCAGACGCCGAACGAGGGCTTCGCTGGCGGCGGGGATCTCAATCGTCACCGTCTTGCTCATAAAACATCCATGTTCGGGGAAACGGCGACCTCCCTTACCCAAATCCCCGCAGCACCACCAGAGAAGTTAGCTACACCCGAGTCGGTTGCGTACGGCACGTGCCAGCCCACGCGCACTCTTGTGCCGCGCGCGGCCAAGCGTTGCCACGGCACCGCGAACCGCATCGACCGGGAGACGCCACCACGGCGAACGCACGACAACCTGACGACCTGGCGTGCGAATCGCGAAGGAATCTACCACGGTATCGAGCTTCGCACGCCGGATTCTTGCAGTTGCCGGATCACACCTTCCGTCGATGGCCGCGAGTATCCGTAACGCCAGTTCCTTCCGCTGCGGCAGTCGCTCGCTGAAGAGCGGGGCATCGAGGGCGAGAATCGCCGGGTCCGACATATACACGCGGCCGGCTTCGGGGTGCAGCACGGCGTTATCGTGCTCGAAAAGCACATCCGGCAGGTAGACTGTCCGCCGTTCACCCAGGTACCTGAGCATGTTGAACACATCTTCGATGTGATCATCAATGCGGTAACGCCGGTACTCACGCGGGCAGATGCCACCAGCGAGTTCGTAGAAGGCCCGCGACGTGAGAGGGAACGTGCAGAGGTGTTCGCGGATGAGCGTATCGTTGACGTGGACGAGTACGAACGGATCTGCGAAACGCCGGAAACACGCAAGCGCCACAGCGTCCCAGCCCCGCGTGCGAACGATCACGTCGTCATTGAGAAGCATGACGTAATCGCCAGTGGAAGCACGGAAGCCCGCGTTGTTCAGTTCACCCATCGTGCGCGCCGGCTTGCCAACAATGTGTCGCACGTTTAGCAGCTTGTGTGCGAGAAGGCTCGCAGGGTCATCCGCGTCAATGACAAGGAGTATCTCGATGCGTTCGGGGTGGCTCGCGGTGCGTGCGACACTATCGAGCATGCGCCGAAGTTGCGCCGGCCGGCCACGTGTCGGGACGATGAGCGAAAAGTGGGGCCGCATGGAACGAGCATCTCCCGTCAGGCCAGAGCCGGATCGACTGTGAAGCCGCGGCTCAGCCCCTCGTAGTGCAAGAGACACGCGCGCGGCGTGACAACGACCAGTCGCCCTCGCTCCCGCACGCGCTGGCAGAGGTCCACGTCATTCCCGGTAGTCGGGAATCTTTCGTCGAATCCGCCGAGTTCCTCGAACAAATCGCGACGCAGGAGCAGGCATGCTGCCGTGACTGCAGGCACGACGCGCACGATGCCCAGTTCTCCATCGACACCGGGCGCATCGGCCGGTTCGCCACGATACGGGTGAACCCACATGCCATCGCTGCGCGGCAGCATCCCGGCGTGCTGGATTGTGTGATCCGGATAGAGGAGCGTCGCGCCCACCACACCCACGGCAGGATCGGCAGCCAGCACGAGCATCCGTTCGAGCCAGCGCCGCGTCAAAATCTCGGTATCGTTGTTGAGAAAGAGAAGGTGGTCGCCACTGGCACTTCGCGCGCCTTCGTTACAGAGTCGCGCGAAGTTGAACGGTCCCGGTCGGCTCACGAGCCGAATATCCTGGCATGCGCTGGCGCGTGCGAGCAAGCGGCCCGTTCGCGCGTCCTCGCTGCCGTTGTCCACCAGCACGATTTCGAGGTTGGCAAACGTGCTGCGTCGCAGGCTTCGGAGGCAGTTCCGCAAGAGTTCGGGTCGGTCGCGGAACGGGATCACGATGCTCACACGTGCATCGGGCACCGCTTGCGGCGGCCCGTTGTAACGCTCGGCCTTCTCCGTGATGAACTTCGGCGCGGTGGCCGGGTGCGGAACGATTCGGCGCACGATGCGGCGCACCCACTCCGCGGCGCGCGCGACCTTCGATCCCTCGCGGCCATCCAGTTCGTTCTGAAGCAGTTCCGCGCGTTGCCACTGCTCGTGGTAGCGCCGGTTTAGTAGGTGAATCAGCCCGGCGTAAGGGTTCCGCCCACGCCGGCGCGTTCGTCGGACGCTCATCGTCGTGCTCCGTCACACATTCTTGAACGTTGCCCGTGGCTCCATGCGGTAACCCTTGATGAGTTCGCGAATGCCCGCATCGAGTGAGCGGCGTGCCTCGAAGCCGGCTTCGCGCAACCGCGCGCTGGAGACGATGTAGTTCCGCTTGTCTGGGTCTTCGCCGATGGGCGCGAAGTGGATATAGAACCGCGGGACGTGCTTCTTGACTGCGAACGCCAACTCCTCCTTCGAGAGGTTCGCCGAGTCGAGGCCGAGGTTATACGGCCGTCCGGCCATCTGTTTGCCATTCGCAATCGCATAAAGGAAGCAATCGGCCACGTCGCGAACGTGGACGAAGTTCCGCTTGAAGTCTTTCTCGAAGAGAACGAGATAGCCGTCCTTGAGCGCCGCGTGAACGAAGTGATTCACGAGCAGGTCGAGTCGCATGCGCGGCGAGAAGCCGAACACCGTGGCCAGGCGGAGCGTGACGGCATTGGGACTATCGAGCAAGTGGCGTTCCGCATCGCACTTGGTGCGGCCGTAGAGTGAGATCGGTTCCAGCGGCGACTCTTCGGTGCAGAATGACTCGCCGGAAGTGGCACCGTAACCGCTGTTGGTGTTCGGATAGACAACGAACTGACTGGCGCTGCGGAGTCTGTTCAGCAACTTGACCGACTCGAAGTTCACGGCCTTCGCCAGAACTGGGTCGCGGTCGCACGCGCCTGCACCCACGACACCTGCGAGGTGGACGATCGCGTCTGTGTCCTTGAGTGCGGCACGCATGATCGATTCGTCGCGCACGTCGCCCTTGATGAAGTCGAAGTCGGGATTGGCGCAGAGGTGATACACCCCCTGCCCGGCTCCGTACATGAGGTTATCGAGGGCGGTGACCTGATAGCCCGCCGCAAGCAGATGCTCGCACGCGATGCTGCCAAGGTAACCGAGGCCGCCAGTCACAAGGACTCGTTGAAGCACGTCGCCGACTCCGTGGCGTTGATCGATGGGAACGAGTGTGAAGTGTAAATCTTGGGCCCAAGCAGTATCAAGGCCAAGTTCAGGTATGGCTTACCCGAAGGCGATTCAACCCACTTGCGGAAGGGCAAAACAACACCCTGCCGCAAGCAGCGTGGATCAGAGCCGGATGCCGCCTGAGCAATCGAGCCAGGTGCCTGTCACCCAGCGAGCGTCATCGGAAGCGAGAAAGACTGCGGCCAGCGCGATGTCTTCCGGTTCGCCCTGTCGCCGGAGCGCCGTCATGGCAATCTCTTGTAATTCCTCTTCCTTTGTCTTGCCGCTTTTCGCGCTGTTCATGTCGGTGCGTGTTGAACCAGGGGCGAGCACATTCACGCGAATCCCCTTCGGCCCCAGTTCCATGGCCAGCACACGACTCATCACGTCGAGGGCACCCTTCGTCGCGGTGTAGACAACTGCGCCAGGGTAAGCCATCCGACTGATGGCACTCGCCACGTTGATAATGCTCCCTCCGCTGGTCATGAGCCGGGCGGCCTCCTTCGCCGCGAGCAAGTAACCGCGGACATTGATGTTGAAGTGGGCGTCAATCGATTCGGCCGTCACGTCTTCGAGGAACTGCCGCTGCATGATCGCGGCGTTGTTGACGAGGATATCGAGCTTGCCGAAGGCCTTCACAGTGGCCTGAAAGAGCGGCGATATCTCCGCGGGTTTGCTCATATCAGACTTCAACACAATCGCTTCGCCGCCCTTCGCCACAATCGCGGCGGCAACCGCGTTTGCCTCCTTCTCACTTCGCGAGTAGTTGACGACGACCTTTGCTCCCTCAGACGCGAACTGCTCGGCAATGGCGGCTCCGATCCCGCGCGATGATCCCGTGACGAGTGCGACTTTCCCGGCCAAACGCTTCTCGGACATGACTTCCCCCGTCAACAGTGTGATGGACCCGTAGTGAAGCGTATGCCTCAGCGTGCCGTCGGCATCCGTGTCGCAGCATCATCAACAGCAGTCCATACGCGAGACAGCAACCAACAAACGCAAGTCGCCCGCTGACGCAGGCGGCTAAACCACGATACCACTCACAGCAAGAGACGCACACGAACCATGACTTCAGAGTAGTAGGCTTCGTGAGAAATCTGGCACGCGTGGCTCATGCCCGTTTGCGCGTACGGCGCGGCGTGATCAGCGTTTGCTTTGCGGTTCGCGAGAGTTTTTTGATGGCGATTTCGCGACGCAGCGCCGCGCTGTGCGAGCTTGCGTGTTCGCGGTAGACCATCGCCACTGGTCGGCGTGATCGTGTGTACTTCGATGCGGTCCCGGCATTATGTTGAGTTAGCCTGCGGTCGCAATCGGTGGTGACGCCGGTATAGAGCGTGCCATCGGCACAGTGCAGGACATAGACCCACCACTTCGGCCGGGCCTTCGTCGCGTCGTCTTTCACGCCAGCACACCCTCTATCACATGACCGTGAACGTCGGTGAGGCGGCGGGCCGTGCCGTTGTGGTAGAACGTGAGCCGCTCGTGGTCGAGGCCGAGCAGGTGCAGGATGGTGGCATGCAGGTCGTAGATTGTCGTCTTCTTCTCTGTGGCGATATGGCCAAATTCATCGGTGGCCCCGTGGCTGTGCGCGTGCTTCACTCCGGCACCGGCCAGCCAGACTGTGAAGCCCTTCGGGTTGTGGTCGCGGCCGCTTGCGCCCTTCTGGAATGTCGGCATCCGGCCGAACTCCGTGACCCACACCACCAGCGTATCCTTCAAGAGACCCGTTCTCTTCAGGTCGGTGAGTAACGCCGCGCAGGGCTGATCGAGAATCGCGCCGTGGGTTGTGTATTGCTTCTTCAACTCTCGGTGGCCGTCCCAGTTGCCGACGCCCTCGCCCATTGCGTACGAGCCGTTGAACACTTGCACGAATCGAACGTCGCGTTGCAGGAGTCGCCGCGCGAGCAGGCAGTTCCGCGCGAAGCCGGCCTTCACCTTGTTGCTATTCGTCGTGCCGTATTCGTCGTGAATGCGTCTCGGTTCCTTCGATAGGTCGGCCACCTCAGAGGCTCGCAGTTGCAGCCGCGCGGCCATTTCGTAGCTCGCGATGCGGGCCGCCAGTTGCGAGTCGCCGGGGTGTTCCTTCGCGTGTTCCGCGTTGAGCAGTTGAAGAAAGTCGCGGGTATCGGTATCGGCCTTCGCGCTGATGTTCACGGGGCGTGTGAGATGAGGAATCGGTTTATCAGCGGTGAACGGCGTTCCCTGAAACACCGCAGGCAGGAACGCACTGCCCCAGTTGTTCGGACCGACCTGCGGCACGCCGCGCGGGTCCGGGATTGCCACGAACGCGGGCAGATCGCGGTTCTCGCTCCCCAGCGCGTAACTCACCCACGCGCCGACACTGGGAAAGCCATCGAGCGTGAAGCCGGTGCTCATTTGATTCTCGGCTGGTCCGTGCGTGTTGCTCCGGGCCGTCATCGAATGGATGAAGCACATCTCGTCGGCAAGTTCCGCGAGTTTCGGCAACAGTTCCGACACCATCTTCCCACTCTGGCCGCGTGGCTTGAACGCCCAGCGCGGCTTCGCGAGGTTCCCCTGCGCGCCCTGGAACGTAACGAGCTTCTCGCCGCCAGGAAGTGGCTGACCATCGCGCTTCACCAGTTCGGGTTTGTAATCGAACGTGTCGAGTTGGCTAACCGCGCCTGAGCAGAAGATGGTAAGTACGCGCTTCGCCTTCGGCTCGAAATGTGGTTTCCGAGGCGCGGTATCGGTCGGGATGCGCTCCGCACCGAGCAACCCGTGTTCGGCAAGAAGCGCCGCCAGGGCAATGCTGCCGAGGCCCGTGCCGGCATCGCAGAGGAAGGAGCGGCGATCGGTGAGGTATGGTCGCATGGGTACTCTACCTGGCGAGCAAGCGGAGATCGAGTCGCGGTCGCGGCTTCTCAGTCCACGAAGACGAACTCGTTGGCGTTCAACAGCGCGCGACAGAGTGCCGCGAGTCCGTGTTGCTTCACCAGTTTTCGTGCGGCCGAAAGCTCCTTCGCTGTCGGCTCACGCTGGAAGCACAGTGCGAAGGCGCGTTTCACCTGCGCGTCCTGATCCGGACCCGCTTCCTTCGCGACGCGCAGGGCCATGTAGCCCGCCTGCTGCGTCATGAAGTTGCTGTTGAGGAGGTTCAGGGCTTGCAGTGGCGTGGTGGACACGTTTCGCTTTGGCGCGATCTGACCGCCGTCGGGGCAGTCGAACGCTCCGAAAGTGTCGTCGAGTTGCATGCGCGGTTTCTGCTGGTAGATCATGCGGCGGAACTCGGCGGGGCCGAACGTCTGCTTCGGGGTGTAAACCTTCACATAGTTCGTGTTCGGCTCGAAGAGGTCGAAGCCAGGGCCGCCCATTTTCGGATCGAGCTTGCCGGAAACGAACAGCACCGCATCGCGGATCGCTTCCGCCTCGAGTCGCTCGGGCGGGTAACGCCACAGCAGGCGCGACTGCGCGTCCTTCGCGAACGCATCGGCTCGCATCGCCGACGATTGCCTGTAGGTCGCGCTCGTGACAATGAGACGGTGAATGTGCTTGAGCGACCACGGCCTTGACCGCGAACCACCGGCTCCTGGCGCGTTCCTTCCAGCAGCGGGCGTATGCATTCCACTCTGGGGAGCCACCAACTCACTAGCCAGCCAGTCCAGCAACTCCGGGTGGCTCGGTTTCGCGCCGTTCCAACCGAAATCGCTGGGTGTGTCCACGATGGCGGTGCCGAAGTGGTGTTGCCAGAGACGGTTGACGATCACACGCGCCGTCAGCGGGTGATGCGGATCGGTGAGCCACTTCGCGAACGCCACGCGGCGTTCAGGATCGGTCGCACCCGGCGGGATGTCGAGTCGCGGTCCGATAGAGCCAGGCACACCGGCTGTCACGATCTCCTTCTTTTTGGTGGCATCGCCACGATGGAGTCTGTGGATCACTTCCGGAGTGAGGAAGCGACCGGCGTAGGCCATCGGGCCGCGAGCGAGATCGGTCAGTTTCTTGCGAAGATCAACGGCCTGCTGCGTGAGTTTCACGGTGGCCTCGCGTTCCTGCGGCGTCAAGCCGGGTGGAATCTCGCTCGTGCCGCCAGGCCTGTATGCCGCGCGATCGTCCGACGAGGCCACCACGGTCCAGTTCTCGCCATCGAGCGAAACATCGATTCGGTAGCGAGTTGCGAGCCGATCAGCATAGCGACCCTCACGGTCGCGTGCCCAGCCAATGCGATCCACCGTCGCCACCTCGGCAAGTTCGAGTTTCACCCACCCACGGCCGGACTTGCTGGAAATCCAGCTCCGACTGTTCCCGTAACGCCCATCGTGGACGAAGGTGAGGCGGTGGATGTCGGGCGAACCGAGATAGTCGCCGGAAGATGTGGACTTCGTGCCGGCCGATACCAGTGCGACATTCTGCGGCTTTGGCCCGGCCGTGAAGACTTCCAGTTCGTCGATGCACGGCTCCAGGTTATTCGTCTCAAAGATCACGAGACGAACGAACTTCGCGCCCACCGGCTTGAAGCGTTCGGTGTTGCGTCGCGGGTTAACAGCACTCCGGCGGACCTCGGTCGCGGCCGGATCGGCCAGCGGTTCCATCGTGGTGAGTTCGCGTTCCACCTCGGCCAGCTTTGCGCGGAGCATTTCGGTCTGTTTCTTGCGTGCAACTGCATCACCTGTGCGCATCGGCCGTTCGCCGTGCTGCACACCGGCGAACACAGCCTTGACATGGTAATAGTCGAGTTGCGAAACCGGATCGAACTTGTGATCGTGACAGCGAGCGCAGGCGATGGTCAGCCCCAGGAACGCCGAACTGGTGGTTCCGACGATATCGTGCAGTTCGTCGGCGCGTTGGTTGAGCGTGAGTGCAACGTCGGGGCTTTTCACGGCGTCGTAGGCACCGCCGACCAGAAAGCCAGTGGCCGCGTCGGCGCCGAGTGTATCGCCGGCGATCTGTTCCTTCACGAACTGGTCATATGGCTTGTCGTCGTTGAAGCTCTGGATGACGTAGTCACGGTAGTGGTAGGCAGTCGGGCGTACCTGATTTGTCTCGAAGCCATTGCTCTCCGCGAAACGCACGACATCGAGCCAGTGCCGCGCCCAGCGTTCACCGAAGTGCGGGCTGGCGAGGTAGCGTTCCACGAGTTTTTCATACGCACCAGGCGTGTCGTCGTTCACGAAGGCTTCGACCTCTTCCGGCGTGGGCGGGAGGCCGAGCAGGTCGAACTTCAACCGCCGGATCAGTGTGCGACGATCGGCTTCTGGAGCGAGTGACAGCCCACTGTCACTCAATTTGCGGATAACGAACGCATCAATATCATTGCGAATTGCCGATGCAGCATTGCGGACGCTCGGCGTCGCGGGCCGCTTCACTGGCAGGAACGACCAGTGTTTCTCAACCGCGGATACGGCAGGGATGGAGAGGGCGAAGGCAAGGAGGAGTGCGAGTCGTCTCATGGCGAGTCCGGTGAGGCAGGTTTCTCCATACTAATCACTCCATCCTGTTCCTGCCACCCGGAACCGGTCGCTCTGCGACCCGGATCGGCTACATTGACAGCACAAGGAGAATCCCCATGAACGCGAACGAACCACTGCGGCTCACGAAACTCGCCAAGCGTGCCGGTTGCGCCGCGAAGCACCCACCGGGCTTCCTGCTGCCGTTACTGGGTCTCCTGCCGCCCATCACCGATCCGAACGTGATTGTGGGGAGTTCCACTGCCGACGACGCCGCCATTTACAGGCTCAACGACGAACTGGCGCTCGTACTCACCACCGATTTCTTCACCCCCATCGTGGATGGTCCGCGCGACTTCGGCCGGGTCGCAGCGGCCAACTCGCTCTCCGATGTGTACGCGATGGGTGGGAAGCCGACCGCCGCGCTGAGCATCGTGGGCTTCCCCGATAATCTGCCGGCAACGGTGCTCGGCGAAATCCTCATCGGAGCGAACGCAATCGCAGCCGAGGCCGGAATCCCCATCGTCGGCGGCCACACCATCAAGAGCGAGGAGCCAATCTTCGGGCTGGCGGTGGTCGGTACGGTTCACCCCAACCGCGTGCGTTCCAATGCTGGCGCGAAGCCGGGCGACGCGCTCATCCTCACCAAGCCACTCGGTCTCGGCATCATCTCCACCGCGGCGAAAAACGATCAAGACCCGCACGGCGCGATTGCCGACGCCATTCGCGTGATGACAACGCTCAATCGCTCCGCGGCCGCGGCACTCGACCGCTTCGAGGTTCACGCTCTGACCGACATCACCGGCTTCGGACTGCTGGGACACCTGCGAAATATCACAGCCGCAAGCGGGGCGACGGCGGACGTGTGGGCCGACCGCGTACCGGTGCTGGCCGCGGCGCGAGAGTATGTGAAGGCCGGGATCGCGCCAGGCGGCACACGCGCCAACGCGAAGTTCCTGGCCGACTGGGTGGAGTTCGCGCCGGGCGTCTCGCCCGAGGAGCAACTGTTGCTCTGCGACGCGCAAACCTCCGGCGGCTTGCTCGCTACGTTGCCCGAATCGCAGGCAGAAGCAGCGGTCCGCGCGCTGGCCGATGCCGGCACGCTCGCGAGCACCATCGTGGGACGGATCACGGGCGCGGGCAGCGGCAAGATTCGCGTAATGCCACACCACGGAGCATGACGCCCGGCGTCGAAGGCCCGGCGCGATCTAGCGCCGCTGGCCGCACTTGAAGCACGCCCCGCCACGACCCGTGTTTTGGGAACCACACGCCCAGCACTGCCACCCGGAGCGATTCACAACCACACCTGCAGAACCGCCGCCCGGCTTGCGGATGCCGCAGTCGAAGCAGCGGGTCCGGTCACCGAAGTTCGGGCAACGGCAACCGGGACAGTGCCAGCCGCCGGCCCTCAGTTTCACCCGCTCCCGACCACACGAGCTACACGCGCGATCGCGCTGGAGGTTCTCCACGCCGCAGGCCGCGCAGTTCCAGAACGCCGTGTTCTCCACGGGCACACCGCGTGCGAGCATCATTCGCATGACCCGCGCGATGTTGCGGGCGTCGTCCATCCCACTGTGCAATCGCCCCTCCAGCGTCACACCAAGTGAGGCGGCGATGTCGGCCAGGTGCGCGCGATCGGTGCCCCTGGGGAAGTGCCACTCGTAGAGTCGCTTGATATTCACCCAACAGTCGGCCCACGCAGGGACCGAAAGCCGGTGCTGGGCACACTGACGCGGCAGCAGGCTGCCGAGGTCCCAGTCGCCACATGTTACCGAGAGCGCATGGCTCCCCGCGGTGGCCTGCCACCACGTATCAAACGTCTGAATCACTTCGGGGAAGGTTGGCGCCGCATCGACCTGAGCCTGTTTGATGCCAGTAAGTCGCGTACAGAACGCTGTGAGCCGCGGATGTGCGACCGGGCGGACATAAGTGTGAAACTCGGGGCACGCGGTGAGGTTGTCGGTATCGATCACAACGGCCGGGAACTCGATCAGCTCTTGCGGGTGAGCGTTGTAAGGCTCGTCGCAAGTCGCTTCAAAGTCGATGACCACATAACGCATCAGCTACTTTCTGGGGGCAAGAATCGCCCGGTGGGTGAGGAACGGACAGGCATCGAGCCATTCTAACAGACGCAGGACGCGGGCAGCAGGTTCGTGACGATCCCAGAAAAGATCACGGCCCGCCTTGCGGCGGGCTGAAGACTTCGCGACGTTGTGTCGTGTGAGTTGCTCAAGTGCGGGGCGTGCTGGCGGCCTTGCGGATTGCGTTCTTCCGGCGGGCCTCCTTACGGCGGCGTGCCTCGCATGGCTTCTCGTAGTATTCGTGGGCGCGCAGTTCGCCCTTCATCCCGCTCCGCTCGATCAACTTTTTGAAGCGACGCAGGGCGGCCCCGATCGGCTCCCGGTCGTGAACGCGCATCCGCAAACCCATTCGCTCTCCTGTTGTGTGAACCCACAGGTTCTGGAGTTAAGGGACAGTGCGGATCGAATCGCCGCTCGCGACAATCCGCAAAACGACATTCTTACTGATCACATACCGCACGTCAACGGGCAGCTCGCCGATTCCGCGCACCGGGGAGGTCACTCCACGGTTTGCAGTGGGTCTTGCGGCTTATGGGGTGCGGGATAG
>CAYRDG010000044.1:0-39670 GCA_964422915.1 uncultured Frigoriglobus sp. | reverse complement strand
AATGTGTTGGAGGGGACCGAACCACCAATCGATGCACTCATGCTGCTAAAGTGTCTGTATTTCGGCAGGATTAGTGTTGCGATGCCGTGCAGAGGTTGTCCTGATGATCGCCGCTTTTTGTAGGTTATTGGTCGGTTCACCGGACCAAACCGTACTGTTTCCGAGCGGAGATGCGGGCCGGACGCGGAATTGTCTCTCTCGCCATGCGGCGGGGTTCCGAAGAGCGTACGGCCCGCTGTACTTCTACCTTGCTGTTGCGAACGTCGTTACCCGCGGGTTCGCGGCTTTGCCGCGATGGGCCAATCGCTGCGTCCGCGAAGAAACGCGACTTCCCGTAACGGGTTGCGGCATTCTGGCCGGCCGTCTGGACTCTCTTGATCGGCCAGCGAGACAACCTCCAGCCGCCGCAACATCGCCCACGACGACACATCCGCCGCGAAACTCTCGGTGTCTCTGTGGTTCGCGCCGCGCCGGGTTAGACGCCCGTTTGCCCCGAACCATCACGCGGAACGAAACCGCACGGCGGTGGAAACCCTCCCTCGCGGGTTAGCGAATCGGCATCGCCGGCCCGCCGCGTCGCGCCAGCCAGCAGTCGCGCCAGCCAGCAGTCGCGCCAGCCAGCATTGTCCGGACATCGCTCCACGCGCCGGCATACATAACCGACAGGTCACCTTTTTCAGGAGCCTGACTCACCCCCGTCCTGTGGAATTATTCTGTCCTCGACCAAACGCCTTCCGCGAAGGCCGATTCTCGAGGCCGGTGCGGCGAGCGGTTGTCCCACAATCGGGTGGCTCGCGCCCAGGAACGCGGGTGGAGGCGCGGAATCGGTCGCTCGGCGCGTGCGAGGACAGTTCACCGGAGGCGGTGACAGCGGGTTGTCACTGAGTTGTGCTCGCCGGGAAGCGGCTCAGGCTGCGTCGCGGGAATAATGCTTCAGCAACCCGCCGAGCCGAGTGCAGCACTGGATCTCGCCGGTGGGAAGCGGACGCACGGTCGTACCCGTACTTCCGCTTCCTCCTACTCCACCCACTTTGAGATCGATGGCGAGTTGTGCTCATCCACTGTACCGCTCGAATAGTATTTCACTGATTGGGTTTATATCACCCTCAAACCGATACTTCGTCCGCAGTTCCTTGCACTTCTTCGCTTCTTCGGGCTTGTTTGTGGCCTCGTAGAGCTGGATGAGTCGGTCGAGTGCTTCGGGAACGCGCGTCTTGATCTCGTTGATCGGTACGGCGATGGGCGTGGTGCGGCCCTTGAACATTGTCTTCTCGCGCGCCAACATGCCTTTGTAGCCCTTGACGAGCAAGGGTTCCGCCTCGGCGTATTTCTTCTGACCGAGTAATGCGGCTCCGAGCAGTGCTTGCGTATCATGCAGCGTCCACGAATCAGGCTCGTGTTTCTCCCGGATCGCAAGACATTCCCGGAGAAATGGCTCCGCAGTCATGTACATCTCATGAGAAAGCAAGTGATACGAAATCATTGTCAATCCTACGGCATGCTCCCACGGCGGGAATTTCTTCCTGCTCAGTGTGATGTTCTCCCTGTACAACCTTGATGCCTCTGGTTCGCGTTTCAACTCGACGTATACGTCCGCCAGAGATTGCATTGCACCCATCGTAATGAGTGCATCGGGGCCGTACTTCACCGTCACGATTTTGTACTGGTCTTCCAGGATCGCCAGTTCGAGCTCGCGCTTGCCGGCCCTCCTGTACGCCTGCCCCAGGTTGGACATGACGCCCAGTGTCAACGGATGATCCGTCCCAAGCCTCGCTTTCTGTAGTCCGTACAGTTCTTCGAGCAGTTGCAGGCCGCGCTTCTCACCAGGGCTGACTGCCAGATTGTTCATGATGCCGAGCGTGACGGGGTGGCTGGCGCCGAATCTCGCCTTGCTCAACTTGAACGCCTCTTCGAGTAGCGGATGGGAAAGAGCATACTTATCGTTACTTAGACTGTAGAGCCCTGCCAGCCTCGCCATGCTGTGGATCGTGTCGGGGTGATCGGCACCGAGTTTTGCTTTCCGCAACTTCAGCGTTTCCTCTTCGAGCGACAGGGCCAAGTCACGCTTGTTGGAGAAAAAATACGCCCATGCGAGGTTGCCCATACTGCGGAGCGTGTCGGGATGGTCGGGGCCGAGCTTCGCCTTCTGCAAGTTCAGTGTTTCTTCGACGAGTGGCAGCCCCTGATCAACCCCCCGGGCAAGCATGAGAAGCATTCCTAAACTGCTCGCGCTGGCGAGCGTGTCGGGGTGGTCAGCACCCAGTTTTGCCTTCCGGACCTCCATCGCCTGCTGGAATAATGGGATAGCCAGTTCCGTTTCGCCCAATGAATACATTGATGTACCCAGCGTGTGCCGCATCTGGGCCACCGCCACCGGATCGCCGCTGCCCAGATCGTCCAGTTTCTTCGCGGCATCGAGAAGGTTCGTTTTCAGCGCATTTCGCAACTCGGCGACCGTCTCGTACTTCGTGTTGGGGTCGAAGTTCGCGAACACAGCGCCGAGGATTTCGTTCCCCTTCCTGGCGTAATCGAGATTCGCTTCGGCTTCGAGTTTCGCCTGGCGTTCCGCATTGGCCGCGTGCTTCGCCTGGAACATCCCCCATGTGGTGCCTGCAATTCCCGCCAACAATACGAGCAACACGAGCGATGCCGCGGTGACTTGTGCTTTATGACGTCGCACGTATTTCTTGAACTGATACAGCTTGCTTGGCGGATGCGCCAGCACCGGTTCGCCCGTCAGATATCGTTGCACATCCATCGCCAGGCTGTTCGCGGAGTCGTAGCGCCGCGAACGGTCTTTCTCCAGCGTCTTCATCACGATCCAGTCGAGTTCTCCACGAACGAGCCTGGGGAGCTGGGCAGATTCCATGCGTCGATTCGCGGCCAGTTCGGGCAACGCCTCACTGGTACTCAATCGCGTGCTGGGTCGCGGTGGTTCCTCCTCGCGGATGATCCGGAGGAACACGTCCCATGCCGCCTCCTTGAATTGCTTCCGCTCCGCCGGCGTCGTGCCTGTCAGTAACTCGTAGAGCAACACACCGAGAGAGTAGATGTCCGACCGTGTGTCGATGTCCAGGTTGTTGAGCTGGGCCTGTTCCGGCGACATGTACAACGGTGTGCCGAGAACAGCACCGTGAGCTGTATGCAACGTAAGATCCGTGAGAGATTGATGCATCGTCTTCGCCAATCCGAAGTCGATGACTTTCGGAACCGGCGTGTCGTCGTAAGGAGCGACGAGGATGTTCGATGGCTTCAGGTCGCGGTGGATGATCCCCTTCTGATGGGCATGTTGAACCGCCGAGCAGACCTGCGAGAAGAGCTTGAGTCGGTCGTGAATGTTGAGCTTCTGAGCGTCGCAATACTCGGTGATCGGGATACCCTTGACGTAGTCCATGACGAAGAAGGGGCGTCCCGTATCGGTAATGCCGCCGTCGAGAATGCGGGCGATGTTCGGATGATCCATCAGTGCAAGGGCTTGTCGTTCGGCCTCAAAGCGAGCCAAGACTTGCCTCGAATCCATCCCCGCCTTGATGAGCTTGACCGCGACAGATCGCCTTACTGGTTCAATTTGTTCCGCCATCCACACCGTGCCCATGCCGCCTTCGCCGATGGCTTCGAGCAACTTGTAACGCCCGGCAATCAGCATGCCGGGTTGCTCGTGGCGTGTGGGATGATCTGCCTTGCGACTGGAGTGATCCACCGTGGCCAGCAGGTCGTCGAGCGCGGGATTTACCCGATCATGTGCCCGCAACAAGGCCTCGACGCGGGCCAGTATGGCGGGGGCGCCAACGCATGCCGATTGCACATAGGCGGCGCGTGCCTCGGTGTTTCCAATGGTGACGGCTTTGGTGAAGATGCTTTCCACCCGGTCAATGGGTTCTTCATCCATGGCGTTCGGTCCCAGTGTGTGCGGTGTCACTCCCTTGTATCAGCGAGATTTGGACTCGGCGCGCTTCACCCTTCCGATGATTTTTCCATCGCATCGCTCAGCCAAGCCCGCGCATACGTCCAGTACCGGCTCGATGTGGACCGAGAAATGCCCAGCGCGGCTGCGGCTTCATCCTCGGTCAAACCCACAAAATAACGCAGCTTGACCAGTTCCGCCTTCAGCGGTTCGACGATGGCGAAGCGTTCCAAGGCATCGTTCAACGACAAGAGTTCGTCCGGCAGGATTCTGTCCGCAAGCTCGACCTCCGATAACGACACGCGAGTTCGCCCGCCGCCGCGTTTCAGAGCGGCTCTTTGTCGGGCATGGTCGATGAGGATATGCCGCATCGCCTCGGCTGCGACGCGGAGAAATTCGCTGCGGTTGGTGAACGATTCTCCGTTCAGCTTCAGCCATGCCTCGTTGACGAGAGCGGTGGCATCCAGAGTATGATCGTCACGCTCATGCCGCATCTGCACCGCTGCGAGACGACGTAGTTCGGCATACACCGATGGCAACAACTCTGTGGGTGACATGCTCATAACGTTAAAAAGTGATCGTAGGGGGCACCCTGCCACCTCCCTATGATAAGCATCCAGTCGGACCATCCCAAGCTAACGCTATACCGCCCACCTGGCTCAGGCAATCAATGCGGGCCGGCGCCAACCAGCGCCGGTCTCGTGCGTTGCAAGGGTGTGCGCGTTCACCGCTGGCTCTGCCTCGCGGGTTGACGACGGACACAATCATTGATTGCAGGCGTATCCAGTCACTGGATTGATGCGCGACATGTGTGGTCGAGAAGTACGCCCTACGATGCAGCTGCAGGTACTGGTGCCGGACGTGGCACTGGCAACGTAGCAGGCGTGGCAGGGCCGCCTGGCACGACAGGTACCGTCAGTGGTTGTGGCGTCGCGGCATCGGCCCCGCACGTGGCTGGTTGGCCGATGGCCGTATAGAGTCGGAATTGCGAGCGGTTGAATTCCACAACCTGCTGAAGATACTGGACTCGCGCCTGATTGAGCGCGTTGAGTGCCGTGAGTACCTCCAGCGCGTCGAACTGGAGCTGTCCCTTCGCTCCCATCAACGCGAACGAAGCCTCGCGGAACTTCCGATACATCTCCAGCGCCTGCCGCACGGATTCCTGCGCCGGTCCGAGTGCCGCATAGCGTGCCGCAGAAACGCGCGCTGCCTCGGCCACCTGCGAGGCAACCAGCGACTCGATTTCTCGCAGGTGCATCCGCGCTGCGTCGGATGCTGCCTGACGGCCGCGGATCGCGTAGATATTCCCCAGGCCGAGTGCGTCCAGGTTCCACACGGCCGCAACCCCGGCGTTATACTGGCTCTGCAATGGGCTGAAGTTGTTGCCGAGGCCGCCACTCAGACCACCACCGATGAAATCGGCCTGCACGCGTGGCAATAAGGGCGCGGCCTTCGCCTGGCGCACTGCTGCGTTGGCCGCGCCGACCAGCGCGCGGGCGGTGGCCATCTCGGGCCGGGTGCGGAGGCTGATATCCACGAGTTGCCGGAGCGTCGTCTCGCCAGGGATAAGAACCAGTGGGACAACAGCCGGTTCGTAGGGGGTTAATTCCACGGTCGGATCGAGCAGCAGCAGGCGTGAGAGTTTCGCCGAAGCGGCCGCCACGCTGCCGCGCAACGCCATGGCTTCTTCTCGTCGAAGGTTGACCTCGGTGGCAGCACGATTCACATCCGCAGCGGTCTTGCTGATCCCACTCTTGGCGCCGGCCTCGGCCGATTTGAGAATCCGCTCCGCGCGGTTGAGGATGTCGGCGTTGATGACAATTCGGGCATGCGCTTCGAGCAAGTCGAGGTATGCCAGTGCCACCTCGAGCTGAATGTTGTTGGTCGTCGTGCGGATTTGCTCGCTGGCGGCGCGTGCATTCTGGCGGGCGACCAGCGGCAGATACAGGGCGTCGGCGAGGTCCACACGGAGCGTTGGCCCGGCACCGAGAGTGTAGTAGCCGCGCGACACGGTGAATATGTCGCCGCGCCGGTTCTGGTCGATGCCGCCATGGTAGAAGAAGGTGGGGCCGAAGGAGAGTGTGGGAACCCACAGCACCCGCGAGCGGGCCAACTGAGCGGCGGCTTCACGCGAGCGCGCGCGGGCCACGCCAACGGTCGGATTGTTCGCATCGGCCAGTCGCAACGCGGTTGCGAGATCGAGTGGGTAACTCTCGGCCGTGGGCTGGGCGTTGAGCGGCGCAGGGAGCGACAGGAACAATGCGGCAACGACCGCACGGCGAAACATCACGGAGCCTCCTTGCGTACAGCGGGTTGCGGCTCGAACACCGGCGACACGCGACGGCCGTCGCCCACTTCGAGTTGCCGCGATACCACGACTACTTCGTGCCCTGTCAATTCGCGCGTGACCTGTCGGCCTGCCGGCCCTGGCACCAGTAACGCGACCTTCGCCAGCGTCCCGTCGTTCATCTGCACCGCAACCGGTACGGAGCGCGTCACGCTCCCTTCCACGAGCAGAATATACGACTGACCCGCACGCCCGAAGATCGCTCGCGACGGGAGCAAGTAGCTCTCGCCGAACTTCTCCAAGTCCAGGCGAACCGTTGCGGTCGTGCCAGGTACAATCCGGCGGAAGCGACCCTCCGGTCCCCAATCGGGGACACCTGCCAGTCGGTCATCCCATCCCTTGTGGTAACGCTTACCGCGAGCCAGCCCAAATCCGGCGAACGCCACGGCAGCGGCGCGGTCGAACGGAAGCAGTGGGCCGATGGCGGCCGGCACCGTCGCGCGGGCCAGCATTGCGCGGTAGTCGGTCAGCGATCCGTTGTAGACGTCAACTTCGACCCGCATGGTCTGATCGGTCGGGTCAATGGCAGGGCTGTAGCGGGTAATCGGGCCGCGGACAGTCACGCCCGGAAGCTGGGCAAACTCGACCACTGCCTCGGTGCTCCACGAGACGAATGGAGCGGCGTTATCCGGAACCTTCACGACCACGGTGACCATGTCGGTACGGGCGACAGTCACGAGTGCTTCCGAGCCAGATGCACCAGCAGAGACAAAGCGTCCAGGGTCGGTGGTACGAGCCACCACCACCCCGTCAAAGGGCGCGTATAGCCGGCTGTAGCCCAGTTGCGTCGCGGCGGCGTCGCGATCCTTCATCGCGACTTCCACCAGCGCGTGCTTGAGTTCTACATCGGCTTGCGCCTTTTCCAAACTTGCGGCCTTTCCTGCCTGCTCCACCTTCGCCTTCTCAACTTCAGCCTCCGCCACCAGCACCGCGCGAGCGGCAGCCTGATAGTCGAGCGTGACGGAATCGAGCTTCGATTTCACCGCCGCTTCGGTGCGGAACAACAACGTCAGGGCGTCCAGGTCGAGTTTCCGCGCCGCGCGGAGATCCATCGCACGGCCCACGTCCAGTTCCTTGAACCTCACTGCCACTTCCGCGGCACGTACGGCACTCTTCGCCACAGCCAGTTCGCCCAACGATGCGAGTAGTTCCTTTTCACGTTGAACGATCACCGCTTCCTTCTGCTCAACCGCCTGCCGGAGGTCCGGCGCCTCGATGTCCACGAGTAGTTCGCCCGCGTAGACGGGTTCGCCGATGTCCTTCGCCATCGATCGGACGATTCCTGTCACGCGCGTGCGCAGCCCGGCCTGGTAGTACGGTTCGACGACGGCAAACTGCCGCGTGGTGATCCGGAAGTTTGCATCGCGCGCGGGGTGAACGACCTTCACCAGGAGTGGCTCATCCGCGGTCGGTTCGTCGCGGTCGGTGGCGTGCGGATCGCCCGTGGCGATCTTGTTCGGCCGGAAGCCGGTGAGCGCGCCGGCGCCGGCAGCGGCTCCGCCCAGCCCCATGACCACCAATAGCCCAATAATCAGAGATCGTCGGGGGCGCCCCGAGGCTCGACGCTTCGGAGTGGGCGGTTCGATGGCTGGGACGGTCTGGTCACCCATGAGCGTGGCCCTCGTGCGCGTGATCGGGAAGCATGGCCGGCGGCCGAACGTGGTTCCGGTCGCGGATCAGGAGCGTGTACAGAATCGGGACGACGAACAGTGTCAGCGCGGTGGACGATACCAGCCCACCGACAACGGCCCGCGCCAGTGGCGTGAGCGATTCACTGCCGCGCCCCAGCCCAATCGCCATCGGCAACAGGTCGAGGAACGTGGCGAGGAAAGTCATGATGATGGGGCGGAATCGGATCGTGGCCGCCTGGGTGATTGCGACATGGACCTGTTGCCCCTGCTTACGAAGCTGATTCGCGAAGTCCATCAGCAACACACCCTGCGACACGATAATACCCACGAGGAAGATCACCCCCACTTCGGATTGAATGTTCAGAGTGCTGCCAGTTACCCAGAGTGTCACGAGCACACCGATCAACCCGAGCGGCACGGCGGCCATGATGATGAGCGGCATCACGAACGACCGCATGAGCGGCACCATCAACAGGTAAACCAGCACCGACGCCAACCCCAACCCGATGGCGAGGCTGCCGAACGATTCTTTCATCCGCGCGTACTCGCCGCGCAACTCCACACGCATCCCTTTCGGCAACTCCACTTCCTTGAGACGCGCGCCGATGTCCGTCGCGATGCTGCCAATGTCGCGTCCTTCCGTATTCACCTGCACGTTGACCACACGTTTCAGTCCATCGTGATTGAACTCGACCGGTTGCGTGGAAGGGCGGACAGTCACCAGCGTGCTTAGCCGCACAGGCTCCTTGTGGTTGGTGCCAGTTGCGGTGATGTTGGCCAGGTCCTCGATGCGGAAGTACGGATTGGCAGGATACTGCACCGCGATGAAGTACTGGTTGCCGCTCTTGGGATCGATCCAGAAGTTGCGTGTCAGCGCGATCGACGAGTTCATCGCCGTCACCACCTGCATCACCACGTCGCGCGCCGCCAGCCCCACCCGTGCGGCCTTTTCGCGGTTCACTTCCAGCACGAGGTAGGGGGCGTCGTTGCGCTGCAGTACGCGCACATCGGCCGTGCCGGGCACGCCCTTCACCTTCTCCTTGACACGCGCCGCCACCTCGAACTTCTGTGCCGGGGTGCCACCGAGAATCTGTACGTCGATGGGCGACGATGCGCCGAAGTTCAGCGCTGCCGACACCATGCCGCCCGTGTTGAAGCTGAACTCCAGGTCCGCGAAGCGCGGGTCTGCCTTGAACTTCTTGCGAAGCGCAATGGCGTACTCCTGCGCGGACCTGGTGCGATTGGGTGTCAGTTGCAGCCGGATCACCGTATCCTGCTGCCCGGCGTTCTGCGAGTAGGCCGCCGACCAGTCGTTGTTCAGCCCGATCTCCGATACCACCATCTGAAGTTCCTGCTTAGGAATGCCGCCCTCCTGGGGCTTCTCCGGGTCGAGCAGGAGCGCCGCTTCCACGTCGATGATGCGGCGTTCGGTGGCGTCCAGCCGCATGTTGGAAGGGCCGCGCACCTGAATCGAAATCTGTCCGGCATCCACGGCAGGGAAGAACTCCTGGCCGATGAACCGCACCAGAGAGAGCGACGCGAGGAACATCATGCCGATGACGCCGAGTACCAGGAAGCGGTTCCGCAGGGCAACAGCGAGAAGGGCTGCATAGATGCGGCCGACGAAGTCGATGGCGGCGCTGATCCGGGAGTAGATCCGCTCGAAGGCACTCGCGCGTCTCGGCGTGTGATCGTGACTGTGCCCGCGAAGCAACTTCGCACACATCGCTGGAACGAACGTCCAGGAGAGGACGAAGGAAGCGAGCATCGCGAAGGCGACGGCGAGTGTGAGTGGCTTGAAGAGGAAGCCGCCGACGCCAGGCGTTAACGCCACCGGGCAGAGAACGATGATAAGTGCCAGTGTCGCGACGACCACGGGTAATGTCAGCTCGTTCGTGGCGTCCGCGGCGGCCTGTGCGGGCGTCTTTCCCATGCCGAGGTGGCGGTGCGTGTTCTCCAGGACCACAATGGCGTTATCCACCAGTGGCCCAATTGCCAGGAAGAGGCCGCCGAGCGTCATGACGTTGATCGTTTCTCCACTCGTCTTCAATCCGACGATGGCGCCGAGAATCGCCAGCGGCAGCGACATCGACGCGATGAGTGTCATTTTCCAGTTACCCAGGAAGATGAGAATCATCACGGAAACGAGAATCGCGCCGACGATCCCTTCGTGAATGAGGCTCTCGATGGCCTTGCGAACATATTCCGACTGGTCGATCACAAACTCCAGCTTGCTCCCTTCAGGGAGTTCGGACTCGATCCGCGGGATCGCTGCTTGCACGCCAGCAGCCACATCGAGACTGCTCGCCCCTGCCTGGCGGTAGATCGGGACAAATACTTGCTGTTGACCGTTGATGCGAACGCGCGACTTCTGGATAACCGCATCGTCCACTGCGTAGCCCACGTCGCGCAAGAGGACACGTCTGCCGGGCTGGAAGACGATGGGCATCTCGTTCAGTTCGTCCACCGTCCGGACCATCATGTTGGTGTCGAGGGCGACCTGGTTATCGCCGAAGTATGCAGTTCCCGGCGAGACCATCATGTTGCTGCGGTCCAGCGCGGCGACCACATCCACCGCGGAGAGGCCGCGAGACTCGAGGTCCTTTGGCCGCAGATAGATCATCACACGGCGGTCCTTACCGCCAACCACGACCGGAGCAACCACACCGCGCACGGAGCCAAGCCGGTTGCGGACCTCGACACGTGCCAGGTCCTTTACCTGCTGTTCAGCCATCTTCGGATTGCTGACGGTGAGGATACCCAGCGGTAATGTACCAGTGGGATCGAAGGGGAGTACGACCGGCGGCAGCGTGTTGGTTGGAAGATACGGCCGTGCCGCGTCGGTGAGTGAACTCGACATCGTGATGGCAGTAGTGGCGTCCACATCATCGCGGAAGTAGACCTTGACCGCGCTGACGCCAGAGACCGAGCGGCTTTCGACGTTCGCCGCTCCGGGTGCCTGATTCACCCAGCGCTCGATGCGGTCGGTGAGCGTACGCTCGATGGAGCGGGCGGGCATACCGTTGTAGTAAGTGAGAACCTGAACCGCTGGCACCTTGAACGCCGGCAAAATGTCCACGGGGATAGACCCAATCGCCACCGCTCCCAGCACCACGAGGAATAGCGCGAAGACGACGACGCCGTAGAAGTTACTCAGGGCGAGTCGGACCAAGAACATGGAAGGCCCTTCACATTGGAGTCTCGAAGGCGGCTGGGCTGGTGCCAGGGGCGAGCCGGCGCATGGTGAGGCGGGAAAGGGCGGAATGCCGGCGGGCGATGGTCAATGAACATCGCGTAATGGAAGACGAAACCTGAGGTTGCTCTCGGCCAACTGCTTCGCCACTCCGGACATTCCGGCGGATAATACCGCTAATCCCCTGGATAGATGCATCTTCCCAGGTTTGCAGTACCGGGACAATCCCTCGATCCGACCCGAACGGAATGAGGCGCACTGCGCCGCGGTGCGGCGGCGAGGTGAGATCTTGTTCGCCAATGCACACATCAACGACCGAGGTTCTTCCAGATGGTGACCGGGTGATCGGTCGTGGTGGAACCGAAGTTGCCGATCACGAGATCGCGTCGGCCTGTGCCATACAGGTCCGCTGTGCAGCACACAACCGCGTCGCAGGTGCCCCACGCCAGACAATGCCGGACGAACTTCCCTGGCTGGACCTGCTCGAAGAGCGTGATGGCATCCGGGCGGCGGCGCTCGCGGTCCGGGAACTTCGCGGACGGAAGGAAACTGACGGCGAGGATGTCGGGCAGTTTCCCGCCTATGATTGGTGCGGCGGTGGCCATGTGCGCGCCACAGAGATCAGCAATCCGGTGGTACTCGAAGTTCAGGTTGCCCTTGTTTTCGAGCCACTGCACGCCGTGGAACGGCTTCCAGAGATGCGGTTCGTCGAGCGTGTCGCCATTAGTATAGAGTACGTCGAGTTTGCCGTCGGCGTTCACGTCGGTCAATTCGATGCCACTGCTTCCCCAGCCCGGATGCGGGGCGGCGTAGAGTTCCTTCTGGTGGAACTTTCCGCCGCCCTCGTTGAGGAACGCAACCACGACTTCGTGTTCCTGCGAGATGAGTGCGACGAAGTCGGGCTTGCCGTCGGAATTGAGATCGGCGACCGGGACATGGATCGTCCCATGCCGTGGGTCGAGCTTCCGCCTGGTGAATTTCGGCGACTTCCAGTCGGTCGTCTGGTTCTCCAGAAGCAGAATTTCGCCCGCATCCTGGAGGCCGAAGACGGCTACCACCAGATCGAGCCGCCCGCTTCCACAGAATTCCGCGACGCGCACGTCGGCAACCCGACCAACGACCGAGAGTAGCGAGATCGCCTCGTAACTGCCATCACGCTTGCCGCGCAGCCAGACCACGCCGCCAAGCAGCCGGTCTGTCGGAAGGAAGCTGCCGAGTTCGGAAACGAGGAGATCGGTGATTCCGTCGCGGTCGAGGTCCACGACTTCGACCCGGGCGGGGTTGCGGGTCTTGGCCAGGACCCGCCAGGTCGGGGTCGGATCGGCCGGTCGGAGCGCGAGGATTCCGCCGCCTTCCATGTCACAGGCAATGAGAGTGACAGGTTCCCGCGCGATGACAGCAGGATCGGTCGCGCCAGGGGGCGGAAGTTTCACCGCCTGAACGTGCGACACCCAGACACGCGAACCTGGCGGCGGCGGGTAGCTCACCTGCTCGAAACGCACACCAGGATCGGAGGGCGGCGTCACCTGGAGCGGCGGATACTCAGCGGGTGCCTTCTGTTCGTAGTAACGGACGGTCGAATCGAGTGGCGGCGGAGTAAGCGGCAGACGCGAGAGATCGAAGAACCGATAGCCCCGCTCGACCTCGGCCCTCCAGTTCGCGCGCGGGAACGTATCTGGTGACGGATAGGGGTGGCATGCGCCACAGAAGTTGTGAATTTCGGCCTCGGTGTTCACGGGCGCGGTTGTGTTCGCGGCAGGCGTAGAGGGCGGGGGCTGCTCCTGTCGGCCACAACCGGCCACGCCGATCGCGGTTGCAAAGGCTATTAGTCCGGCCGGGAGAATACAACACTTCAACGCACGCCGTTGCATCTGGAATTGCATGTGCGCTCCCTGTTTCACTTGAACAAGACTCACCTGGCCGAAGTCCGAGTACTCTCAACGTGTCTGACGTCTGTACCAGTCGAGCATCGCCGCGCGTTGTTGGGGCGTTGTGGCCAGCCCGGCGGCGGTATCAGCCTCGGCGCGGCCCCCTGCTCTGTCTCCGCGCTGATGGCGGCACAGGGCGAGGTAGAGCCGCACTTCCGGATGGAGAGGCTGGATCGCGAGGGCCGCTCGCGCGTCGGCCTCCGCCTTCTCCCACTGACCCTGGCGTGCGAAGAGCATCGTGCGTGCCAGTCGGGGTTCCACTGCCGTCGGGTTCTGAGCCATCCAGTGTGCCGCTGTCTGCTCGGCGCGGTCGTACCGGCGAGCTGCGGTTGCGCTCTCCACCAGCGCCGCGAGCGATTCATCCGAATCAGGAGCCAGACGGCTCGCTGCGGAAGCCGCGAGGAATCGTCCGCGCGTATCGCCAGCCACAGCACGCGCGAAGCTCAGCGCGAGCCACGCATCCGAGTCGCCTCGCCATGTCTTGAGCGACCGCGTCAGCCGACCTTCTGCCATCGCTGCGAATGTCTGCTGCGGCCCCATCGGCGTGGGAGGCAGCTTCACGGCCGCCCACGCCAGCGCGACACCCAGGTTCCGTTCCTGCTCCGCTTGCGGCAACAGGTGGCCGCGCTGGAAGGCTACCAGTGGGATCAAGCTCACTGCGGGTGCCGGTGGGAGCTTCGGCATGCGAGCATGACGCGGCACACGATGGTCTGTCACGCTCGTGTGCGGAATATTGGCGCTGCCGGCACGCGGCATGTGGCAGGCAATGCAACTGTCACGCTCCTTCTGTCGCTCCGCGAGCGGCGCGGAGCATCCCTTTTTCTCGTGGCAGGTCAGACAGCGAGCGCGGTAGAACGCTTCCCGCTCCTTCGCGGAAGGAGCAGTGTGCGGATCATGGCAGCTTGTGCAGTCCAGCCAGCCGTTGCTTGCGGTGAAGCACAGGCTCTGTTCCATCTGCTCGAATTGCCCCACCGATCGATTCGCCTCGGCGGAATCCGGCGGGCGCACGAAGACCGTGACGAATTGCTCGAACGGCAGACCCGGCCGGAACTCGAACACGGCGCGACCCCGACACGGTACTCGCTCCTCACCCTGGAGGTGGCACTGAGCGCAGATCGATGCGCGCAATGCCGGTGCGAGGTGCTTTGGGTTGACGATCGACGTGTCCACGGCGCCACCGAGAGCGCCCTCTTCACGTTCGGCAACATGCAGTGCGCCGGGGCCGTGACAGCGTTCACAACCAACGGCGGCCTGGAGCGGCAGGAGCGGTTCCTTGTAGCGATTGATCGCCTTCGGTACTGGCTCAACCCGGTCAATGTGGCAGAACATGCAGTCGGCACCGATTGCACGCCGTCCACCAGTCCCGAGGTCGAATCCGGGCGAGAGGTCCCATCGTAACTCGTGCGAGAACCAGCTCGCAGGCGATTGCCACACGGCCCCGGCGGTGGTGGAGAAATACGAGCGGCCGCGCGTGCCTGAACCGATCACGAGATCTACCGGAACCACATAGGGGGGGAGTGGTTTGCCCAGGGAATCTTTCGCCGTGACGCGATGCACCTCGGCGTTGCCGGTCTTCTCCACTCGCAGGCGATACGGACCCGCCGTGAACGGGTTATTGTGCTTGGCGTCGTACTTCTCAATCGCCGACTCGGCGCCAACCTTCGCGGCAGAGCGGCCCATCGGGTGTTGGTGATACGAATCGCAAATCGCCTGGTGGCAGTCGGTGCAGCGTGCATCGCCGACGTAGTGAACCTCCGGGCGGACGTTGCGAAACGGCGTCGAGAACGTCAGGCGTGGGTCAGGCGGAGGTGGATCAGGAACAACTTCTTCCTCCGAGAACGCGGCCGGATGAGGTGGCGGTTCGTTCACAGACGTTGGCGTGGCTGGGGGGAGTGCCGCGTACCACACGCCCACGCCCACGACGAGTACGACCGGGCCGAAGATGATCCATCGCGAACGTTGCATGGAGGCGCCGAAGGGTCGATGAAGTCGCTCGTCGGGTTCCGACATCTGCATTGTTACGATAACGGCTCCGGGTGGAGGTGTCAGGTGCGGGACCGCTCTCGTACGCGGCGTCTCATCTTTGTCTCATGGGCCGCTGGTTTGCTTGCTCCCACGCGCGGGCTGCGATAGGTTGAAGAGGTTCGCTTCCAACATACACGATTTCTGCGGCGCGTTCGCGCAATCGGCATTCCCACGGTCGGCAAGGTGTTCCATGCGGAAGTGGCTGCTCCTCTTGCCGTTGCTGTCATTCGCGATGGCATCATGTGGCCCGAACGTGGACTCCTCGTCCATCACACCCCCCCCCGTGGAGGAAAAGCCACTCCCGGCGCTATTTGAGGACATCACATCCACAGCAGGCATCCCGTTCACTTACCGTAACGGCGAGGACACCGCCAACCATCTGTCCATCCTGGAGTCGCTCGGCGGCGGCGTCGGGCTGATCGACTATGACGGTGATGGCCTTCTGGATGTGTTCTTACCTGGCGGCGGCGTGTTCACAGGGCCGGACAAGAAACAGATTGTGGGCGCGCCTTCCAAACTCTTCCACAACCTCGGCCACGGCAAGTTCCAGGACACGACGGCCGCTGCCGGACTGACGGAACTGGCGGGGCAGAAGCCCTGGTTCTACTCGCACGGAGTGGCAGTGGCCGATTACGACCGCGACGGCTGGCCCGACTTGCTCGTAACCGGCTGGAGAGCTGTGGCACTATTCCACAACGTCCCGAACGATCCAGGCAACCCGTCAAAGGGTCGGAAATTCGAGGACGTGACCACCGCGGCCGGGTTAAGTCAGGGGATCACATGGGCGACCAGCGCCGCGTGGGCGGATTTCGACGGCGACGGCTACCCCGACCTCTACCTCTGCCAGTACGTCGACTGGTCGTGGGCGAACAACCCGCCCTGCACCTACGACGGCAAGACGCCCGACGTCTGCCCACCGAAGTCATTCAAGGGGCTGACCCACAAGGTCTTCCGCAACACCGGGAAGTCGAGCTTCGAGGATGTGAGCGGTACTGCGGGGCTGGTCGCCGGCAGTATGAACACGAGCAAGGGGCTGGGCGTGCTCGCCGTGGATGCGAACGGTGATGGCAAGCCCGACGTTTACGTCGCCAACGACACGGTCGATAACTTCTTCTACCTCAACCAGTCCATTCCAGGGCAGATCCGATTCAAGGAATGCGGGCTGCTCAGCGGCGTGGCCCGGGATGAACGCGGATCGGCCAACGGGAGCATGGGGGTGGACGCTGGCGACCCAGAGAGGTCGGGGAGAATCCACCTCTGGGTCACCAATTATGAGAACGAGCTTCACGCACTCTACCGGAGCGAGGGGTCGCGAGGGTCGCCGTTGTTCCAGCACCGGACGTCTCTTGCGGGGATCTCGGCCATCGGGCAGAAGTACGTTGGGTGGGGGACCGGATTCCTCGACGCCGACCTCGATGGATGGGAAGACATCGTCGTTGCGAATGGGCACGCCATTCGCTTTCCAACCGGGACCACGCGCAAGCAACGACCTGTCCTGTTGCTGAACGAGCATGGTAAGTTCCGCGAATCGACCCGACGAATGGGTACTTATGGGGTTGCGGAACATCTCGCACGCGGAGTCGGGTTCGGCGATCTGGATAACGACGGACGTACCGATCTGGTTATCAGCCGTATGAACGATTCCGTCGCGATTTTACGAGGAATTGGCGGTACAGGGCGGCACTGGCTGGGTTTGGAACTTGTTGGAGAGAAGTATGCCTCGATCGTTGGGGCGCGGGTGAAACTGACTGTTGGCGACGCGCAGCAAACACGTTTCGCCAAGAGTGGCGGTTCTTACGCTTCGTCAGGAGACAGGCGGTTACTCTTCGGTCTGGGTAACGCCGAGAAAGCGGGCCGGGTCACAGTGGTCTGGCCCGATGGAAAGGAGCAACACTTCGACAATCTCGCTACCGACAGATATCACCGTCTCGTTCAGGGCAAGGCAGAAGCCGTGCCGTTCGGCCCTCGGAAATAATGATTAAATTGTCCGGTTTGGAGCCTTGCCTTTTCCAAAACGGCGCGATAAAGAACAGCACACTTACTGCATGGAATGCGATTTGCTCTTATGCAGCATGCGTTCGCCCCGCTGATTTTCGGAGTTGATCGACTCCACACCTATTGATTCACCCTTGACCTGATCCCGGTTTTTTCCCTGTTTTCCGATGTCATTGTGACACCAGAAAGGTCTCCTATGGCTCGATTGTTTCCCACAACCCGCAAGCGTGGCTTCACGCTGATTGAATTGCTGGTGGTCATCGCCATCATCGCAATTCTGATCGGGTTGTTACTCCCCGCAGTGCAGAAGGTTCGCGAAGCGGCAGCTCGCATGACCTCGTCGAACAACCTCAAGCAGATGTCGCTGTCGCTGCACAACGTCGCCAGCAACTCCTCGGAAGGCTGGCTGCCACCCGCTTACGGTATGTTCCCCCAGGGAACGGGTGGCTGGGATACGAACGGCAATGAAGGGACCGTTTACTTCCACCTGTTGCCGTACATTGAACAACAGAACACCTTTACCGCAGCGGCCACAGGGTCGAGTGGGCACCTCGGTTACCAATTGCAGTGGGCTGGCTACCCACGGAGTATCAAGACGTTCGTCGCGCCGGCCGACTCCACGAACGACACGACGAAGGAAATCTCCAGCTACCGAACGAACCTGCTGGCGTTCTCGCCTCCGCCTGGCTCCAATAGCTGGAATGGCCCGCGTCTTCCTGCGACCTTCTCCGACGGAACCTCCAACACGGTCTCCTTCGCTGAAGGATATGCTTCACTGCCGGGTACGTGGACCCCGTGGTATGGGACGATGGATAACTCGGCATGCCCCAACGGTGGCCGTTGCAATGGCCCCTCGTACCTCGCGACCACCTCGTCCCCGGTCTTCACGATCGGCCCGCCGATCACCGCCCTCTGGGACCGCCCGAACTCCTACAGCGCCGGTATCATCCAGGTTTCGATGATGGACGGCTCTGTGCGAACGGTTTCGTCGGGCGTCAACCCAGTCACCTGGTACTATGCCAACCACCCTTCGGACGGGATGGTCCTTGGCGGCAACTGGTAACGTCTGAGCCGATACCCATCGGCTTGTTATCCGACGAGATTCCGTCAGCCGGAATCTCGTCGGGCTGTTTTTCACCAACGCCGAATACCCACTGGCGTTGGCCCCCTCCACTACATCTTCGAGGTCAGGCACGATGCGAATCGAACTCTCCCGGTATGTCCACCGTTGTGGGCTTGTTGCCCTCCCGTTCCTGTTTTGCGCGCTGGCCGGTTGTGGCATCGGCGGGAAGGGGAGCGTGTCAGGCACGGTCACCGTCAACGGTAAGCCCCTTTCGATGGGGATGATCGTCTTTACGCCCGCAAGCGGCACTCCGGTGGCTGCGGAAATTAGCGATGGCAAGTACGAGGCGACCGGTGTTCCTACCGGTGAGGTCAAGGTTTCACTGGATCTCCACAACCTCAAGTTGATCGCGGATCAGGCCAAGTCGGGTATGAAGGGTATGGCTGGCATGGCGGCCAAGTTCGGCAAGGGCGGAGACGTGAACAAGGAGAAGAGCCTCAATCCAGGTGGGGCGAACATGGCCAAGATGCCGGAAGGAGCGAAGGAAATGCTGGCGAAACAGCAGCAATCAGCGGGCGATGCCAAACGCCGGCAGAAAGAGGCGCTCGCATTGCTCCCCGAGATCCCTGAGAAGTACACGGACCCCGCCCAGTCGGGCTGGACTTTGAAGGTGAGCGGCGGCAGCAACACCTTCGATGCGAAGGTAACCAAGTAGCTGAGTGACAAGAATGGGTCTGTCGGCGGAGGGTCGCCCGTGATACCCTCCGCCTGGCTATTGAGACGGGAGTAGGTGGAGAATGTCTGTGCGGTTGACTCGTCGCGGGGCGAGTCGAATTCTGGTTGCCGCTCTTCTACTCGCCGTCATCGGGTGCGGGTTATGGATGGCCGCGCGTCCCCTCCTCGCGAACTACTACGAACGCCAGGCAGTTCAGTCGCTTCAACGTCAACGTTACTCGAAGGCTCTCGATTCCTATCGTCACGCACTGACCTATCGTCCCGAGAGCGCGAGACTTCACCTCCTCGTCGCACGCACGGCCCGACAGGCCGGCGACTACGCAACAGCTCGCGAACACCTCCACGCATGCCGCGCGTTACAGAAAGGCACCTCAGAGGAGTTGCAGGTTGAATGGTACATGCTGCGTGCTCAGACTGGAGAGGTGGACGAAGTCGCGAAGGAACTCGCCCCTTACCTCATTCAAGAAGGGCCGCTGACGCCGCTTGTGCTTGAGAGCTTGACGCGAGGCTACATGGCGAAGTATCGAGCCGACCTCGCCTGGGGCTACCTCAATCGCTGGCTCGAACTTCAGCCCACGAACGTGGCCGCGCTGTTCTGGCGAGCAACATGGTTTAGCCAGCAGCAGAACACTCGCGAGTCGGCCGCCGACTGCCGGCGCGCGCTGGAACTCGACCCCGACCGCAGCGACATCCGCCTCATCTATGCCGAACTCCTCCGCGCGGACAAGGACTTTGCCGGAGTCGCCGAGCAATACCGCGCGGCGCTCCAGACCTCGCCCCAAAATACAGAAGCAATCCTCGGCCTGACGCAGGCGTATGTTGAACTGGGTCGAATGGATGAGGCCCGTCAGCAACTGGAAACGATGCCCGCCGACAAGCGTGACTCTGGCGAGTATCTCTGGGTGAGTGGTCTGGTGGAACTTCGTTCCGACCATCCTGACAAGGCCGAACCGCTCCTCCGCCGCTCGCTGGAGCGTGATCCTCGCAACCTCGATGCCTGTTATAACTGGATGCTCTGCCTGACTCGACTGGGTCGCGATGCCGAGGCCGTGCGGGCACGCGAGCGGTTTGAGCAGATCGAGAAAGACCAGAAGCGGCTGATCGATCTGACCACGAAGGATTTCCGCGCGCAGCCCACGAACGCCGATCTCCGTTGCGAACTGGCTGAGATTTACATGCGAATGGCGCTGCCGGAACGCGGTGTCCACTGGCTCTACGTGGCACTGAAACTCGATCCGTCCTGCCGTCGTGCCCACGAACTGCTACGAGACTATTTCGAATCACTCGGTGGTCCCGAGGCCGCGGAGAAGGCCGAATTCCACCGCCGTCAGATACCCCACTGATGCCGACAGCACACACCCCAACCACTTCCGCAGCCGAGGACGATGGCATGGCCCCAGACTGCGCCTCGACGGCTCTCAATCCGACCACCATATCGGTTGAGCGCAACGAGAGCCGATTCGGGGCAGTGCTCGCTATCACAGCGGCAGTCCTGGCCTTCGTGCTCGCCTCATCGGTTGTCCGGGCACCAGAAATCTGGACACACCTGGCTCGCGGGCACGCGCTGCTCAACGGCTTGCCCCAACCCGACAGCAATCCCGCGCTGCTCGCGCCGCTCCCGGCAGGCGGTGAGTATCGCTTCGCACTCTACGACCTCGCGGTGTATGGGGGATTTCGCGCGCTGAACGGCACCGGGTTGATGGTGCTCTGCGCGATCGTCGCCACGATGCTCGCAGTGACACTCTTCTGCGTGGGTCGCGTGGCAGGCCGTGCCCTGCCGGCGGGCCTGTGCGCGATCCTGGCGATACTCGCCCTCGCTCCCTGGCTGGGGCTAACCTCGCTGCTCCCGTCGTGTCTTTTCCTGGCAACTCTCACGCTCCTCTTGCAGCAGATTGCCGCTGGCACCACGGCTCACCGATCCTCGCGGCTTGTGTGGCTGATACCCGTGCTGATTGTCGTCTGGGCGAACGTGGATCGCTGGGTGGTACTGGGGCCGCTTGTTGTGGGTCTTTACGCACTTGGCACGCGATCGCGAGGCGAGCGACGCGCAGCGGCGCTCCTCGGCCGTGCGATGGTGGCAGCGCTCGTGGCTTCCCTGTTAAGCCTCAACCTGTTTGCTATCTGGGATGTGAGTAAATTGCTCCGCGGGCTGAACACAGGGCCGCAGCACTCGCCGTTCTGGCCGGCGTGGTATCGCAGCGAACCGCCGACAGTGGGCGCGGCCTGCGTGGTTCTCGCTCTGCTGGGATTGCTCGCCTTCCGCCGAAACCCGGACCGGCGAGCGGTCGCATGGGCGCCCGTCTGGCTGGTGCTACTGATCCTGTCGATCGCGGTGCCAGCGGCCGCACCTTTCTTCGTGGTCGTGGCTGTTCCAGTCGCGGTCGTCGCCCTCTCGCAATTCAAACAGAATTCCGCCACGCGAACCGCCCGGAAATCCAGATGGTACTTCTCACTGGCGCGGTGGGCGGGGCGGTCGCTGATGTGGGTTTCGCCACTGCTGCTGCTGGCCGTGGCCTGGCCTGGATTGCTCACGGGACCACCGTTCGGCCGCCCCGAGTGGTCGTTGCCCGTTGAAGATTCACTGCGCGATGCAATGCACGACGTGACCCGCTGGCGCCGCGAGGGTGTCTTGCGGCCTGATGGTCGCGGCATGACACTCTCGCCGATGGTAGCAGCGTATGGGTCGTGGTTCGAGAGTCCGACAACGGTGCCGCAGAAAGCCGTGCGGATGCCGGACTGGTCAGCCGTTCGCGCAAGCCTTCAGGCTTCAAATCCTTCCGTGGAACGGGCCAACAGCCTGCGATCCATTCTCCGTGAACACGGGATTGATCACCTGATTATCCGCGCCGATGGCATGGCGGCGGCCGAACCCGTGATGGCGCACCTGTCCAGTTTGCCAGAGGAATGGTCGCTGTTGTACCTGCGCGGTCGGACAGCCGTGTTCGGCTGGCGCGATCCGGACTCGCGCGGACGTGCCGCCCCCGCGGAGGTTCAGTTGCAGCCCGAGCAGCGGGCATTCAATCCCGGTCGCGAAGACCTGGCGCCGCCAGCGGGTCCGAATCGGCGACCCGGGGAAGGGGTATTGCTCAGTTACTTCACGATGCCGATTCCGGTCGCTTCCCCAGGCCGCGACGAAGCAAGCCTGTACATCGCGTACTTCGACGGCCACCGAGCGAAGTACGATCAGAGGAACTGGACGGCGTGGCTCTCGACACAGAGCGCCGGCCAACTCGCCGCATTCGCCAACCCGGTGGCGTGCCCTCATCTGCTGGGTGCCAACATTGGCCAGTGGGCGATTGGTGTGCCAGGTGGCTGGGAGACCTTCCAGGCGAACCGCGACGACGGACCACTGGGAGCACTGCTGCTCGCGGTACGTTCGTGCCGGCGCGCGATTCTCGCAGACCCGGACGATGCGAAGAGCTACTTCCTTCTTGGTGAAGCCTACCTGCGGCTATCGGGCGCGACTCGCGAGCGCGCCTGGCGGCACCAACTGCCTGCGTTCGATCGCATCCGGCAGGTGCAGGCAATCACGGCGTATCGGCACGCGCTTGCGCTACGGCCGGATTCCCCGGCCGCACACGGACGGCTTGCTCGACTCTACCGCGACCGCGGGAGCCTCGATCTTGCGCTTCGGCACATGGACAGGCTACTTGAGATCAGCCGCGCACGCATGTCGAAGCCCGGACAGGATGGCAAGGACGCACAGGAATCGTTCAAACTTCTTGAGCAGGAACACGAGGCGCTTCAGACGGAAGTTCAACGTCGGGAAGAGTTGTGGACTGCCGGTAAGGGGAATCGCCGGACGCTGGACCTTGCGCGGGAAGCCTCGGCACTGGGGTTGCCCGATCATGCACTCCAACTGCTGCTGAAGTCCGATGCGTCGGAGTTTGGCGCTGATGGAGTGAAGATGGAACTCGACCTCCTGCTCTGGGCGGGCCGCGTACGCGACGTGCGAACGTGGATGACCCCGGAACTGGAACGGACCATCGGAGCCACCACGTACCACGAAGTACTGGGCTGCGCCGCAGCGGCGCTGGGCGACTACGACGAGGCGGTGCGCGAAATGCACGCGGTCGGCGTGGCGTTCCTGGATGTTCCCAGCCGGTTGCCCACGCCGCACACGCAGGCGGCGTATGACATCGCACGCGCGATGCTCACCACACCGTTCATCGGCAACCCGGTAGAGACTGCGCACGCGTTCCTGGTCCGGGAGGGGCTGGAGACAGAGGTTCGTCTGATCCGGGCGAATCTCACACGCGAGGCGAATGTCGCGGTCGTGGAAGGCTTGCTCGCGCTCGAAGCCGGGCGCGTGGAAGAAGCCAGGGCGGTGCTTGGCCGCGCGGTGCAGAGGTCTGGAAGCGGCACCCGTGAGGAACGTGCCGAACTCGCTTTCTCCGGGCTGGTCGTTGCCCGGGACTGCTTGCAACTTCTCACGGGTGAGACGAAGTAACACTCACAGCGTCACGCTGGCTCGCTCTCGTGATGGAGAGCGAGGAACTGCTCCTGGGCTTCGCGCGCTCACTTCGCGTCCGGCACTGCGCGGACAATCACCTGGAAGCCGAGATCGGACTTCTTGGCACCACGGAACGGTTCCTTCGGGCTGATCCACAGCGGATCCAGTGCCGGGTCCGGGGCGAACTCCGCCGACGGTGCCTTGCACGGCAGCAACGCCTTGGGCATCGACGCCGAAACCTTGAACGACTGATTCAGCATGCACTTCCCCGCACCAACCACGATACCGTCCGGGGCTTCCTTGTCGTTGATCGAGATGCTCTCATGGCCCGATACGACGTGGCCGGGCATGGACAACACCAGCCCCGGGCCCGGACCACAGGTCACGGTCGCCGAGGCACACATCTCGGCCGAGCCGATCTTGTGACTGCGAAGGAAACCAATGAGACGTCCCTCAATGAGGAGTTTCGCGGCCTTTAACCCTGGCTTGTCGAGCGACACTTCGAACTGTTGACACAGTTCGAAAACCTGACTCGCCGACGCTGAACCTGTGGGGCCGCCGTAAGCCACGGCAACGCCGGTCATCGTCACGACGATTACGTCGGGAGAGGGCTGTTGCACGTCGATGTTGCCGCCGCCAGTGTGAGTGCGTCCGGATCGCAGCGGTGTGACCTTGCTGCTACGGCTGCCCATTGCCAGCGACACATCCGGTGCTGGCGTCGCGGTGCTGACAGTGATGTTCAACCCCTGCCCCGGTGCAGCCTTTTGCTGAGCGGCCCGGAGCACTGGTGCCAGTCCGACAGTGGCCGCGGCGCCCAAAAGCGTCCTGCGATTGATCACGTTCATGGAAGAAGCCTCCGTAATCAGGAACCCGGCGCTGTGGCCGGGGAGAACGTTCAAGTGAATCCGGCCCGGTCGTCAGGAAGCAGCCGCGCGGCAGTGGGCCGGCGTTCCGCCGCGGCTGCCTCACCACCGAACGATACAGTCCAGCGCCGCCGTCACGAGGCCATGCTTCCCCTCGAACGGGCGGCTGTAGCCGTTGTAGTCGTAGCGGATTTCCGGCCGGATCAATACCGACTTCCACGGCCGGTATTGACAACCGACTGTCAATGCCGAGTAAAGTCCCTCGAACCCGGTCCTCTGTCCCTCGAAGTCATCGAATAGTTCGTAACGGACGATGCCGGTCAGGTTGCTGGTGAGGTTGCAGAAGAGATAGTTCACCCACGATCCCCAGTGCGCCGTACCGCTAGTCTTGGTGGTGGCGATGATGCCGCCGGGCACGTTGGCAGGCACCCCATACTGGTAGCCGTAGATCAACTCCGTCGCATAGGTCCAGCGATGGTCGAAGAGATGGGTCCACATGAGGTCATTGACATTGATGTTGTTGCGGCCCGCCGGTTCCGACTGCTCACCGGCTGTCGCTGGATTGAACGGAGTGCCTGCGTTGAACTTGCCGCGACCCCACGTCCACCCGTAAGTCACTGCGTCGGTCTTGCTATCGCTCAGCCAGGTGAGCGCGCCGACGAATCGCATCTCCTGGGCATCGCTGCCGATCCACACATCGTTGCCGTTGGCCAGCATGAACTTGCCCGACCAGTTGGCGTTGAATGTGGGCGACACCATCACACCCATGTGGGTGAACGGTGGGCTCCAGTTGAAGGCATAGGAACGTGACACCAGCGGCGTGCTGATTCCTTCCAGGCTCTCCGCGCCCCAGGGTGTGAAGAGTCGGCCAACGCGAATATCGGTTCCCTGGAAGAGTGTGGGAATGTATACGTTCGCGTAGAAACCGATCAGGTCCACGCCGTAGAGATTCTGATTCCCCTGCGAGTTCAGCAACTGATTGTTCAGGAAGCCGCGCATGAGGCTGAAGCGGTAGTCCGTGCCGTAATCGGCATCGACACGGTAACCCCAGGTCACATCGCTGGTACCGCTGGTGACCACCGATCGCTCAAACCGAATCCAGGTCTGGTTCATCAGGAAGCGGTTTGCGCGATCATTCCACACCATCGGCTGATTGCTCACTCTGTTGGAACTGGCCGTGTACGACATCTCGGTCCAACCGGAGATGCTGGTGCGGTTGTCGTCGAGCACGGCGCCGTACCACGTCCCTTGAAGCACGCGCATCAGCGCCCAGCGGTCGGCAGTCGCCGTCGGCAGTGGCGTGGACGGCGAGGGCGGTAGTGAAACGGGCGGCGGCACCTGGATCGTGATGTTGGTTGGTGTGGGTGATTGCTCGTCGGGTTGCGCGGCGGCGACCACAGGGGCGATTCGCGGCGCGGGGCTAAAGTCGAGGGTGGGTTGTGCCGGCGGTTGTCCCAGCGCCAGCGCACCACCCAGGACGAGAGCGGAGAACATGAGCGATTCTCGATTCGTGTGATCGGTATGTCAGCGGCGATGTCCAATGGGGTGGGACAGAGCGGGAGAGAGGCCCGCCACCCCATTCGGCGAAACTGGCCGCATGTGGTATCGACGGCCCACCCCGCAGACTTCGCAGGATCGAACCGACTGGAATGAGAATGTGGAGCGGAAGCCCTACAGCCGGAATAGTTTGCCCATTCGCGGCATGAAATGCAGAGTGAGAGTGGCTTTGCCTACTTTTTAAGCAGCCTCCCGCACGCGCTCAATCGAGTGCCGGGAAGCTGCATCTTCAACAACCTTTACTTCGCCACTGGTATGCTCTCGTGGACCCACTTGCGTGCGGCGTCTGCTTCCGAGCAGTCGAAGTAGCGGATGGCGGCGCTGGTGAAGGGCTTGCAGAACGCGGCCATCCCTTGCTCCCACTTCTTGTCGCCGATGAATGCAACGCGCTCGAAGTCCGCGAAGTGTTTCACGTCGAACTTCATGTCTTCCCACAGCGCGCCTGCGGTCCAGCCGTGGAAGTCCTTGAGGATGCAGAGCATCCGGAGTTTGCCATGCTCCTTGATTGCGTGTTCCACTTCAGGGATGAACTTCTTGTAGTCGTCGCGGTCGAGTTTGCCGGTCACCGTGGCGTCGATGATGTTGGTGCCTGGCTCGGCGTGCAATTCAACACTCATAACAGCCTCCAATTGGAATGCGGCATCTTCCCACCGGGAAGTGTCTGGATGCGCATTGTTGGCTACTGGAACGTAAGCAACCCGTGTGCCGTTGCGGTAAAGTAATAGGCACGCCTCGTGTACCGATTACTCTCGCACGCAGTGCGGTTCTCGCTTGTCAGTCGCGACGTGATTCCCTGGCCACTCGCTGCGACACTTCGTCAATCACAATGGTTCGCCGTACTTCCGCCACAGCAGCGCGCAGAGGAATGTGAAGAGGAACATGTCGGCTTCCCAGAAGTAGAAGCCCCACGATAGCTCAACCTGCATCGTGCCAAAGATCAGCGGCAGCGTGCAGGCACAGGCCAGCACACCCATCACGAATGCCAGCCGACTGCGGTCGTACAGCAGTAAGATGCAGCCGGCGAATAGCAGCGGGTTTGGGAACCAGTAGTAGCACGTCACCCAGCCGAGCAAGAGGCAGAGAATGCCCGACTGGAACTCTCCCTTGCCGAACCGCGCGGCCGGAAGGACGCAAGCAACGACATAAATGAGCAACACGAGGTAGGTGGTGGCGATCCGCGCGCGGCGTGATGCGGGTGAATCGGCGACGGGCGATCGTCGTGGGATCGGCGGCCAGGGTGCGCGCGGCCAGGGCAGAGGCGGCGGACTCCGACGCAGCACAACTGGTTCGGGCCTGACGGGAAGGAGTTCGAGTTTAACTTCGGGTCGCGATTCAGGGCGGCGAACCGCCGCCGTTGAGCCGCATGTTGGGCACTTCGCAACGGGTCGACCGTCCTTCAGAACGGCCGCTTCGCAATGATATTCGATTCCACATGCGGAGCAGAGCGCCGGACCGCGGCAGAGTACGACACTGGTACCACAACCGAGGCAGTGCGCGCTCGGCCAGGGGCCAGAGTCGCCCGCTGGCAGTTTGACGCCGCATGCGGGGCAGGGAATTGCAGAGTCCGCCATACAGTAGAAGATAGCCGTTTGCGGTTTCGCAGTGAGGCGAAGCCGCAAACGGCGCGAGTGGCTGGCCTCACTTCACGAAGCGATAAATCCCCTTTCCGCTGGCGGAAACAGTCAGGAAGTAGATTTCTCCCTGCTCGTCGTCGCCGAAGGAGAGAACGGGCTTGGCCGGGTCAGGGATCGGCCGATTGGCCGTCACGCGGCCCGCTTTCGCGTCGTACTTCAGTGCCCAAATCTTCGAAGACACATAATCCGCGTAGAGATAGTGCCCCTCCAGCTTCGGCAGTGCTTTGCCGCGATAGACAGTCCCGCCGGTGATCGACTTGCCGATGTCGTGGTGATACTCCCAGATCGGGTCGATCATGTTCTTGTTCACACCGACGCCCTTCACCCCGAATGGGTGGAGTGCCTCACGCCGGTTCCAGCCGTAGTTGCCACCCTTCCTGATGAGGTCGATTTCTTCGTAGAGGTTTTGTCCCACGTCTGCGGCCCAGAGTTGCCCGGTCTTCCGGTCGAAGCTCATACGCCAGACGTTGCGAATGCCATAGGCCCAGATTTCGCCACGCGCGCCCTTCGTGTTGACGAAGGGGTTATCCTTCGGGATCGCGTAGCTCTTCCCCTGGTCCTTGTGGTCCACGTCGATGCGGAGAATCTTGCCGTAGAGTACGCCGAGGTTCTGGCCGTTCTCCAGGGGGTCGTTGGCTGCGCCGCCGTCGCCGTGGACAACATAGAGGAAGCCATCTGGCCCAAAGTTGATTGTCCCGCCGTCGTGGTTCCAGAAGTACTTGTTCTCGTAGCGGAGAAGTTGTTCCTCCGAAGAGGGATCGAGCTTCGATGGATCCTTCTTGCTGAGCCGGAAGCGCGATACGACGTTGACCTTGTTCTCTTTTTTGGGCGTGTAGAAGACGAAGACCTCGCCATTTGTCTTGAACTTCGGGTGGAACGCCACGCCGAGCAAACCTTCCTCGTTGGTGTTGTCGTTGTACTTCACACGATCCTGAATATCGAGGAACACCTTCGTCTCGGTAGCCTTCTGATCGTTGGGGAAAGTGTGGATGACGCCGTGCTGAGTGGCGACGAAAACACGGTTGCTACCGTCGCCAGCGTGAGTGAGCACGATGGGTCGCAGCGGGTTGGCCGTGCCGGCGGCGGTCTGAGGCTCCCAACCGGTCCACTTCAGATTCGGGAAGGCGATTTCCGTCTTCAGGGGTAGTGGTGAGAAATCGACCTCGTAGCCGGGAATCTGTGTGGAGATCGCCGTGAGTGAGCCGGCCTTCATGTCAGGAACGAGCAACTTCGTGCCCGTCGGGTCGAGGCAAGTATCTGCGGCGCTCTTGAAGCCTTCCGCGATCAGCACGGGCTTCATTCCGGGGCGATGAATACCCCAGACTTTCCCTTGCTTCCAACTGGAGATGAATAACTGCCCGTGCCGGTCCCAGGTGAGACCGTCGGCGCCGTCCATGCCATCGGCGAGTTTCTCGCTCGTACTGTCGGCGAGTTTCACGCGGTAGAGGATGCCGCTACCGAAATCGGCCAGGAGGATGTGCGACTGACCGTCCATCGCCAGACCATTGGGCATGTTCAGGCCAGGGAGTTTCTTTGCGTCCACGAGGACATCAATCTTCAGCGTTCCCTTTGGCGTGACTTTTTTCTTCCCCTTTGGCATGGGCGGCGGGGTGATGCGGAAGACCGCGCCACCACTCCCCTTGAGATCGCCAGAGTCGCTGACGAACACGATGCCGCTCTCAGGGTCCACGGCCAGATCGTTGAGGAAAAGCGGAGGGATGGGGAACTTCGCGGTGTCCACGTACACGGCCGCCTTCGGTTGCTTCGCCCGCGTATCGACGCGCAGTACCTTCTTCTTGTCGGCGATGTAAAGCCAGTTCTGATAGAAGGCAATCCCCTTCGGATCGTCGAGTCCGCCGACGAAAGTGACGGCCTTGCCGTCCTCGATGCGGGCAATGGAACCGTCGCCGTCCTTTTCGCCGTTGATGATCGAGACGTAAACCTTGCCGTCCGGCCCGACTGCGGCCGATTCGGGATTCACCAGCCCGGTGACTCTGGGTTTGGGTGGCGCTGCCAGGGCCGCGGGCGCAGCCAGGAGCAGCAGTGCGAGGGAGAAGAATCGCTTCATTGCGGGTGTTTCCTCACGGAGAACGAGTAGTGATGCCCGGATAGTGTGGCCCGGCGCGGCGTGAAGGGCAAGAGTTATCACTTCGCGCACGGAGCTTTCATGCGAGAAAGGCAGGTGCTACACTCCACCACTTCATCGGATGTGGGGCCTGTTGTCGCATGAATACGGACAGCGCTGGCCGCGCTGAGGTCGAGAAACTCGACCGGCAGGCGTTGAAGCGATGGAAACCACGGTTCGTGGAGCAACCTGCGCTCAGCCGCACGCTGGTGAGCTTTCAAGGAAACAAAGGACGGTCGATCTATCGCTGGTACAAGTACAAGGAAGGCTTCTCGGCGGCGCTCGTGGAGCATTTCCTCAAGCAGTGCGGTGTCACGAGTGGCATCGTGCTCGATCCATTCGCCGGCAGCGGCACGACGCTCTTCGCCACAGCGAATCTCGGCTTCAACGCAGAAGGGATCGAGTTGCTTCCCATCGGGCAGGAACTGATTGCGACGCGGCAGTTGGTCGAGTCAGAGTTCACCGCGATGGATGTGGCCGCGCTGCGCCGCTGGTCCGCCGAGCGGCCGTGGGAGGGATACCAAACGACTGCCGCTGTACCTGAGCTGCGCATCACGCAGGGCGCGTACCCATCTGCGACGCACGAGGCCATCGGCCACTACCTCGCGGCGATCGAATGCGCAGCGCCGCGTGTCCAGTCGCTGCTTCGCTTCGCACTTCTCTGTGTGCTGGAGTCTATCAGTTTCACGCGCAAAGATGGCCAGTATCTCCGCTGGGATTACCGTTCGTCGCGCAAGCCAGGAAACCGACCCTTCGACAAGGGCGAAATCCTCGACTTCACCACTGCGATCTGTCGCAAGCTTGACGACATGACCGCCGACATCCCGGCGCAACAGGCGTCCTGTGGCATGCTGAGGCTCTATCGCGGGTCATGTTTCAATCTCCTCCCCAACCTCGCGCCGCGTTCCTACGACGCGATCATGACCTCGCCGCCATACTGCAACCGCTATGACTACACCCGCACCTACGCGCTGGAACTGGCGCTTCTCGGTGTGGACGAACCGGGCCTGGTAGCGCTGCGCCAGGCGATGCTGAGTTGCACCGTGGAGAACCGCGCGAAGGACTTGCTCACACTCAACGCCGCATGGGAACGACCCGTGCGAGCGGCCGAGGAACACCAACTCTTGCAGGCGATTCTCCGCTATCTCGAAATGATGAAGGCGAGGGGCGAGTTGAACAACGCCGGTATTCCGCGAATGGTCCGCGGCTACTTCTATGAGATGGCGTGCGTGATCGCGGAATGCGCCCGCGTGCTGAAGCCCGGCGCGCCGCTGGTGATGATCAACGACAACGTCCGCTACGCCGGCGTGAGCCTCTCGGTGGATGTGATCCTCTCGGAGTTCGCGGAACGGCTGGGCTTCCGCGCCGAGAGCATTCATGTGTTGCCGACCGGCAAGGGGAACAGCAGTCAGCAGATGAGCGCACATGGCCGCGATCCGCTTCGCAAGTGCGCGTATGTCTGGCGGAAGGCGTGAAGGATTCTTCATCTCCGGTTGTTCGGGAACGCGTCTCCGCAGCCGTGCGTTTCCCAGATTGCCGCGCTTCGCGCCGCGTGGGTGGATGGTGGTACTTTGAGAGGATCGCAGGGGCATTCGCACAGTTTTTCCGTGCCACATGCCGATTCAGAATTGGGGTTCCAAACTGGTAACATTGCAGAGTTCGCCCGATGATCACTCCTCGATTCTCCATTGTGGTTCTTCTCCCCAACGCACGCGGTCTCGCCAGAGATTGCGTCCGTTCGTGGGTCACGCAACAGGGCTTCACACGCGACGGCTTCGAGTTGATCCTGGCGACTGACAACCATGAAGCGGAACTGGAAACCGGCGTTCGCCCGCTGCTGAGCGCGAACGATCAACTCCTCCATTACCCTGGCGCGATGCGCACCGAGTTGTTCGACCGTGGTGCCCGCGCGGCACGCGGCACGTTCGTTCTTCTCACCGAGTCGCATTGCGTTGCGGAACCCACGTTCCTGCGCGAACTGGATCACTACCTTCGTTCCACTGGCGCACCCGGTGCATGTTGCCGTAGTCTGCCGATGCCAGGTGATGCTCTGAGCGCACTGGCCGCTAAGGCATTCGCGGTTGGCTACCAGCGCTACTGCCAGCCCAACGACTGGCGCAAGGTGAACATTCATGCCTGCGCGATTCGCCGTGATTGCTACCTGGAAGCAGGCGGTCTGAATCCGCGTTACAACATCTTCGCCGAAATGTTACTGGCAGACGAACTCTGGCATAGCGGGCACCGCATGGGATTCGCGGAGCGCGCGGTTGTGCGGCACTGTTTCGATGGCAGCGCCGCCGAGTCGATCGAGTTCAACAGCGACGCGGTGCCAGGCGAGATGCGCTACTACAGCGATCACCCGCGCGCGATCCCTTTTGGCCACACATTCCTCGCCGATGGCGATTCGCCCTGGTCGGCGCGCGAGATGGAGTGGGCCGCATTCACCGCGCTGCGTTCGCACGGGCCGCAGATGTGGGCGCTGGCATGCCAGCAGGGGTGGCGCGCGCTGAAACTCTCACTGAAGGACGGTCGGCTGGGCCGGATGCTCAATCGTCTCGATGTGCATCTCTGTGCGGCGCTCTGTCGGAAGACAGGGCCGGATTCGGCGCGAGGTATGCGGCTCTATCTCCGGTCGTGGGCGGCAGCCGCACGGCTCGCCCGCAAGCGGGCTCTACACGACGAACACACTCAACACGCACGGGAATCGAAGGCGGTTTCGGTTGCCATCGACGAACTACCCGAACGCGACATCTGGGGCTTCCATCTGCCTGAGCGCTGGCACGGGTTAGCTGTTCGGTGGACGAGTCGCTGCGCCGTGCTGCGTCTGCCGCGGCCACGCTCGGGTGAGCTGATCCTCCGTACTCACGAGTTGGGGTGGCAGACCGAGAAGCGGTTGCGTTCCGTTCACGCCGATGGGCGACGACTGCCCAAGGAATCCGTTACCATTGAGCCAAACGCTATCAGGGTGAAGCTCGGGCCAACAACGGGCACTGGTCCGCTTCTGCTGGCGCTGGTGTGCGACCCGGTGCCGCCGGAGGTGTGCGGCAGTGGAGAAACGCGCCAGTTGGGAATACCACTCTTCGAGATCGCGGAGCCAGCGATTCCGGTTCTCACTCACCTTCGTGCCGCCTGAAGGATGCGCGGTGTGAGGGACGATTCCCGACCGCTTCACCCCACCACTTCGAGTTTCCGACCGGTGGTCCATTTCTTCTCGGCAGTCCTGTCGCGCACCACCTCGTTGTAGAGCGTGTCGCGTTCCACGGGCACGCGGCCGGCTTCTTCGATGAGCCGCCGCAGGTCGCGGACAGTGAGTTCCTGCGGTGAATCGCTGCCGGCTGCGTGGTAGATCGTCTCATGCACCACGGTGCCGTCGATGTCGTCGGCGCCGTAGCTCTGTGCCACCTGCGCCACCTTCACCGTTAGCATTTGCCAGTAGGCTTTCATGTGCGGGAAGTTGTCGAGCATCAGCCGCGAAATCGCCATCACCTTCAAGTCCATCAGGCCGCTTGGCCTGGGGATGCCCTGGCCCAGCGGGTTATTTGTGGGGTGAAATGCCAGCGGGATGAACGTCTGGAATCCGCCGGTGATGTCCTGGAGTTCGCGGAGTCGCAGCAGGTGGTCGAGGCGGTGTTCGGGCTGCTCGATGTGGCCGTAGAGCATCGTCGCATTCGACTTGCCGCCGAGTTCGTGCCACTCGCGATGAACGCGCAGCCATTGCTCTGCATCGGCCTTGTAGTCGCAGAGCTTGCTTCGCACGTCGGGGTGGAAGATCTCCGCGCCGCCGCCGGGAAGCGACCCCAGCCCCGCCGCCTGCATTTCCGCCAACAGTTCGCACGTCGGGCGCTTGGTGATGCGCTCGAACCAGTCCCATTCCACTGCAGTCCACGCCTTGAGATGTAGTTCCGGGAACGCGGTGTGAATCTTCTGGATGATGCCGAGATACCACTCATATGGCAGCAGGTGATGCAATCCGCCGACGATGTGAAGCTCGGTCGCGCCGCGTTCGCTGGCCTCGCGGGCACGCTGAAGGATTTGCTCGTCGCTCATCACATAGCCGCTCGGCGACTTCAGGTCGGCGCGGAACGAGCAGAACGCGCAGCGGTAGACGCAAACATTGGTGGGATTGAGATGCTGATTGACGTTGTAATAGGTGACGTTGCCGTTCTTCTTCTCGCGTACGAGGTTCGCGAGTTCACCGAGTGTGAAGAGGTCGGCATGGTGTTCCAGAACGAGGCCATCCTCGAAGGAGAGTCGCGTTCCAGCGAGCACTTTGGTGCGAATTTCTGCGAGTTGCGCGGCGGCAGTCATGGCGTCAGTTCCATCGGAAATCTGCGGAGAAGCTATTTTATCGCTTGAAATGGTAACCGCAACTTGGAGCGACCGCGTAACGCAGCGTTCGGCTGCGGCAGGTCGCGATATCCCGCAGAGCGACCGCGTAACGCAGCGTTCGGCTGCGGCAGGTCGCGATATCCCGCAGAGCGACCGCGTAACGCAGCGTTCGGCTGCGGCAGGTCGCGCTGATTGAGCCGCCGCGATGTTTCCAGAGTGTGATGATTCGGTTGAGTGGGTCGCCACGAACAGGAAGGGGAATCGGCGCAGCAGTGATTATCCGCAAGTCCTGCGCGCTGGAAGCACGAACTGATGCCCATTCGCTGTTGTACCGGTCCCGCCGCAGCGCAGAATCAGAGTTGGTGGGTCAGGATTGCAACATGGACTCGCAACAGGAGAGCGACATGCGCAGGCTGCTGCTAGCGGCGGTGATCGGAGCTTTCGCCGCGTCGGAGGCGCGAGCGGACGGATGGCCGCCGTTCATGCCCAGACCACTGGCAAACAATCACGGCTGGGGGCCGCATACCACCTCGGTGGCGTGGCCATCACTGGTGCCGCCGGGCTGGTACTCGGCCACCTACAACTACAGGTGGTACTACCCGTGGTACGCGTACTACAACTTTAACACCGGCCCTTACGCCAACTGGACCGCAACCGGCGGCTACGCGGGCTACACCAACCACGGCCGCGCCGGCCTGTATTACTCCCAGGCACAGCCAGCGGAGCCATACATCGGTCAGTGGTACACCGGTGTCGACCCGCCGGGTGTGATTCGCGCACGCGAAGCAACAGGCGCACAGAACCCGCAACCAGGAAGTAAGACTGAGCCGAAGAAGGCTGACAAGAAGATCAAGCCGAAGGATGAGAAGGGGAAGAACGTGGACAAAAGGACAGTAATTGTCCCGTAGTCCGAATGGGTGATGGAGCCCCAAAACGCCAACTGCCGCAGACCAAAAGTCTGCGGCAGTTGGCGTTTCGCATACCGCAGGCGATGTCACATCTTCCGCAGGGAAACAGTGAGTGGCTGGCCGTCCACCTTCACCGTGGCGGTGTGAACAGCTTCACCGGTCAGTGGTGATTCGCTCCACTGCGTCGCTTGCACAGCCGTTGCGATTGCCTGACGGTGAGCGACAATCGACTTCGCCAGTTCTGGTGTACTCGCGACAAGTTGAAGTGCGATTGTGTCCAGCAGGTCGAGTTTCGCGTTCTTTCGCTCGTTCTGCACCTGCCGGATGATGTCGCGGGCCAGTCCTTCGAGTTTCAATTCCTCCGTGATGATCGTGCTGATAGCGACCTGTGTGCCACGATCCGCCGCGCCGGCGTAACCATCTGCCGCAGTGAAATCGCGAATCACGTCGCCGGTCAGGTCCACATCCGCCACGATCAATGGCGTCGCATTGAGTTCGGCCGCAGTCATCTTACTCAGGGCGGCTTCGGCTTCCTTGAACTTGGGACCGACCTTCGCCGCGGCGGTCTTCTTGTTGAGCTTCGCTGTCACATTCAGTAGCGGTTCCTCGACTGTGTGAAGGCGAACGCCTCGCAGGTTGAGTTCATCGGAGATGATGCCCGCGAAGCGTCCCACCGCGCGCTGTTCGTCGTCGGACGCGGGCGAAACGACCAGTTCCGCGAGCGGCTGCCGCACGTTGAGCTTCGCCGCCTGTCGCGCGGAAAGTCCGAGTGACACGACTCGCTGTACAGCGGCCATGTCGGCTGACAGGGTACTGTCAATCAGCGACTCATCCACGGTGGGGAAGTCGCAAAGGTGTACACTTTCTTCGCTCCCTGCGGCGTGCTGCCCACCGCCCACGAGGTTCTGCCACATCACTTCTGTTACGAACGGCACGCATGGCGCCATCAGCTTGCAGAGCGTCGTGAGCGTAGTGTAGAGCGTCTGGTACGCGGCCCACTTGTCTGTGAGTTCGGTGGGCGTGAGGCTGGCAACCTTGCTCTGGAGCCGATCCTTGTTCCTTCGGACATACCAGTTCGACAGATCACGCTCGATGAAGTTCTCGCATGCCAGCGCGAAGGACATCACGTTGTAACTGCCGTAGGCAGCGCGTGCCTCCTTGATGAGCAGTTGCAGGTTCGAGAGCAGCCAGCGGTCGAAGTCGGGTCGTTTGGCGACAGGCACTATCGGGGCGGCCGGGTCGAAGCCATCGCCAATCGCGTAGTTGCAGAACATCGCGTAGCTGTTCCACAACTTGAAGAACACCTTTGACCGCACCTCGTTCGCCGGCTCCGGGCCGAAGTTGAGGTTCGCGGCCGGGTTGACGCGGCAGTAGAGCCAGCGCATCACGTCCGCGCCAATTGCGTTGAACTCAATCTTCTTCCCTTTCGGATCGACGATTGCCCCCCCATCGTCCGCCGCGGCGATGAACTCGATGGAGTTGCCGCCGCTCTTGCTCATCGGGTTGCCGTACTGATCCTTGACCGTGCCGTGGCCCAGCAGCGTTTTGAAAGGCGGCTGGCCGTCACCCATCATCGTGCTCAGCGCCAGAAGTGCATAGAACCAGTTGCGGAACTGGCCGGGGAAACTCTCAGTGATGAAGTCTGCCGGATACCACTTCCGCCAGTAGGCGTTCTCCGGTGAATCCGCTGACCGGGACGGATCGTACCCCATCGTCGAGAACGCAACGATACCCGCATCGAGCCACGGGTTGCCCACGTCCGGGATGCGGCTCATCTGCTGACCGGGGTGCTTCTTGCTCTCGATCTTGATGCGGTCCACCCACGGCCGGTGCGGCGTGTGGCCGTCGAACTCCGCCCATCCCTCGAGCGCACGTTGCTTCAGTTCTTCGTGGCTGCCGATCACCTCGAAGTCGGTCGGATCGTTGTCGTTCACCCAGATTGGTAGTGCCAGCCCCCAGAAGCGTTTCTTGGAAATCATCCAGTCGCCCATGTTCCAGAGCCAGTCACGCTCGCGAGCCTTGCCGTTGATGCTCTCCGGCAGGAATTCGACCTGATCGACCACCTTCATGATTGCGCCACGGAAGCCTTCCTGTGTGTTGCGCGGCCCCATGTTGATGAACCACTCATCCACGAGGCGGTAGAGGAGTTCTGTCTTGCAGCGCCAGCAGTGTGGATACCGGTGAACGTAGCGTTCCGTGGTGAACAGCGTATCCTTTGCCTTGAGTTGCTCGAACACCGCGTCCGCGGTGGCCGGCTCGGCCGCGTTCTTGCCCGCGAGCGGGCCGAATCCTTCCACGAAAACACCATCGTCGCCGATGGGCGCAACCGGCGGCAGTCCGTTCTCCTTGCCCCAAACGTAGTCGATGGCGCCGCAGCCAGGCGCCGTGTGAACGATACCTGTCCCTTCCGTTTCCGTGACGTCCTTGCCGCCTGAGATGACGCGGTGCGCCCGTGCTGCAGTGGTCGCGGGCCACTTTCCGCTCTGTTGGGTCACCTTCGCGACTTCTTCCGGAAAGCCATATTCGTGCTGCTGTGCTGGGAGGTCGTCGAACGGGCCGGTATACTCCCAGCCAATCATCTCCTCGCCCTTCACCTCGCCCACAATCTCGTAGGATTCGCCCTTGCCCGCCTTCGACTTGAAGTGCTGCTCGATGCTATTGAGATGTGGCGTTCCGTCGAGCCAGTCGCGGCGTTTCCTGGCTGATCCTGGTCCTTGCGACCCTCCTTCGCCGTCGTCGTCGCTTCCATCGCCACTCGCCTCCATCCGGTTGAGTTTGAACGCGCCCTTCGCGACGTAATAGACCTCGTCCTTGAGCTTCACCTTGAGGTACGTCAGCTCCGGGTTGACCGCGGCGCCGACGTTGCTCGTCAGGGTCCACGGTGTCGTGGTCCAGACGAGCAGGTTTTCCTTGTCGCGGCCCTTCAGTGGGAACTTCACGAAGCACGCCCGGTGCTCGACGAGCTTGTAGCCCTCCTTCATCTCCTGCTCGGAAATGCCGACGCCGCAGCGCCCGCACCAGGGCATCACGTCGTAGCCACGATAGATGAGCTTCTTGCAGTCGCACTTCTTCAGGAACGACCAGATCGTGTAGTTGTTCTGCTCGCTCATCGTGAAGTACGACTTGCGGTCGTCCGGGCACTTCGCCCAGTCCGCGTCGGAGCGATCCCAGTTCATCCAGTAGCCCAGCCGGATGCTCTGCTCGGTCTGCACGCGGGCGAACGTGTTCACGCGATCCTTGCACGCCTGCACGAAGCGGTCGATGCTCGCTTCTTTATCGCCGGGAACGAGATTCTCGATGTCGCGCTTGCTCTTGAGGCCGAGAGACTTCTCCACTTCGACTTCGACCCACAGTCCCTGGCAGTCGAAGCCGTTCTGGTAGCGGAGTTCGTGGCCGGTCATCGCGAAGAAGCGGTTGTATGTGTCCTTGTAAGTACGACCCCAGGCGTGGTGAACACCCATCGGGTTATTCGCAGTGATGGGTCCGTCGAGAAAGCTCCAGCGCGGCTTGCCGGCGTTGAGTTGCTTGCGTTTGACGAAGATGTCGTTTTTGTCCCAGAACTGCAGGATGGCACGCTCCAGGGCAGGAAAATCGACGGACGACTCAACCTTCTCGAACGGCATGGGTAGTAACCTCGCGGCGGTGGACATGTCGTTCAGTTTACGACCGACCCCAGCCCCGGCACATGGCGCGCCTCACTCCGATTCGTACAGGCTTTCCACATCGCTTCTTGCTACCATGTCCCGCGGACTTCCTTCTCCGCTGCGAGTTCCGCCATGCCTGCTCCCGTGATTCTCGCCATCGACCAGGGCACCACCAGTTCGCGCACCATTGCCTACGACGCGAATACCTTTGAGGTGCTGGGCACCGCACAACAGGAGATCGAGCAGCACTATCCGCGCGACGGCTGGGTGGAGCACGAACCGGAGGACATCTGGTACTCTGTCGCACGCACGGCGCGCGAGGCACTGGCGAAGTCCGGGCGAGGTGGCTCCGATGTGGCCGCCATAGGCATTACCAATCAGCGCGAAACACTCGTTGCGTGGGACCGCGCGACTGGCCGGCCGATCCACCGCGCGATCGTGTGGCAGGATCGCCGCACCACCGACTTCTGCCGCGAACACGCGAACGATCAGGCGTGGCTCACGGAACGCACCGGGCTGGTTCTCGATCCGTACTTCTCCGGCACGAAGGCCCGGTGGCTATTCGATTCGATGCCGCTTCAACGTGTGATGGCGGACCGCGGTGAGGTGCGGATTGGCACCGTCGATTCCTTCCTCATGTGGCGGCTCACGGGCGGCGCGCAGCACGTCACGGATGCCACCAACGCCAGCCGGACGCTTCTGTACAACATTCACACGCTCGATTGGGATGACGAACTCCTTCGTTACTTCGGCGTGCCGCGGGCTGCGCTGCCAAACATTCGGCCGAGCGTTGCGGAATTCGGTGCGACGAAGGGACTCGACTTCCTGCCTGATGGCATTCCCATTCGCGGCGTGGCAGGCGATCAGCAGGCGGCACTCTATGGGCAGGCGTGCTTCGCGCCGGGCGAGGGGAAGTGTACCTACGGCACCGGAGCGTTCTACCTGCTTCACACGGGAAGCAAAGCGGTGCCATCGAAGCACAAGCTGCTCACGACGGTCGCCGCGATGACGGACGCGAAGCCGAAGTATGCACTGGAAGGAGCGGTGTTCATCGCCGGCGCTGCGGTGCAGTGGCTACGCGACGGACTGCACCTGTTCAAGACGGCCGCGGACGTGGAACGCCTGGCGCGCGAGTCGAATCCGGCCGAGCCGGTGCTGTTTGTACCAGGACTGGTCGGGCTGGGCGCTCCGCACTGGGTGCCTGAAGCGCGCGGAATGATCTTCGGACTCACCCGCGCGACAACCGCCGCGGATTTTGCCCGCGCCGCGCTGGAGGGCGTCGCCGGGTGTAACCAGAATCTCTTGGGGTCAGGCAGCCAGGTTCCAGTAGGCCTCC
>CAYRDG010000043.1:0-41242 GCA_964422915.1 uncultured Frigoriglobus sp. | reverse complement strand
CATCGATCTCTTCGGTCTGAAGGTCGCGCGACATTACAATGCCGCGGAACTGTCTGGCCCCGAGGGAGTGAACTGGGACACGACTCCCAACGACATCGCGCCTGTTCGCGCGTTCCTGGATGCGTGTATCCCTGACGTCGGGGCGCTCACACGGTCGCAGGTGTGCATGTACACGGTCACATCGGATCACCATTTCGTCATCGACCTGCACCCGCTCTTCCCACAGGTATCCGTGGCGTGCGGCTTCTCGGGCCACGGCTTCAAGTTCGCCTCGGTTGTGGGTGAGATCCTCGCAGATCTGGCGGAAAGTGGCAGCACGCCGCACGACATCGCACTCTTCTCGGCGAAGCGGTGATCCTATCATCTTTCTCTCACAAACGCGTTGACTGGAGGTGCTGGCAGCCGCGGTGAATCCGCCCACATGCGCGAACCTGCGCACTTCCCTCGCTGTCACTCCCTTGCGGAAAACACATGTACCACCGAGGAGATCGCGAAATAGATTCGATTGCGGAATTCCGACGCCGTTTTCCGCAATCAGAGCTTCAAAACGCTGCCCGGCGGTCCGGTAGGTTGCCTGCAAAGCACTGATTGTGGGTTCGACTCCCAACAGCGTTTCTCAATTGCTGTCCGGTTTCGGTCCTGGCCTGCGTTACACAGGCAGGATGGGCGGAAACCGGCAGGGAAATCCCTGTCAACTCACCTTCCGACCCTTCGCTTCGCCCTTCATAATCACGGCATGCCCATCCGGGCCGCGCCGCGGCGGGAAGGTGTCATCATGGGGGCGTTCGATACCCGGTTGGTCGCCCCGACCGAGAAGGAACTGGTCGTGGCGTTGCGCAAGGCGATGAAGGTCGCCAACCGCGAGAACCGCTACCACGAAAATCGCATGGACCGCGATACGGCGTTCTGGCGCCGCTTCGCTCAGGATGTGCTGAAGGGCGGCCCCGAGGGACGCAGACGCTCCTGCAAGGGCGGCCGTGCCGTTCCGGAAGTGATTGCCGGGTGGTGGACCGACCCTGCTGGTCGCAAACATATTCGGCTGATCGGTCGCACGCGCATGGCTTACTCACCACTTCGTGGCGAGGTCGAGATGCGGGTGCTACCACCGTGGTGGCATGTGTATCCCGAAGCGGTGCTTGGTGTGCGCGGCAAGAAGGAAACCGAACGCCATCTCGCAGTGTGTCGCTGTGGGGCCGTGGGCAGCCCTGAATCGCTGGGATGGATGGGCAATACCTGTGGCCCGTGCTTCGACCGACACGCCGATGGTGGCGCAGTTGCCGGCGGCTTCGGCCAGTTCCCTGGCTGGTCGCCCGGGTTATCGCGCTTCTGCTTCAGCACCGATGGCCGCCATCTTCTCGGACAGAATGCGAGCAACTCCTTCTGGCGCGTCAATCGCGACGATGGCTCTGTCACCAACTCCAGTCGCAAGTCGTACAACTATGTGCTCGCCGCCAACTCCAGCAAGGTTGGCACCACGCTCGTGATGCAGGACGGCAGTGTCTACCGGTGGAAAGAAGACGCCGACGACATCCTGCCGCTGATCGCGCACCGCCGGCCGTTCTGGGGGCGGGCAGCGCTGGCACCCGATGGCTCGCGCGTCACCCTACTTGGCTACCAGCAGGCCTACAACGCGGATCTTACGGCGGAGCGACCACGATACTCACCTTGCGAAACACCCGATGGCCTGTACGCGCTGCAATACGCGCCCGATGGCTCGCGGATGCTGGGCGTGACGTTCGGAGGCGAGTTGCGCGCGGTGGACCCCAAGACCATGCGCGCCAATGTGATCCGCGCCGATGCCTTCGATGGGCTGGCTGGTGGCTACGGTCCACCTATCGACATGGCGATGTCACGCGACAGCCGATCGGTACTCATCAGCAGGCAACGTGCCTATCCTTACCGTGTCACGGTGCGACACGTTCCGTTACGGCCAGGTGGCGGAATCGTGACGCTCGATGTCCCGGAGTGGCACCGACCAACCACGCTGGCTTACAGCCCGGACGGACAGCACGCGGTCACGGCCGAGAGTGAGAACGGCTGGGTCGGCTTCTTCATGGTGGCAACCGGGAAGTGTCTGGGGTTCGTCCGCGCGGTGCTGGAAGGGAACGCCTGGCGCAGCGGGCAGATCGACTTCTCGGCTGATGGCCGGGCACTGGCGGTGTCGTATAGTGTGGGGCACTATGCACACGGCCATGGCTCAACGGTTGCCGTCTGGCCGTGGCCCGACGTGCTGCAAGCCGCGGCGCTGGGATAAGCCCTCCGGGGTGAGGAACAGGCCATGAATTCCACACCGCCTGCAATCCCGCCTGGAGCATGCGAGTCCGATCCGGCCACGCCGCCACTCTCGTCGCGTCCCATTCATACCATTCGCCTCGGACCACCCTGGGAAGTGACCCTCATCGCGAACGGTTCGCGCCTCACGCGAAAGTTCGGCCGCCCACGCGCCCTCGACGCCAATGAACGACTCTGGCTCATCTGCGCTCTGTTCCCAGGCGGGGCCGAGGTCGTCGTGAACGGCATCGTGGTTGGCGCGAGTGCGTTGGATGGAGCATTCGCTGCCGACATCACTTCACTCCTGCGGCCTCGGAACGAGGTCGCTTTCACCCTCACATCAGAATCCGCGCCAGGCGCGATTTCGCTGGAAGTTCGTCCGGCTTGAACTTTGCACGATAAGGCGACATGGCCGAAAAAGTAGACGGTAAGGGCGCACGCGATTCGGACGTGTCCTAACGTTATGGCAGTGTGCGTGCCGGTTCTCACATCGCCCCCGGACATCCTTCGCCCTCCCTGGGGGCGTGAGTCGCGGGTGGACCGCAGCGAGGCACAGGCCCATACCGGCCCTGCCCCGGCGCTGAGTTGACCCGACCACGGGACGACGTTTCCTTGCTCTCCAGCACCGAATCCGCCAATGACCGCTAACGAATCCATCGCACAGGCTGTTCATGTGACGGTTCCAGCAACCGACCGTGCCGACAAGCCACCGATAACGCCATCCGATCAGGGTCTGCGCCCACGACTCGTCGTGCTGCGCGGCATGAGGATCGGTGTCGAATATCCGATCTATGAGGGGCGCAACACGGTTGGCCGGTTCGCCGACCGACCCGTGGATATCGACCTCATCAGCCAGGAATCGGCGGAGCAAATCTGGTGCTCGCGCCGCCACGCGGCCTTCATCCTGGAGAATGGGATTGTCGCGGTCGAAGACCTGAACAGCCTCAATGGGACATGGGTCAACGGGGCGCGCATCCTTGCCGGACAACCGCGCCAGCTTCAGGCCGGCGATGTTGTGCAGATCGGTACCGTTCAGATGAAGCTCGTCGTGGGGTGAGCGAGCGCGGTAACGCTCGCCGAACTTCTACGTCACCCGGCCGCCGGCGAGTTTCAGCGCGAGCCACACGCCCAGAATGCCCGCTGCGACCGAACCGCACACATACCCTGTCGCCACCGCGAACCGCCCCTCCTGCATCAACTCCAGTGCTTCCAGGCTGAACGTCGAGAACGTGGTGAAGCCGCCACAGAAGCCAGTACCCAGCAGCAGATACCAGACCCTTCGCGACTCATCCGGGTGTTTCAGGAAGAGCGCGGCCGCAAAGCCGAGCAGGAGCGAGCCGCTGACATTGATGAGTAGCGTCGCCCAGGGGAACGCAACCTCGCCTTGCAAAGCACCGACGAGCTTGCCGAGCCAGTAACGTGCGTTCGCCCCGATACCGCCGCCGAGCATGACCAGTGCCGCCGAGACGATCCAGTGAGGCATCGCGACTTCCATGGAGTGCGTACCGCGAGCGAGGCGGCACTGCTGAACAATTTCCAGAGCCTGTGGGAATTGTCAACGCTTACCCCGGAAAAGCCAGCAGGGGGCCAAGGCCCCCTGCTCGCGTGCGCGATTCGATCCGGGTTTACGCCAGCGACTTTTCGATGACCTTCCCTTCGCGGAAGAGTTGGATGGGACGGCCGGTTGGGCTTTGCAGTTCGGTGTTGGGCGCGATGCCGAGATTGTGGAAGATGGTGCTCGCCACGTCGTCGGGCGTGACAGGATCGATCGCCGGCGCCATGCCGTTGGCGTCCGTCGCGCCGTGAACATAGCCACGCTTGAATCCGCCACCGGCCAGAAGGCACGCCATCGACCGTGACCAGTGATCCCGACCGGCCGTCTTGTTGACCTTCGGTGTGCGGCCGAACTCGCCGGCGACCATCACGATGGTGCTGTCGAGCAGCCCGCGTTCCGCCAGATCGCTGACGAGTGCTGCGACCACGGTATCGGTGGTCGGGGCGAGTCGCTTCTTGTGGCTATCGAACGTCTGTCGGTGTGTATCCCAGCCGCCGAAGGTAACCGTGGAGAATCGCACGCCGGCCTCGACCAGCCGGCGGGCCGCCAGTGCGCCCTGACCGAAGGCCGTGGCGCCATACAGTTCCCGCGTCTGAGCCTTCTCCGCGGAGAGGTCGAGCGCCTTGCGGGTCTTGTCGCTGCGGAGGATGTCGAGCGCCTGTTGGTGGAAGGTATCGAGGCCGTCTACCAACTCATTCGACCGGTCGAGACCGGCGAAGCCGTCGTCGAACTTGCGGAGCAACTTGTCGCGTTTCTCCAGATCGGCCAGGGTAAATGTCCCCTTGAGTGTCAGCCCCCGGACGCTGAAACCACCGCTGCCGTTCTTCCCGGCGCGGCCGTTCCCCTCGATCACGAATGGATTGCAACCCGTACCCAGGTAACCTGCCAGACCCGCCGCGCCGCCGCGGAGATTGCCGAATGTGACGTATGGAGGAATGCCGACTTCCGTTTTCAGAAGCCGGGCCGCGACCGAACCCATCGACGGATACTGCAACGCCGCCGTCGGCTTGTTGCCAGTGGTCATGAAGACCGTTGCCGGGCTGTGACTGGGGATCGTGTGGTAGAGCGAGCGGACGATGGTAAGCTTGTCGGCGACCTTCGCGACCTTCGGGAAGGTCTCGGCGACCTGCACCCCCGCGGCGTTCGTGTCGATGGATTTGAACTCGCCCCGAATCCCTTCGGGAGCCTCCGGCTTGTTGTCCCACATGTCGATGGTCGCCGGGCCGCCGGCCAGCCAGAGCAGGATCACGCTCCTGGCTTTCGCCTCGCTGCCCGCCTCCTTGCGTGCGGCCTTCGCCTGCGCCTCGGCGGCGAGGAAGCCAGGGAGCGACAATCCGAGGATGCCGGCCGAGCCGATGGTCAGCACGTCGCGGCGGTGGAAACCTTCACAATCCGTTCGGCGTGTCTCGGGCATGGCAGAAGTCTCCAGGTAGGAGGGGTGTTGATCGGCAATTTCATGCGTTCCCTGGCCCGCACGAGCAGGGAATGGCCGCACAGTTAGTGATTCAGGATGAACTCGCGTGTGTTGACGAGCGCCCACATCAGATCCGTGACGCCGGCGGCGCGGCTTCGGGCGTCCTTCAGATGTTTCAGTGCCTCTTCCTTTTGGGACGGAGTGGGCAGATGCGAGAGCGTGGCGAGGAACGCTTCCTCCACAAGTTGCTCGTCGGTCAACTTTGACTTCGCCAGTTCGACGACGCGGCCGTTACGCTCGCTGAACTTCGCCAGCACGGCGGTGTCGGTCATGCGGAAGAGAGTCTGTGGCAATGCAGGTTCCATCGCGCGCTCGCAGTCGCAGGCGGTGGTCCGTGGCGGGCGGCCGAAGATACGGAGCGCATAGGCCACATTGCCGTTAATCCGGCTCGCGCCAACTTCCACCATCTTTGTCCCGAGCGGGGCCGCGTCCTGTCCGGCGAATCGTTCGTCCACGCCCAGCGCGGCGTTCAGCACGTCCACCACCTGTTCGGCCATCAGTGGGCGGACGTAAGCGTGCGAGAAATTGTTCGTGTCTGAGCGATTCGTGTCGTTGGGAACGTAGCTCAACTGGTAGGTACGGCTCTGGAGGATGGTTCGTTCCAGTTTGCGGATGTCGTAACCACTCTTCGTGAAGCCGTCCGCAAGCGTGTCGAGTAGCCGCGCGTTGGTGGGTGGATTGGCCAGCGAGAAATCATCCACTGGGTTGACGAGTCCGACGCCGAAGTAGTGCGCCCAGGTGCGGTTGACGAAGGCGCGGGCGAAGAACGGATTCTCCGTCGCGGTGAGCCACTCAGCGAGTTTCACGCGCGTGTCCTCGCCCTTCTCCACACTGAGTACGCCGCCGCCAAGCGTCTGCGGTTGAGGCACAGTTTTGGTCGAGGGATTCGGTTTCAGGCGGGCACGCGACGAAATAAACATCTCGCGTACCAATGCGATCTGATTGTTCTTTTTGCCGCCGGCGCGGCGTTCATTGTTCTCCGCGGTCACGAGTTTCTTGATCGCCGGATCGCTGAACTGATTGTTGGCGTAAGACACCTGCGCGAACACATTAGCGAACGCCCAGTATTCCTCCTGCGTCCAGCGGTCGGTGGGGTGTTTGTGGCACTGGGCGCATTCGAGACGCACGCCGAGGAACGCGGCGGCCACCTTCTCGCCCCACTGTTCGATGGGAACCTGCTGCTGGCGACGCCAGAAGAGATCGAGTGTCTTCTTCTGTGGGTAGTCGGTGTGGAAACCCTTTTCCGACTGCCCATCGATCTTCTTCACGACCTTGAGCCACTCCTCCGGTTTGCGACCGTCAAGACTTGTGGCCGTGAGGATGTCTCGCACCATCTGATCGTAAGGGACGTTGTCAGCGATGCGCTTGCGGAGCCAGTCGTGCCACATCTGCGATCTCTTCGACCGCGGCACCTCCAGCGCGTCGGTATTGTTACCGGTGATGTCTGAGAGTTTCGTGGCCCACACGGCTGCGTGCAGCGGGTGCTTCAGAAGCCGCTCGATGGCCTTCTCGCGCTTCTTCGGATCCTTGTCTGCCACGAACTCGCGCACCTCGGTCGGCGTCGGAAGCTGTGCGATGGTGTCGATGGTGAGCCGACGGAGGAACATTTCGTCGCTCGAAAGCTCCGATGGCACCACGTTCAGCATCTTCAGCTTGGCAAATACTTCCTTGTCGATGCCGTTCACTTCCGGCACGCGCGGATAGTCTCCTGGCCTGGCGGGAACGGGCACCAACACGCGAATCGCCTTCACGCTGCCGCGATAGAGGACCGTTAGCCCGGCGTCGCCCGGTTGACGAGCCGTCAGAACGCCCAGCGGCGAAACGCTTGCGATGGCGTCGTCGGTAATCTTGAAGTCGCAGAACGGAGTGATGTCCTCGCGCGTGCCATCGGCGAAAGTCGCTGTGACGATCAGTTGCCGGGGCTTGTCGCTGGTGAGTAGCGCGAAGTCGGAGGGGTTGAGTTCCAGCGACTTGATCTCGCCGCTGCCGGCTTCCCAGCGTGCTCCGGAGCGGATCCACTCATGAAAGACGTTGTAGACCCAGCCACCCTTGCCGAAGCGCATCCCGCCGTCGTGTGGTGTCTGCCCGGTGGCTTTCAGTAGTACGAGGCTCTCTTCCGGTTTGAGGAGGTTGACACGGCGGCCGAAGTTATCTCGCGTGATGGCGGCGAAGTCCATCGCCGGCTCGTATCCGAAAAGCGAGAGGCGGAAGCCGTTCTTCCCCTGGAAGGAACCGTGGCAACTCCCAGCGTTGCAACCGGCCTTCGAGACAAGCCCCATGACGTGCCGCTCGAAGTCCACTTTCTTCAGCTTGCCGCCGGTCGGCAATTCCACCTCTGCGGCGAACGAAGTGCCAGGCAGAGCGAGGCCGGCAATGAGGGCGACGAACAGATGACGCGGGAGCATGGCTCAGTCCGTTGCGGTCGTTTCGATCAACCCCGGCGTGCGGGGAAGTAGGTATGACGCAGTGCGGTGGGCAGGCGGGGAAGCGAGTCGCGGTGAGAATGAGTTTGGCGTATCGTTCGCTCGATCGCAAGAGAAATCTTCGTCAGGGCGTGGCTCTACCGCGCGACCTCCTCGCTCACTTCCTATCCTGAACAGAAGCCCGCGGTGCCTGCTGACAGACGACGAATCGGCGGAATTCTAGATCGCGCCGAATCGGAATCAGAATCGCGGCTATCTACTTTCTCTCTCTGGCTTTACGACCAATTCCTCGCGCGAGGTTTCACCATGTTCCGACTTCTGATTCCGCTCGTCGCGCTCACCCTCCTTGCCACGGCCGCTCGTGCGGACGATGCCGCCGACGCGAAGGCCATCATTGAGAAGGCGATCCAGGCCCGCGGCGAAAAGTCCGACGCCCGGTCCGACACACTCACATGGAAGGAGAAGGGAACATTCTCAGCGAAAGGCTTCGCCCTGGCTTACACCGCTGAGTGGGCGTTTCAGGCTCCAGATCGCTACCGCTTCACCACCACCTTTGACTTCGGCGGCGTGAAGAGTACCACCGTTATTGGTGTCAAGGGTGAGAAGGCGTGGGCGGCCGAGAGCGGCAAGACCGAAGACCTCACGGGCGAGAAACTGGTGCAGACGCGGAACGAGGCGTACCAGCTCTGGGTGATCTCGCTGACGCCGTTGGTGCGAGACAGGGGCTTCACACTGGCAACCGGAAAGAGCCCGAACGTCAGTGGCAAGCCGACCGTTGCCGTGAAGGTGACACGCGACAAGAAGCCGGCCATCACACTCGTGTTCGACAAGGCCAGTGGCCTGCTGGTGAAACGTGAGTTGATGGTGAAAGACGAGCTTCAGAAGTGGAAGGAAGTGCGAGACGAGGCGTACTTCTCCGACTACAAGGATGTCGGCGGCGTGAAGTTCTTCACCAAGTTGAAGGTGATCCGCGACGGCGAACCGCTGATTGATGCCACGCTGACTGATCAGAAGCGGAACGCGAAGCTCGATGCGAAGCTGTTCGAGAAGCCCTGATCGAGTCGACGACCGGCTCAGGCCGTCGATTCACCCGGAATGAGCCGCAGCGTTTCCACAGCCGCGCGAATGACAGCCGCTTGCTCCCAGGGCATGACGAATGATTCGCCGCGCTGCCAGAGCGCGAGTTGATCGTCGTAATGCGGCGACGTGGGATTGCCCGATTCTCCACCGGCCAGCACGAAGGTACTCTGCGACAGATTGGCGAGGTCGAAGACGCATCGCATGTTGGCGAGGTTGTGAATGCCGCTGGTCGGCTCGGCGGGTCGCACCGCGGCCTGGCTGACCGTGTTGGCGTCACCGCCCCAGGGGATTGGTCCGAGGTTGAATGCTCTCTTCAGCCAGCGATGCTTGCCGAAGAGAGGATGATCCAACACGAGCGGGCGTGCGTGTCCCCACGCCCAGTATGCCGATCCTGGCCCGCATTCGCGTCGCAGCCGCCTCACGGCCTCCGCGAGTGCCTGTTCCATCTCCGCGGGCCACGACACGAACCAACCCGCCGGCTGCTCGCGCACCAGACGCGATAGCTGCGACACACGGCGATCCACGAGCAGGTTGTAGCCGACAATCCCCATCGCGTCTTCACCCACTGCCACACGCCACGCGGCCGGCGCCTTCGCCTTTGCGACCCGCACGCACATCTCGGAGACGAACAGTTCGTATACTGCGGCTGCCGGCGATTCGCTCTCGACAACGCCATCCCAGTCGGCGAGGAGCGCAAGCCCCTCGCGTGTGTGGCGATCCGTGCTGCCGAGTGCCAGCACCGTTTCGCGCATCTCGCGCCAGGGGATCGACTGCTGGTCGAGTTGCAACGCGGCGCAGTCGGCAAGCGTCCATCCGGCGTCACGCTGTGCGAGTCGCTCGCGGATCCGCCGCGCCCGGTAATCGTCGATGTAGTCGGCGCCGAGCCAGGCCACGGGCGGACGGGCGAGATGCGGCTTCTGTCCCTCGCTGCCGGTCTGGGCTTCATGCCAGATCGGAGGGTCATTCGCCGTCGCCAGATACCCGCATGGTGGGTTCGTCACGAACGGCATCTGCTCGAAGGGAACGGTGCCACTCCAGCCGGTGTCGGGCAATTCCGCGGGACGCGGCAAGAGTCCATGACCACCACGACGCACCGGCAACTCGCCCACAAGCTGCCAGCCGATGTTTCCTTCCACATCGGCGTAGGCCACATTCAGCGGCAGTGCGGGCCACTGGTGGAAGTGCGCGCGGAACTCGTCGAAGGAACGCGCTGTAGGTGCCCCGAAGAACGCATCGACCGGACGCGCTTCCAGCCAGATAGCCGAGAGCGACAGCGCCAACGGGATGTCCGGGAGGACGGGTGTGAGGATCGGTCCGCGCGGCGTGATCTGCACCTCTTCCACCACATCGGGCTGCCCCTTCACCGGAATCACTTCCTTCACCACCTCACATGGAGTTGTGGTGCCGTTGGGGCCGAGCGATTCGACGAAGAAGTCGCTATTGTCCGTCAGTCCGGCGGTGACACCCCAGGCGCAAAAGCCGTTGTGCCCGATGGCGATGCCCGGTGTCCCCACAAGTGCCGCTCCGGCTGCCTCCCACTGTGGCGTACGGACATGCATGAGATGCCACGGCGCCGGGCACGTCGGCGACAGGTGCGGGTCGCTCGCGAGGAGCGGCTTGCCGCTCTCGGTGCGACTACCAGCGATGGCCCAGTTGTTCGAGCCGCCGCCTCGGGGCAGATGGGCCTGGAGCGCGGCGAGGTCGGACGAGAAGGCGTCGAGAACTGCATTCAGCGACGCGGAAAACTCGCCATCGTGAGAGGAAGGTTGAACAGGATCGAGCGCGCGCAGGGCATCGACTCCGTCAGCCAGCACAATCCGCAGCCGGGCAAGTTCCACATCCCAGTTCGACGGCAACAGGAACGATTGCAGCTTGAGAAGGCCGAGCACGTCGGCGGCGTCCCACGCGGAGGGCTGCCCGCCGACGATGGCGAACTCGTGCGGTTTCTCATGCAGGCCGATTGTCGTGGCCGTGTTGATGCCGGCGGCAAACGCCTCGAAGGCGGCGTGTGCCTCTGGCGCGATCACAGAGAGTTGCGATTCTCCGGCGCGACGGAAACCGATGCGTCGACTCATGCGGTCGGCGATCAACGCCACGGGTCCGACCCACTCTGCGAGTCGCCCGCGCGTGAGTCGCCAGAGTACTTCGAGTTGCGCCGCGCGGTCCTGCCCCTGGCAGAAACCAACTGCGAAGTACGCGTCGAGTTCGCCGGCCGCGTCGATGTGCGGAACGCCCCACTGGTCGCGCCGAACGGTGACAGGCGCGTTCAGCCCACGCACACGAAGTTCGCCCGAGAGGATCGGCGCGCGTTTGCCAAGTCCAACGCGGAGGAGAAATCGGGGGATACTCATGCAGAGAGGATAGCGATGTGAGCCATCGCCAGAGGCAGAAACCCTCTGGCGCGTTCGCATTCACCTACTTCTTGAACATCAGCGGTGCGACCTTCAACACGTTCTCAATCCCCTTTTCATCGAGTTCACCGGCACGGAACGCGAAGTTAGCAACCACCCGCTGCTTCGCGAAGAGGATGACCGTGATCTCGGCGTCCTTGTGGAGCTTGTACGAAGGCGGGCCGTCGGCGTCTTCAAATGTCCCGACTGGGCACCCCTTCAGCCCCTGTGTCTGTGCCCATTTCGCCAGCGTATCGAGGTCGGCCTTCTGCGCCAGTAACGTCATCCACACCTTGCAGCCGCTGCTCTTGTGAGCAAGTGCCGCCGCGTCGAGCTTTGCCAGAAGCTTGCCAAGCGAATCAGACGTGCTGCGTGCGAAGACGACCGCCGCGGGTTTGTTGTCCAGGTGCTGTTCGCAGATGTAGCACGTCTGTTGCCCGCGCTGCGGCCCGGTCGCCACAAGGAAGCTATACGGCCCCGGTCTCTTGCCGACTGGCGTGCCGGAAGTGATCGGTTCGCCCGCACACAGCGGCAGCGCGAACGCGAGTGCGAGCGTCAGACAGAAGAAGATGCGTGTCATGGTATGCTCGTGATTCGAAAGTGTGGGGCGACACAGAATCGGTCATTCCCCCGCGGCAACAGTCCTGACAATGATCTTGCCAGCACGGCGTGCCATATCCGACTGCAGGGCAGCGAAGTCTTTCGGGGCGGCCTTCGCCCACACCCGCTTGGCGAGTTTCATGTAGCGTTCGGCTTCCTCGGAGCGATTGAGCCGCTCGCACAGCGCCCACATTCCCAGCGCGCCGCGCACGCTGCCAGCATCGTGTGCCAGTGCTTCCTGGAAGGCCTCTTCCGCATTCACGGCATCGCCGGCTTCGAGTGCCCCGATGCCCCACGATTCCATGTAGACGGCGCCGTTGCCCCAGGCATGGTGACCGAAGTCGTTCTTGGTCGCGTCGATCAGCTTCTTCAGGAGCTTCAGTCCGGCCTCGCCATCCCCCTTCTGACACAGCAACCGCCCCTGCACTTCCCAGAGACGCCGCTGGAGGTTCCTGTCAGACTTCTTCGACTGCTGGAGCTGGCGTAACGTATCGACTTCACGTCCGGCCTGCGCAGTGTCACCCTTTTCAAGTGACGCAAGCGCCGCGTAATACGCACCGCCGGCCTTGTCCTTGCGGCGTGTCTGATTGATGAGTTTCTGCGACTCGGCCCAGTCACGTTGCGTGATCGCCATCCGCAACCATTCGGGTCGGAAGGCGTACTTGTACCCTTCGGCCAGCGTCTTAATCTTCATCGCTTCCGCGAAGCGGCCATCGTGGACCAGGCTGCGCGTCAGCGTTTCCATGTGGTGATTGAACTGGTGATCCTCGCCTGGCGTGACCACCTGATACTTGTGGTACGCCATCTGCAGTTCGACCGCGTGAGAACTCCAGTTGGTGGTAACGCCCCACTTCCCGATGCGCATTCCCAGGTGAGCCTGCATGTGAAAGGCGTGCGGGATGCCCGGCGACGACTTCATGTAGTGCTCGGCATACGGCCAGCCCAGAGCCGGGCGCTGAATGTTCTCGAAGAAGTGAACGAATTCATGGTTCCCGCCAGGGTGCAGCGGATTCACCTTCAGAAGCCCCTTGTAGAAAACTGCCGACGCGTTGATGCCGTCGCTCCTGGCCAGTTGCGCCCGCCAGAACCATCCCTCTTCGTCATCGTCGTGAAGGGTGAGCAACTCATCAAGCGACTGCTGCGCCTTCTTGATGCGTTCATTCGGCCCGACCTTCGGCCACATCCCCTTTTCCTGCAACCGCGAGCGGATGAGGAGTTCCTCCCGATGGTTGGCCTTTGGCATGAGCTTGCGCGCCATCGCCAGCGCGTAGTCCTGCGCGTTCTTGCCAAGGCGGTCGGGGAGTTGCCCATAGATGGCACCGCCAAGCAATCCGACGAACGGCGCGGTCGGGACCACGGCGCCAGGCTTGCCCCACTTCTCCAGCGAGCGGTGCAGCATCAGCCAGGCATAGGCACATTCAGGATCGTGCTGAAGTGCTGTCTCGAAGGCGCGGGCCGCCTCGATCCAGACATAGGAGTAGTACATCCCCAGCCCCTGGTTCACGAACGCCTGGCACTTCTCGTTCGTGGTACTAACGGGGTAGCGGTAGATGCAGGCGTCGAACATCGGCTTCGCAACCGCGAGGCCTGTGAGTGGCATCCTGGGGCCAGAAACCGCTGGCGTCTTCGTCTTCGTCGCGCGTCGCGGCGGCGCCGGCTCGGCGTTCGCGGCCTGCGGCAGGAGGAAAATGGCGATCAACAGGAGGCAATGTGACGAGCGAGTCATGGTGGGAAACTCTCGCGGCGGGAGGAGCGCTACGGAAAGTTTACCGAAGAAGTGAACATGACGAAAGGGGTCGCGACGATTTCTCAGATCTCCCGATGCGGCGGCGTGACCGAATAAACGCCGCACGGCCACCTCTTCTGCGCTCACGGTAGTTTGGGGAGGCCGCCGAGGTTTCCCGGTTCGCCAGGAATGCCGAAGCCACCGGGAGTCACCGGTGGAATGGGTGGATCAACCGCGATATGCGTCTGTTGCTGTGGTTGACTTGGTAGTGTGAGCAACTCCATTCCGACGGAAGTAGCAATTGCGTCGGAGTTTCGCCGTTCGCACCAGCTTGTCTCCACTCTGCGGCGTCATATCATCATGCCTCGTCAAACTCGGCGTTACTGCACCTTGATCCGAAGCAGGCGAACATGGCGACGCCAGCGATTGATGTCCGCAATCTTACCAAGAACTACGGCCCGGTACTGGCCGTGGATGACGTCTCCTTCCAGGTGCAGCCCGGCGAACTGGTCGGCTTCCTCGGCCCCAACGGTGCCGGCAAATCCACCTGCATGCGTGTTCTCACCACCTGGCTGCCCGCATCCAGTGGCTTCGCCGCGCTGGCGGGCTTCGACGTGATGTATCAGTCGATGGAAGTCCGCAGGCGTATCGGCTACCTACCCGAAAGCGTGCCGCTTTACGGTGAAATGCGTGTTCGGGAGTATCTCCAGTATCGCGCCCGACTCAAGGGCGTGGAACGCGCCGGCCGCAACGCGCGCATTGCGTATTGCACCGAGAAGTGCCGCATTAAAGAAGTGCAGGATCGCCTCCTCAGCACACTCTCGAAGGGCTACAGGCAGCGTGTCGGGCTGGCCGATGCCATGCTGGCAGATCCACCCATCCTCATCCTCGACGAGCCAACGTCCGGCCTCGACCCCGTGCAGATCAACGAGACGCTCGCTACCGTCAAGGAGCTTGGCGGCCGGCACACCATCTTGCTCTCCACGCACATCCTCACGGAAGTGGAGAAGGTTTGCGAGCGCGTCATCATCATCGACAAGGGGCGCATCAAGCTCGACGAGACGATGAAGTCCATCGAATCGCGCGAGCCGAGCTTCATCATCGAGGTGCGCGGACCGGCCGAGACGGTGCAGAAGTTCCTTTCCGAGCAATCGGAAGTCAACGCGGTCACCGCGCGGCCACTCGGTGACGACCTGACGGAGTTCGAGTTGCGTGCCCGTAACCGGCAAGATCCGCGTGAATCGCTGGCAACGAAGCTCGCCGCGAAGGGGTGGGCCATCCGCCGGCTCGATCTGAAGCGAGTTAACATCGAGGCGTTGTTCAATGAGGTCGTCCGGAATCGTCATTCCGCCACGCAAACGGAACACGCTGCGACCAGCGCGCCGAACACGACGCCAGCGGCATAGAGTAGAGGCCTGAAGGCCGAAGGGGACCAGCACGCGGATCAATACTCGCGGCTCATCTCCGACCTCCGAGAGACACCATGAGCAGCACTCCGTCTGCGACACACGATCTGAACTTGCCGCCAGGCCGTCCGCCCGAGCTTGGCCCGGCGGCACCCGCCGAGACCGCGCCGTCGGCCACGATCGCCCAGGGGCCGACGCTGGCGCGCATCTGCGGCTTCATCGGCCTGTTCCTCACTGTGCTGGGCGTGGTCGTTGTTGGCACCACGCGCGCCACAGGCCAGCCGCGACTGGTGATGCCGGAGTGGGCCGGCTTCACCTCAACGGCCATCGGCCTTGTGATGCTGCTCTGTCATTCGCTCGTGGACGCGGAGCAGGAAATCCGCCGCATGTACGGTGTACTCGCCGGCGTGCTACTCCTTGTGGCACTGGTTACGGGTCTGGTGCCTGGCCCTTACGAGAGTGCCGGTGCACCGAAGACTGTGGGCTATTACTTCATGCCCTGGGGCGTGACCACCGCAGCGCTGGCACTGATGTTCGCACTCCCGTTCCTCCGGCACGAGATCGACAATTTTCTGCGCGGCATCGTGCTGAAACTCTTCCTCGTACTCGGCGTGCTGCTCAGTGTCGGTACGGTACTTGCGGCGATCCTCCAGCCGGCGTTCCCGGTGGGCACCGAGGTGGCGCTGGCACTGCTGGGCGTCGGCTTTCTCATCGCGTACCTGAGCCAGATCGATACTACCGAGGGGCTGGGCTACACGATTGCTTTCGCGCTCGGCGCTCTGGGTGGCGCGGTCCTGTTCCTCACCTTCGCCTGGGTCGCGTTCCCGACTGTGTTGCACGACGGTCCGCGGGTGCTACGGAACCCCAACCAGACCATCAGCCGGTGGGCGATTGTCGGGCGCGTGCTGGTGATTCTCGCGTTTCTGGGTGTGGCCGCATGGGGCATGCGCGGCCGCTTTCCGGTGTGGTTGCGCGTCTCACTCGCGTCCGTCGGTCTCGCAGTGGCCGGCGTGTTCCTTGTGGGCACCTTCAGCGCGCCTGTGACCGCGTTGCCGGGTGTGTTCCTCGTACCGCGTGGGCTGATTCTGGGTGGTATCGGGCTGTTCTATCTCGCTGTGGGGCTGGGGGTTTGTTCCGATAGCCAGTTCGTCACACTCGTCCGACGCGAGCTATCCGCTTACTTCTTCTCCCCTATCGGCTATCTCGTCCTCGGTGGGATGGTCGCCTGCCAGTGGTTCGGATACTGGCGTTTTTACGCGCTACTATCGATCTACGGGAAGCAATCGCAGGCGATGGCCGAGCCGATTGTGCGTGAATACCTGTTCGACCTGATCCCGATTCTGTGCGTGCTGCTGCCGATCCCGGCGCTGACCATGCGGTTGCTCTCGGAGGAGAAGCGGACCGGGTCGCTGGAGGTGCTTTTCACCTCGCCAGTGAACGAGTGGCCCGTGGTGCTCAGTAAGTTCCTGGCAACGTGGATGTTCTTTCTGCTGTGCTGGCTGCCGACGGGTCTGTTCCTGATCGCCATTCAGGTAGAGGCCGGGGCATCGTTCGATTACCGGCCGCTGTTGAGTTTCTACGCGGCGCTGGCCGCCTGTTCTGCGGCATTCATCGCCGCTGGTGTCTTCTTCTCCTCCCTCACCTCCAACCAGATCATTGCCGCAGTGCTCACCTTCATGGTGTTGCTGTTGCTGGTGGTGCTCTACGTCGTGCGCGGCGAGTGGCTAGGGATGAACAAGACATTCCAGGCGTTCATCGCGCGGGTCTCGTTCATCGACCTGTGGCGCGATTCGCTGCGCGGGCAGTTGGCCGTGCGCGACATGCTGGCGTGGGCGTCGGCGGCGGTGTTCGCCCTGTTCCTGTCCGTGAAGGTGCTCGAAGCCCGGAAGTGGAAGTGACCATGCAACCGACCCCCGAACCGGCGCCGATCGCGCCGCCTGTTGTCGGCGAGTCGCTCGTCGAGTTCGTGCGTGCCGACAGGCAGCGTGCCGGCTTCATCCTCCTGGGCATCGCGGCACTATTGTTGGCCGTGTGCGGGTGGGCTGCGCTGAGCGCGCGCAAATCGGCTGTGGCAGAGAAACAGCCGGACGAGGCGAAACTCCAACTGGACGAAGCGACACCCAAGGATCCTCATCGGATGCAGTACGTTGTCGGCGCGCTCCTCGCAGGACTTGGCGCGCTGTCGATGATCTGCGTTGGTGGCTGGTTGCTCGTCAGCCTTCCGCCCATCCAGCCCGCAGGCCAGAGAGTTCAGGCGCGTGCCGCGATACTCGCCACCGGCGGGTTGCTTGGCGCCATCATCATGCTCGCCGGGGTAACCTACTTCTACTTCTGGAGTAGCGCGGTATTCGACTGGCTCGACAAGGGGCAGACGAAGCAATCCCGCTACGTTGTGGGGCCACTGCTTGCGGTCGCTGTGGGCGGCCTCTTAATGTTCCTCGCCATCCAGCCAGCCCGCGCGGAGGAACGCAAAGACTACGTGCTCCGCCGCCTCATTTACTGGACGAACTTTGGCCTCAGTGTGCTCCTGGTCTTCATCGTGCTCGTCGTCACCAACGTCATCGCTGGCGAGCAAATGCCGAACCGGCTCGATGTTACCGAGACGAGTTTCTACTCACTCTCGGCCGGCAGCAAGGAACTACTCCAGAAGCTCCCTGAGCCGGTCACGGTGTACGGGATCGTGCCAGCATCGGGGCGCGAGTACGACGACATCCGCCGGCTGCTTCAGAACTGCCGGGACGAGTCGGGAGGGAAGTTCAAGGTAGTCCTCCTTAGCCCGGTTTCAGATCAGGCCGAGTATCGCAAACTGGCTGAGAAGTATCCGGTGCTGAAGGCACACGAGGTGGAAGGGACAACCCTCGGCGTCCTGCTGACAACCGGGCCAGACGAGAAACGCAGTTCATACATCCGCGCCGACGAGTTCTTCCGTACTCAGCAACCGGCGTCCCGGAACGAGCAGGGCACGCGGCTCTTCGTGGGCGAGGGGCGCCTGATGCGGGAACTGCTGTTCCTCGTCGAGAGCGAGAAGGCGGTCGTGTATTTCACGCAGTCTGCCGGTGAACTGGACATCGGCGCGGCCGGCGGGCAACAGGCTGAACCCACCACAACCGCGCACCAACTGAAGGAATACCTCGGACGCAATAACCTCGATGTGCGGCCGCTGAAGTTCGATCTGAAGGAGCCGAAGGTGCCGGCAGATGCCGCGGTGGTGATCGTGGCCGGGCCGCAGCGCCCGCTGGCGACCGCGCACGTCGAGGCCATCCGCAAGTATCTGGCCGAACCACACGGCGGCAAGAAAGGGAAACTGATTGTGCTGGCCGGGGCGGAGTTCGGGCCGCCGCCGAAAAACGAAGTCCTGCTGACCGGGCTGGAGGGGCTGCTGGCGGAATACAATGTCCAGCTCGATCAACGTGTGGTAATTGGCATCGCCAGCCGCGACCCCGACCCGTACATGGCCACAGTGGGAGTCACATTCTCCGCGGTGCAGGCCCGCAACCCAGTGGCGATGGCGCTGGGCACCAAGCCGCAGTTCCCCAGCGTCATGTGGCGGCAAGTCGGCGTGGCTCGAACGAGTCCCGCATTCCGCGCCACACCGTTGCTGGGCACGGCCGACCGCGACCGCTACACCTGGCTGGAGAATCACTACCTCCCGCCGCGCGAACTGCAACAAACGATCAACGACCTGGCCCGCAACCAGGCGGTGCGTGCGGCCAAGCAGTTCACCGACGATCCGCGAATGGTCGGCGTGGCCGTTTCAGAAGGGCAACGGACGGAACAAGGAAGCGATGCCGGGCGAATGGTGGTTGTCGGCAACAGCCTCTTCGTCTCCGACGCCGTCGCTGGCCGCACGGAACCGCCTGGCTTCGCGCTGGTCAGCGGTTCGGTGGACTGGCTTCGCGAACGGCCGCAACTGGGCATTGCGGTGGAGAACAAGAAATACGCCGAGTTCAAGTTCCCCGCCACGACCGACGAGAACCGCGGGCTGTTCCTGCCGTTACTGTTGTCGATAACGGGTGTCGCCGGTCTGGGGATCGGCGTGTGGATGGTCCGCCGCGGCTCGGCGTGAGTAGCCTGGCGATCCTGTCTTGCGAACGGCCGGGTTCGCCCGGCCGCGCCTGCGTCTTCCGGAGCATTCGGATATGAATTTCCGCCAGACTGCCTTCCTGCTCGGCGCGATTCTCGTGCTCGGTATTGTGTTGCTCATCCTCTCGTATACATCCGACGATGGTGCGCCTGAAGGAGGCGCACTGACCGAGGAACTGGCCGGTGTAAAGCCAGAGAAGATCGACACGCTGGAGATCGAGCGTGCCGGATCGGGGACGCTGAAGATCGTCCGTTCCGGCGCGGAGAAGAAGAACTGGGAGATCGTCGAGCCGTACAAAGCACCCGCCGACAGCAACACGGTGGAAGCGACGATCAGCGCGCTCATGAAGGCCCGACCGGTGGCGAATCCGGAACTGACAACCAGCCTCGCTGCGCATGGGCTGGAGCCGCCCGGACTGAAAGTCACACTCCGCCAGGGGACCGACAAGTCGTCCACCGTCAACTTTGGCGATGTGAGTATCGGAGGCAGCAAGGGTGTCGTGTTCGTGACCACCTCCACGCAGCCAAAGCGCCCGATGGCAGTGCCCCGTCACGAACTGGACCCGCTATTCAAGGAGTCGCGGCCGGGCAAGGCCGCCGACAACGCCAAGTGGGTGGGTGACTACCGCTCGCACGCAATCTTCCCCGCTGGCAGCCGCGCGATGGGTGAAGATGTGGCGTCGCTGAAACTCACGTTGCCAAACAAGAAGAAGGAATTCGCTGTCTCTCGCTCCTCCACGGGCGGCTGGAAGTTCGATCTGCCCGCAGGCTGGGGCGCGGCCGGCGCGGAGGGCGACCCGTCAGCCTCGCTGGGCACCTTCACTGGCGTCAACCCGTTGCTGCGCACACTCGTGAGCATGAACGCCGGTTCCGGAGCCGACTTCCTCGATACGCCGGGCGATCTGAAGCAGTATGGCCTCAACGCGGACAATCCCGATCTCGTGCGAGTCGAGATGAAAACGAAGGATGGCCAGAGCACGGTTGCTTACATCGGGAAAGTGGAAGTCGCTGCGAAGCCGCCAACGAGTCCGCCAGGGATGCCGCAACCAGCCGGAGGCGGGAAAGCGTACGTCCGCATCGAGGGGCAGCCGGGAGTGATTCGCGCCATCGCCGGCGATCTGTCGGGGCTGGTGCCTGTCATCACTGATCCCTCCCCGCTGCGCGAACGGGCACTCATCGCCATCGACCCACGCGAACAGGTTGACGGCATCAACATCGCACTGGCCGGGCAACCGGCCGACAAGCTGACCAAGTTGCGCCGCGTCGGTGGCAACTGGAAACTCTACGGCGGATCCGGCGAATCACAGGAAGCCCAGGCGGCGCCGGTTCAGCGGATCGTCGAGGTAGTGGCGGCCCCGCGTGCGATCAACGGTTTCCCTGCGCCGAACCCGGCCAACTTCGCCAGCGTCTCGGCCACGTTATGGGTCTGGGTGGGTGGCTTCGCCACACCGCCGACACCCAGCGGCGATCCGGTGAAGAAGGTGGAACCAACGAAGATCGAGTTCGGCCGCAAGGAAGGCGACTCGATTCACGTTCGCCGCACGCAACCGGGTGGGAAGGTGACCGAGTACACAGTCCCGGCCTCACTGAAGATCGGTCCTGGCAACGAATCTGTGGACGTGCTGGCCACCGTGTCGAAATCGCGACTCGACCTGCTCAGCCACTCGTTCCCCTCATTCGTGGACGCCACGCGCATCACTGTAAGCGGCGCCGCGAACTTCACGCTGGCGCAGGACGAGAAACCGGAAGCGTCCTCCGGCGAGAAGCAGTGGCGGTTCACTGCTCCTGGTCCGAGTGCGGGCAAGGTGGCCGACGCCGCAACCGTCCGCAACGACATCATCTACTACCTGGCGAACGCCTCCTCGCAGTTCGGCCGCTATGTGGACGAGGCACCGACACCCCAGAAGCTGACGGAATACGGTCTGATGCCAGCACCACGGCTCAAAGTGACGGTGGATGTGCCAGGAACCGCAGGCGGCAAGTCGAAGCAACTTGTGTATGAGTTCGGCAAGGACACGCCCGATGCGACATCGGTCTACGCTCGCATGGGCGGCACGCCGGCGGTCTTCACCCTGGGCCGCACCGCGTTCGACAAACTATTAAACGCCAATCTGCGTGATCGGGCAGTGTTCCGCGATGTGCCCACCGAGAAGATCAACGAACTGGAACTGAGCGGCTGGGGCGGTGTGAAACTGAAGTTCCAGAAGAACAAGGAAGGGGTATGGGTGCCGCAGGCGCCAACGCCACCGACCTTCGTGGTGGATATGTCGAAGGTCAACGCTTTCCTGAGCCTGGTCGGTCGGACACGCGCGAAGAATTTCGAGAAGGGGATGCCCAAGCCCGCCAATGGGTTCGGCGATCCGAAACAGAATCTCCAGGCCACGCTTCGCTGGCCCGGCGGGGCGATCACGTTCAACATCGGCGCTCCGGCCGACGGCGGGCAATCGTATTACGCCTGGTCCGCGTGGCTACCTCAGAGCGATCCTGTATTCACGGTGGATGCCGCGCCGTTCAAGCCGTACAAGGAAGGGACTGGCGGCTTCGCGAAGTAACGCCAGGGGAGCCACAGACGGACGCGCCTCGCCTCAGACATTCGCCAGTTCCTCGTCCACGAGGCGGCGGACCACGTCGTTCGGCGCGCCCTTGTTCGCCCGCATTACCGCGCCCACAATCGCCATCTTCGCGGCATCCTTTCCCTTCTTGAAATCGGCAACCGCCTTCGGATTCGCCGCGATGGCCTGTCGCGCCGACTCGCGCAGCGCGCCCTCGTCGGCCTCGCGAATGCCAGCCTTCGCCTTCGCCGCGGCGAGGTCCAACCCCTCGTCGAGCATGAGCGTGAAGACGTCGCGCCGGTCCTGCGAGTTCGCCGGACCGTGCTTCACGAGTTCCGCGAACGCCGCGGCGCTCACGGGAATGGCGTCGATCTCCTCCTTCCGCTCCGCGAGTGCCGGGTAGATCAGATCGCTCATCCGGTTGGCCGCATTCTTCCCCTCACCCACGGCCTTCGCGACAGTCTCGAAGTACGCAACCGTCGGCCGCCCCTTCGCAACGAGTACCCCGGCGTCGTACGCCGTGAGTCCATACTCCGTGGTCAGCCGCGCGCGCTGTGCCTGTGGCAATTCGCCCATCGCAGCGAGTGCCGCTTCGCATTGCGCATCGCTGACTACCACCGGCACGAGGTCCGGTTCAGGGAAGTAGCGGTAGTCCGCGGCTTCCTCCTTGTGCCGCTGCACAACCGTGACGCCGCGTGTGTCGTCCCAGCCCGCGGTGGTCTTCAGCAGTTTGCCGAAGCGGAAGCCCTCGGGGTTTCGCCGATACTCCTCGAAATGCCGTTTCGCTTCGTAGGTGATGGCCTTTCCGACGGCCCGAATGCTGTTGAGATTCTTGATCTCGACAAGCGGCGTGGCGTGATACACCGGCTCGCCTGGCGACTCGCGGCCCGTGGCCGTGTCTGTCGCGTGCCCGGCACGCAGGGGACGTTCCGTGCCAAGCACTGGCACATGGATGTTTACGTTCGCATCACAGCGGAGCGATCCTTCCTGCATCTCGCAGTCCGAGACACCGATTTCGCGCAACAGCAGACGAATCTCTTCGAGATACGCCACGGCTTCGTCGGGCGAATGAATGTCCGGATGAGAGACTATTTCGAGCAACGGCGTACCGGTACGGTTGAGATCGACGAGCGTGTCGCCACCCTTGCCGCTCTCGTCGTGGAGGTTCTTCCCGGCGTCCTCTTCGAGGTGCGCGCGAATAATCCCGATCTTCCGACTGCCGCCATTGGCTGTAGGAATCTCCAGCCAGCCGTCGTGGCTGAATGGCAGGTCGTACTGCGAAATCTGGTAGTTCTTGGGGAGATCGGGATAGTAGTAGTTCTTGCGATCCCACTTCGTGAAGCGGGCGAGCTTGCAGTTGAGCGCGAGGGCCGCACGGAGGGCCAGTTCGAATGCATTCGCGTTCATCACAGGAAGTGCGCCGGGTAGTCCGAGGCAAACGGGGCACGTCGCGGTGTTCGGCGGCAGCCCGAATTGATTCCTGCAACCGCAGAACAACTTGGTGCGCGTGAGTAGTTGAACGTGAACTTCCAACCCAACAACGATCGTGTACGGCTCGGCCATGAACGGCTCCAACAATCACCCGCGCCGCCGCGACCCGGATGGGGAGCACGCAGCGCCGGCGGATCAGTCAGCGTCAATTCTAGTGGCGTGTGGAGAGAGGGAGAACGCCATGCGCGATCAGAGCATGCAGGCCACTTCCGCAGCAAGGCGGGCATTGGTCACTATGAGAGCGCGGTTGGCCGCGAGTGTCTGGCCGTCACTCAGTTCCGCCAGGTGTGCAAGCAAGAACGGCGTCAGCTTGGGGCCCGTTGCGCCAGCCGCGTCGGCCGCGCGTTCGGCTTCCGCCAACCACTGATGGAAGTCGGCCTGCGACACCGCGTCCGCCGATGGGCAGGGTTGTGCCAGAATCGCGCCGCCCCCACCCATCCGAACATGTGCAGCGAAGAGCGCCGCGGCCATGTCAGGTGCATCGACACGCGCCGAGACCGGCAGTGGCGGCATGTGGTCGCGGAGATAGAACGCCGGGAACTCGGCCGTGCGGTAGCCAATCACAGGCACGCCATATGATTCGAGAATCTCCAGCGTTCGCGGCAGATGCAGGATGCTCTTGGCCCCGGCGCAGACCACCAGGACGGGCGTGCGTGCCAGTTCCATCAGGTCGGCGGAGATGTCGAACGGTTCCGCGCCAGGATGCGCGCCGCCGATGCCGCCCGTGGCGAAGACGCGAATGCCGGCCGTATGCGCCAGTGTCATTGTTGCGGAAACCGTTGTTGCGGCGGTTTGCTGAAGCGCAACCGCAGCTCCCAGGTCGCGCCGGCTGGCCTTTCGCACGTCTGTCGCGCGGGCGAGTTCCTCAATCTGGGAATCCATCAGCCCAACAGTGGGCACCCCGCCGAGTACCGCAATCGTTGCCGGGACCGCGCCGATCTGCCGGATCGCTGCTTCCGATTCACGAGCGGTTTCCACGTTCACGGGCCACGGCAACCCGTGGGCGATGAGCGTCGATTCGAGGGCGACAACCGGCCGCCCGTCGGCCTGCGCTGCCCGCACCTCGTCGGAAATGTGTAACCCGCCTGACATGATACCTCATCCCATTGCCGCGCGATCCGCTGTATTGCTCAAGGAATGCTGATCTGAATGCGGGCTTCCTTGCGGAGTTTCGCGATCAACTCGGCGCGCATGTCGTCGGAATAGGAGTCAAGCACCTCAGTCACGCACGTGTCGTAGGTCGAAGGCGTTCCGGCCTTGCGGTCAATTGCCTGAATGAGATGAAGCCCGAACTCCGTCTCCACGACGCCGCTAATCTCACCTGGCTTCAGTGCGAACGCTGCCTTCGCGAAGGCTTCACTCACCAGACCGCCCTTGCGTTCGATGTAGCCCATGTCACCACCGTTGCGGGCACTGGGATCGTGCGACATCTTCCTGGCAGTGGTAGCGAAGTCGCGCTTCCCGGCCACAATCTCGGCGCGGAGCTTTTCGAGATTCTCCCGGGACGCCGCACGGACGGCCGCTGGCGTGTTCTTGCTCACTCGCAGGAGAATGTGGCGCACCCGTACCTCGACGTGATCGAAGTAATCCTTGTTCGCGGCATGGTACGCCTTCAGTTGGGCCTCGGTCGTGTGGAGTTTCGCATAACCGGTCAGTTGCATCGCAGTGGTCCAGGCTTCGCGAACCTGCGTCTCGGTCTGTCCGGTTTGCCGGTAGAACGTCGCGAGCGACTGTCCGTTCTTCTGCAAATGTTCGCCATAGGCCTTGAGCTGTGCATCGATCTCGGCCGGATTGACCTTCGGCCCGTTCTTGCGCAAGAACTGCCGCAAGAGCACGTCATCCACGATATCGGTGAGCACTTCCAGCCGCATCTGCCGGCGACGCGCGGCAGTTAACTCCGTTCGAGGGAGGGCATGGTTCAGCACCGCATCCACATCCGCCAGCGCGATGGCCTCGCCGTTGATGGTCGCGGCAATGTTGCTCAGCGCTGCCGCCGGAGTGGAAACCACGGGTGAGGTTGCCGGCGGCGCTCCCCACAGAGTCTGCTGGGACAGCGCGAGTGTGGAAAGCGCAATGATTGCGAGCGAGCGGCGCATGAAAGTGCCCTCCTTCATCGTCTTTATCGGTACGATGCGATCAGACAGTTCAGTCTGCGCAATCTCATTAACGGAAAAAATCGCGTACGTCTGCGCGGATCGCACACCTTGCGAGAAACAGCACTCGTCCTGCGTCCGGGTGTGAACGGGCCACATGGCTGGATGGACTGCTAAGATGGGTGGAATGAGCGAACTTCTGCAACTTCCGCAACTCCATCTCGCCGACGTGCCGCCGGAAGCACGGCATCGCATCGCACTACTGCGCGACCTGCCGCCAGGCGAACTCCTGGTCCACGAGATTTACCGCAGCGTGCAGGGCGAATCGACCTTCGCCGGGCTGCCGTGCGTCTTCGTCCGCTGCGCCGTCTGCTCCCAGCGGTGCAGTTATTGCGATACGCCGCACGCATTCAATCTGGGCGAGCGTATGACCCGCGCCGCGGTGCAGTCGATGGCACTCGCCTTCGACTGCCCACTGGTGGAAATTACCGGCGGCGAACCGCTGCTTCAACCAGATGTCCTCCCGCTGATGTCCGGGCTATCCGATGCGGGCCGCACGGTGTTACTCGAAACCAGCGGCGCTCACGACGTGAGTGAGGTGGACCGCCGCGTTCACATCATCATGGATCTGAAGTGCCCGGCCAGCGGCGAGAGCCACCGCAACCGCTGGTCGAACCTGAAATTGCTGAAGCCAACCGACGAGATCAAGTTCGTGATCGCGTCGCGCGCTGACTGGGACTGGACCGAACGGACTATCCGCGAACACCGACTCGACGAACGGTTCACCTGCCTTGTGAGCTGCGTATTCGGGCTGGTGCAACCGGTCGAGTTGGTCGAGTGGCTCCTTGCCTCGGGCCTTCAGCGGGTCCGCTTCCAGTTGCAAATACACAAGGCGATCTGGGATCCGAAGGCACGCGGTGTTTAGTAGGTGTGTGCGGTAGGATCCGCCCATATCCATGCAACACGACCTCCGGTTCTCACAACACCAGACATCACCCACAGGGATTCGACATGCCCATGACCACAGCCGCACCCGCGCAAACGCTCGTTGATCGCTATACGAAGGAGTTCGCCGGTTCACGTGAACGCTTCGCCGTGGCGAAGGGTCTCTTCCCCTGCGGTGTGACACACGACGCGCGGATGATGGAACCGTTCCCGGTCTACATCACACACGCGAAGGGATCGCACAAGTGGGACGTGGACGGCCACACGCTCACGGATTACTTCGTCGGCCACGGGTCGCACCTGCTCGGTCATTGCCCCGATGACGTGGTGAAGGTGGTGCAGGAACAGATGGCGAAAGGGACGCACTACGGCGCGTGCCACGACCTGGAGGTTGAGTGGGGACAACTCGTTCGCAAGCTCGTGCCCAGTGCCGAACGGGTCCGCTTCACGGGCAGCGGCACCGAGGCGACACTGATGGCGCTGCGCCTGGCGCGGCTCTACACCGGTCGGCCGAAGTTCCTCAAGTTCCAGGGGCACTTTCACGGCTGGCACGACTACGTCACTGTCTCGTCCGACTACCCATACGACGCGCCCAACGTTCCGGGCGTTCCGGACGATGTGGCACGCCACTGCGTGGCTGTGCCGCCCAACGATCTGAATCTCGTTGAGGAGACGCTGAAGAAGGACGCCGACATCGGCGCGGTGATTCTAGAACCAACCGGCGGGCACTGGGGCACGGTGCCGATTCGCGGCAAGTTCCTCAAGGGGCTGCGCGAGGTCTGTTCCCTCCACAACCGGTTGCTGATCTTCGACGAGGTCATCACGGGCTTTCGCGTCTCGCCCGGGGGCGCGCAGGCGTTCTACGGCGTGACGCCCGACCTCACGTCGATGGCAAAGATTCTGGCCGGCGGGCTACCAGGCGGTTGCCTCGGCGGTCGCGCGGACATCCTCGCCTTCATCGAACCGCGGCCCGGCAAGCCGAAGATGAAACATCCCGGCACGTACAACGCCAACCCGCTCTCAGCCTCCGCCGGCATCGCCACCTTGAACCGCGTCGCCACGGGTGAACCCTGCGCCAAGGCCAACGCCGCGGCAACGCGACTCCGCAACTCGCTGAACGCGATCTTCGAGGCGAAGGGCTATTCGTGGGTGGCTTACGGTGACTTCAGCATGGTGCGTGTGGTGCCAGGATACCACGGCGAGCGGCCAAGCACGACCGCAGGCGTCAACGATGGCCTCGTCCCCTTCGATGGCGATGTGAACCGACTCGATGGCCCGAAGAACATGAAACAGTTCTACGCGCTGCGACAGGCAATGCTGCTCAACGGCGTGGACTGGTGGGGTTTCGCTGGCATGACGAGCAGCGAACACACCGACGCCGTAATCGACCACACCGTCGCGGCCTTCGACGCGAGCCTCGATATGCTCGGCGCGGAAGGGCTGAAGTAGACCCGTGCGAGGAGACAGGTGTATCCACGGATTCACCTGTCTCGCCTTGCGACACCTTCCCGTCGTCCCTCTGATCTGGTTTAATCAACTTCCTTCCGCCAACCCACCCCCGCGGAGATCCGCTCATGCGGTTCCTTCTCTCCATTGCATTCGTTCTCGCCGCACTCGGAGTGTCCACGCCCTCCGCTCTCCGCGCGCAGCCAAAGTTGCCGAACCTGCCACCAGACCTGTTGGCCCCCACGGACGCCGTCTCGCCAGAGGCCGAGCGCAAGCAGTTCGTGGTGCCGCAAGGCTTCGAGGTGCAACTCGTCGCCAGCGAACCGGACATTCAGAAGCCGATTCAACTCGCCTTCGACGCGAAGGGGCGTCTCTGGGTCACCACCTCTTACCACTACCCATTTGCGGCGAAGGGGAAGGCGACCGACAAGCTGTTCGTGCTGTCGGACTTCGACCCACAGACCGGCAAGGCGCGAAAGGTACAGAAGTTCGCCGAAGATTTGAACATCCCCATCGGGATTCTGCCGCTGCCCGATTGCACGAGTTGCATCGTCTCGAGTGCTGGTGAGATTCGCAAATACACCGACACAGACGGCGACATGAAAGCTGACAAGATGGAAGTGCTCTTCAAGGGCTTCGGCACGCGCGACATGCACGGCATGTACAACTCGTACACGCTCATGCCCGACGGCTGGGTCTACGCCTGCCACGGCTTCTCCAACGATAGCACCGTGAAGGGGAAGGATGGCCACGAAGTCCACATGAACTCTGGCAACACCTTTCGCTTCAAGCCGGATGGCAGCCGCATCGAGGTATGGACGCGCGGGCAGGTGAACCCCTTCGGCATCGCGATCGATCCATACTGGAATCTCTACACCGCCGATTGCCACTCCAAGCCGATCACTCAGCTCATTCCCGGGGCGGTCTACCAGAGTTTCGGCAAGCCACACGATGGGCTGGGCTACGCCCCGCACGTCACGAATCACGATCACGGCAGTACCGCACTCTGCGGGCTGACGTGGTACGACGCGGCGCAGTTCCCAGAGGTGTACAGAGGGTGCATGTTCCTGGGAAACGTCGTCACCAACCGTATCAACTTCGACCGGATCGAGTGGCAGGGCGCGACGCCGGTGGCGAAGGAGCAACCGGACTACCTCCGGAGAAAGCATCCGTGGTTCCGCCCCCCCGACATCAAGCTCGGTCCGGATGGCTGCCTGTATGTATCAGACTTTTACAACAAGATCATCGGCCACTACGAAGTCGATCTCAAAGACCCGCGCCGCGACCACGACCACGGCCGCATCTGGCGCATCGTGTGGAAGGGGAAGGACGGCAAGGCCGCTCCGCCGAAGTTCCACCGCGCTGATTTCACGAAAGCGACGGATCATGAATTGATGGATGATCTCTTCCACCCGAACCTGACGGTGCGGTTCCTGGCGGGAAATCAGCTCCGGCGCCGGATGATCGAAGGAGAGTCACCGTCAGAAGACACAATACTCCAGAAGTTGGTGAGCAACCCCGACCGCGCGGCGGGCGTGGTCGGCTGGATTCTGTGCATCAAGGAGGCGGGCAAGACGCCCGGATCGCTGGAAGCATACAAGAATATCGTGAAATACGCGAAAGATTCCCAGAACAAGATCAAGCCGGAGCAACTGACGGGTCAACTGGTCCGGGCACTCGCAAGCCGTCCGAACTGGGACGAGGCCGAGCGGAAGCTCTTGCTCGACATCTTCAAATCGTTCGACTCGATCCACCAGAAGCGCGCCTGCATCGAGGCGGTGATCCAGCACCCACACGCAGACTTCGTGAAACCAGTGATCGAGACGCTGAACGGGGGCGTCGCCGCCGACACGCATCTGCGCCAGGCAGCCCGCATTGCCCTGCGAAACTGCCTCCGTGACATGCAAGAGTGGCCGAAGGGAAAGGACGCCGTGTTCGTGGAAATGGCCGTCGCCATTCCCAATGGCCGGGCCGCGCACTATCTGGCGTCGCGTATGGCGGCGAAGACGCTCCCGGCGAATGCGACCACGCCGGCGGCCGAACACGTCGCCCGTTACGGCGCCGCTGACGATGAGGAGAGCCTGTTCGCATGGGTTGCCTCGCAGCGTAACACCGACGCACTGCTGGCGGCATTCCGGGGCGTGCAGACACGCGGAGCGAGGCTGAGTGAGCCGCGCACGAAATCGCTACTCGCGCTCGGGCGCGATTCGCTCGGGTCCAACGACATGCAGACGGTCCTCTGGGGTGTCCGGCTCCTGAATGCGCTGCCCATCGTGGCCAGCCCTGGCGCGGTGAAACTGGATAGGGCTTCGATCCAGACCCTCGAACGCTTTGCCACGGGCGCGAAGGTTCCCAATGATATTCGCGCAGGCGCCGTCGAATCGTTATTCCTCCACGCGCCAGCCGCAGGGCTGATGGCGGTGCGGAAACTGCTGGCCGATCCCACAACGCCAGAGTCGGTGCGTGTCGAACTACTGGTTGCGACTGCCTCGTCCCGACAGAGAGACGCAATCGCCGTTGCTCGCGATTCGCTCCAGACCGTCCCTTACCGAATCGCCGTCACAGTTGGGCTTGCAATGGCTGGGACCGCAGGCGGTGCCGACCAACTGCTGGAAGCCGTCAAGGCGGGGAAGGCACCGGCGCGACTGCTGCAAGAGAAAGCGATTCTGGAACGCCTCCGGGGATCGAAGGCCCGCGACTGGCAGAAACGCGTCAGCGACCTGACGAAGCGCCTTCCGCCGGCCGATCAGCGGATCGCGGCTGTCATCAAGTCGCGGCAAGATGGCTTCGCAATGGCGACACCGAGCAAGGCGGAGGGCGCGAAACTCTTCACCAAGCACTGCGCGGCTTGCCACAAGATCGGCGATGTGGGTGGGAAGATCGCCCCGCAACTCGATGGCGTCGGCGTGCGCGGCACCGAGCGACTTCTCGAAGACATTCTCGATCCCAATCGCAACGTGGACGCGGCATTCCGCGCGCACTCCCTCACGCTTGCGAGCGAGAAGACGCTGACGGCACTGGTACTGCGAACCGAAGGACAGGTCGTGGTTGTGGCGGACCTGGAGGGGAAGGAACAGCGGATTCCCCTGAAGGAAATCGTCTCCAATCGCGCGACGCTGCTCTCCGCAATGCCGGCTAACTTCGCCGATGTGATCCCGGAGGCGGACCTTTATCACATCATCGCCTATTTGCTCGATCAGAAGCAGAAGGAACCGCCGAAGAAGTAAACGCTTCGTTGCGCGAGGTGGGTCACTCGCCGTGCGAGCGACCTACCTCAGTTCATTCCACCTTTGGCTTGCCCGTTTCTTCTTCAAGTGCCTTGCGGAATCGCGCCTCGAACTCCGCCGAGAGTTGCTTGCCGCACTTCGGCAATGCCCGCGTGATTCGGACGGTGTGTGTATACGTCGCGACATACGATTCGCACTTCACACAGCCGCGCAAGTGCAGGTCGAACGTCTCCCGGTATTCAATCACCAGTTCCTGCGCCAGGTAATCGACCAGGGCATCCATCAATTCCGCGCAGGTCATGTCTCCACCTCCTCGAAGTGCGGTGCGAGCAGGTCGCGCATTCGCATGCGTGCCCGGTGCAGGCGACTCTTGACCGCTGGCACGCTGAGATTGAGCATCTCGCCAATCTCAGCATTGTGGAGTCCTTCCACGTCGGCCAGCACATACACGTCGCGGAACGGTTCCGGCAACATGTTGATGGCCTTCTCGATGATCTCCTGCTGTTCGGCCGCCAGTACGGGCTCCTCTGGCGAGACGTTCCAGCGTTTCACGGCCGCTTCTGGAGCCGCGGATTCGAGCAGTTCCTCGCCGGCTTCGCCCATCTCGTGCTTCTGCCGGTTGGCACGCTTCTCCCGATGCGCCAGCGCGGCGTTGACCGTGACGCGGTGGAGCCACGTCGCGATCTGCGCATCGCCACGGAAAGTGTCCAGCTTGCGGACAACCTGCAAGAGCACGTCCTGCGTCACATCCTCGGCGTCGGCGTCGTTGTTGAGCATCCGTCGGGCAAGGTTGTAGATTCGCGGCGCGTACTCGCGGAACACGAGTTCCGGCGTGAGCGGTTCGCTCGTGATCGTGGAGTGTGCAACCATCAGCAACTCACGGGGCGAGGGGCGGGCATGGTTCTACCATATCCGATATTGCGAAACACGGAGATCGGATTGCGGAATCCTCCGTGTCATGTTCCGAACAGCTCTCGCCCTTTAGCCAAAATCATGCCAATCACTGCCGCACTCTTCGACTTCGATGGCACTCTCGCCGATAGCTTCGCCGCGATCACAGCCAGCACCAATCACGTCCGCGTTCACTACGACCTTCCGACATTGACCCAGAACGAAGTTCGGGGCTACGTTGGGTATGGGCTGTCGCACCTCCTGGCCGATCTCGTGCCAGATGCGCCAGTGGAAGAAGCCATCGCTCTCTACCGCGAGCACCATGAACGTGTCATGGTTTCCGAGACGCGACTTCTCCCAGGTGTTGGCGAAACGATCCCGGAACTCGCCCGCCGTGGCTACCAACTCGGCGTCTGCAGCAACAAGCGTGTGGAATTCACGCGCGAACTGGTCGGCGCACTGGGGCTGGCCAGTTCCTTCCACTGTGTACTCGGCCCTGATGACGTGGGCCAACGTGCCAAACCCAACCCGGCCATGCTGTTAGAGGGCTTAGCCCGGCTCGGGGTTTCCGCGCGCGACGCTGTGTATGTCGGCGATATGATCGTGGACGTGCAAACGGCGCGAGCCGCTGGCATGTTGGTATGGGTAGTTTTGCCCGACGGATTCACTCAATCGGAGCCAGTAAGTTGGGGAGCAGACCGTGTGCTACAATCGTTCAACGAGTTGCGCGATCTGCTGCCTGGCCTTGCGAGCAAAAATTCTTGATGTACGCACCTGCGTCGAACTCATTAGCTCGGTGTGAACATCCGTGTTTCGTGCCCTGTTTGTCGCTGAAAAATGAAATCGCAGACCGGGAGAAAGAATGAGCCACAGAAAGCGAATGCTCTATTGTTAGCGAACGCAACGAGAGTCGTCGATTGGGTTGGTACTCTCCCCCACGGCGTTCTGCCGGAGGACGAATATGCAAATGCTCAGATACTTGCGGAGGCATCCTCTTCTCGTTCTGGGGGCGATTGCAGTCGCCTTCGTTGGCTGGCTCTGGCGCGATGCAGTCACCGAATCGCTGCGCGGGCCACTTGAGCCAGAGGTGGCGCACTTCGAGATCGTGGGCGTTCCACCAGACCACCAGCGGCCGACACTGACGCTCGACACCGACGAGCGGCCGCAACCGAACCCAAACGAGAAGGCCCAGAGTCTATTCCGACTCAAGCCCGGCATGACACGGGCCGAGGTCGAGGGACTGGTGGGCGCCCCAACCGCTGACCACATCCACCCTGTCACCGTGCTTGATGGCCAGGTGACCTACAGCACCAGCTACGAGGCCGATCTCGGCCCAGCACCGACCGTGCGGCCGATCCGCCCACACCATCGGTTGCCCATTCCGGCTGCGCAGCCACGCCAGGCAACGGGCCCAACCGTCGTGACACTCCAGTTCGACGCAACCAAGCCGGGTCACCCACTCATGGGAATCTTCTATCCCGATCCCCTCTTCTAATGCAGTAGCGTGCTCAATCTACCGCCGTATGGAGCCGAATGCAGAGGTTCCATACGGCGGTAGATTGAGGAACGGATCCAACGTTTTGCGAACGAACTCGACGGCTTTCACCGCAGAGACCGCGTGTCCGACCACTCCGGGAGAAGTCCCCGATCTTGATCTTCGATACGACGATTTACCACAACTGGGCAGGACGAAGGCAAGTCGTTTTCCCGCTGCTGCCCTAAACTCACCCACACTAATCCGCGAAGCCCATAAATTGAGGATGCGGAGTTGAAAGTCAAGCGCCCGGAATTGAAGACATGTCCGACGATCCTTACTTGCACCTGTCCGGTGTTGGCCGGTGTCAGCTTCTCACGCGAATAGGCGAGGGCGGTATGGGCGTCGTCTACAAGGGCCGCCACGCCGATCTCGAACTGGATGTCGCTGTCAAGTTCCTCCATCCCCACCTGACCAAAAAGCCTGGGATTACTGAACGATTCCTGCGCGAGGCCCGGCTTGCAGCCAGGCTCCATTCGCCGGGAATCGTCCGCGTCTTTGATTGCGGCGAAACCGAAGGCCATTCCTTCATGATCATGGAGTTCATCGACGGACAGACGCTGGAGGAACACCTGCGCGAGCGGCGCACTGTCCCTGTCGGTCGCGCGATTCAAATTACCGAGGCGGTGGCCCAGGCCCTCAAGGAAGCGCTCGATCAGATCGGAATGATCCACCGCGACATCAAGCCGGCCAACATCCTGCTCACGCAGAGCGGGCAGGTGAAGCTGGCCGATCTGGGTCTGGCCAAGCTCATTGCCCTGGATTCGGCCACAGCGCAGACCGCGGCTGGCACGGCGATGGGAACGCCGCAATACATGTCGCCCGAACAATTCGCCGATGCCAGCGGAGTCGATCACCGGGCTGATATCTTTTCACTCGGCGCGACGTTCTACCAGATGCTCACGGGCCTGCCGCCGTTCCAGGGCGAGTCGTTCTATCAAGTGCTCAAACAGGTCGAGGAGGCCGATCCAGATCCGCTACCAGCACATGTGTCGGTCGCGGTGCGGAATGTCGTCGCCCGGATGATGGCAAAGCGTGCTGACGATCGTTACCCGAATTACGATGAGTTGCTCAGGGACTTGCGTGCGGCGTCCCACGCCTTGGGTGAGACGACGGAATTCACCATCGACAAGACAGAACCGACGGTAGCATCCACCCGCATCTCGGCATCGACCACGACCATCCCCAGGATCAAATTGGCCGGTCAAACTTTGCGGCCGGCTGTTCCCACCGAGAACCGCCTCCTCCTTGTCGTCGATGTGCAAAACGACTTTTGCCCGAAAGGCGCTCTGGCCGTCGAAGGCGGCGACGAGGTGATCCCGGTCATCAATAAGCTTTCGCGGCGATTCGCGCATGTCATTCTCACCCAGGACTGGCATTGCGAGGACCACCTCTCGTTCGCATCGTCCCATCCCGGCAAGAAGCCGCACGATCATGTGCAACTCCCTTACGGTGAGCAGATTCTCTGGCCCGATCACTGCGTCCAGAGGTCGGAGGGGGCCGAGTTCCACCCGAAACTGGACGTCTCGAATTGCGAACTGGTCATCCGCAAGGGCTACCATCGCGACATTGATTCGTATTCGGCGTTCTTTGAGAACGATCGGCAGACTCCGACGGGCCTGTCAGGTTATCTTCGTGAGCGCGGACTGACGCGATTGTTTATGGTCGGCCTCGCAACTGATTTCTGCGTGGCGTATTCCGCACTCGATGCGCGCCGACTCGGATTCGAGGTGACCGTGATCGAGGCCGGGTGCCGCGGAATTAATGTCAACGGATCACTCGATTCCGCATGGAAGGAGATGGAAGAGGCCGGCGTCATCCGTGCCTGACTCACCAGTTGATACTCCTCGCCCCACACCCCTCTGAACGAAACACTCCCCGTTACGCCGCGTGACTTTCCCAGACAGATCACTTCTTACGGCATTGACCAAAGTCCATGATCCGTAGGAGAAAATGAATGCACACCGCGCGATGCGATGTTCATCAGAGTGAATTTCAAATCCCTCTCGCGCCGCTTGTACCCAGTCAGTACTTCGTCGCCGATCGGAAGGGTTGCGTGATGTCGTCGGTGTGCTCGACCAGCGTCAACTCCTCCGCGAGAAATGTCTAGTTACCGTCACCGGGCGGGAGGGTAGTCGGTCATTTTCCCACCCCTCTTCTCATTCCTCAAATACCGCGAAAAGGGGCGAGATTCACCCCTTTTCCCGTCCCGTTAGTGGTGAATCCGCATGCGCCGATTGTATCATCTGAAGCGATCGTGCGGGCGGTCGGCATTGACCGTCTTTTCCAGCCTTCTTAGATTGGGAATCTGGCGGGACGCGCGAGTGCAGCTCCGTTTGCGGCGCTGCGTAAGGGAGTTACGGCAAATGGCAACGGCGCAAGCGGGCATGGGGCCGACGATTCTGGAGCGGGTCGGCGACGGGTTCAACTCCTTCGTCGAGGGCTGCATCGCCATGCTCTCGAAGGTGCTGGGCGGCTCCTCCGATGAGCGGCGCATCAAGGGGCTAGGCTATTTCCGTGCCCGAAGTGCCGAGACTCACACTGTAATCCCTGGCTCTGCGTTGGCGAAGATCAACGAACTCGAACCGCGGATGAACGCGCTCACCGATGACGAGTTGAAGGGCCTCAGTGCCCAGTTCCGCGAACGACTGGCCAAGGGCGAGACGCTCGACCAACTACTCCCGGAGGCGTTCGCCGCCTGTCGCGAAGGCGGCCGCCGCACGAAGGGGATGCGCCATTACGATGTGCAACTCATCGGCGGCGCGGTGCTCCACGGCTACGGCACCGGGCTGGGGAGCATCGCCGAGATGAAGACCGGTGAGGGGAAGACCCTCGTGGCCACGCTCGCCGCCTATCTGAATGCGCTCACGGGCAAGGGCGTCCACGTTGTCACCGTGAATGACTACCTCGCACGCCGCGACTGCGAATGGATGCTCCCCATCTACAACGCGCTGGGCGTGAGCGCCGCCTACATCCAGTCCGACATGGACCCCGAAGCGCGCCGACACGCCTACGAGTGCGACATCACCTACGGCACCGCCAGCGAGTTCGGCTTCGATTACCTGCGCGACAACATGAAGATCGCGCGATTCGACGACGAAGGCTACCACCCTTACTATCGCCAGGTGCAACGCAGCCATAACTACGCCATCATCGACGAGGTGGACAACATCCTCATCGACGAGGCCCGCACGCCGCTGATCATCAGCGGCCCGGCGTTCTCCGATGCTCGACGGTTCGCGGAAGCTGACAAGGTTGCCCGCGCACTCACCGACATGGAACGCAAGGCCCGCAAGGAACTGACCGCGGCCGGCACCATGAAGGCCGGCGGCACCGAGGGCGACGGTCTCACAGTGCTGGCGCCACTCGATCCGGCAAAAGTCGATCCACAGAACCCACCTCCCAAGGGCGTTTACTTCGAGATCAAGGAGAAGGAACGCACCTGCCACCTCACCGATGCCGGCGTTCGGCAGGCGGAAGAACTCGCTGGCGTGGAGAGCTTCTACACCGCCGGCAACATGGAGTGGCCGCACCTCATAGACAATGCCCTGAAGGCGCACCACCTCTACCAGCTCGATCGCCACTACATGATCGACCGCGATGCTCGCGAGAACAACGAGCTATCGATCATCATCATCGACGAACACACCGGTCGCGCCATGTACGGCCGGCAGTGGTCCGATGGGCTGCACCAGGCCGTTGAAGCCAAGCATCAGAAAGACGGCGTGCAGATCAAACAAGAAACGCAGACGATGGCGACAGTCACGCTGCAAAACTTCTTCAAGCTCTACGAGAAGCTCGCCGGCATGACGGGCACCGCGAAGACCGAGGAGAACGAGTTCTGGAAGATTTATAAGCTCGACGTGGTCGCGATTCCGACCAACAAGCCGCTGCGCCGCATCGAACAGAAAGACCTGGTGTACCGCACCGAGAAGGAGAAATGGGACGCGGTGGTTAACGAGGTGGTGGAAGTGTGCCAGTCGGGACGACCGGTCCTCATCGGCACAAAGGATGTGGATAAGAGCGAGAAGCTCTCTGGCATGCTCAAACGCCGCGGCGTTCAACATGAACTGCTCAACGCCAAGCCGGAGAACGTGGCGCGCGAGGCCGAGATTGTCGCACAGGCTGGCCGCATCGGCGCCGTGACCATCTCCACGAACATGGCTGGCCGCGGCACCGACATCATCCTGGGCGGGAATCCCGAGACGCTCGCCTGGGCACGCCTCAAGCAACTCAAGGATGCAGACGCCCGCCCGCTGTACCCCACACGCCTGGAAGTGCCTAACGACGTGTGGACTGCCACGGTCAACCAGATCGAGTCGAAGGAGAAGATGAAGGAAGAAGGACGCAAGGTTGCCGATATGGGCGGGCTGCACATCGTGGGCACCGAGCGTCACGATGCCCGCCGTATCGACAACCAACTCCGCGGCCGCGCCGGGCGTCAGGGCGACCCTGGCTCCAGCCGCTTCTATCTCTCGCTGCAAGACGAACTGATGCGACTCTTCGCCGGCGAGTGGGTCGGCAATCTCCTCACCCGTCTGGGTATGCAGGAGGGCGAGGCCATCGAATCGGGCATGGTGACCAAGCGCATCGAGAAGGCACAGCGGAAGGTGGAAGAGTATCACTTCGACCAGCGGAAGAACCTGCTGGAGTACGACGAGGTGATGGACCTCCAGCGGAAGCGCGTGTACGGCGCGCGTCAGGAAGTGCTCGATGGCTCGAACCCACGGGCGATGCTCCTGGAGATGATCCGCAAGCAGGTGGCATCGGCCGCCACGCGCTTCATGGCCGACGATTACGGCGCGGCGAGCTTCGCGGAGTTCGCCAACAATCGGCTGGGGATGGAGTTCACAGCAGGCGACTTCCGCACCTCCTCCGCTGAGGATGCGGCCCGGCAGGCGGTGGATCAGGCGATAGCCCACGTCCCGACCTTCGTACAGGGAGTGCTTGAAGAGAACGTCCCGCCTGATGAGGATCCAAAAGACTGGAAGTGGTCGGAACTGACCCGCGCGGTCAACGCGCGCTACGATCTGAAGATGGCCGAGAAAGACCTGCGGAAGATCAATCCGGACAAGCTCGCCGAGTTCCTCGTCAGCAAGGCCGAGACGGCGCTGCGAGCCGTAAACCTTTCCGAAGGCGAACGGTTCCTCAGCCGCACCTACGGTGCCGAGTCGCTGGCCGAATGGTGCCGACAGAAGTTCGGAGTGAAACTGGGCGTGGACGAGCTAATGTCGCGGTCGGGCGCGGAACTTGAAGAGATGCTCTACGGCACGGTGCGTGCGGCTTACCGACTGAAGGACGTGGAGTTCCCGGTGCGTGTGGCGATGCAGAACTTCATGTCGGACAAGGCCCAGAGCGGCGGCCAGCGCTACGATCGCGACGGGCTGTTCCGCTGGGCCGCGCAACGTCTCGGCACAGCGCTGGCCGCACGCAAGCACGGGCCGCAAGTCCTCGCCGATCAGACCGGCTTCTTCGCCGTCGCCTTCAAGGCGCTTGAAGATGAAGGACTGACGGAGGAATGGATTCGCACCGAGCCACGCTCAAAGATTCGCGAAAAACTGCTGGAAATTGCACCGAAGGCAATACCTCCCGCAGATATCGACGAGATCGACACGGAACTGGCCGCCGCCTTCAGCGGCGCGAAAGTAGCCGAGCCAGAGGACGCGAAGGAACTGGCGGAATGGGCCGAGAAGGAAGTGGGCTTGACGCTCGATCCGGCGAGCCTCGCCGGGCTGACACAGGACGCCGCCAGGCACACGATTCTGAATGCCTACGACGAGAAGTATCGGCCAGAGATGCACTCCGTCGAGCGCGGGCTTGTCCTGGAGCAAATCGATAGCGCCTGGAAATCGCACCTCCTGGTGATGGACAACCTTCGCAGTGGCGTGGGTCTTCGCGGCTATGGTCAGGAAGACCCGAAGATCGTCTACAAGAGCGAGGGGATGCAGGCATTCGAAACGATGTGGGAAGGCATTCGCGACCGCACCACGGAAGCGGTGTTTCGCATGGAGGAGATGGGCGATGAGGAGGCGCAGGCCGCACTGTGGGCCGGCGCGCGCGCGACACACGCCGCGGCCATCTCCGCGTCACAGGCGCGGCAGGCGCAGGTGGATGCCAGTTCGCAACAGACGAACAGCGGCGGCGAGCAGAAGAAGGCGGAACCGATCCGCAACGTGGGTGCGAAGGTCGGCCGCAACGACCCCTGCCCCTGCGGCAGCGGCAAGAAGTACAAGAACTGCCACATGAAGCTCGAAGCCGGCAAGCGCTGAGGTGATGTGGAGCAGCGAGAAGGGGGAACGGCCCGACCTGGCGCTGTTCCCCCTTCTCAATTGTCCAGGCGTTCCTGTACTCGGTCTGGCGGTGTGACCTTCAGCCGTGGGGAGATGTTGACAATGTGGTAATCTTGGCAATCTTGCCATTCGACGAACTGAAATCAATCAGGTCATGTGCTTGTGACTGCATCCGAATGCTTCGTGAGTACCGTTCGGTTTCGCCTATCCCCAACGCAACGGAGGCGAGCCAGTGGCTCGCCTCCTGTTCTCGTCAAGGATCGCTTTATCCCATCCGCTTCTTCAACTCGGCGTCCACCGCGTCGAGATACTCTTCCGTTGTCAGATAGGGTGTCTTGTCGCTGATGAGTAGCGACAGGTCCTTCGTCATCTTGCCGCTTTCGACCAGATCGACACAAACCTTCTCCACCGTCTCGGCGAACGCGACCACGTCCGGGGTGGAGTCCATCTTGCCGCGGTAGATGAGTCCGCGTGTCCAGGCGTAGATCGAGGCGATGGGGTTGGTGCTGGTCGGCTTCCCTTGCTGGTGGAGTCGGTAGTGGCGTGTCACGGTGCCGTGCGCGGCTTCGGCTTCCACTGTCTTGCCGTCTGGGCTCATCAGCACGCTCGTCATCAGGCCGAGTGAGCCATAGCCCTGCGCCACGGTATCGCTCTGCACGTCGCCGTCGTAGTTCTTGCACGCCCAGAGATAGCCACCGTTCCACTTGAGGTTCGCGGCCACCATGTCGTCGATGAGACGGTGCTCGTAGGTCAGCCCCTTCGCGTTGAACTGCGGCTGAAACTCCCGGTCAAACACTTCCTGGAAGATGTTCTTGAAGCGGCCGTCGTAAACCTTCAGGATCGTGTTCTTCGTGGAAAGATAGACGGCGTAATCGCGCCCCATCGCGTAGTTGAAGCAGGCACGCGCGAAGCCCCGGATGGAATCGTCGAGGTTATACATGGCGAGCGTCACGCCCGCGCCGGGTGCCTTGAAGACTTCCTTCTCGATCGCAGGTCCGCCATCGGCCGGCGTGTAAGTGAGCTTCACCGTACCCGGTCCAGGGAAGAGAATTTCGCTGGCCTTGTACTGATCGCCAAAGCCGTGACGGGCCACCACAACGGGCTTATCCCAGTGCTTGACGATGCGTGGCACGTTCTTGCACACAATCGGTTCGCGAAAGATTGTGCCGTTGAGGATGTTGCGGATGGTGCCGTTGGGCGAGGGATACATCCGCTTAAGGTTGAACTCCTTGACGCGAGCCTCATCGGGTGTAATCGTGGCGCACTTGACAGCAACGCCATACTGCTTCGTCGCCTCGGCGCTCTCGACAGTCACCTTGTCGTCGGTGGCGTCGCGGTGCTGGATTCCGAGATCGTAGTATTTCAGGTCGATGTCGAGGTACGGCAGGATGAGCTTCTCGCGAATCTTTTGCCAGATGATGCGGGTCATCTCGTCGCCGTCCATCTCGACAACAGGGTTCTTTACCTTGATCTTGGCCATGAGGCAGCTCCGTGGAAGGACGCACGCAATAGCAGAGTGAAGCCGTTAGCTTATGCGCGAGTTCGAGATGCGAACAGAAGGCGATCGGCGTGCGGGTTGCGTAACTACCTGCACTGCCGCGCTTGCACTTCGTGCCCGGATACGGAACAATAATTCCCACTCAGTCTCCCAGAGCCATTGCCATGCCACTCGACGCAAAGTGCCCGAAGTGCGGACATACATTCCCGGTGGCAGAAGCCCGTGGTGCCTTCACAGTCACCTGTCCGCGCTGCGAATCGTCGCTGA
>CAYRDG010000042.1:0-41935 GCA_964422915.1 uncultured Frigoriglobus sp. | reverse complement strand
TGCCCGTTCCAGGTGGAACGCCCGGAGGGGCCGTGTTCTCTCCGTCGGGGCCACCTTCGCCTCCTGGTGGTCGTGGGCCACCAGTGCCATCGCCGCCTGGCGGACGCATTCCACCAGGTGGCTGCATTCCACCAGCACCCGGCATCATGGGCGGTTGAATTCCGCCATCGGTTGAGGGGCTCTTGGCCGTTTCGTCGGACTTCGGTTCGCCACCACCAGACATGAGCGCAACGGCGACACCACCGATGAGCGCGACCCCAATGACACCGCCGCCGATGATCATCACCATCGCGTTGGAACCGCTACCCTGGTTCTTTTTCTTCTTGCGAGCCGGCTTCTCGTCCTCATCATCATCGTCGTCGTCGCGGCGTTTTTTGGCAGCGACCTTCTTGTCAGTCGATTTCGCTGGCTTGGACTTCCTCTCGCTCTTCTCGTCCTCGTCATCATCCTCGTCATCATCCACAGCCACCACGGCTTTGGCCTTCATGGGAGCAGTCTTGGCGTCGGCTGGCTTGCCGCTGGGTGAAGTCTTGGCCGCTGCAGCCGGAGCCGGAGTTGCTTTCGCGCTGGGCTTGGAACCCGAGCCGAACGGCTTCTTCTCGCCGCTGCCCGGTTGCGATGCGGAGGCTGGCACGGACATCTGCGCCTTGCAGGAGGTGCAACGGATCGTCTTGCCGGCGAGATTGTCCGGCACTTCGAATGTGCCACCGCAACCGGCACAGCTCATCGGAATGGACATGTGTGCCTCGAAAGACAGGTGGCCCGCGCTGGTAGTGCGGGCGGAATGCGAGTTACCAGAACGACGAACCAGCAGCCCGATCGGATTGCAGTTCTTCAGGTGATTATCAGAGTAGCGATAACCGCCCGGCCTCGCAATGACGTTCTAACGCTGTCAGCGAGGAACCGTTGGCGGTGGTGTGGCAGATAGTGGCTTCGTAGGAGGGGCACTTCTCCCCCGCGGTCTACTTCTTCATGGGTACTTCGATCAATACCCAGATTTTCGACGTAAGTGGTGGAATCTCGGCGGTTCGGGCTTCGTAGTTGAGTTGCGCGTCGTCCTTGCTGATGTTCTGGGGGAACTCCAGCGTCGAGTACGGGAAGTTGGAGATACTGATGATGTCGCCGCTGTTGGCTCCGTAGTACGGTGGGGCGTTCGGATTGGTCGGGTCCTTGATGAACTCGCTACCGGCGAACACCCAGTCGTATTGAATGGGAGCCTTTCGCTTATTGTCCCAGATCCAGTCCTGGGCGCGGTGCGTGTGGAGCTTGCCATCCTTCTTGTAGTGAACGAGAACGTTCACCTTGCTACCAGTGGCAGGCGTGTGCTTGGGCTGTTCGGTTTTGAGGTCGATGAAGCCAGTCGGCGTGCCAGGTTTTCCCCCGGCGGCGATGATCGCCAGATGAACCAGCTTCGCGTCCATGTCCACACGCACGATCGCCTCGTGCTCCTTCGTTCCCTTCTTGCACATGAGTTGCTCCAGCGGCCCTTCACGCAGGCAGACTTCCGCAACGATGCCAACGCGGACAATCTGCCGGACCTTCTTCGGGTCCTTCTCGTCGGGGATGCCTTCTGCGATGATGCTCTTCTTGTCCGGGTGAAGTGCTACCTGCCTGTTTTTGGGGTTGGTCATCGGAAAGTCCGGCAGTGGCTCGCCCTTCGGCAGCGGCGGTTCCGCGGACACGCCCGGGAGCAGTCCGAATCCGATGGCGACAATCGCTGCGAACCCAAGAATCACACGCATCATGTCCTGACCTCGCGGGTTTCTACCCCATCCAGACTAACAGCCGCCCCAAGATCAACACAACGACAAAAGCCCACCGCCCGACCCTGTTGCTTTTGGCAAATCGACATCCGTTCAGATCCTGGCCAGCGGAGACTGTCGGAGAGCAAGATTGCCAGTCGGGATATGGTGGTAATGCAGTAATCTTAACCTCATTTGATAATTACTGCCCGCGTGGAAACGACACAACCCCACGGGCAACAGCCAGTGGGGTTGTGTGCTTCACGTCTGCGTTACTTGCAGGGCGTATCGCAGGGGTTGGAGCACTGGGCCGGCGGGCACGGGTCGCAGGCCAATCGGTTCGCACAGCACTTGCTGAAGAAGTCCCGCAGCGGCTTGGGGCGGCACGGGTTGTTCAGCAGATCGCGAAGACCACGGCCAATCCCGCTCTTGCAGGGCGAGCAGGCGTTGTTGCCACAGTTCTTGCATGTGTTGCCGCAGGGGTCCGCGTTGCAGGCATTGCAGGCGCCACGGGTGGCAGCATTGCAACCGCAGTTGTTGCAGGGGGCACCGGCGCACCCCTGGTTGCATGGAACGTAACGCGGCTTCTTCACCACCACGCACGTCTCAACCTGCACCGGCACACGACGCGTCACCTTGCAGGGAACCATCTCGGTGACCGTGTGCGGCATGCGGACGCAGACCGTATAGGGCACCTGCTTGGTGACTGTGTAAGGCACGCACTTGGTCACCGTCTCTTGCTTCATCACGGTTACCTTGGTCGGCACCATCTTCACCACCTCGTAAGGCACGCAGCGGGTAACTTGCTGCGGCACGCGGCGGATCTCGGTGACAGGCACGATCTTGGTCGTGGTGTAGGCCACGTTCTTGCACACCTGAAGCCCCTCGACGAACACACGGCCAGGGCCACCGACATCGTAGGTCGGGCTGCCAGGGTTGACCGCGCCGCTGCCGCCGCCGATCACGTCGCAGCCGTTCTTGGCCTGCGCCGCGGCGTTGCCCTGGAGCGAACTGCTGTCGACGTAGGCACCCCGTGCGTTGCGGCGAACGGTCACAGGCGTGCGAACGACTTCCGTCACAGGCACATGGCGAACGACCTGCGTCGGCACCTGCTGCACCACCTGCTGGCGAACGTAGCGAGTCACCTGCGTCGGTACCTTCTCACAGACAACCTGCTTCACTGTGCGGGTCACCTGCACCGGCACCTTCTCCTTGATGGTCTTCTGAACCATCTTGGTTTCCTGCACCTGCTCGGTGACCTTGCGGTTGTGAGTCACCTGCTGTTGCTCGAAGTGACCCGGAGTGCGGGTGAGCCGCTTCCTGGTGCGAACCTGCTTCTGCACCGTGGTGCAACTGCAAGGATCGAAGCAGCACTCGTACACCGGTACTTCGGTGAAGCAGAACTTGCCGCGGACCCAGACCTTCTTGCACACCGTCTCCGGCACACAACGGGTCACGCACTTGGTCACGGTGCAGGGTTCGCACACCGTCCGGCAGACTTCCTTGCACTCCGTCACGCAGACCTGCTTGTCGATCGTGCGCTGCACGTTCTTGTAGCAAGTCTCGGTAACAGGCACGCAGATGGTCTTGCAGACGTTCTTGACGATCGTCTCGCACACCGGCTTGCACACCGTCTTCTGGCATTCCTTGTACTGCGTCTCGCACACCGGCTTGCAGACGAAGAAGCACTCCTTGCGACAGTGCGTCTCGCAAACCTTCTTGTTGCTGGTAACCGGGCACTCCTTGTAGACGGTCTCGCAGACCTTCTTGTAGTGAGTGGTCCGGCATTCCTTCATCACCGTCTCGCACACCGGGCGGCAGACGGTTTCTTGTACCTGGCGATAAGCGGTCTCGTTGACCGTCTTGTAGCAGGTGCGTTGTTCACTCGTGTAAGTTGTCTTGGTGACGGGCTTCATCACCGTCTCGGTCACGTTCTGATAACTGGTCTGCGGCCGTTTCTCGATGACCGTGTCGTACACGACACCCTGACCGGCGGCGTAGCTGCTTTGCACTTCGCTGTAGCCGGCTGCGGAATACTTGGTCGCGCCGAAGTGCCCGGCCAGTGCGACCGAGCTGACACCCAGAAACGCGAAGGCCGCGAGCGCGCCCTTGCGGATGGACATGGCAATCGCCTCCTTGCGGGCTGCCAGTACTCGCGTCGCACTCCGGCGACACGGGAGCCGCAACGCACCCTGCGGCGCGATGCGGGCCGACAGCCCGACGATCTTCCCCCGTTCGTAACGACGAGCGTATTCCGAACGGTCCGGTCCCCTCAAACTGCTCGTCTGCGGACGTGTATCGGAAAGCCGCTTCACACCGGATGACGTGGCGACGGCGCTGTCGGCAGAATCCCGCGGTCCTGGCGCACTGTTAATTCGTGCGTGCGGAGAGTGGCGGTTGTACCGGAGAGGTGTAGGCAACGACTCACAGTGGCAGTATGGGAATGCTCGATACGCAATCACACGGTGCAGGGCCAGTTCTTCGGCAACCTGCAAAAGATACGGGCCGGCTGGCTCCAAGAGCCGCCGGCCGTGGGAACGTGACAGATTGAGAGGAGCGGTGGCGTGCTCGGCCTGGGGGCGTGCCCAGACCGCCGGGGGAGTTTTTTGCGGATGCGAAACCAACACGCGGTGATCGGTCTTTCGTTCGCCGCCGTTCGTCGTGTGATGGCACAGGAAAGAAAAGCACCTGCCGTGCCAACGACGTGTCAGTAATTATCAACCAGGGGCTGAAATTCGCGCATTTCCTGGCAAAAACACAGAAAGAGCGACGCGATAATGCTGCAAGAAATCGCGCCGCGCACACCGTTGCCACTCGTCAGGAAGCAACAAGCACACGTCTGACGGGTCGCTTCAGGGAAAAATTACCGGTAACCGGAAAGTTCCTTCCCACGAGCATTCTGCGCCGGTTGATGGGATTGCAACGAGGATTCTTCTTGACAGGCCGTCCGGAAACTGCGACCAGTGGAGTATACGAGCTTTATCCCGGCGGTCGCCCCTCTGACTCGCTCGACCGCCGCCGCCGTGCCGCCTGTCTCTCTGGCGGCACACGGACCCGCGACTGGAGGAACCGACGGTCATGATGCACTTCTCTTGCGACTTCTGTGGCAAGGACATGACCCCGGATGGAGCCGGGCGTTACATTCTGAAGATGGAAGCACACGCCGCTAACCCCGCGGAACTGACCGAAGAAGACCTCGACACCGATCATGTCGAGGAAATGGCCCGGATGCTCAACGAACTGGAGATCGCCGAGGAAGAACCGGAAATCCTGCCGCTGTGCAAGAAGATGCGATTCGACCTGTGCGCGGCCTGCTTCGGCAAGTTCGTTAACGACCCGCTCGGCCGCGAGAACGCTTCCAAGTTCGACTTCAGCCCGAACTGAATCTGACTGACCACACCCTACGGCATCACTGTAGGCACCTGGGGCAACACCCCAGGCGTTGTCGTTGCGCCATCCGACGGTGAGTACCAGATTTTTACGACTCCTTTCCTCGCACCCATACGCGCGACGCGGTAGCATAATGCCCACGCCCCGCATCGGGGCGAGCGCGTTCGCACAATTGCGCACTCCATCGCACTCCGCACCACGAGACGCTCATGGCCCAACCGCTCACCGTCGTCATCTTTGGCGCCTCAGGCGACCTCACCTGGCGGAAATTGATCCCGGCTCTCTTCAACCTCGCTCAGAAGGGGAAGTTGCCCCCGGAGGCTCGCATCGTTGGTGTTTCGCGTACTGCATATTCAGACGATGCCTACCGCGAGGAACTCAAGCCGAAGGTGAAGGAGATTCTCCCTGGCGCACAGTTCGATGAGGCAAAGTGGGACACATTCGCCCAGCGTATCCACTATGTAGCCACCGACGCGACCCAGCCCGATGGCTGCAAGCCACTGGCCGAGTGGCTCCAGGCCCACGAAGACGGCGGAGACGCTCGCCGGCTCTACTACTTCTCGATGGCACCGAAATACTACCCCGCACTCTCACAGAGTTGCACCAACGCCGGGCTGAACACCAGCAGCAGCGGCTACCGTCGACTCGTGATCGAGAAGCCCTTCGGCAAGAACCTGAGCACGGCCAAGGCCCTCAACGACGAACTTCACAAACACTGGAATGAAGATCAGCTCTACCGCATCGACCACTATCTGGGCAAGGATACCGTCCAGAACATCCTGGTATTCCGCTTCGCCAATACACTCTTTGAGCCACTCTGGAACGCCCAGTACATCGATCATGTTCAGATCACCGCCGGGGAGAAGGTCACGGTCGAGGGTCGCGGCGACTACTACGACTCCAGCGGCGTGATGCGCGACATGCTCCAGAACCACCTCCTGCAGATGCTCACCATGGTGGCGATGGAAGACCCCAATCGCTACACCGCCGACAACGTTCGCAACGAGAAGATGAAGGTACTCTCGGCGATCCAGGTGCGCTCGCCGGCCGCTGCCGCGCAGGCCATCGCGGTGGGCCAGTACGACGGTTATCTGAAGGTGAAGGGCGTCAATCCTGAGTCAAAGACGCCAACGTACGCGGCCGTACGGTTGGACCTGGACAACCGCCGCTGGCATGGCGTTCCGTTCTACCTCCGCAGTGGCAAGGCACTGAAGGCACGCTACAGCGAGGTGATGATCCAGTTCAAGTGCCCGGCGCGGCTGATGTTCCCACTCCCGCCAGGGCAGACACTCCAGTGCAACCGTATCAAGATGGTGATCCAGCCCAACGAGTCGATCTCGATCAACTTCCAGACGAAGGTGCCAGACGTGGACGGCGTATCGCTACGACCACACGATCTGACATTCAATTACAAGGCCGCTTACCCGGACCAGGGAATCCCCGAAGCGTACGAGCGACTCCTGCTCGATGCGATTCACGGCGAAGCCTCGCTCTTCATGCGCGCCGACGAGATCGAGCGAGCGTGGGAAGTGATGGACCCGCTGATTGCTGCCGCCGAGAACGCGCCCACGCAACCGGAGAAGTACGCGGTCGGTTCCGAAGGTCCAAGCAGTGCCCATAGACTCATTGAGGAAGACGGCCGCCACTGGCAACCCATTGGGTGAGCCACCGGCGCACATCACTCTCACGAGCCGCGACAGAACGGAACCGTGCGGCATAGTTCCGTTCTGTCGCGGCTCGTGCCTTCAAGCGAAGTCGTGAACCCAGCCCATCGGGGCCAGTGGCGTTCGCACCCCACCATCCTCCAGCCACAGCCCGCTTTCGACACACTCGCCGATCTTCGTCAGTCCAGGAACGGGTGGCTCGCGGAGAAGTTTCGCCCCGTCGAGTGGCGACACAGCGAACAGTAACTCGAAGTCCTCCCCATCGCCCAACGCATGCTCCAGCGGCAACTTCCCCGACGTGCGAGCGAGTTCGCGAGCCGCATCCGATATGGGAATCGCATTCGCATGCAAAACCGCCCCGCACTTACTCTCTTCACAGATATGGTTGAGATCGGCCGCGAGACCGTCGCTAATGTCGAGCATCGCGCGGAGTGAGACCGCCGCATGGAGTGCGAGTGATTCGCGCACGCGCGGCGTGAAGTCGTGATGGTGGCCGAGAATGCTGCCACCGAGTGGCCCAGTAACGAACAGCCAGTCACCCGGCGCCGCGCCGCTTCGCTTCACCGGGCCACGCACCGTAGCCGCGCCGACGAGCGTCACAGATACAACCAGTTTGCCGTCCCAGCTATTCGTATCGCCCCCAACAAGCGCCACACCGAAGGTGTCGGCCATCTCGCGCAGCCCGAGGTACAGTTCGGAAGCAAGCGAAGAAAACGCCAGCGGAAGTGTCGTGGTTCGCGGCAACGCCACGCTCACGACTGCGAACAGTGGCACGCCAGCCATTGCGGCGACGTCGCTGAGGTTCGCCGCCATTGCCTTGCGGCCGGCGCGACGCGGCCCAATCTCGGCCAACACGAAGTCGGTGCTGTCCATGAGCATGTCGGTAGTAATCAGCATCGCGCGCGATTGCGGAGCGAGTACGGCGCAGTCGTCGCCCGGACCAACCAGAACTCGCGTGTCGTCTGGCGTGCGCGACCGCAACCACGCGATGTACTCAAGCTCACCCGGCATGTCTCTCCTCCCCGAACACGGCCACTATACCATTCCGCCTTGCTCCCGGACGCAGCGTTCGGTATTACCCAGCCTTCCCGAATTGCGTGAGGCTCCGCATGACGCTGGCCGCCGGGTTGCGAACACACCGACGCTTCCGCACGGCGCCGCGACTCTCGCGCAGCACGCTGGCCCTCGCAAGCGGGCTGGTGTGCGCGCTGGCGACCGTGTTCGCGGCCGGCGAGTTGTACCTCCGTGTCGCGCCGCCAGGTGACCTCACACCGTATCTACCCGGCGCAGACCGCGAGGGACCGTTTCGCGCCGACGCGAAGTATGGCGTGCAATACCGTTCACTGGAAGGGCTGGCCGCCGACAATCCCGGCCGCTTCGAGCCATACCGCCCGCTGCTGAACAATCCGCAATCACCGCCGATATGGGCCTTCTTTGGCAGTTCTTTCGCGCAGGCGCCAGGGATGCTCGCGGACACGGCCCGGCGTTATGTCCCGCAGCGATTCGTCTTCAACCTCGGCAAGAACGAACAGCTTCCTGTGCGTCTCGCTCAGGCAGAGTTCCTCCTCGACGCCGGGCTGAAGCCCGAGCGACTCTTCCTGGTGTTCATTCCACTGGATGTGTTCCAGTTCGCCCAGCACGGCCTCGACCAGTACCGCGCGACGCCTGGCGGTGCGATCGCCTATGAGCCACGGCTCCCGGCATTCGGCGGCACGCTCGTCCGGCATAGCCGGCTGGCATTGAAAGGCTGGACACGAACCACACTCCACCTGAACCGGCCATTCCTCTCGGCCTCGTCGCTACACGATCGCGTTGACGATGCAATGCGAGCCGACATACGGACCATCTTCGGCCACTTCGCTCAGGCTGCGACCCGTCATCACATTCCGGTCACGGTCGTTCTGCTACCAGACTACGAACAAGTGACGCGCGGTGCCCACTTCGCAGTGCAAGAGACACTGGCCGAGGATGCCCGTAGTGCCGGCTTCGACGTGTGCGACGTCCGCGCGGCTTTCCTCGCGTGGCCGAACAGACCAGAGCTATTCATCCCAGACAAGCACTTCTCCGAGGTGGGCAATCGATTGCTCCTGGCGGAGATTCTCGCGCACCTGAAGGCGGCCGATCTGCCCCGCGCGGCAAACGTGCGCCCGTGATGGCGCACTGCGGGTCTGTGCCAGTCGGATGGTGAGCGTCACGATTTCCCGAATCTTCTCCCTTGCCGGCCAACGCCGGCCGTTCGCCGACGGAGTCCAGGTGTGAGTTTCGAGCAGAAGCCGTTCCTGATCCTCTTCGCGGTGGTGTTCGCATGGTGGTGGTGCGTCCGCCGGCGCGAGCGATCGGCCGTCGCGCTGCTTCTATCCGCGAGCCTGCTTTTCTACGCCTACAATCACTGGCTCTTGCTGCCGATTCTCCTCGCGTATTGCATTGTGAACTGGCTCGTCGCAGTGCGAGTGGAGCGTTCGGTACGGCCGCGGTTGTGGATGCTCGGTGGGGTCGCGTTCAATCTGTTCGTCCTCGGCTACTACAAGTACACGCCGCTACTTGTGCAAACCGTGGCGGACCTCGTACCGGGGTTTCCCACGCCACGAATCGACGCCTTCGAGAAGTGGAGCATCCCTTACGGCATCTCGTTCTATGCCTTTACTGGCATCGCTTACATGGTAGATGTGTATCGCCACACAACACCGGCGGAAGCGAACTTCTGGCGATACGCGCTCTCGGCCTGCTTCTTTCCACACCTTGTCGCCGGGCCGATCCTGCGACCGAATGAGTTCCTGGACAGGGTGCGGCCAGGGCAACTCCCCACGCAACCCGAAGCACCAGGCGAAGCGCTCTGGTTACTCGCCCGCGGCTTCTTCAAGAAACTCGTCGTCGCCGACCGCATCGGCGCAACCATCGACCCATTCTTCGCGCACGTCAACGACCCCACGACAGCGGGTGTCTGGTCGCTCCCTTATGTCTGGCTCTATGCGCTCCAGATCTACTTCGACTTCTCCGCTTACACCGATATGGCGCGCGGAATCGGGCTACTCTTCGGCTATCGCTGGCCGGAGAACTTCGACCGGCCTTACCTCGCCGCGAGCGTTACGGAGTTCTGGCGGCGCTGGCACATGACACTCTCGCGTTTCCTGCGCGACTATCTGTACATCTCACTCGGCGGAAACCGCCACGGTACGTTCCGCACCTATCTGAACCTGATGCTGACAATGCTACTAGGCGGGTTGTGGCACGGGGCGAGTTGGGCATTCCTCGTTTGGGGCGGGTTGCACGGTGGCTTCCTGATCGCACACAGGCTCTGGTGTTCAACGACACTCGCAGCGGTGTTGAACTCACGCACAGGGATCGTGCGCGATATATGGCGTGTTGCGAGTATTCTGTTCACGTTCCATTGTGTGTGTCTGGCGTGGTGCTTCTTCAGGCTGACCCACTTTGGCGAAAGCGTGGTGTGCGTGCGGAAGTGGCTGGACTTCGATCCAACGAAGGCCCTGACCGGGCCGTGGACCGATCCGGCAGTATGGACCGCGATCCTCTTCTATGCGGTGCTGTCGTGGAGCGCGGAGTTGTTACGGCAGAAAGCCGCTGCAGGAAGCGATCGACCATTCGCACGGGGCGCGGTGTGGGGCGTGAGGCTCGCAACGCTGGCACTCGCGGCACTCCTGGCCCCAGTCGGCGCGAATGCCACATTCATCTACTTCCAGTTCTGAGCGAAAGCACGCGAACGAAAGCCAAGCGGCCAGCGCCTGTGGTTCGACCTGAGTAGGCGAACCACAGACGCTGGCCGGCGGTGTTGATTGACGAGTCAGCGACTACTTCTTCGGCAGAACCGCGACAGAGCCCGTATCGCTGATGAAGATGAGGTTGCCGGTTCGGTTGTCCACGAAAACTTCGACGCCGAACTGCTTGGCCGTTTTGAAGTCAGCCTCGCCACCCTTGCGGGCGCGAAGCGACATCGCGGCCTTCCAGGTCACACCTTTCGCATCAGCAACGAACTTTCCAGGTGCAGGCACAACCGCGATCGAGCCGGACTCCGTGATGTAGAACAGCGTGCCGGCGTTGGGGTCCTCGAACACTTCCAGCCCGATTTGCTTGGTCTTGTCGCTGAAGTTCGCCTCATCGGCGCCGCGCACGCGCAGCACCAGGCCGTATTGTGTCTTGGGTGGCTGAACCTTCTTGGCCTCTGGAGTGGGGGAATCGTTGGGGACCACGGCGACCGCGCCGGTCTCGGTGATGTACATGAGGTAGCCGGTGTTTTCGTCCTTGAACGCCTCGATGCCGATTTTCTTGGCGCTGTCGAACTTGTCCTGTTCGGGGGCGCGAACACGAGCTTCCATCCCGTGGTGAAGTTTCGGTCCGCGGTTGGTCACCAGCCCGGCAGGAACCGGAGCCAGCGCCACACTGGCCGACTCGCAGACGTAGAGCAGTTCGTTGGTGCCCCGATCCTGGAACATTTCCACGCCCCACTTCTTCGTGGTCTTCGTGAACTCGGCCTCTCCCGCCTTGCGGCAGTGCAGGTCGTGGGCAGTCTTCCACTCGCACTTCCGGTCGGCGCCGAGTGATGCCGGAGCCTTCGCCACTGCCAACGAACCGGTCTCGCTGATAACAATCAGCGAATCGGTAGCGGCGTCGTGGAAGAACTCGACGCCGATGCGTGGCGTGTCCTTACCAAAGTCGGGGCTTCCACCCTTGCGCACGCGCAGGTCGTGCCCGTAGAGATGTTTGGGTGGCGTGCTCTTGGACTTGTCTTGGGCGACGGCGGGGTCGGCCGCGCCGGTCAGGACGAGTAGCCCAGTCGACACCGCCAGTAACCCGACTGCGATATGGTTCCGCATGTTCTTGCCTCGCGTAAGTGGGAACGAGGGCGGCACAATGGGCCGCCCATGGAGATTCTGGGTGACGACTTACGGCGACTACGCTAACAGCATAGTGCGAAATTTCGATCGCGGCGGAAAAGAACCTGCACACGTCCTCACTTCCTTCTGACGAAACTGGAAGTCGTAAGGATTGGAGAAGGCTCAGGCGGTTCGGCTCTCGATTCACAGGATGAATCGACTGAGGTCCTCGCGCTGAGCAATCGCGCCGAGCTTGTCGCGGACGAATGCGCCGTCGATTGTCACGTTCTTGCTCGCCAGGTCTGGCCCGTCGAAGCTCACCTCCTCAACCACTTTCTCGATGACCGTGTGCAACCGCCGGGCGCCGATATTCTGCGTGGAACGATTTACGTCGAATGCGATGTCAGCGATGGCCTCCAGCCCCTCCTTCGTGAACTCCAGCGTCACACCCTCGGTCTTCAAAAGTTCCGCATACTGCTTTGGCAACGCATGTTTCGGCTCGGTCAGAACGCGGAGGAAGTCTGGCTTGGTCAGGTCGGTCAGTTCGACGCGAATCGGGAATCGGCCTTGCAACTCTGGCATCAGGTCGGCCGGCTTGGAGACATGGAACGCGCCGGCGGCGATGAAGAGGATATGATCCGTCTTCACCGGGCCATGCTTGGTGTTCACCGTTGTCCCTTCCACTACTGGCAGGAGGTCGCGTTGGACGCCCTGGCGCGACACGTCTGGCCCGTGCCCGGCCGATGGCCCGCACACCTTGTCGATTTCATCGAGGAAGACGATCCCGTGGTTCTCGACCCGCTCGACGGCTTGCTCCACCACGGCGGCGCGGTCGATGAGCAGTTCTGTTTCCTGCTCCAGAAGCACCTTGCGGGCTTCCTTCACGGGTAACTGCCGCGGCTGGCTGTTCTTCGGCATCATCTTGTCGAACATCCCCTGCAGGTCCACATCCATGTTCTCCATCCCGAGATTGGAGAATATCTGCACCGGTGTGGCCCTCTGCTCCACGGTCAGTTCGACCATGCGATCCTCAAGCTCGCCATTATCGAGTTTGACTCGCATCTTGTTGCGCGTCCGTTGTCGGCGTTCCTGCTCCTCCTTCTCCTGTTCCGGCTCCCACGGGCTGTTCTTGGGAGCCGGCACGAGCAGGTCGAGGAGTCGCTCGGTCACCTTCTCCTTCGCTTTCTCCTGCACCTGCACGCGCATCTCGGCACGCACCAGCCCGATGCTGGCTTCGGTCAGATCGCGGATGATGCTCTCCACATCACGGCCGACGTAACCGACCTCGGTGAACTTGGTGGCTTCAATCTTGATGAAGGGTGCCCCGACCAGTGCCGCGAGGCGGCGGGCGATCTCGGTCTTGCCCACACCCGTGGGCCCGATGAGGATGATGTTCTTGGGGGTCACGTCACGCCGCATCTCGGCGGGAAGTTGCTGGCGGCGCCAGCGATTGCGGATCGCAACCGCCACTGCTTTCTTCGCTGCGGCCTGCCCCACGATGTACTTGTCCAGCTCCGCGACGATCTGCCGCGGGGTCATTGCATCTGCCACGGGAATACCTCCTGGCGAACCTCGGCCGTTCGGCCGGGTGCTGTTCGGTCGTGTTGCGTCAACCTCGGCCATGTGGCCGCGGGTCGCCGCTCAGAGTTCCTGAATGTCGAGGTTGCGATTGGTGTAGATACAGAGGTCGCCAGCGATCTCCAGACCGGCACGGACAACCTCGGCCGGCTTCAACTGCGTGTGTGCCATGAGCGCGCGGGCTGCCGCCAGCGCGTAAGGCCCGCCAGAACCAATCGCCAGGACGTTGTCCGTGGGAGCGATCACATCGCCCGTTCCACTGACGAGCAAGAGATGGTCGCGATCAAGCACAACAAGCATCGCTTCGAGCCGGCGGAGGACGCGGTCGGTGCGCCACTCCTTCGCCAGTTCCGTTGCGGCCTTCGGCACGGAACCCTGGAAGTCGCGGAGTTTCTGCTCGAAGCGATCCAGCAGACTGAAGGCATCGGCGGCGGCGCCGGCAAAGCCTGCGAGCACTTGTCCGTCGTAGAGTTTGCGGACCTTGCGAGCATCCGCTTTCATGACGATATTGCCGAGTGTGACTTGCCCATCGCCGCCGATAGCGGCTCCGGCGGAAGTACGGACAGCGAGAACAGTTGTGGCACGAAGTTTCGACACGGTAAAAGCTCGCTCGCGGTGCAACGAATACAGTTCGGATACCCTCGCCGCAACGAAGGCAGGGTTATAATACCCAGCGCGTGGCTTACAAACGACAGGACGCAAAACCGGCCCGATTTCGTGCCGTGTGCAGTTTTACCTGAGATAAAATGCGAATGCTTGTGGCTGGCCTTCTTATTGTGAGTGAGGGCCTCCCGCTACCACAAGGAGAAACCATGAAACGATTGGCAAATGGTTGGGCGATTCTCACCGCCTTGCTGGTTGGTGGAGTCATCGCGGTGCCGACGCCGGCTCTGGCATCGAAGGTCGTCGCCTCCGCTGCGAAGCAGCAGCCTGGTACCTTACACGTTTACGACCAGGGAAAGCTCTTTACGGAAGCTGGCATCGACAAAGCCAAGAGCACGTTTGGTAACACCAAGTTTGACCACGGGCTGACGCTGACGATCGACACGTACAAGGAACTCCCGGAGGGGAAGAAAGGCGAATACTCGAAAGAGAAGGAGGGCAAGTTCTTCAAGGACTGGGCGGTCACGCTGGCGAAGGACGATCGGGCCAAGGGCATCTATGTGCTGGTCTGCCGCAGCCCCGGTTATGTAACTGTGATCGCGGATAAAACGACGCGCGAGCGCGGCTTCACCAACGAGGACGAGAAGAAACTCCGCGACACCCTCCTGGCTTCCTTCCGCGACGCCGCGAAGGAGAAGGACGCGGCCAAGCAATCCCAGATTCGCGATACGGCACTGTTAGCGTCTGTGAACTTCGTGGCGGAAGACATGAAGAACACGACCGTGCGAGCGATGGGTAACCCCGCGCATTCGGACGGGCCAACGACACAGGCACGCAAGACGGGCATGGGCATCGGCGGTTGGCTCTGTCTGGGGCTTGGTGTGTTGCTCTGCGTCTGGCTGGTGGTCGGCCTGATTCGCGCCTTCACGGGCGGCGGCGGCGGTGGCGGATTCGGCGGCGGTGGCGGCGGTGGCGGCGGGTTCGGCACGTCGCTACTCGGCGGGCTGTTCGGCGCGATGGCGGGTATGTGGATTTACAATCACATGTTCGGCGCCGGTGGCATGTTCGGCAGTTCCGACGCTTATGCCGGCGATGGAGGCTACAGCGGCGATACCGGGGCCGATACCTCTGGTGATGGTGACTTCAGCGGCGATACGGGTGCTGGTGGTAGCTACGACGATGGCGGAGGCGACTTCGGCGGAGGCGGTGGCGACTTCGGCGGAGGTGACTTCGGCGGTGGCGACTTCGGCGGTGGTGACTTCTGAGAACCCGCTGACCGGATCGACGAAAGCCCTGGCCAAAGGCCAGGGCTTTCTTCTTCTCGCACGCTGCTTACGATAACTTCATGGCGCATGATCCGAATTGCCCAATGTGCGACACTGTCGCAGAGCTGAACCGAACCGACGCCGCGAACCTCGTGTGGCAGTTCCCGCACTCGGTCGCGTTCGTCGGCCCGTGGCAGTTCTACACGGGTTACTGCCTTCTTGCCTCACGCCAGCACACCACCGAGTTAAGCCAGCTCGGCCCGGATCGCGCCGCGTTCCTGGGCGAGATGGCCTTCCTCGCGGAAGCAATCGAAGCCTGCTTCCAGCCACACAAGCTCAACTGCGAACTGCTCGGCAATGTCGTGCCGCACTTGCACTGGCACATCTTCCCGCGCGCTGCGGATGAGCCAGACCGGTTACAACCGGTCTGGCTCGCCCTCGAACGCGCGAAGGCGGACCCCGCCGAGAAAACGCGGCTCGAAACGGGCCGGCTACCCGTTGAGGAAGTCCGCCTCCGGCTGCGCGAGTGGCTCTCCGCGAACAACGCACCCACGCTATGACACCACTCACGCTCGGCACGCGCGGCAGCCCGCTGGCACTCTGGCAGGCGAACTACGTTGCAGAGAAGCTGCGCCCTGTCGCAGCGCCACGCGCCATCGAACTCGTACTCATCGAGACTCACGGCGACCGCGATCAAGCCTCGTCGCTTTCCACGATGGGCGGTTTCGGCGTCTTCACCAAGGCCATTCAGAATGCACTACTCGAAGGCCGGGCCGATGTTGCCGTCCATAGTTTGAAGGACTTGCCGACGATCCCCGAAGAGAAACTCGAACTCGCCGCAGTGCCGCCCCGTGGACCAACAGGTGATGCGTTCATCTCGCGGAAGCACCGACGGTTCGATGATCTCCCGGAAGGCGCGACGGTGGGCACCAGCAGCCTCCGCCGTCGCTCCCAGGCACTCAATCGCCGCCCAGACCTGAACCTCGTCCCACTTCGCGGCAACATCGATACGCGATTGCGAAAGATCGAGGAAGCTGACCTCGACGCCATCATTCTCGCTGAAGCTGGCCTCGTGCGGCTGGGGCTTGCGAACCACATCACGGAACTCCTGGATCAAAGCTGGATGCTCCCCGCCGTGGGGCAAGGCGCGATTGGGCTGGAGTGCCGCGCCGACGACGCGGAATCGAAGCGACTGCTCAACGCGATCCGCTGCGACGAGACTTATCGGTGTGTACTGGCCGAACGCGCGATGCTCTACGCGCTGGGTGGCGGGTGTCTCGTCCCCATTGGCGTCACGTCGAAGATGCTCGACGGCGTGCTGACTGTTCGCGGTGCGGTACTCTCGACTGATGGGAAGCGACGCATCGTGGCGACTCACACCGGCCCTGCCGAATCGCCGCTGGCCCTCGGCCAGGAACTTGCCGCGAAACTCCTCGCGGAGGGAGCCGCGGAATTGTTAAAGTAAACCCGCCTGCGACACTCTTCCCTGATAGATCCGAGATGAACTTACCTGTTCTGATGCTCACCGACGCGACCGTCGTGCGCGACGGCCGCACGATCTTTAACCGCTTCAACTGGAGCGTACGAGAGGGCGAAGCCTGGGCAGTCGTTGGCCCGACCGGCGCCGGCAAAACCACCCTGGCCGAGGCACTCCTGGGCCGTCACGCACTGCATGGCGGTACGCTGGCGTGGCCTCTTTTCGACCGCATCCGGTCCACGGGCCGCCGCATCGACTATGCCTCGCAAGCGGTCGCGCACGTCACCTTCAAGGAAGATTCGCGACTCTTTTCGTATGCCGGCCGTTACTACCAGCAGCGATTCGAGTTTGCCGATAGTGAGAGTGACACTCCGCTGTCACTGGCCGACTTCCTGAAATCCGGCACTCACACCACCGAGACCGAGCGTGCCACGGTGTGTGAACGATTTAGTATCGCCGAGTTATTGGAGCAGCCGTTCATGACGCTCTCCAACGGGCAAACACGGCGCGCCCGGCTCGCACGAGCCATGCTGGCGAAACCGGAAGCGCTGATCCTCGACGATCCCTTCATCGGGCTTGATGCCGCGGCTCGCGCCGATCTCTCCGCGCTACTCGGTGAACTGGTACACGAGGGGAAGCACATCGTGCTGATCTGCCGCGAGGACGCCATACCGGAATGGACGACCAACACGCTCGATCTTGGACCAGGATTGAGCGTGAATTTGGTGAGTGATGCAACCAGTACCATTCCGCCGAACGCTCGCCAGGAGGGAAGCCAGGAACCAGTTGTCGAATTGCACAACGTCACGGTGACTCACGCCGGGCATACGATCCTCGATCGTGTGTCGTGGAACGTGCGCCCGGGCGAACGCTGGGCCGTACTCGGTCCGAACGGCTCCGGCAAATCAACACTCCTGAGCCTGCTCTGTGGCGATCACCCCCAGGCTTACTCCAACGATGTGCGACTCTTCGGCCGGCGTCGCGGCACAGGTGAGACCATCTGGGACGTAAAGCGCAACGTCGGGCTACTCTCCCCGGAGTTCCATCTCTACTTCAGCGAGCCTCTCACGGCCGAGCGCGCTGCTGCCACCGGCTTCTCGGACACGCTCAGTGCTCCACCCACGACCGCAGAGCAAGAACGCCGCGTGCGCGAACTGTTCGCGGCGTTCGGCATCGCGCATCTCGTGGGGCGGCCATTCAAGCAACTCTCCACGGGCGAGCAACGACTCGTCCTGCTGATTCGGGCACTGGTGAAACGCCCGCGACTGCTCATTCTCGACGAACCGTTCCAGGGAATGGACACGGCCAGTACCGCGCGCTGCCGCGACTGGCTCGATCGCGAACTTGGTCTCGAACAGACATTGCTGTTCGTCACGCACGAGCCAGCGGAACTGCCGCGCAGTGTCACGCGCACTTTGCGGCTGGATAAAGGGCGAATCGTCTAGCATGGAACTGTCAGTACGGCTACGACGCGAAGGGTAGGATCAGCGATCGTATTCGTTTGGATCGCGTTTGCGCTCGCGCTCATGTCGGTCCGGGTCGTGCGCGTCGTGCTCCTCGTACTCATCGTCGTAATCGTCGTCATACTTGTGAAGCGGCGCGATCTTACTGACGATCACGAACGCAATCACAGCTCCGATGGCCGCCCCGGTGAGTGCGCCGAGATAGCAGAGTAACAGCGGCGGTTCGTTTTGACCCATCCCCACAACACCAACCACCGCGCCAGCGATGGCGCCGCAGATCTCGCCGCCGAACCACAGCACCACCAACAACACGACGAAGAACGCACCGCTGCGACCCTTATCGTGGGCACGCCGCGCGATGTTTCTTCCCAGGCTCATGAGGATGAGGATTTCCAGCATGGAGGCACCTACTATGCTTCAACGGCCGATGATCTTAAGATATAGCCTCTCGTAGGCATCTGCGCTGCGGTCCCAGCTCCAGTCCTGCGCCATCGCGGCGCGCACGACACGCTGAAAGTCCGTGGGGCGGCTGCGATAAAGCGTCAATGCCCACTTCACCGTCTCGTAGAGTGCCGCCGCGTGATAGTCGCCGAAACTGAAACCTGTGGCGCGGCCATCGGCGAGATTCTCCAGGGTGGCGTTGACCACTGTGTCGGCCAACCCACCGGTCTGACGCACGACCGGCGGCGTACCGTATTTGAGGCTGTACAACTGATTGAGACCGCACGGCTCGTAGCGGCTGGGCATCAGAAACAGGTCGCTGCCCGCTTCGATGATGTGTGCGAGTGCCTCGTTGAAGCCGATGTAAACGCCAACCTGGTTGGGGTGCTGGTCGCGGAGCCACTGGAGGTGGTTCTGGTAATCGCGGTCGCCGTCGCCAAGCACCACAATCTGGCAGCCCATATCCAGGAAGCCGCGCGCCGCGCTGAGAACCAGATCGATTCCTTTCTGGGCTACCAGGCGTGCCACCACGCCGAGTACCGGAGCGTTCGCGTCCACGGGCAGGTGGAACCGTTTCTGCAACGCCGCCTTGCACAGAGGCTTCTGCTCGAACACCGTTTCCGGCGTGTAGTGGGCCGCGATGTGTCGGTCGGTCGCCGGGTTCCAGTGTGAATAGTCGCAGCCGTTGACGATACCGGAGAGCTTCCAGTGATAGCTCGTCAATAGCCCTTCCAGTCCGCAGCCGTACTCCAATGTCTGGATTTCACGCGCATAAGTGGGGCTGACCGTGTTCACCGCATCAGCGAAGACGATCCCGCTCTTCAGGAAGTTGAAACCGTAGTGCTCCAGTTGGCCAGGATTGTAAAGCGACTGCGGCAGCCCCGTGTAGTTCAACAAGTCGCGGGGAAACGACCCCTGATAGGCGATGTTGTGGATCGTGAACACCGATCGCAGCCGCTGATAGCCAGGGTGCGTGCGGTAAAGTTCACGGAGGTAGACCGGGACCAGCCCGGTTTGCCAGTCGTTGGCGTGTAGCACCTCGACCGGAAAGCCAACGTGCGGCACCAACTCCATCACTGCACGGCAGAAGAAGACAAACCGTTCGCCGTTATCCCAGTAGTCTTGCTTGTCGCCTCCGGGTGAAGCCGTCTGGTAGAGTCCGCGCCCGGCAGAAGCGTTGTCGCGCTCAAAGTACGGTGCATGTTCGACCAGAAACACTGGCACGTTGCTATCGGGCAAGTGGGAACGCCAGATCCGACAGGCCAGCGTGCGGTCGCCCATCGGGACTGGCAGTACGATGCCGGTTCGCTCGATGGGAACGCCAGCACGCCGACACGAGTTGTACAGCGGCATGACCACGGCCGCGAGGTTGCCGCGTTTTGCCAGTGCTCGCGGCAGTGCCCCCGCCACGTCCGCAAGCCCACCAGTCTTGGCGAACCCGACGACTTCGCTCGATGCCAACAATACCCGGACCGCCACTCTGCATCCTCCCGATAGTCAGCGACAATTCCCCGCAACAGGTGCGTCGGAAACGCCAAGAATATCCACACTGCCAGCAGACCCCTTCCCGTTGCTCCTCTCACACTGCACGCCGGCCTGGAATCGCTTACTTCTTCTCCTCGATCTTCTTCATCACGCGGAGACCCCGGACAATCTGAACCACTTCCTCGCGTAAGCCAGCATCATCGGCTGGAAGATTCGCGGCCACCGTCGCACCCCCTTCGGCCTGCTGGATCACTGCGTATTCCAGCCGGCGTTTCTGGCTGTCTGCGGTCGCCTCGATGGTGAAGAGATCGAGTGTGTTCGGTTCGGCGCGAGCGCGGGTCGGTTTCTCCTGACCAGTCACCTCCAGCTTCTGCTGCTTTAATCCCTCCAGGGCTTCCTTGAGGTAAGCATCTGGAGTGGGAACTTTTCCGGATGCCTCCACGGTAATGAGGATGCCCGCGCCGCGTGAGTGGTCGAGTGTGAGTTGCTTACCCTGCACCGCGCCGAGTCGCCAGCCGCGCGGGTGCATGAAGCGAACGCCGAGTCCCGGATTGTCGTAGAGCAAGAGCGTGTTCGCGGCCCCCGGTTTCAGGTCCAGACCACGCAGGGAAGCCTCGGTGAGTTCCGGCGGCAGTTTCGCCAGCAATGCGCGCGTCATGGCGAATTGCCCCTCGATCACGCCAAGCGTCTGCCCCTTTCCGTCGAGCATCTCTTTCGTCGCCTTCACCGACAGATACGCCAGGAGGTTCTCGCCGAGATCGAAATACGCAGTGCCATCGAGCTTGTGCCGGCACGGGCCATCCTCGTTCACGCCACGAATGGTGCCGCGTAGCTTCAGACGTGCGAGATTCTTGCCGCCTGGCCTGACAATGCCGACGAACTCCACCGTCACCGCGCCCTCATCAACCTTCTCCACGTTCGTGAGTTCGCCCACCGCGGCCGCGGATGCCTTCCACTTCGTCCCCGGCTTCACGGCTCCATTCGGAAGCAGACCTGGGATGAGCGCCGGTGCGAACACATCCGTCCGAACGATATCGAGTTCGCCAAGCGTCAACGGGCCATCAGGAGAGAACGGCACTGGCCGCGGCAGCGCGTCCTTGAGCATCAAGGGGCGAATCACGACCATCCGCCGCACCGAGGGGCGAATGGTCGCGTCTTGCTTGAGTGTGCCAAGCGTCCGATCGAAGGCGACCTCGCGATAAACGCGAACAGTCTTGAGCGTGTCGGCAGAGTCTGGCGTGAGAACACGCTCATCGAACACGAGGGAACTACTCCCGGCGAGCGTGACGACGCGGCCCTCTTTCTCCTTGCCCATCGGCGGCAGCACGAGTTTGCCGCCACCCTTCACCCGCACCTCCACCTTTGTGGTGTGATCGAGCTTGAACGACTCGGCCAGGGTGACGTCTTGCGCGCGTGCTTCGAGGGACCATCCGAGCGCTGCGAGCGACCAGAGGGTGGTCAGAAATCGCGCGATTGAAGTCATAGGCATGGCAATGATCCTCGCAATCCGATCGACGCTCGCCACTTCGTGAAATGTTTCACATGCGAAGCAGCAAGCGACCAGTTCCTCTGGTGTTCGTTCGCCATTTTAGCGCAATTCTGATTCCATCCGTGCGCAAACTTGAGGCGAAATGGGGTTATCCTCACAGGGAACGAAAGATATGCGGATTGGCGGAGTTACAGAGATTATGAGGAACGCGAGATCGATCGGAAGTGGCACAGTCTTGAATTGCAAGAACGTACAGTAGGGCAAAATATGGAGAGTGAAATGTGCCAAGCAACGCAGTCGGCTGACAATCGCCTGGCGTCTGGAAAGTTGAAAAAACCAGAATCGCAAGTGCTTCAGTAGCAATCAATAACGGTACGAAATTGACCGATTTACGACGGAATGACAAACCAACGGTATGCGACGTGCATCCGTGGTAAGCGCAGTGCGACGCGGCCTCTGCCGCGAGCCTCCGAGATCACGAGAGTTGGCTGTCCGGTCCTTGCTGATTGTGCGAAATTGACAGATAAGTGAACCCGACCAGGTACTGGACGTATCCAAGTCAGTATCGGAGTGCAAGTCGAGTTCGCGTACGTCGATGGCAACTCGGGTAAGGGACGCGGACTGAAACGGGTATGTAGGTTTGAGGCCGCGCAAGAATCCAAAAGCCGCGATTGCAGATCGCGAATAGTAGATGGAGTCCTGTTGCTTTAATGGTAACGATCGGGGCAAGTGTCCCGGCGTTCAGATAGACCCGCGGGCGCGTCGCCTGCGGCCGGGAGGAGACCGGTGAGCGAGTTCAAGACCACAGCCCTGAAGGAACTGACCGAGCAGCAGACCCGGTACGCCCCGGCTGCGCGCCGGCAATCGCAGATTGCCAGCGCCCAGCGGTTACTGACCGAGGTCGAGGCCGCCAAGGAGTATCCGTATCAGTACATCTGCTTCCGGCTGACCGATTTCCGATCCGACGCACACCCCGATCTTCTGATCCGCGGCGACGACCTTCGCCACGACCTGGTGCTGTTCATCCGCCGCCTGGAGCGTTCGGTACCGCCTGTCCCAGCCGAGCAATCGGTTGAACCGATGCTCACGCTCGAAGAGGTGAGCAAGCGGTTCAACGTCTCGACGAAGACAATTTCGCGCTGGCGTGTGAAGGGTCTGAGCGCGCGACGGGTAAAGGTGAATGGCCGCAGTCAGCTTGGCTTCCCTGCTGCCGCGGTGGAACGATTCATCGCCGACCACAAGGTACTTGTGGAAAAAGGCGCACGATTCAGCCATCTGACGGATTCGGAAAAGGAGGATATCCTGCGACTGGCACGCGAACTGCGTGACAACGGTTGCACGCTCACCGAGGTGAGCAAGAGCATCGCGACGACGCTCGGCCGAAGCCCAGAGGCCGTGCGGTATACGATCAAGAACTTCGACCGGGGCCACCCGGAGAGCGCACTCTTCCCGCACGTTGGCGGGCCGCTCACTGAGGCCGACAAAGAACAGATTTTCCTGGCCAAGCAGCAGCACGCTGCCGAACGCCAGAACGCCAAACCCACGGGGGAGACCGTGAACCTGATCGCCAAGCGATTCGGCCGGACCCGATCCAGCATGTACCGGGTTGTCAATGAGGTGCGAGCAAAGGACCTGGTTCGCACACCGGTCGATTACATCTATAACGCCGAGTTCGACGACCCCACTCGGGAAGAGGCAATGTTGGGCGAGATGCCCGCGGAAGCCGATTTCCAGGCCAAGCGCGCTGCCAAGAGTCCGCCGAAGGACGTCCCTGCGCACATGGCACACCTCTACGAATGGCCGCTTCTCACCAAGGAGCAGGAGCAGCACCTCTTCCGGAAGATGAACTTCCTGAAGCACAAACTCCAGAAACTCCAGGCGACGCTCGACCCGGCGAAGGCGAAGGTCGCGGATCTGCTGAACATCGACGACCTCAAGGACGGCATCCGCGCGTGCCGCGACCGACTCATCAACTGCAACCAGCGACTGGTCTACGCACAGGCCAAGCAAAAACTCTCGCTGGGCGAGAACATCGACGACCTCGTCAGTGATGGCAACCTCTCGCTGATGCGAGCGGTGGAGAAGTTCGACTACGGTCGGGGCAACAAATTCTCGACCTATGCCACCTGGGCCATCATGAAGAATTTCGCCCGTTCGATCCCGGACTCCAAGACGCACAAACAGCGTTACATGACTGGGCATGATGAACTGTTTGAAGCGAAGGCCGACGTGCGAACCGACGAGCAAGAAGTGCTCGCGCAGGTCGATGCCGCTCGCGCCCGCGTCAACCGCTTGCTGGAGCATCTCGATAGCCGCACCCGAGAAGTGATTCGAATGCGCACGGGCCTGGACGGTTCCGAAGAGATGACGCTGGAGCAGATCGGCCAGCACTTCGGCATCACCAAGGAACGTGTCCGGCAGATCAACGTCCGGGGGATGAAGATGCTCCGCGAGTGGGCCGCCAAGGAGAACGTCGAGGCGCCATAGCGAACCGGCGAGCAAGGGCGATTGCCCACCTGCTACCGTGTCGCAAGCGAGGCGGCCCACCCTGGAAGCGGGGTGGGCCGCTTGCGTTTAGGGATTCGCTCGCGTACCTTTCCCGGTGACGACTTCATTCCTGACAGGGAGAGCGTGATCATGAGTAGCCGACTCGCGGTTGTCGGTACTGCCTTCGTGCTGGCAACCCTCGGCCTCGCGTCCGCGGCCGACGACAAGAAGGACGATGCGAAGAATTTGCAGGGGACGTGGGTCTACGAGTCGATGGAGTGGGACGGGAAGAAGATACCGATCGACCAACTCCGCAAGACCACGATCACCTTCGAGGGCGACAAGTTTACAGTGAAGGTCGGTGACAGGGTGACCATGAGTGGAACGTACAAGTTCGATGCGAGCAAGTCGCCGAAGACGTTCGCCGCGACAGTGACCGACGGGCAGGCGAAGGGGAGCAAGCCGCTGGGCATCTTCAAGATCGAGGGCGACATTGCGACCGGTTGTATCAAACTGACCGGTCGCGAACGGCCGACAGAGTTCAAGACGGTCGAGCAGTCCGACACGGTCCTTGTGGTCGCCAGGCGGGTGAAGAAGTGAACGCGCCGGCGTATCGCGTGCCTTCACGTTCTCGATGCGTGTGATTCAGCGGCGAGCAGGGAACAACGCGCCGAGGAACATTCCCACCGATAGCACACCCAGCGCACCGAGCAAACCAGCGGCCAGCGTCAACGGTGTCGCTTTCGCCCTCGGGCGGAGGTGACTCGCCACGCTGCGCGACTGGGTTTCGATCCTCGTCTGACACGCCAGACAAACCGGCACCGGACTCCCATTCAGACTGGGCATCCTGCGGATGCGTTCGAGAGACACCGGGTCGTCGAGATTCGCCATTTCAACCAGGAAACGGAGATGCTGGGCAGGCTCAAGCGGGCCGTCGCAGCAGGCACACAAATAGAGCTTGGACACGGAAACCCTCAGCGCAATGCGAAACAGAAGGCAGAAGCCTTTGGCGTGTCGGGCGAGAATCGGAGAGAAGGCAATCGAATTTATCGTACCCCACACCGCTGTCAAAGGTTCGCGCGATTCCACAAACTTTGCGAACATGCGTCAAGGTGGGTCTCAATGTCCCCGAATCGCTCCCGGCCGTTCACATCAAACCGGCCTTCTCCAGGATGCCCTTCAACTTCGCCTTCTGTGCCTCACTGAAGGGGAGAATCGGTGATCGCATCGGCCCGGCACTGCGGCCAAGCAACGTCATTGCTTCCTTTACCGCGCTGTTGCCAGTCCCCAGACTCATCGCCATCCGAACACCATGTAAACGCGACTGGAATTCCCGCGCCGCCTCGATCTCACCGCGTGTAAACGACTCATAAATGCCAACGCACAGATCCGGGGCGATGTTACATGACGCCGGAATCGCTCCCTGCGCACCCATCTGAATCGCTGAAAGAATGAGCGTGTCGCGGCCGTTGAGCACACTGAATGTGTCGCGCGGCGTCTGGCGGATGATCTCGATGGTGTTTTGAAGATCGCCAGAGGAGTCCTTGATGCCGATGATGTTCGGCATCTCCGCGAGTCGGGCAACCGTCTCCGGTTCGATGCTGAGGCCGCCGCAGGTGGCTGGGTTGTTGTAAAGCACCACGGGCAGGCTCGTACTCTCCGCGACGCGGCGGAAGTGGTCGGCCAGTTCGTTCTGGTTCGGCTTGATGAAGTATGGCGTGATGACTGACACACCAGAAGCCCCCTCGCGTTCGGCCATCTTCGTGAGGCGAATGACCTCGCGCGTCGTCTCGGCCCCGGTGCCGACATACACGGGCGAGCGACCGCCAACGTGAGCGACGGCATCCGTGACGATCAGGAACTTCTCGCGTTCGTCCAGCGCATAGAACTCACCCGTCGTGCCCAGCACGAAGATACCGTGGACGCCACGAGCAAGCATGAGGTCGATGTGTTTGCGAAGGCCAGGGAGGTCGACTTCCTGGTCGGCCGTCATCGGTGTGACGACTGGCGGAATGATGCCGCGCAGACGCATGGGAGGCTCCAAACCGGGTGGATTGTCAGGATCTTGTATGGTAACGTCGCTCATGTGGGTCTGGGTTCACGAATCTCCCATTCTCGCCAGATTCGTACAATCTCTTTGCCGGTATGGTTCGTCGTTAGGATTGCCCCCGCGGACCGCGTGGGTTCAACACGCCCGTAACCCTTCTCCTGGAGGTTTCCATGCTCACGACGGTCATGCTCGCGATGACGCTCGGCGCACCAGTGCCGCCTTCGCTCCCAACGGCGCCTGCTGGTCCGGCCCCCCGCCTCGTGGAACTGAAGCCCAACGCTGATGGCAAGGTGCTGATCACCGTAACGCGCGTCGACAAGGTGAAGGTGCAGGCGGCCATTGGCATCGCCATCGCGCCTGGCGGTGCCGCGCCACCCCCGCCACAACCCGTTGTTCGTGAAATCACCGTTAACAAGGCAATGACGGTCGAGCTGGGCGACGTGAAAGAACTGACAATCACGACCACCGACGGCAAGAAACTCGATGTGGCCGACGCACTCAAGCGGTTGAAGAGCGGTGCCGTGGTGATCGTGTCAGCCAATGGCAAGCCGGTCAGCCCCCAGTACCTCAAACTGTTCAAGGACGACGTACTCGTCCTGGCCTCACCAGAACTGATTGGCACGCCGCGTCGAAGTGGCCGCACGACCCCGGGTTTCCCTGGCAACGCGATCCCCGGCGGCCCGGTTCAGATCGCTCCGCTGCCGCCTGCGGTACAACCAGCCCCTGGAGTGATCCAGATTCAGATTCAGCCCGGTGTCCAGGTGGGTCAGCCTAAACCGGCCGTTGCGCCTGCCCCGCGGAAGTAACCGCAGCCCGTCGCGAATCGCATTTGGAACTCGTCAACTGGCACCTTTACCCCGTCTCAAAGGCGGGGTATTCTTATTACCAGTCGTCAAAGCGTCTGAACTCCGGAGATTCGCTGCATGTGCCCCTCACTTCTTCTCTCCGCGGCACTCATGACCCCTGCAGCGCCGCTGCCGCCCGACGCAGTGACTGGCAACACCGGTCTGGCTCCACGCCTCCTGGCGCTCAAGGCCGACACTGCCGGCAACGTCCGCATCATTGGCTACAACCAGGTCAAGATGACGATCACCAACACGTACTTCGTCATCGAGAACAACAAGCAAGTGCAGAAGCAGGTCGAACAGGACATCGTGACTTCTCAGTATTTCACCAAGACTCTGGCGGAATGGGGTGGGAAGTTCGCGACTGTCGCTGGCGAGCCACTGACGCTCAGCGAAGTCATCTCGCGCGTCAAGGGTGGAGCAACCGTTCTTGCTTCCGCAGATGGCAAGCCCGTGGGCAAGGCCTGGCTGCGCGCCGCGGCCCCAGACACAATAGTGATGGTGGCGGAAGGTTTCGGCCATGCCCAACTACAGTGGGGTAACAACGTTCTGCCAAGCACTCCAAGCCCGCAACTCACGCTCATGGGAACTGATGATGCCGGCAAGGTTGTGGCCCCGTGCGTCAGCACGACGAACGCCAGTTCTTCCGCAGTCAACTATGACAACGTGCAGTTCGGAGCTCGCATCGCCTTCCGCGGCGGCAAGCGTGCTTACTACGGTTCCCAACCAACAGACACGAAGATCGTCTACAAGCCGCTGGCCCAGGTGAAGTTCGACGCCTACGATCGCAACGGCAAGATCATCCCACGGTCCGAGGCGCTCGAACGGCTCGCGGCTGGTGGCCTTGTTCTCGTCGCAGGCGATAACCGGATGCCTGATGAGAACTACCTCAAGGGTCTCCGGGACGACCTGATGATCCTCAGCGGCGCGGAACTGGTCCTGCCGCTACCGCACATCGATCAGACGAAGAAGAAGCAGAAGAAGGGACAGCCCGGTCTGAACGCGCCGGCCGCACCTATCCCGCTGATCAAGGTGCTGCCAGCGGTGAACCGGGGCCGGCTGATCCGCCGCAATGCGATTGCGCCCGCGCAGAAGGTCGAGCCAAAGGCCGCGGAAAAGAAGTAGCCTCCCAGAAGCAGACCGCGGAAGCCCGGCGATTTGTGGGCTTCCGCCTGCTCAGCCCATCACCCCAATTCGTTATGACTCGCTGAAGACTGCGTGAAACTCACACCTACCCCCTCGCATTTCGCGCGAGAATCGTGCAACATATCTGTACCTGCCCGCTCGCCTCACTCCCCTTACCCCTCTTGCTGCTATGAATGCTCCGAATCGTCGCGCGTTCCTGTGCGCGTCCGCCGGTGGACTCGCGTCGGTATTACTCCCGGATCATGGCTGCGCCGCGGCGCCGCCCGAAGTCGCGCCGGCTCCGCGTGCCGTCGAAACACTCCCCACGAACCTCAAGCCGCAAGACACACTCTTTCTCACCTGGCAGCGCGACCCCACCACAACAGCCACCGTGCAGTGGATCGGCCCCGCGCAGGCAGTACCCGAGCATGTCCGTGTTGCGTCGCACACCGGCAGTGGCGGATGGAAGGAGCAGGCGGTCGTTCAGAAGGACTTTGGCAAGACGCACCTGAAAGTCCACCGGTGCGAGTTCACCGGTCTCACCCCGGGCACGGAATACGTCCTGCAAGTCGGCGGTTCGTCGCAACTCTGCCGTTTCCGCACGATGCCTGCGAAGGCCACCAACACCTTCACGTTTGTCTCTGGCGGAGACGCCGGCACGAACTCGCACGCTGTCGCCAACAACATCCTCGCGGCGAAGCAGGAACCGTACTTCGTGCTTCTCGGTGGCGATCTCGCTTATGACAATGGCACCTCCGCCAAGACCGCGATTCAGTTCTACATGAACTACTCCCGCACGATGATCGACCCGAAGGGCCGGCTCATCCCGCTGGTGAGTACGCTCGGCAACCACGAGGTTCGCGGCAGCTACAAGGGCAGACGCTCCGACGCCACACACTACCTGCCGCTGTTCGACGGTCTCTACTCCGAGACGACCTACGGCGCACTCGACTTCGGCGACTACCTAAGCCTTGTTCTGCTCGATAGCGGTCACGTCTCGCCCATCGAGGGGGCTCAAACCGACTGGCTCGATAAGACATTGAAGGAACGGCAGGACCGGCCACATCTCTTCGCGGCCAATCACGTTCCGGCATATCCATCGTTCCGCGCGCCAGCGGCGTCTCCCACTCTCGCGGCGATTGTGAACCCCTTCCTCAAGGAGAAACTCGGCGGCACGGGCGCGGAGAACCGCAAACACTGGTGCCCGCTGTTCGAGCGCCATGGCGTCGACGCGGTACTCGAACACCACGACCACACGTTCAAGCGGACGCACCCGATGCTCGACGGACTGAGGAACCGCTATGGGGTACCGTACCTGGGCGATGGGTCGTGGGGGCGTCTCCGCGCACCGGCGCCGCCAGAAAAACGTCCATACCTTGCTGCGGTGGCCGAGGCGTATCACATGACGGTCCACAAACTCGAAGGCGACCACCGATATCACGTCGCACTCGAAGAAGGCGGCAAGATCGCCGACGTATACAGCACCATCGGCAAACGCCCCGCGAAGCGGGGGTGAGGCGAGCGAGGCGCAGGGCCAGCGCACGGGTTTATCCCGGCCGTCTTCAAGGGAACATACCAACGGAGTACGGCATGACTCGTTTCGCGCTCGTTATGGTAATCGCGCTAAGGACTGCCGGAAAGAAATCGGTCGCCCTCTGGACACTAACCCGAAGCGTAAGCGAGGATATGTCGTTCCCTCGCTTACGCTTCGGGTTAGTGTGGTTCTGTCCCGTGGTCCTAAGCCTCGGCGTCTCGCCGCTCGCCCGCGCCGCCGACCCCGTTCGCACTTTCAAAGGTCACACCTCGGAGGTACTCTCCGCATCGTTCAGCGCCGACGGGTCGCGCGTCCTCACCTCAAGCTCCGATCGGGCGATTCTGTGGGACGCGAAGAAAGGAACGGCACTTCTCACCATTAAGGTCGAAAATGGCAACGTGGGCCACTCGGCGTTGAGCGCCGACGGCACGCGCATCGTCACCGGCGGCGGGGAAACTGCCCGCATCTGGAACGCGACCGGGGCCGAACTCCTTACACTGAAACGGCCGCGTGGCTGGGTGTACGCGGTGGCGTTTAGCCCCGACGGCACCCGCGTCGCGACCGCCCACTCCGACAAGACCGCGGTGGTGTGGGACGCAAAGACCGGCGCCTCGTTGCTCACACTCAAGGGCCACACGAAATGGATCAGCGGCGTCGCTTTCGCTCCGGACGGCACAAAGCTCCTCACTGGCAGCGGCGATGGCACCGCGAAACTTTGGGACGCAAAGACCGGGGTCGAGTTGTTCGCCTACAAGGAACATGTCGGCGCCCTCGCGTCCGCAGTCTTCGCCCCAGACGGCTCGCGTGTTCTCCTGCTCCGTGCCAACGCGGCGGAGGAATGGGACGCGAAGACCGGGAAACTACTGGCGACATACGGCCTCCCCGAAAGCGCGGCCAGGGCCGCGTCGTACAGCAGAGATGGCACGCGCATCGTCACCACGAGCCGGACGACCGCCAAGATCTGGGACACGAAGACACGAACAATGCTCGCCATGCGCAAGGCCGACGATGACTCCTGGATACGGGCAGTCTCGTTCAGCCCAGATGGCGAGTTCGTCCTCGGCGCGGCGGGGAAGGCGGTTTACCTCTGGTATGCCAAGCGGGGGTTTGTCGCGCTCAAGCTGAAGGGGCACAAGGACGACGTGCGCCGCGCGGCCTACAGCCCGGACGGAGTACGCATCGTCACCGCGAGTAACGACGGGACGGCCCGAGTCTGGGACGCCAAGACCGGTGCCGAACTCTTCAAACTGGAAAACACCGACCGGATCGCCGACGCCACGTTCTCCGCAGACGGCGCGAAAATCATCACAGCCTCTCACGACAGAATTCCCGCAGTGTGGGACGCGAAGAAGGGAACCGCTCTTCTCACGCTAAATGGCCACGAGACCCTGGTTCTGGCCGCGGCGCTCAACGCAGACGGCACGAAGGCTGTCACCGGCGACGCTGACGGCATCGTGAAACTCTGGGAGGTCAAAGACGGAGTGAAGCCGATCACGCTGAAGGGCCACAAGGGGTACGTCAACTCCGTCGCGTTCAGCCCGGATGGGACTCGCATCGTGACCGGCTCGGGCGAGTTGTTCAAGGACGAGGGCGACGCCCGCATCTGGAACGCGAAGACTGGTGAACTGCTCCACACGCTGAAGACGAATAAGGGATGCGTGTATGCGGTAGCGTTCAGTCCAGACGGTTCGCGCGTGGCTACCGGCGGTGGGCAGTACGACGAACCCGACGAGGTGAAGGTTTGGGATACGAAAAAGGGCACGGAACTTCTCTCGCTCAAGGGACATAAGGAGCGGGTGAACTCGGTCTCCTTCAGCGCGGACGGCGTATGGATCATCACCGCGAGTTACGATGACACCGTCAAGGTCTGGGACGCGAAGACGGGAGCGGTACTCCTGACGCTCCCCGGTCACAGGGGCGGCGCGGCTTCCGCGGCGTTCAGCCCGGATGGCACCCGTGTCGTCACAACGAGTTACGGCGACCGCGCGCCGACTGTGTTTGAACTGGGCCTGCCAACGACGAAGTAGAAACCACTACACTTCCCGTATGAACACCACCGCTTTCCCCGTCGCGACTGCCACGCCGATGCCAGCCGCCGCGCACGCGGCGCTTGTTGCGCGCATGAAGGGCATTGTCGGCAACGACAACGTGCTGACGGCCGCCGCGGACCTCACCGTCTACGAGTGCGACGGCTTCACTATCGCCAAGACGCGACCCAACGTGGTCGTGTTCCCCACGAGCACCGAGCAGATTGTTGGGGTCGTGAAGGCGTGCAATGAACTGGGTGTCCACTTTCTGGCCAGGGGAGCGGGGACGAGCCTCGCGGGGGGGTGCGTGCTGGTCGGCGGCGGCGTGATGATCGCGCTAGCGCGCATGAAGCGCATTCTCGAAGTGAACGTGAGGGATTGCTTCGCGGTGGTCGAACCCGGTGTCGTGAACGTGTGGCTCACCAACGCGCTGAAGCCGCACGGCTTCCACTACGCCCCGGACCCATCGAGCCAGGGCGCATGTACCATCGGCGGTAACGTCGCGACCAACAGCGGCGGGCCGCACACACTCAAGTACGGCGTCACCGTCAATCACATTCTCGGCGTCGAACTCGTGCTGCCGGATGGCCGCGTCGTGATGTGCGGCGGGCCGACCGAGGACGCGCCCGGTTACGACCTCGTCGGTACCATCGTCGGCAGTGAAGGCACCTTCGGCGTGGTATCGAAAGTGTGGGTCCGGCTGACCAAGAACCCGGAGGCGTACCGCACGCTGCTGGGCATATTCGAGACTATCGACGACGCAACCAACACCATTTCGGACATCATCGGCGCCGGGATCGTACCTGCGGCACTGGAGTTGCTCGACAAGACGATGCTCTCCGCAGTGGAGGCTGCGTTCAAGTTTGGCTTCCCGCTCGATGCCGAAGCGGTCGTGATTATGGAAGTCGATGGCCTCACCGCCGGGCTACAAGAGGAAGCCGACCGGATCGAGGCGATTGCGAAGAAGAACAACGCACGCGAGGTCCGCAAGGCCAACACCGAAGCCGAACGCATGGCGTTATGGAAGGCCCGCAAGCAGGCGTTCGGCACCATCGGGCGGCTCGGCTATCCAAGCTACTGCACGCAAGACGGCGTGGTGCCGCGAACCAAGCTCCCAGAGATCATGCGGCACATCGTCGCCACTGCGAAGAAGTACAACCTCGGCATCTGCAACGTCTTCCACGCAGGCGACGGCAACGTCCATCCCATCCTGATGTTCGACGAACGCGACCCCGATCAGGTTCAGCGTGTCCTCGACGCCAGCCACGACATCCTCGCGGAGTGCATCAACCTCGGCGGGAGCGTGACCGGCGAACACGGTATCGGCGTCGAGAAGATCGACTTTATGCCGCTGATGTTCACCCCAGACGACTTGCACTTCATGGTGCGGTTACGCACGGCATTCAACCCCGAAGGGCGATGCAGCCCCGGCAAGATGCTCCCCACCGCCGGCGGTTGCTCCGAGCCAAGCATGATGGGCGTCACGCAGACCAAACCCGGACGCCGCGCCGCCGTGTGAGATAACGCCGCTCGCAAGGTATCTTGCGATTCCTACAACACCACGGTTCACCCACACAGAAGGTAGCCTTGGAATCCTCCATCACCATCGATTCGTTCGGCCCGCTAACGGTCGAACGCCCTGTGACAGTCTCCGCATTACGCGATCTCGTCTCGCGCACCCGGACCGCGAAGCATGCCATTTACCCCATCGGTGGTCGAACCACGCTCGACTACGGCCTGCCGCCGAGTAAGCCCGGCGTTGCTTGCGACACCACCGCGATCGCCACAGTCATCGACTACCCGGCACGCGACATGACCATCACCGTGCAGGCCGGGATCACACTCGCGGCACTTCAAGCAGAACTGGCGAAGGAAGGGCAGTGGCTCCCCATCGACGTTACATGCTCGGACAGGGCAACTCTCGGGGGAGCTGTCGCAACCAACGCCAGCGGCCCGCACCGCTACGGCTACGGTACGCTGCGCGACTACATCATCGGCATCTCGTTCGTTACCGACGACGCGACCGAAGTGAAAGCTGGCGGGCGTGTCGTCAAGAACGTCGCCGGGTACGATCTGATGAAACTCCAGATTGGCGCGCTGGGCACTCTCGGCATCGTCACGCAACTGACGCTGAAGGTGAAGCCGAAGCCAGAAGCCAGCGCCGTCGTGGCCTTCGGCTGCGATACGTCCGCACTTGTGGGCGTTCTCGATACACTGGCCGCGACGCGCACACGCCCGGTCGCGGTGGAGTTGCTCAATCGAAACGCCTGGCACGCGGCGTGCGGGAACTCGCCGGTCATCGAGGCAGAGTGGGCCATCGTTGTCGCGTTCGAGGAGAAGGCGGCGGCGGTGCGCTGGCAGGTGGAAACGCTTCGCGTTGAACTCAAGAACACTGGGATACGCGACGTAACCGAACAACCGGACGCTGCGATCCTCGATTCATTCGTGGCACTTCCGAAGCGACCAGAATCGCGACGGATCGGCCGCCTCAGCGTGCAACCGAGCCAGGTCGCGGAAACGGTCGCGTCGCAGAAGGCGCACCTCGTTCACGCGCATGCGCTCAACGGCATCATCTGGCTTCATGATGATGAAACTCTTCCAGATACTGCAACGATCGTCCGCGGGCCAGTGGACTGGAAACGGAAGCGCGGCGTGTGGGGAACCGCGCCGGCAGCGTGGGAACTCATGCGGCATGTGAAACAGACTCTTGATCCAGATGGTATGTTCAACCCCGGCCGGCTGTTCGGTGAGGTGTGAATGGAACCTCCGGCTTCCACATGCCCGGAAAGAACGTTACGCCGGAAGTCATACCGCTCATTCACTTTGCGATTGAGAATCTTGGCCAGATTTTCCGCTTCCTGGCCACGCAAACTCAAGCCGCGGGCTATACTCCCTTCACGCCCCTTCAGGTTCTGGGGCAATTGCACCGGCATGCCCGGCACATCGAGCACACCGCACGCATGGTCGCTTACGATCAGGCCGAACTCGCCCAGGCGCTGTTCTCCGAGATCGGGGACGCGCTTTTCCTGCTCGATCCCGAGACGGACCGGCTCCTGAAAGTCAACGAGGTCGCGCTGCGGCTCACGGGCTTCTCGCGAGAAGAGTTGCTCGATTTCCCTGCCACCCACCTGTTCCGTTTCGAGGCCACCGGCGGCGCTCAACGAGTCAAGGGTGCCTTCAGCAAGACGATGGTCTTCCACGGACAGGATGGTTTCCTGCTCCGGGCGAGGAACGGTGGTTGGGTGCCTGTGAGTCTCACCGTCTCGCGGCTCCACGTCGCGCCCAAGACGCTGGGGCTGGCCATCGCCCGTGACGACCGTGAGCGCCGGGAAGCCCTGACGCAGGCCCGGCGTGTCGAGTCGGAGTTGCGCACCGTTCTGGAGAATTCACCCGCGGCACTGTGGAGCGCCGAGCGGGCGCCAGGGCCAGATGTCTTCGCCGGATGGCACTTTCGCTACGCTTCACCACTGCTGGCCCGCATCGCCGGCCGCCCGCCCGGCTACTTTGACCACCCGTTCAAGTGGGCCGAAGTCCTTCATCCGGCCGATGCCGACACTTATCGTAGCGCCGTTCGCGAACTCCTCCTCCACGGCACCGAGAGTGAGTTATTCTACCGCGTGCAGGCCGGAAACAGCGTCGTGCGCTGGGTGCGTGAGAAACTCCAGGTGGTTCACGACGACACCCGGCGCCCTGTGCGGCTCGACGGTTGCGTATCCGATGTCACTGAGCAGTGGCGCGCGGAAGAAGCACTGCGGCAGAGCGAGGAACGGTTCCGCGCACTCGTCGAGAAAAGCCGCGACGGCATCATGCTCCTCGACGACCACGCAGCCATCCGCTACGCCAGCCCCGCAGTGAAACTCATCCTCGGTTACGACCCGGAGAAACTGATCGGCCAGAGCGGATACGGTCTGGTGCATCCCGACGATCACTCGCAGGCCCAAGAACGGATGCAATATGCCCTGGAACACCCTGGCGAGGATGTTCCCTGCACGTTCCGTGGGCTGGCCGCCGATGGTTCCGTGCGTGTGATCGAACTCAACGGCGTCAACCGACTCGACGATCCTGGCGTGCGCGCGGTGGTGGTGAACTATCGCGACGTGACCGAACGCAAGCGGGCGGAACGCGAACTGGCGCACCAGCACGCGCTGCTCGCCGGGCTATTCGAGTCGGTGCCAGACGTCGTGATTTACAAGGACCGCGGAGGTCGCATCCTTGGGGGTAACCCGGCGTTCGAGGCACTGGCTGGCAAGCCCGCCTCCGAACTCGTTGGCCTCCACTGTCACGACGTGTTCGCGGGAGCGTGGGCCGAACGTGTCGTGGAAGCCGAGCGAGCCGTACTTGCTGGTGGTCACACCGGGCGTCTCAAGGAATGGGTAACCGGCGCGGCCGGCAACCGTGTGCTTCTGGATATCGCCGTCGCTCCACTGATGGACGATGGCAACGAAACGGTCGGCGTCATCATCGTTGCTCGCGACGTGACCGAACATGAACGTCTGGAAGAGGAACTCCGCCAGAGTCACAAGCTCGAAGCTCTGGGACGGCTGGCGGGTGGCATCGCTCACGATTTCAACAACCTCCTCACTGTCGTTCTTGGCAACCTGGAATTAGTCCGCACTGGTGTGGCGGCCAACGAAGAGGCCGGTGAGATGCTTGCCGCGGCTGACCGCGCAGCCCGCCATGCCGCCGATCTCACCAAGCAGATGCTCGGCTTCGCGCGACGCCAGCCGCTACGCACCGCAACCGTGGACCTCAACGCGCTGGCGCACGACGCCGTGAGCCTCTTGCGCCGCACGATCGACCGGCGCGTTGCCATCGAACTTCGCACCACGCCCGATCTTCGACCGGTCGCGGCCGATCCGGTGCAAGTGCAGCAGGTGTTGATGAATCTCTGCCTCAACGCCCGCGACGCGATGCCCGACGGCGGCACCCTGAGTATCGAAACCGCAACGGCCGAGCAATCCGGCGACCACCCGTCACGCGCGTTCGTTCGACTGACTGTCAGTGACACCGGCGTGGGGATGACCGACGACGTGAGAGCGAAGGTCTTCGACCCGTTCTTCACGACGAAGGGCGTGGGACAAGGGACCGGACTGGGGCTGGCAGTTGTTTACGGGATGGCGAAGGCGCACGGCGGGTGGGTCGAGGTCAAGTCGGCGCCAGGATGTGGCAGCCGCTTCGATGTGTACCTGCCATGCGCGATCACCAACGGCACGCCACCTGTCGTGCGATCAAAACTCACCGAGCAGCACGAAGAGACGCCGATCGGTAATGGCGAGACCGTACTGGTTGTGGACGATGAAGACGCAGTGCGTGAACTGGCCCGTGTTGCACTGGAGTTGGCAGGCTATCGCGTATTGCTGGCCGTGGACGGTGCGGAAGGGGTCGACGTGTTCCGCGCCGCCCAGGACGAGATCCGGCTGGTGGTACTCGATGCCAGCATGCCGCGGATGTCGGGTCGGCAGGCGTTCGAGGCGATCCGTCAATACAAGCCCGAGATGAAGGTACTCTTCGCCAGTGGCTACCACGGTGGTGGGCTACTGCCGGATTCCGCACCCGGCACGCGACTGCTCCACAAACCGTACATCCCCAGCCAGCTTTCTTCGATCGTCGTGGACATGCTCGCGGCGAAGTAATGTGTTCGTCTGCTTCCACTCGCGCGCGTGTCATTCGCACATCTTCGCTGTCGCGACCCTGGCCTCATCCGGCGAAACTGAACAACGAAACTCACATGGCGACATGGCCCCGCCGTGCGTTCCACCAGGACATTCGCCCAACATGGAGCTTGTTCGCCCATCCCGGTAGAATGTCGGAATGAGTACCGTCACCACGAATACACCGCCTGCATATGCGGCCGCCGAGCCGACGCTCACCTTCTGGGGCGCGGCCGGCGGCGTCACGGGTTCGATGCACCTGGTCGAAGCTGGTAATCACAAGGTCCTGCTCGACTGCGGATTGCACCAGGGCCGCCGCGAAGAGGCTCGCCAGCGTAACGGGCACTTCCCCTTCCACCCGCATCAGATTGACGCAGTGGTTGTCAGTCATGCCCACATCGACCATTGCGGCAACCTCCCCACACTCATCCGGCAGGGTTTCGACGGCCCGATTTACTGCACGCCGCCGACACGCGATCTGCTCCGAATCATGCTCGCCGATAGCGCCAAGATTCAGGAAGAGGACGCGGCGCACATCAACATCGCGCGAAACTATGCGGAACCCTGGGTGCAGCCGTTGTACACCGTCAACGACGTGGAGAAGGTCTTCTCCCGCCTCGTGGCAGTTCCTTACGGCCGTGAAACCGACGTGACCAGGAACATCCGGTTCCGCTTCATCGAGGCTGGGCACGTTCTGGGTTCGGCTATGGTTCACGTTGTGGCGGCTGGCCCCGAACGCGACCGCACCCTCACCTTCAGCGGCGATATGGGCCGACGCGGGCTGCCCATCCTCAAACCAACAGGCACAATCCCACCGGCAGATGTACTGGTGTGCGAGAGTACCTACGGCAACCGACTGCATCGCTCGTTTCCGGATACGGTGGAGAAGCTCTACGCGGCCATCCGCAACACGGTGGAGCGCGAGGGGAAAGTGCTCGTTCCTGCGTTCAGCCTCGGCCGCACGCAGCTCATCATCCATGTCATCCAGCAGGGGCTACGCGCCGGGAAGATTCCGAAGATTCCGGTGTATGTCGATAGCCCACTGGCATCGGAAGTTGCGGCCGTGTATCGGTCGCACCCCAACAGCCTGTCGGAGGAAATCGCCCAGGCCCTGCGCGAGGGGCACGGCCTGCTTGGCGGCGACGGCGTGAGCTATGTCCGCGACTTCGAGGAGAGTACGCGGCTGGCGACACGGCACGGGTCAAGCGTCATCATCGCTTCCAGTGGAATGTGCGATGCCGGTCGCATTCAGCAGCATCTCAAACAACTGGTCGACGATCCGCGCTGCACAATCGTCCTCGTGAGCTTCCAGGCACACGGCACGGTGGGGCGGAAACTCCTCGAACCGAAGCCGACGGTGCGTTTCCAGGGGCGAGACTGGAACAAATGGATCGAGGTGGTGCATCTCGATGGCTTCAGCGGACACGCCGACCGCGACGACTTCATCGCCTACCTTGCTCCGCTGGCGGGGAAAGTCGGCAAGGTACGGCTCATCCACGGTGAGCACGAACAGGCCGACGCGCTGGCCGAAACGCTCCGCGGAGTGGGCTTTGCCGATGTGGCCGTTCCTGCGCCAGGCGACCGCGTCGCTCTCGGCTAGCCGCCGTGGCTCTGACCGGCACGCGCCACCGGCCTTGAAAGCCCACACTTCTTGCTTGCACATGGTGGGTCGTCTCCCTCGAACATCCGAGCGAAGCCTCGGCGGGCCGGGGTTATACTTCCCACCCTGAACAGGAGCCGCGCACAGCGAGCCTTTTCGCCATGAACGACCATGATGCACTCCTGCACGCCATCGCCGAGCACCCCGAAGAGGATGTGCCACGGCTCATGTATGCCGACTGGCTCGAGGAGAACGGCGAGCCGGAACGCGCGGAGTTCGTTCGCACTCAGGTGGAACTGGCCCGACTCGGCCTCAACGATCCCGGGCGTTACTCTCTTGTCCGTATCAACGTCGGCTACCTCATTGTGTTCGTACAGACCTGGAAGGAGCAGCTACCACAATTATCCGGCGTCGAGTGGGGTGATTTCAACCGGGGGTTGATCGAGGAAGTGCAAGCGCGCGACGAACGGCCCATCGTGGAGCACGCCACGACGATCTTCAACGTGCCTGGCATTCACGTTCTCCGGCTCGCGGGTCTCCGAAATGGCACCCGACTGGCGAATTGCCCGGAACTGACTCGACTGCGATCCTTGCGGATGGTCAGCGCTCATGTTGCCACGGGTGAACTCCATGCGTTGCTCGCATCGCCGCACCTGACCCGGCTGTCGATTCTCGATATGCACGGCACGGGAGCCGACGACGTGGACGCGGCCGCGATTGCCGATGGTCGATTTCTGGAGCTGACGGAGCTTTACCTCGGCTCCAACCGCATTAGCGACGCCGGCGCGCGAGTACTGATTGATTCGCCACGCTTGCCTAAGGTGCAATCGCTGGACCTTCGCGGTAACCGGATCACCGCACCTGCAACGCGAGCCGCGCTCATGCGCCGGTTTGGCTCGTCGGTGAAGCTGTAGCCGCTTGCGATAGAGTAATGGCATCGCGCACCGGCCCGCGCGGAACAATCGCTGAACCTGCCCTGAATTCGCCGCGTCTGTAGAAAGGCTACATCACGCCGGAGGAAGACACAGTGACGGACAAGCCCCGTTGGTTTCAGACTACCGCCATCGACTACCCGAACAGCCGGCCACACATCGGCACAGCGTTCGAGAAACTCGGCGCCGATGTGCAAGCCCGGTACAGGCGGATGGAGGGGTACGAAGTCTTCTTCCTGATGGGCAACGACGAGAACACCGTGAAGGTGAGTAAACGTGCCGGGGAACTCGGCCAGGAAACGCAGGCGTATTGCAACGACATGGCTCGCCAGTTCCGCGAGGTCTGGGACGCGCTGGACATCAGCTACGACACCTTCATCCAGACATCGAGCGACCGGCACAAACAGTGTTGCCGCAAGTTCATCCAGAAGGTGTACGACAACGGCCACATCTACAAGGGCAGCTACGAAGGCTGGTACTGCGACGGGTGCGAGGAGTTCAAGAGCGACAAGGTTCATGGCGAGAACGCCGGGCACTGCCCGACGCACAAGCGTCCGCTCATCCGGCGCAGCGAACCGTGCTGGTTCTTCAAGCTCTCCGCGTTCAAGGAACGGCTACTCGCTTACTACAAGGAGAACCCGGACTTCATTCAGCCTGAGAGCCGCCGCAACGAAATGATCGGCTTCATCGAAGCCGAAGGGTTGGCCGACCTGAACATCTCGCGTCACGGCGAGGACTGGGGCATCCGCATTCCGTTCGATCCGGATTTCACCATCTACGTCTGGTTTGATGCGCTCTTAACGTACATCACCGGCATTGGCTACGGTGATGACGAGGCGACCTTCCGCAAATACTGGCCGTGCGATACGCACTTCATCGGCAAGGACATCACGCGGTTCCACTGCCACATCTGGCCCGCGATGCTCTGGGCCGCCGGCGAGGAGGCACCGAAGAAGGTGTTCAGTCACGGCTTCGTGAACAACAACGGCGAGAAGATGGGTAAGACGCTCGGGAACATCGTCGATCCGCTGGCGATCATCAGCGAGTCGAGCAGCGATGCTTACCGCTACTACTTTATGCGGGAATGCCCCTTTCCATCCGATGGCGACTATAGCGGGCAACGCTTTGAGGAGGTGTACAACTCAGAGTTGGCGAATAACCTCGGCAATCTGTTCAGCCGCGAGCTAACGATTACCTTCAAGAACTTCGGAGCCGTGTTTGACGGGACCGCAGGGAAGACGCCCGAACCGGTTGTGCCGGGGCTGGACCTTGCGCTGTTCGTTGGTGAGGTGCGCGCGCACGTCGAGGCGTGCCGCTACAACCTCGCGTTGCAGAAGATCGTGCAGGATTTCCTCACGCCGACCAATCAGTATCTGGAAGCCAACGCGCCGTGGAAGTTGGTGAAGACTGACAAGGATACAGCCGGAAAGGTGCTGTTCAACGCGGTGCAGTCGTTGCGGATCGCCAGCATTCTTCTGAAGCCATTTATCCCGCGGGCGGCTGAGGCGATTTACACAAGCTTCAACTTCCCCACGCCGTGGGCCGAGGTGAAGTACGCCGATGCGGCCGAACTGAGGGCACAGCCAGACGACCTGCGTATCACTGCTGAACTGCTGGACGGCAAGGTGAAGCCACTGTTTCCGCGCATCGGATAGCTTCACTTTCCGGCAGCGCGAGCGAGAGTCAGTGCAGGCGCACTTGCGGTACCAGGCGGCAAACGCTGTCAGGCTCCCAGTCGCTTCAGGAACGCACGGAGCCACGCCGGGTGTGCCGGCCACGCGGGGGCGGTCACGAGATTCCCTTCCACGTGCGCCCCATCAAGCGGCACATCCACGTAGGTGCCGCCACACGCAGCCACATCTGGGCCAACCGCGGGATAGGCACTGCACGACCGCCCCTTCAGCACCCCGGCTGCCAGGAGCAACTGTGCGCCGTGGCAGATCGCCGCGACTGGCTTATCCTTCTCGAAGAAATGCCGCACCAGCACCAGCACTTGCGGATTGAGTCGCAGATACTCCGGGGCACGGCCGCCAGGGACCACCAGTGCGTCGTATTTCGTCGGGTCGATCTCGTCGAAGCTGGCATTGAGGGTGAAATTGTGTCCGGGCTTCTCGGAGTAAGTCTGATCGCCCTCGAAATCGTGAATCGCTGTGCGGACTTTCTCGCCCGCCTTCTTCCCAGGGCAGACCGCATCGACTGCATGCCCCACCACCTGTAACGCCTGGAACGGCACCATCACTTCGTAATCCTCCACGAAG
>CAYRDG010000041.1:30169-41983 GCA_964422915.1 uncultured Frigoriglobus sp. | reverse complement strand
CCCCACCACCTGTAACGCCTGGAACGGCACCATCACTTCGTAATCCTCCACGAAGTCGCCAACGAGCATCAGGATGCGTTTCACGGACATGCCACCATCTCCAGTGCGCAACGAACCACAGGCGCCTACGGACGGACCACGCGCCGGAGATTGTAGGGGAAGTGGTGATGCGCAGCGAGTCGGAGTGAATCAGCCGCGCACCGCGTCCACGGCCTCATGCCGTGTCGGGTAGTACCGCAGGACGCAGTTGAGCTTCGTCATTTCCAGGATCGTTCGCACTGGCGCGGTCGGGTTGCACAGCGCCGCGGCACCTTCACCCTTCACGCGATTGTGAGTCGATACGAACACTCGCAAGCCGAGACTGCCGACGTACTCCAGGCGTTCCAGGTCGAAGACGAAGCGCCGCACGCCGGCAAGGTACGCTTCCTCCACCGCGGGCAGCAGTTGTTCCGTCGCCAACGGATCTAGCTTTCCAGCCAAAGATATGACCATGACGCGCGTCGCTGGGTCCAGCTGGAAATCAAATGTACACACCGGTTGAGGTGTCATGAACATCCTCGGTTGTGGGCGAGGCCGCCAGGAATTTAGTGCGCGATTCACTGCATGAGCATTCCGTTTCCGCGCGAAATGACAGACGAACTCACTCCCAGGATGAGCAATTCCCGTGGCAAGGGCGTCCGTGAGGCCAGTTCTCACTGCGAAAACCGGACTCACGGAAGCGAATGCGGACGAAGCAACGCCCGGAATTACTTCTTGATCGGCATGTATTCGACCGTCTTGAAGGTCATCACGCTACCAGGATCGTGACCCTGTAGGGCGAAGTGCCCCTTGGTGAAGGTGTTATTCGGGTCGGTGAAATCGACGGTCTTCTTGCCGTTGACGAAAATCTGGATGTGTGGCCCGTTGGCAATGACTTCCTGCGTGAAGAACTCATTGGGCTTGTTCGGAGCCACCTTGATACAGATTTCTTTCTCGTGAGCCGTCAGTTTGGTACGGCCATCCGGGTACAGGCTCCCGGTGCGGCGCCAGTCGCCGTGCGTGGCGTTGATCTGGGCCTCATAGCCAGCGGGGAAGCCCGGACCGAACTTGGTGCGGAAGTACTGGCCGCTATTTCCCTTATCGTTAATCTTCGCCACAACACGATAGCGGAAGTTGTCGGCCACCGCATCGGTGAAGATGTGGCTGGACGGCCCACCTCCGACGATCAGTCCGTCCTTCACCTGCCAGAGCGTCACTTCCTTGCCATTCTTCATAATGCCGACGAACGCAGTTACTTTACCCTCACCATTCTTGACTTCCTTCACACCCTTGAACTGGCTGCTGGGTGGGTTGGGGATCTTCCAGCCTGTCAAATCCTTGCCGTTGAAGAGCGAAATCCAGCCTTCTTCCTTCTTGTCCGCCGCGGCAGTGGGTGCGGCGAAGGCTGCGGCAAGAATGACCGCAAACAGCGCAAATGCCGGTCGCGTCAGGTATGCGGTTTGCATCGGACCTCCAGCGAATTTCAGGAAGATGACCCGAATGGGTCGCATGGGATGATCCTATCGGCGGAACCAATGTTCTGCCAGCGCGTGCGAGGAGGATCGACCGTGTTTACGGAATACACAACCTGGGGAAAATTACCCAGACCGCGCAGATTCCGTTGCCTGACAGGGTTACGGAGAATACCCTGTTTCTCGTCGAGCAATCCTGGGCGGTTTGGGCAATTTGATGCGCCTGGATGAGAATTGCCGACGACATCGGGCGATTCGCCGAACGGAGACGGCGGCTCTGACCCACCCCAAATCCGTTTAGCGGAGGCTACGAAATGACGCGGCGTCTTCTGGGCCTGGCAATCCTCGCGGCTGCCATCGGCCTGACCACCACCGAAGCTTATGGCTTCGGCAAGCGCAAGGCCAACTGCGGTACTTCCGTCAGCAGTAACTGCGCACCCTGCGGCAACGTCACCTACACGACCAAGAAGGTGATGGTCACCGAATGGGTTCCGACGAAGGAAGACTACAAGTACACCGTCAGCGAACCTGTGACCGCGAAGAAGAAGGTCAAGGTCAAGGAACAGCAGTGGAAAGACGAGCAGTACAAGTACACCGTGTGTGAGTTCAAGACGGTGAAGGAGAAGGTCAAGGTTCAGGAACAGCAGTGGAAGGACGAGCAGTACAATTACACCGTGTGCGAGTTCAAGACGGCGAAGGAGAAGGTCAAGGTTCAGGAGGTACAGTGGAAGGACGAGCAGTACAAGTACACCGTCAACGAGTGCCGTCTCGTCAAGGAAAAGGTGAAGGTCGCGGAATGTAAGATGGGGATGCGCGAAGTGGAAGTGACGATCTGCGAGCGGGTGCCCGTGGTCACGCAGCAGGTCCGTACTGTGTGCCAGTGGGTGTGCGTACCTGTCACCCAGACCTGTCTGGTTGGTCCGGCACCTTGCAAGAGCAACCGCCGCGGACTGTTCGGCGGCCTTTGCGGTAACAAGAACAACTGCGACACTCCCTGTACGGACCCCTGTGCGCAACCCGCGCCGCAGTACGTCACCCGTACCGTGATGCAGCGTCAGAAGGTCACCCGTCAGATCACCGTTCCTTGCACGACCTACAAGCGTGTCGAGCGCCGCGTGAAGCAGCAGGTCCCGACCCGGGAACTGGTGTGGGTCGAGAAGGATGTTCAGGTGCAGCGACTGTTCCCCGTCGAGAAGACCGGCACTCGCAAGGTTGGCCACTGCGTGACCGTTGAGAAGGAAATTCAGGTTCAGAAGCCCGTGCAGGTCGAGAAGACCGGCACCCGTAAGGTCTGCTTCTGGGCAACCGTTGAGAAGGAAGTTCAGGTTCAGAAGCCCGTGCAGGTCGAGAAGACCGGCACCCGCAAGGTCTGCCAGTGGGTTGATGTCGAGAAGGATGTCAACGTCACGACCTGGAAGCAGGTCGAGAAGAAGGGCGTCCGCGAGGTGTACAAGCCGAAGCAGGTCGAGCGCACCGTTCAGGTGCCGGTCTACACGGCCGCTTCCTCGCCCGCTCCCTGCACGCCATGCGCCAGCCCGTGCAGCTACAACGCCAGCTGCGCTCCCGCTTGCGGCATGTCTGGCGGCTGCGGCTCCCGCCGCGGCTTCGGCTGCCGCCGCTAAGCCTTCTTGAAGGCATTGCAAACCCGACCCCCGGCAACAGCCGGGGGTCTTTTCGTTTCCATACAGACAGTCGCCGGGTATCATCGGCAACGTCACTACTCGGAGAAAATCATGCGCTGCCCCCTGCCCTTCACGATGCCCGCGCTTCTCTGCATCCTCTTCGCGCTGCCCGCCGCAGCCAACGGCCCTGCGAAGTTCGTCATTCGCGCGCGCAAGCGAGATGGTTTCATCATCACTTCCACTAGCGTCGATCCCGCTACTGGAAACGCCAAAACGCACACCGTGAACCAGTCGACGCCGATCAACATCGAGGTTGCCATCGAGCCGATGAAGACCGCTGTCGTTGTCTGCGACATGTGGGACGATCACTGGTGCAAGAACGCGGCAAAACGATGCGGTGAACTGGCGAAGCGAACCGAGCCGGTTCTGAAAGCGTGTCGCGACAGGGGAATGACCATCATCCACTGTCCTTCAGACTGCATGGACTTCTACAAGACCCACCCGGCACGCAAACGGGCGCAGGCCGCGAAGAAGGCGACACCGCCGAAGGCGAAGGAAATGCCTGACCCACCCCTGCCCGTGGACGACACGAAGGGCGGTTGCGACTACGTGCCAGCAGCGAAGTTCTACAAGGCGTGGAAACGCGAGAACGCGGCCATCACCATCGACCGCGAGAAGGATTACGTCACCGACAGCGGCTCCGAGGTTTACAACATCATGAAGGAGAAGGGAATCGACACGCTGCTCGTCGTGGGCGTCCACACAAACATGTGTGTTCTCAATCGCACGTTCGCAATCAAGCAGATGGTGAAGTGGCAAGTGAGGACGTTCCTCGTCCGCGATCTGACCGACTCCATGTACAGCCCGAAGGACAAGCCTTTCGTGACGCACGAGAAAGGTACAGAGTTGATTGTGGAGTACATCGAGAAGAACTGGTGCCCGACCATCGAAAGCAAATCGCTACCGAAGTGAGTGAAACAGCGAGCGTGACGGGTTGGGAGCCATTCACCCCCAACCCGTCACGGCATTCAGAACGCCCTTACTTCTTCACCACGCTGCTGGTCGCGGTCAGTTCCGCGAAGCTCACGTTGATCGACTTGCCCGCTCGCACGATCACCTTCTTCTTGTCAGAAGCTACCGTCTTGCCGTCCACCGTACGCTCGGTGTAAACCTCGTAGAAGTAGTCCCGACCTGGCTCCAGCGCCGGGGTGTAGAAGCTGCGAGCCAGACCGCCTTCGGCAACCGGCTTGCCATCCACGAAGAGCGTTGCGTCGGCCGGAAGGTCGAACTTCAGGCTGGCTCCTGACGGCGGGGGGTTATCGGAAGAGGGCTTCGGCGTGGGCGCGACGGGAACGGTCATCGTCGGCGGCTGGTTGGGATAGTAGGTCTGGCCGTAGACCGCAGCGGGGCTGGCGTAGCTGCCGGCATAGACCGGAGGGCCAGCGGTCCACACGGGTGCGGCGCCAGAGCTGTAACCGTGCAGCATGTACGGCGACATTCCGACTGGCGCGCCCCAGCCCGACCCGTAGCTGATGCTGCCGGAGCAGCCATAGCACGAACCGTAGCACGAACCGTAGCAGGCTCCACCACAGCAGCCGAAGCAGGTGTAGCCGCCGCAGCAGTTCCCGCGCTTGTGGTGGAATATGCCGAGGAAGCCGCCACGGCCGTGGCAACCACCACCACAGCAACCGTGACACGACGAGTAATAGCCACCACAACAGCCAGCGTAATAGGAGCCGTGGCACGATCCGGAGCAACCGGCCAGGTAAGCGCCGCCGCAGCAGCCTACCGACAGAGTGGGAGCCGCAGTCACGGTCTTCGGGGGCGGAGCCGTGGGGGTAACGTCGGCACCAGCCGACATCGCGGCAATCATCACGATGCTGTACATAGATGCAACCTCTCCTCGCGGGACGGGCGAAGGGGGCGCGTCCCCCTCGTCTTGACGATGGTAGAATTGGGAGAAATGCGCGTCAAAGGCAAAGAGCACAATCTAGGCAGAATGGATAGATATTGCCGTCGATACGACCGGAACTGGTCGTATGGGGGAGGCGAGACAGGCGACCGAACCCGGCCAGCACCGGCGTGCTGGGGCCAGTTCGTTGCATGAACTGGAAGCGAGGACCGCTCGCAGTAGTTGCCCTCACTTCCAGTTCATGCGGTTGCGTTACTTCGACGGTTCCGTGAGTCGACCCAGGAACAGTACGCTCCCCGTCTTGTTGTCACGGATGAGATAGAGGAACGGCCGGTCGGCGCGGAAGTGTTTCGGCTCGCTCGGGGCGTGCACAGACGTTGCTGCAAACCCCACTCCGGTCGCGGCCGCGGCCTCGGTCCCTTCCTCGTTAACATCCACGAACGCCTTGTGCAGCACAGCGGAGATGGCCAGATCTTCACCACCGGTGTGCATTCCGCCGAAGTCGGCCCCGGCAAACGCCGCCTTCATCCCCAGAGCCTGAAGCGGTTTGTTCAGCGCGAACGACTTCTCCACCTTGAACTTCGGCAAATGGACGTGAACGGTGCGCTCAAAGCGTAGGCCCTTGAGCACGGTCGTGAGTTTCTCACCGTTCAGTACCTTCTCTACCGCAGCAAGACCATCAGCCTTTCGCGGCAGAATGACCGTCATACTCACGCGCCTGCCGGCGTAAGGCATGTCGAGCACCTGATACGTATCGGTTTCGGCATACTGATATCCGCCGATGCGGAACATGAGCGGGGTCTCCGCTTTCTTGCCGCTGGCGAGCGTGAAAGGGGCGTCCTTCGTGTTCGGCTTCTTGAACGGATCAGCCCAGTCGCCCTTGAAGTAGATCGCGTTGGTCAGCACTAGTCGCGTCATCGGAGTCACACTCCCCTGCGGCAGCAGGTTCTTGATCTTCTCATGTGTCTCCTTCTCCACCCAGGCGTTGATCGTGCCGCGTGCCGCGTCCGGCTTGCTCTGGAAGTCCACGTCGAATAGCCCGGCGCCGTAGTCGGTCGCGACGAGTTTCTTGTATTCCGGCTTCCAGGGATAGCCGTTCTGTGCCCAGAGCGCATTGGCGGTGGTCAGGGTGAATCCGCGCTTCCTGGCATCGGGTTCGTCGTTAAGGCTCTTGAGAATTGCTCCGAACGCCGCCGGAGCACCTTCGGGCAGGCGCAGGACCTTGTCCATCTCCTCGCGTGTCTTGCCGCGTGCGCCAGCCGCCGCCATTCCTAGCGCTGTCGAGATGCTAAACGGCGAAAGAAAGAGATTCCCTGTCTCGGTCTTCAGTTCACCATAAAGCGCACAGCCGAATGATGTATTGCCCGCGACGAGTTTCGCCGTGGCAGGCTTTTCATCGGGCGCTGCCTCGATGCGGCTGGCAACCGCGCCAGCAGCGGCCGCAGCCGAGACGGAGAGAAACTTGCGACGGGAGAGCTTGTGCATTGGAACTCCTTGTGACGTGTTAACACCGCATCAACTGCGACAGTTACTAGACGGCGGAAAGGATGGAATGGATTACTACAAAAGCGAGTGCCCCTGCTCTGACGAGGAGAAGGCGTGAGCCTTGTTCTCGTCAAAGCAGGGGCGCTGGGCCACGGAATGCGGAATTACTGCCGCCGAACCGTTACTTGATGAAGAGCATCTCACGGTAAGTGGGCAACGGCCAGAGGTCGTCAGCGACCATTGTTTCGAGTTTGTCGCCAAACGTCCGCAGGTCGTTCATCTTCGGGATCACACCGTCGCGGATCGACTTCGCATGCGAGTAGAGGTCGCCGCCATTACCGTGGTGCAGTTCCTTCTCCAGGCTGGCCAGCGCGCCCTGGAACTGCGACAGCGTCTCGGTCAGTTCGCGCAACTCTTCCAGTTGCGCCCCAGGGTTAACTCCGGCAGCCTTCGTCGCATTCACGGCCGCGGCCACTTCGCCCTGATAACGAAGCGACGCCGGAAGAATCATCGTCCGGGCCATGTGCGCCATCATGTTCGCTTCGATGGTCAATTCCTTGACGTACTTCTCGGCGAAGATGTTATACCGGGCAGTCAGTTCTCGCTCGGTGTAGACCTTGTACTTCGTGAACAGCTCGATGGAGTCCTTACGAACGATCACCGGGAGAGCGTCCACGGTGTTCTTCATGTTGGGCAGGCCGCGCCGTTCGGCTTCCTTGTGCCACTCCTCGCTGTAGCCGTCACCGTTGAAGATAACCTTCTTCGACTCCTTGAGGATGCCCGGTAGTAGGTCCTGGATTGCCTTGTTCAGCCGCGCCTCGCTGTGGTCGTTGCCAACCGCCTTCTCCAGCGCTGTGGCGATGAAGTCGAGCGACTCGGCGACGATGGTGTTGAGCACCGTATTCGGTCCGGCAATGCTGAAGCTGCTACCGACCGCGCGGAACTCGAACTTGTTGCCGGTAAAGGCAAAGGGGCTGGTGCGGTTGCGGTCGCCCGCGTCACGCGGCAGCTTGGGCAGCACGCTGACACCCACTTCCATCGTCCCACCGGGGAGCGTCTTCTCCGGCTTCCCCTTCTCCAGTTGATCCATGATGTCCTGGAGTTGATCGCCCAGGAAGATCGAGATGATGGCCGGCGGTGCCTCGTTCGCGCCGAGGCGGTGATCGTTGCCGGCCGACGCAACCGTGACGCGAAGCAGTTCAGGATACCTGGCGACGGCCCGAATCACTGCAACACAGAACACGAGAAACTGTGCGTTGTCGTGGGGGTTGTCGCCTGGGTTGAGGAGGTTCTCACCAGCGTCGGTAGCCATCGACCAGTTGTTGTGCTTGCCGCTACCGTTGATGCCCGCGAATGGCTTCTCGTGTAGCAGGCAAACCAGACCGTAATGGTCAGCAGTTTGCCGCATCACGTCCATCGTGAGCTGGTTGTGATCGCAGGCGAGATTCGAGTCCTCGAAGATCGGTGCGATCTCGTACTGGCTGGGTGCAACCTCGTTGTGGCGTGTCTTCACCGGAATGCCGAGCTTGAACATCTCCGCTTCGCACTCGGCCATACATGCCAGCACGCGTTCCGGGATCGTGCCAAAGTACTGATCTTCCAGTTCCTGGCCCTTGGGCGGCCTGGCCCCGAAGAGCGTGCGACCACAGTTGAACAGGTCCGGCCGTGCATAGAGGAAGTTCTTATCGATCAGGAAGTATTCCTGCTCCGGGCCAACCGTGGTGAAGACGCGCACCGCCTCGTTGTTGCCAAAGAGCCTCAGGATACGCAGCGCCTGTCTGGAGAGCGCCTCCATGCTGCGGAGCAGCGGCGTCTTTTTGTCGAGCGCCTCCCCGGTCCACGACACGAAGACCGTGGGAATGACAAGCGTCGCGCCATTGGGCGACTCACGGATGTACGCCGGTGAGGTCGGGTCCCAGCCGGTGTAGCCGCGTGCCTCGAAGGTGGCACGGATACCACCTGAGGGGAACGAACTGGCGTCCGGCTCGCCCTTCACCAGTTCCTTGCCGCTGAACTCGGCGATGGCGGCGCCGGTGCCAGTTGGGGCCAGGAAGCTGTCGTGTTTCTCGGCGGTCAACCCGGTCATGGGCTGGAACAGGTGCGTGAAGTGCGTCGCGCCGTGCTCGATCGCCCAGTCTTTCATCGCACTGGCAACCGCATCGGCCACGGCCGGATCGGTCAGTTGCGCCCCTTGCTTGATCGTCTTCTGAAGGGCCTTGAAGACCGGCTTGGGCAACCGGGCCTTCTGCACTTCCTCGCTGAATACCAGCGAGCCGAAGAGGTCCTTGATGTGTGTGCTGCGGAAGTCGATCTGGTTGAGGTCGTACTCGGTCGTCGCGATGGTCTGAATCGCTGCCTGGCGGAGGTTCGACATTGAAACGTCTCCTGTGTCGCGGCTAAGAGCAATAAGCTGGTGGGTTTACGGCGTGATGCCGCGGCAGCCCCGGATTGCCGGGAGGCAGTTTGGGCTGGTCGGGGAGAGGATGCTGTGGTTATAAGGTCTGGCCGGTACGCGGCAAGGCGCTTCGCTCGACGAAGGTCTGACGCGGCACCGACGAGGAGTCACCATGCGGAAGATCGCCGTAATCAACCAGAAGGGCGGAGTCGGCAAAACTACGACAACCGTCAACCTCGCTGCGGCCCTCGCGCTCGCGGGGCAGCGTGTGTGCGTCATCGATCTTGACCCGCAGGCGCACGCCAGCACACACCTCGGCCTTGAGCCAGATGGCACGCTGCCATCACTCTACGATGTGCTCGTCTCGAACAAACCACTGGCTGAAGTTCGGCGCGACGTGGGCGACAACCTCGGCCTCGTGCCATCCGACATCAACCTCGCTGCGGCCGAGGTCGAACTGGCTGGCATCGTCGGCCGTGAGGTAATTCTGCGCGAGGCGATGGCGCAAGACTCTCAGGATGCCGACTTCGTGCTCATGGACTGCGGGCCATCGCTGGGCGTACTGACACTCAACGCGCTGGCGACCGCCGATGAGGTGTTCATCCCGCTTCAGCCGCACTTCCTCGCGCTGCACGGCCTCTCGAAATTGCTCGAGACAACGGCACTCGTCTCGCGGCGAATCAATCCGAGACTCGTCGTGTCGGGTGTGGTCGTCTGCCTCTACGATGCTGCAACGAAACTCGCACAGGAAGTTGTTTCGGACCTGACAGCGTTTCTCGACACGAGTCGCGGCGCGAATGTCCCCTGGGCGAACGCTCGCGTCTTCGGCACGCGGGTTCGGCGGAATATCAAGCTCGCGGAGTGCCCCAGTTTCGGCAAGAGCGTCTTCGCGTATGCGCCAAAGAGTACCGGCGCGGCCGACTACACCGCGCTGGCTCTGGAAGTGATGGGCGAACACGCACCACAAGTGATCGGGCCACTCAAGCTGAACTCAGTGGCCCCACAGCGTCAGACGGCGCTGGAACCGACAACTGCGTGAGGTTCTGGTTTACGGATCACCCTGGTCATGATCGCCGCGAGGTAGAGTAGCGCAACGATCAACAAGAGCGCCTTGATGCCGGTCACGAACGTGATCGATTGCAACAACCCGCCGACGAGCGTGCCGATCAGATTCGCACCCAACGCCGCATCCTTCCGCTCCGCTGCCGCGAACGAACGGATGAACACGATACCGCTGAAGAGCATCGGGAGGCTGGTCAGCAACCCCACCACAACGGCCTTGGTAGTGTACGGAAGGAAGGCGAACGTCGAGAGGTCAAGGAAGTAGAGGCCGAGGCAGGTGGCAATCAGGAGCGCATACACCGGCTTCAGCGGCAAACGCGGAACCATGGCAGTGATCAAGTTGGCAAGCAGAATCATCGCCATCACGCCGGAGATGATAACCGCGTTCACCAGCCACGTGTTCCCCAGCACCACTGCGGCCTTGCTGATATTCTGCACTTCCAGCAGCATGAAACCCGCGCCGAGGAAGAAGAAATGCCAGCCGTCACGGCCCCATCCGCCGGCTGTGGAGGTGCCTGCAGCCGATTTCCTGATCTCGCGCCGGCCGAATGCGTACAACCCGATCAGCAGTGCCCCCAACAGCAGGTACAGCGTCGGGATCGTCGGCTTCTCCAAGTACAGGTAGGGCCAGTCGTCGGTCGTCGTCCGGGTCGTACCAGGCAGCGTCACGGGATAGGTTGCCTGCCACTGTTTCACAAGCCCGTTGAGCTTCGGGTCTGCTGCGAGCCTGGCGTCCACCGCCGCGCGGCTATCGCCGACCACGAAGAGAACCCCACCCCAGCCATAGGCATTGTACGGCATGCGGAAGACGACTGGCTCGTGCCCGAAGGAGTTTCGGAGCACGCTCGCCATCCGGTCCACGATATAGGGTTTCGTCGCCTCGAAGCTCAGTACCGCGATTCCACCAGGTTTGAGTAGCGCCCGGGTCTGGTTGATACTCTCCTGTGTGTAGACGTAATGGTCGAGTCGGGCGTTGGTCATAGCGGTTGTGGTGTGCGAATCCAGCAACCCGAACGCGATCAGATCGAACTTCTCGGTCGCGGTCGCGAAGTAGCTCCGGGCATCGTCGTTGATCACGACACAACGCGGATCGTGGTATGGTTTCTCCCGGTGGAACCGCTTGCCGATCTCAATGATGCCAGGATCGATCTCGACCGCGATCACTTTCTTGGCACCGTTGCGGAGCATCCCCGCAGCGTCGTTTCCGCTACCGGCTCCGACCACCAGCACCTGCTCTGCACCAGGGTTCAACCGCATGGGAATGTCGTACTGCGAGTAGCCTCGCTGGGTCGGGTCGAACCGCTCGGGATCGGCCGCGACTGTCTCCGGCCGCAGGTCAACTGTGGCCTGATAGCCAGCATTGTTCACACCGATGTACGTCCGGCCCGGCTGGTAGCTCGTACTGCCGCGATCACCGCGGATCATCCGCTGCCACACTGGAGCATTGTCGTCATCGCGGATGCTGAGGTCGCGGATACTGAGCTTTTGGTAGGGTGTCCAACGAATCTCCTGCGTGTTTGCCTCGAACGCTGCGGCAAAGCCTAACAGGACGATCCCCACGAGGATTGCCACATCCCACAGCTTGCACCTCCCTCCTGTTCCGATCAGCGGCAGCACACCCAGCGCAAACAACCCAAACCACGCAACGGGCGGCAAGTAGAGCGCACTGGCCAGCACGAACAGCCAGATACCCAGGAGGCTCCCGAACACATTCACGGAGTAGGCGGTGATAATGTTGGGGTGGTTCGACATGAGGCGGCCGAGCAGTCGGCCAATGGGTACGAAAATGAGCCACAAAAGAACCATCAGAACGAACAAAAAGATGAATTTGAACAACACAAAAGCCTA
>CAYRDG010000041.1:0-30159 GCA_964422915.1 uncultured Frigoriglobus sp. | reverse complement strand
CAGCACAGACCCCAACAACACTGACACAAGTGGGCCAGCGGTCTGCTCTGGCGCATCCCAGATCAGCAAATCCGAAAACCCACTGAGCAGACCACTCAGTTTCCCCAGAGCAAACCGTGTGGCCGGGATCGCCAGGAGCGCGACGAGAACCCCCAACGGCACAAGCAGATCCCTCAGCGCGAACCGCGTACGACTGTTCCAGCAGCCCATCCCCAGTCCGAGGAAACAGACCACCAGGACGCAGTTCTGGAGATACGCAAAGATGCGGATTTCGGTACTGATCCAGCGGATGAGCAGTAACTCCAGGAACAACCCAACGACGCTAATCAGGAACAACGAACACGTTGGCCACTGAGTGAAGAAGCGATCTTCTGTGGGACTTGCAGGCAGCGTTAGAGGTTGTGCCGGAGGCGGAGTGGTCGATACTGCGTCTTGCGCTGCGTTCGACGGCGCGACAGTCGTTCCTGGCATGAGACAAACTCTATCGGAGGATCTCGAGTCGGATGTCGCAACCGTAGTACGCCGATTCCTCCCGGGCGCGAAAACCTGTCCGCTATCAAACGCCGACCACCTACAATGCTCTCATGCTGCGAGTCTCGATTGCCAATCCTTACGAATATCCGCTCGAGTTCTCCAAACTCAAGGACGCCGCACGCGCGGTACTTGAGGGCGAGGGCGTGAAGTCGTGCAAGGTCACAATGGCATTTGTCGATAACACGCACATCCACCGGCTCAACAAGCAATTCCTCGACCACGATGAGCCGACCGACGTTCTCACCTTCCCTTACTCCGACGCAAAGGCAAAGACTCTGGAAGGCGAAGTGGTGATCGGCTACGAAGTGGCGAAGGAGTACGCTGCTGATCGCGGGCACAACGCGAACCTCGAATTGCTCCTCTACGTCATCCACGGCTGCCTGCACCTCTGCGGCTACACCGATACCGACACGAAGGGTGAACGCGAGATGCGTATGAAGGAACGCGAATACCTCCGCAAACTGAATCTCCCGGACATCGTATAAGAGCGGCCGGACAAGCCACGACGGGTGTAGAGATGATTCCCCAGATTCAACCCACCGATCTGAAACGAATGCTCGACGCGAATCAGCCACTGGTGCTGCTCGATGTTCGAGAACCGAACGAGCACGATTACTGCGCGTTGCCCGATAGCGTGCTGATTCCGCTGGGCGAGTTGATGAGCCGCGTGGAAGAGGTGCCCGTGGATGCGCCCGTGGTGGTGTACTGTCACCACGGGGTGCGGAGTCTCAGTGGCGCGGCGATTCTGCTCCGCGCCGGGATCGAGGCCATGTCGCTGGCGGGTGGGATCGACCGCTGGGCGTTGTCGGTCGATCCCGCCGTGCCACGCTACTGATCAGGCATCAACGGATGCCGTGCATCCACTTCCTCAAGATCGGCGCGAGTATCAGTAGCAGTACGCCCGAACCGATCGCGAACAGGCCGACGTTGTTAAACACGTCGAGCGCCTGATTCATGGTCTGCGCCCGGCTCGATCCTTCGGGCGCTGCCGATTCCCCGCCGATCCACTTCCCCGCTTGAATGCCGATCGCCGACGACAGGAACCAGAAGCCCATCATGAAGCCGACGATTCGTGCCGGGGCGAGTTTCGTCACCAGTGACAGCCCGACCGGCGACAGCGACAGTTCACCGAGTGTGTGGAACAGGTACATGATGATCAGGAAAATCAACGGCATGACGCCGTCCACAGCGACACCGCGCCCGGCATCCAGGATGAGGAATCCGACCCCCAATAGTAGCAGGCCGATAGAGAACTTGAATGGCGCCGCCGGTTCAATACCCCGCCTGTAGAGCCATCCCCACATGAAGCTAAAGAGCGGCGCGAAGAGGACGATGAAGAGTGCGTTAACCGCCTGAAAAACGCTCGCGGGAATCTCGCTGCCGAACACTCGCTTATCTACGTTCTCGTCGGTAAACACGTTGAGCGCGCTGCCGGCCAGTTCAAAGAAGCTCCAGAACACGGCCGTGAAGAACAAGAGGATGACGATCACCCAGATCCGTTGCCGTTCGGCCACCGCGTACCGGAACGACATGAAGAACATAAACAGGATGGCACTCATCCCCAGCGGCATGAGCAGCAGGTCCATCACAGACAGTTTGAGGGCCTGTTTCCCAAGCTGGAGCGAGACGAGTTCAACGTGATTCGTGCTGATGAGATACGCGGAAACGGGCACAAACAGCAGCGATCCCAGTAGCACCGTCGGCAGCGTCGGAAGCCCACGGACCGTCTTCGGAGCGTCAGCGGGTGGGTCGCCGTGGTCCTGCAGGTAACCGCGTGACGCGGTGTAGAGGAAGGTGAGCAACCCGGTGAGCATCCCGGTGCCCGCCAACATGAACCCGTATCGCCAACCCTGCGTCTCGGCAACGTAACCACACGTTAGCGGAGCGATGAACGCGCCCGTATTGATGCCCATATAGAAGATCGTGAACGCCCGATCGCGCCGCGGGTCGCCCTGCGGGTAGAACCGGCCGATCATGCTGGAAATGTTCGGCTTGAAGAATCCGTTGCCTGTGACGAGAAGCGACAGACCGACGTAAAGTAGAATGCTCTGCCCTGGCTGGGTCTTCTTCCCCGCCACGATCTCCTGCTTCAGAAGTTGTGTTTCCTTGTCGAGATATTCTTTCTTCTGCGCCGGGGTCATGCCTCGCATCGCGTTCTCATGCCCTCGCTCTTCCGCCCATTTCTGCTCGCGCGCCTCGTACTGAGCTTTCGACATGAGACCCGTGCCCGGACTCATCGCCAGGGTGAATTGCCCGGCCGCCATGAGCAGCGCGCCCCAGATGATGGCCCGGCGGAAGCCAAGAACCTTGTCGGCCAGAAACCCGCCTGCCAGTGGAGTCAGGTAAACAAGCGCCCCATACGCCGCGTATATGCTGTACGCGACCTTCTTGTCGAAGCCGAAGCCGCCTGTCACCAGCGTTATGGTCAGGTACAGTACCAGGAATGCCCGCATTCCGTAGTAGCTGAACCGCTCCCAGAGTTCGACCATGAACAGCCAGAACAGTACGGCTGGCTGCTCCTTGCGGTTGGTCGTGATGACAAACGGCACCCAGATGAGCACGAACGCCCAGCCGAAGAGAATCCAGTATTCCAGGGGCATAGACTGAGCCTCGTCGGGGTCGAATGAACTGCGTAAGGAGGACGGGGGATCATCCTAACGACCGACACACCTGCGGGATAGGCAATTTTGCGCACAACCGAACCTGCGGGTTGCCTGCACACGGATTCGTCTAGCCGCTTGCACACGCCGCGGCATCGGCTACGATGTCGCGTGCGGGTGCCACGCACCCGAACGCACACCCAGCCCGCCCCACCCCCCGGAGATCTGTCTCCATGTGCCGCTCGCTCGTCTGTCTCGCCGCGATGGCCGCAATTGCTGTCGCAGTCGGCTCCGAGGTCTTACCGCCACGCTCTGCCAGCGCCGATGAGCCGAAGTTGCCCAAGACCATCGGTTCACTCGATAGCAAGGATCCGAGATTCGATACTCTGATCCCGAAGGGCTCGAAGATCGAGGTACTCGCTGGCGGCTTTACATGGACCGAGGGACCGCTCTGGGACAAGAAGAACAAGGCATTGCTGTTCTCCGACACCCAGAACAATCGCGTCTTCCGCTGGTCTGCGAAGAGCGGCGTGAAGGACTTCCTCAAGCCCAGCGGTTACACCGGCAAGGCGCCATTCAAGGGGAAGGAACCAGGTTCCAACGGCCTCGCGTGGGACACGCACGGCAACCTCGTCCTCTGTCAGCACGGCGATCGCCGGGTCGCACGGCTCGGCGCCGATGGCAAGTTCGTCACGCTCGCCGGCAAGTATATGGGTAAGCGACTCAACAGCCCCAACGACCTCACCTTCGCCAGAAACGGCGACCTCTACTTCACCGACCCACCCTATGGGCTTCCTGGCAACGTACTCGACCCGAAGAACCCGGCGAAGGAACTCGACTTCCAGGGCGTCTACCGGCTCAGCGCGAAGGGGCAACTCACGCTGTTGACGAAGGAACTGAGCCGGCCCAACGGCATCACGCTGTCGCCCGACGAGAAGACGCTCTACGTCGCCAACTCGGACCCGGACAAGGCGATTGTGATGGCATATCCGATCCAGGCCGACGGCTCGCTTGGCAAAGGGAAGGTGTTCCACGATGTCACGGCTGAAGTGAAGGCCCATCCGGATAAGGGGCTACCCGACGGCGTGAAGGTGGACGCGAAGGGGAACGTTTTCGCCACGGCGGTCAATGGCGTCCACGTCCTCTCGGCCGATGGAAAGCTCCTGGGTCGTATTGTCACCAACGACAAGACCGCCAACGTTGCCTGGGGCGATGACGGCAGCGTGTTGTACCTTTGTACCAACGACAAACTCACCCGCATCAAGACCAGCACGAAGGGACCGGGCTGGTAAACGAATCGATCCATCATCATCCCCCGCTCACACGGGCGGGGTTTCGTTGGAGAGTGTTATGCTTTCGCGTCGCGACTTGCTCCGTACTGCGCCGGCAGCCGCACTGGCCGGCTCCACTGGGTTGCCTCCCATGCTCACCGCGCATGCCAGCGAGCCAATGATCGTGCGTCAGCGCGAGCCGCGGAATCTCGAAACGCCGCTGGCCGATCTGTTCAGCCCCGATACCGAGAAGTTTTACGTTCGCAATCACTTCCCGATCCCCACTGTGGACGCGAAACGCCACAAGATCGTCATCGAGGGACTTGTCGAGAACCGGTTGGAGTTATCGCTTGACGAACTGAAGAAGATGAACGCCGTCACACACGAAGTCGTGCTGGAATGCGCGGGCAACGGCCGCGTCTTCCTTGTGCCCCCGGCGAAGGGGACACAGTGGTCGCATGGCGGCGTCGGACAGGCAAAGTGGACCGGCGTGCCACTCGGCGCGTTGCTCGAACGTGCGAAGGTGAAGGCCGGTGCCGTCGATGTGGTACTCGCCGGCGCCGACAAGGGCGCACCGTCCGAGGCGCCAGGCACGATCCACTTCGACCGCAGCATCCCTCTGGCCAAGGCGAAGGCCGACGAGACGCTAATTGTGTGGGAGATGAACGGCCAGCCGCTACCAACCGAGCACGGCGGGCCAGTGCGTGCCATCGTCGGCGGGTGGTACGGCATGGCATCGGTCAAATGGCTCACGCGCATCGTTGTCATCGACAAGCCGCACAACGGTTTCTTCCAGACCATCGACTACGCTTACTGGTCACGCGACAAACAAGGATTGCCGCACCTCACGCCACTCACGGCGATCCAGCCGAAGGCCGTGATCGTTAGCCCCGCGCCGGGCGATCAACTGAAGGCCGGGCAGGAGGTGACGATCAAGGGCTTTGCCTGGGCCGGTGAGAACGCTGCGGCCAAGGTCGATATCAGTTCTGATGGGGGCAAGAACTGGATCGCGGCGAAACTCGGCAAATCGGAACCGTACAAAGCGGCGAGTTTCACCGCGGCCTTCACTCCGAAGGCCATCGGCCCACTGGAACTTGTCGCGCGCTGCACCGACGACAAGGGGAATGCTCAACCACTGAAGCGTGATACCGACCGCCGCAACTACATGATTAACCACCTCGTGCCAGTCGCGTTAACGGTGAAGTGATTAACGCTCGACTGGCGGCGCGTCCGCGCGTCGCCAGTCGTTTCCCATCGCCTGAAGTTCCCGCGCGTGTTAAACTAACGGTTGTATCCCTCCCCGTCGCGGAGGCCCGAACTGTGACGCTCCGACTTGCCGTACTTGCCCTGTTGATCTGTACGTCTGCTGCTCCGGCTGCAACACCGAATGAAATTGACCGCGCCATCAAGAATGGCGTCGCGGCACTGCGGCAGAAGTACATCCGTGGCCAGGCCGCGGCGCAACCAGGCGCGATCGGCGTCGGCGCTGCCGGCGGTGGTATTGGTGTCACCTGCTTGACGGGTTTGGCACTTCTGGAAGCAGGTACGCCCGTCAACGACGAGGCCGTCAAGACCATCACCAGAATGATCCGCGACGCGGCCCCGATGCAGACTCGTACCTATGAGATTGCTCTCTGCCTCATGTATTTCGACCGACTCCGCGACCCGGCCGACGTTCCGATGCTCCAGGCTCTGGCCGTGCGGCTCCTGGCAGGTCAGACCAACAGCGGCGGTTGGAGCTATGAGTGCATCACCGCGGTTTCGGGTGAGGATCAGAAACGCTTACGCGAGATGAAGCCGGAGAAATCCGGTGTGTTTCACTCGGGGGTCAAGCAGTATGCGCAGGCTCTGGCCACGGGCGGCAGGGCGACTGGCATGGCCAGCGACGACAACTCGAACACACAATTCGGGCTTCTGGCTGTGTGGATGGCTCGCAAGCACGGCGTACCTGTCGATGGCGCGTTGAATCTCGTCGAGAAGCGGTTTGTGATGACCCAGATTGAGCGTACCGGGAACTGGTCTTACTCCGGTGGTCTGGCCGGTGGCGCGGCGATGAGTGGTAGCCCTGCGATGTACTGCGCGGGCTTGCTGGGGATGGCCACCGGGCTGGCGCGGCGCGAGGATCGGAAGAAGACGGAGATGAAGAACGTCGAGACACCCCGACCCAAGAAGACCACACCTCCGAAGTCCAACGACCCCTTCTACAATCCACCGATCCCGAAGGAGCCTGAGAAGAAACCCGCGAAGGCTCGCCCTGCCACGGTTCAGGACCTCGTCATTCAGCGAGCGTTTGCCGGCCTCGGTTTGACCTTCGCCGAGCTTGCCCGCAAGGGTGGCTTGTTGAGTATCGGCGTCGCGCACGGCTACGGCGATCTCTACTTCATCTGGTCGATGGAACGTGTCGGAGTCGCTTACGGTATCGAAAAACTCGGCGGTCTCGACTGGTATGATGTGGTTTCCACGTTGATCGTGCGTTCGCAACTGCCAGACGGTTCCTGGGGCAATGCGTCATACGGCTCGGAGGTAAATACCGCGTTCGCCGTACTGGTTCTGTCCCGCTCCAACCTCGCCCGCGATCTCTCCAGCAAGCTTCAACGAGACGCAACCAGCACCGAGATGCGCGCGGGCAATGGCCCCACGGCCAGCGAACTGCTGCCGCATCGTCCTGCGGTCGGTACCCTCACACCTCCGCCTGTCCTTGAGCTGCCCAACCCCACCGGCGATAAGGGGATCACTCTCGCCTCGCAGCTTCTGAAATCGTCCGATGGCGACTGGAAGAAACTCCTGGCCCAGGCCCGTGATGCAAAAGGCTCGACCAACACCCGCGCATTGATGCTCACGGCGGCCAACACGGCCGGCAGTCGCAAGTTGCAGGCGCGCGCCGCGCTGGCCGAACGCTTCTGCCGCATGACACCTGCGACGCTTCGCAGCATGATGAAGGCAGAGCATTCCGAGCTGCGTCGCGCTGCGGCTCTGGCCTGCGCCATGAAGGATGACAAGCAGCACATCCCCGACCTGATCGAACTCATCACCGATCCGGACGTCTCCGTGATGCTCGCGGCCAAGGCCGGGCTGAGGAGCCTCACGGGTCAGAATTTCGGCCCGGCGCCCACGGCTTCACCTGGCCAGAAGGCGCTCGCTGCCACCGCCTGGAAGGAGTGGTACGCGAAGGAAAAACGGTGAGTATCTCAGGGAGTTACCACGCGCCTGTCTGCCTGTCCCAACGCAGGCAGACAGGCGATTGCATGCACAAGTGGCGCCACGAACGAACCCAAAGGATGGCCCGACACCACTTGGACACCTCGCCCTGTGCAGATAGAATGGGTTTCGGTTTTGGGGCGGTGACGCCACACCTGGAACTGCCCCCTTGCCGGCCTCACCCCCCGCGCGCGTCGCGCGGCACCGCGGCCGGCTCCATTCCCCCACTATGAGCGTTCAGCCCGGCCCGCAAGCGGCACCGGCCCAGCACTCCCACCAGTCGTTTTGGCTCTGGGTAATGTGCCTCACGGGTGTCGATTACTTCTCCACACTTGGCTACCAGCCATCCATCGCCTACCAGAGCGCCGGATTGCTCGCGCCGTTGGCCACCGTTGTCCTGGTGCTGGTAACGCTCTTCGGCGCGCTGCCCGTTTATGCCTATGTCGCCAGGAAATCGTTCACCGGGCAAGGCTCCATTGGGATGCTCGCGCGGCTCGTCTCCGGCTGGCCCGGAAAGATCATGGTGCTGGTACTGCTTGGCTTCGCAGCGACTGGCTTCGTCATCACCAAGACGCTTTCGGCTGCCGATGCCGCGGTTCACCTCATCGAGAACCCCAACTGGCCGTGGAAGTCGCTGGGTGACGACACCCCGACCGGCCAGCAAATCGCCGTGACGATGCTGCTGCTCATGCTCCTGGGCACGACCTTCCTGCGCGGTTTCCGAGAAGTCATTGGCATCGCAGCGGGCATTGTTGGTGTCTATCTCGCGTTGAACCTCGTGGTAATCGGATTCGGCCTGAAGTACCTCATCGAGCACCCGCAGTTGTGGGACTTGTGGTTGTCGCGTGTCAGAGGCGGCGAATGGCACCTCGCGCACAACCCCCTCGGCGCCGCCGAGGGTATCGGCGCGATGATCGCCGTTAGCCTGTTGTTATTCCCAAAACTGGCACTGGGCCTCTCCGGATTCGAGACGGGCGTGGCGGTGGCGTCACACGTCCGCGGCAAACCTGGAGACGACCCAAAGCACCCGCTGGGTCGAATCGCCAACACACGCAAGCTGCTACTCACCGCAGCCGTGATCATGTCCTTCTACCTGCTCACGTCATCCGTGGTGGTCAGCACGCTCATTCCGCCGAACGAAATCACACCAGTGCGTGCCGAGGGTGGCGTACCGACCGATGCGCACGGTCGACCACTCGAACGTGTCGAGGACTGGCCGAAGAAGCCGGCAGCGGGCCGCGCGCTGGCGTACATCGCTCATGGTGAAGGGAAACACGGCCGGGAGATCAGCCCACTATTCGGCCCGACATTTGGCACCATCTACGACGCCAGCACCATCATCATTCTCTGGTTCGCCGGCGCAAGCGCGATGGTCGGCCTCCTGAACCTCGTGCCGCAATACCTCCCGCGTTACGGGATGGCACCGGAATGGGCCCGAGCCACACGCCCGCTTGTGCTGCTGTTCACGCTGGTGAATCTGCTGGTCACCTGGGTCTTCAAGGCGAATGTGGATGCCCAGGGTGGCGCGTATGCGACCGGCGTACTCGTACTCATCACAAGCGCGTGCTTTGCCGCAGTCATCGACACCTGGAACGAGCGAACCGGACCGTGGTATCGCCGGCTGTCGTGGCGGTTCGCGTTCATCACAGCGATCTTCGTTTACACCACAGTTGCCAATGAGGTGGAGAAGGGCTTTCAGGGTCTGATCATCGCCTCGTTCTTCATCGCGACAATACTTGTCACATCGTTCATTTCGCGGATCGCGCGGAGCCGCGAATTGCGCTTCGCCGGATTCAAGATTCCCGACTTCGAATCACAGTTGATGTGGGACACCATCCGCCATCTCGAACTGACCGTACTCGTTCCGCACCGCCCTGGCCGCCGAAGCCTGGCGAACAAGGAGGCTCAGATCCGGCGCGAGCACCGCATTCCGCGCGACCTGATGATTGTGTTTGTGCAAGTGGAACTCGCCGATGCCAGCGAGTTCGTGAACGAACCGGAACTGCGTGTGCAACAGGACGAGGGGCGGTATGTGGTGAAGATCACGAGAGCGGCATCGATCGCGCACACCCTGGCAGCTCTGGCACTGGAAATGGCGAAGATCGGTCGACCGCCAGAGGTTCATTTCGGATGGACCGACGACACTCCAGTCAGCGGCACGCTCGGCTTCTTGCTGTTCGGCGAGGGAAACGTCCCCTGGATGGTCCGCGATCTGATCCGCCGCGCGGAACCCGACGAGGCCAAGCGCCCAGTCATCATCATCGCCGGCACAGCCTGAACCGCTGCGTCCCTTGATACATTCTATACGAAAGCATACGGTCTCTCGAAGGCGGCCGAAAGCCGCCTGGTGCCGAGTTGGTTGCTCACTCGCGGGCGTCCCAGACCGCGAGTTGCCCATCGCCGCCGGTAACAAGAACCTTGCCGCTGGCGGCGAACTCGACGACTGTGACCGGCCGGGAGTGCCGGCGGAGACCGAGCAATTCGGTCCCTGTTGAGCTGTCCCAGAACTTGACCTCTCCCGTCGCACCACCGCTGACGAGTGTTCGACCATCCGGCGACACACCCAGACCCGTGATGCGACCAACGTGCCCCAGAAGTGTGAGATCCTCACGCCCACTGAAAGTACGAACACGCACCACGCCGTCTCGCCCTGCAATGGCAAGGCGTTCCTGCGAGAGGAAGGTGAACACGGCGCGGTCGTCGGCTTCCAACTTCGCCAGTTGCTCGCCAGTGCTGGCGAGCCACACTCCCACTCCTTCTGGCGTTGGGGCCGCGAGGTAGCGTCCATCCGGTGAGAAGTGCAGGCGGCGTACAGGAACCCCGGCCGTGTCGATGGTGGCGCGCGGGCGAGCCTCGCCGAGAACGTAAACGCAAACACGCCCACTCGAATCGCCAACTGCGGCCCAGATTCCATCAGTCGCGAGCGCGGCGGATGTCGCCGACTGCCCGCGCGACACGCGCAGCCATGCCACTTCCGCAGCAGTAGTGCCGGTGAAGTCGCGGACCCTAGCGGCATCCGCCTCGAGTGTCACAGCGCGAACGATACCGCCATCGCGCACACGCACCACTGCAAACGGTTGTGGCGTGCCAGGAGTGAGACGCGATTCGACATCGCCGGCGAAGCGGGTGAGGGTACGATCGGCTGCGACCACGAAGGACGCACCGTCCTTCGCCACACTGATTGACGCAACGCGACCCACCTGTAGCGTTCCGCGTTCCCGTCGATCGCGAGCGAGCGCCCAGGAGCGAATCAACCCATCTTCCCCTGCGGTGTAGAGTGTTCCCCCGTCAGGTGAAATCGCTCCCGCGCGAATCGCACCCGTATCGCCGCTCGCAAACTCTGTCCGTCGATTCACAATGAAACGGCCATCCGTTCCATTCTGGACCAGCGTGCCATTTGGACCTGCCACGAGCCAGTTCACCTGCGTGCCGGTGGCGTATTCCTCGTTCGTGCCGACTGTCTTGAGTATGAGCGACTGACCGCCGACACAACCTGCCACAGCGCGTGTGGCATCGAGCGCGGCCAGCGCGGTGATTCGATCGGGCGCGCGTGACTCGAAGCGCGTTGGTGTCAGGTCCGCCGACCATCGGCGAATCCGCCCCGCGTGCTCCGCGGTGAAGACAGTCTCGCCGCCTGGCGAAACAGCCACCGCCGTCACCACACCGCCGCCACTGATGTTCGATTCGCGGCCTTCACTGGGATTGGTAAGATGCAACTTCAGGAGCTTTCCCGTGGTCGTACCTGCATAGACGACACGCCCACCTGGTGCGACCGCGATACAGGTCACGCCCCGGCCGAGCGAGCGGTGCGCCCCCGGTGCAGGTGTGAGTGTTCCAGCAGGTGAAACAGCCCAGCCTGACGCTTCGGTTGCACCTCTCTCGCCCGTACTCACGGAAAAAAGTCGCGTATCTCCCAGCGCGAAGGCAACGTGCGTCACAACGGAAGCGTGAGCCGCGATCGTTCCCAGTTGCCGACCCGTGGCGCGATCCCACACGGTCACGCTGCCATCGGCGTGACCGCTGGCCAGTCGTGTACCGTTACCTGAAATCGCCAAGGCCGTAACTGGCCCGGCCGGGCAGACCACGACCAGTTGCGGCGACTTCAACTGTCGGCGAAGGTAATCGTGCGTGAAGTCCGGAACCTCCTTGAGCGCTTCCGCGATTTGTCTCGCGTTGCCGAGCGTCTCCACTGCCACGGCGTCGTTGCCGCCACGCCATGCGAGAAAGGCATCGTGCATCTGTCGGGCATAGTCGCGTTCCTGTTCTGCCCGACTCCGCGACGCACGTTCGCTCAGCGCACTGTTATGCTCCTCGCGCAGTTTTCGCGAGTCGTACCAGTTCCAGGTTCCCAGCGCGGTCACAAAGATGACGGTGATCGCGAGCACCGCGATGGCAACAAGTTCGTCGTTACGGCGAAGCCAGCGGCCCGCGCGGGCCGGCCACGCCAGCGGGCGTGCGATGGTGGGCAAGCCATCGAGGAAACGCCGCAGGTCGTCGGCCAGATCGATGGCGGTTCGGTAGCGTTCGACAGTATTGCGGGCCATCGCTTTCAGGCAGATCGCCTCCAGGTCACGCGGAATGTCGGGGCGAAGCGACCGCGGCGTGACGGGCTTCCCCTCGACCGCCTGGCGCAGCACTTCCACATCACTGGCGCCGTCGTATGGCGCGCGGCCCGCGAGCATCTCGTAGAGAATCACACCCAGGGCGTAAACATCCGCGGGCGGCCCGATGTCTTCGCGGCGGGCCTGGGCCTGCTCCGGGGCCATGTACTTCGGTGTGCCGAGAATTTGCCGTGTGCCAGTCTCCGACGGGCCGCCACGCTCCGCGAGTTTCGCCAGACCGAAATCCACCAGTCGCGGTACGAAGTCGTCGCCACGCAGGAGGACGCTGCCCGGTGGCGGTTCGTCGTTTTCCTCCAGGCGAAGTTCCTGAAGGATGACGTTGTTCGGTTTGAGGTCGCGATGGAGTACGCCGCGATCGTGCGCATGCTGAACAGCCTCGGCGACCGCTGCCACCAGCCGTGCTGCATGCCGCACAGGTACAGGGAATGCCTGACGATCGAGCCATTCCGCCAGTGTCTGACCGGGGCAGAATGCCGTGGCGATGTAACAGAGCGGGCCAATTTCGCCGTATTCAAAGACAGGAACGAGGTTGGGGTGATCGAACTCCGCGGCGGCGAGTGCCTCACGTTTCAACCGGCTCTTGGAGTCGGTGTTGAGCACCATCTCCGGACGTGGGATTTTCAGCGCCACTTCGCGTTGAAGTTTCGGATCGTAGGCGAGGAAGACGATACCGCAACCGCCCTTGCCAAGCTGGCGGCGCAGTTCGAAGCGACCGATGCGATGCGGGCCGCCGACTGTTCCTGATCCAACCAGGGTCCGGCGAATCCGTGTGTGACGATCCGGGTCCGGGAGTACCTCGCCGAGCGACCCTTCATTCACATCCTCGCCACGCATGGGCGTGACCGAACGTTCGCCTGGCAGTGGCGGCAGTTCCACCAGCGGTACGTTTACCGTCACCGCGTCCTCATCGCCGCCCTCGATGGACTGGTCGTAGGCGGCGAGGAACCGTGCCAGATTTTCGTCGATCTTCAGTGAGTCAGACGAATCCATCAACCGGCAACCGAAGTGGATGGGCGCGAGTCCTCTGCTGTGCGAGTTTACCACACCCAACCACACATGCGGAAAGCGATTTTCGTAGAAACGCCAATCTCACGCTCGAAGGTAGCCGATGTCGCGCACGTTCTCCTCGGCAGTGGCGCGCGAGATCTTACCGGCGCGCAGGAGTTGCTTCACCGATTCGTCGAAGGTGAACATCCCTTCATCGCGACCTGTCTGGATATAGTTATCGATGCTCTCGATCTTGTTCGTGCGAATCGCGCTGGCGATGGGGTGCGTGTTCCACATCACTTCCAGCGCCAGGTGCCGTTTCTCGGCCTTGTTGACACCCGGCAGCAGTCGCTGACTGACAATCGCCCTGAGACTCATCGCCAGTTGTGCGCGCACGGCGTTCTGCGCCTCGGTTGGGAACAGGTCCGGGAAGCGAGTGATGGCGCCCTTCGCATCGCGCGTGTGGAGCGTGCTGAAGACGAGATGCCCGGTTTCGGCTGCGGAAAGAGCCATCTGCGCGGTCTCGCGGTCGCGGATTTCGCCCACGAGGATCACATCCGGGTCCTGACGCAGCCCGAACTTCAGCCCATCGGCGAACGAGAGAACATCCGAGCCGACTTCACGCTGCGTGACCACCGAATCCGGCTCGCGTGGGAAGAGATACTCGACAGGCTCTTCAACCGTGATGATGCGGTAGCCGCCGGCCTTGTTCATCCGGTTCACGATCATCGCCAGCGTCGTGGTCTTTCCAGAACCGGTCGCGCCCGTGAGGATCACCAGCCCATCGCGAAGCGCGACCAGTTTCTCGGCGAGCGCCACCGGGAAGTTCGCCCACATCAGATCGGGAATCGAATCCGGGATAACTCGGAAACAACCGCCCGTGGTGCCTCCCGCAAGGAACAGCGACGCGCGAAACCGCACTGGTCGGCCTGCTGCCACGCACTCGAAGGAGAAGTCAGTGTTCTTCTGAGTTTGCAGACGGCCGAGAGCCTCGTGCGAGCACGACGAGATGAGCAGCGGTTCGGCCTCGGCCTCGGTCAACGGCTCATCGGGCAACGCCGTGAGATCACCATGCAAGCGGATGACCGGCGGGTGCCCCACAATCACATGGAGATCGGAAGCGCCCGCCTGCACGGACCATTCCAGCCACTGACGGAGCCGATCGGCAATGGGCGGCGGTTCGGATGAAAGCGGCATGACGTGCGCCAGACACGGAGAGGATGCGCCCAAGACACACGGTCAACGCATGATCCCGAAGGCGGAGCTAATTTCACTCGCCGCCTTCGGATCGCCCTGACAGTTCTCGTGCGGCCTTGTGGTCTCTGCGGCTTACCTGTTGAACAGGAACGCAGGGGTGTTGATGAGCGCCCACACCAGGTCTTGCGTGCCGAGCACACGCGGGTCTGAAGGTGGAGCGTCGGCGACCTCCGCGGCCAGTCGGGCATACTCCTTGTCCTGGGCGATGTACATTTGCCGCATCGTGTCTTTCTGCGACTGCGTTCGTTTTTCGACAGGCGTTTCGAGCAGCGTGATTTGCTGCGCGGTGAGCGAGCTTTGCACCTTCGGGTTCGCGTCGGTCGTTACCGAGAGACGGAGTTTCCCGATAACGTGCTTCGTTCCGAAACGCTGATCGAGAACCGCCGTGAAGTACGCGCCGGCAGGCGTGGCAACGGGCTTATCGAACTTGAAGATGGCCGCGTTATCTTGTCCGAAGCGCGGCGCGGTTGCCCATCCCGTAGCGGGATTGTTATCCACGGCGTACTGCGCCGGGAAGCCGTTCTGCTGGAAGATCGCCCCGATCGCGCTGAGTTTCACTGGCATCGCCTTGGCATCGGGCCTGTCAAGGCGCCGATAATTGAGGCGGAATTCGTTGAGAACAAAGTTGCCGTTTTGGGCGCGACCCGGACCTTTCACTGGTAAGGTGGGGTCGGCCAGTGCTTCCAGTCGCATCGCAGTGATGGGACCATTGAGTTCAGCAAGCCCCATGATCGTGTACACTTCTCGCTCGGCGCCATCCCCCCCGGCGAGGATCGCGCCGTCTTTCTGGATCGTGAGCTTCGTTCCTGCAGCCTTCGCGTCGGCGCGACGCACGTCGAGCGTGACCCACTTCGTCGGTTTCTGCGCCTTCAATCCGTCTTCCCACGATTTCTGCCTGGCGTCGAGAGTCGCCTTGTACGCATCGAAGGCGTCACGCTTTGGCTTGTACTCGGCCATCATTGCAGCGTGATCCTTCGCGCCGGCGCGGATTGCGGCCACTGCTTCGGCACGTTCCTGTGGCGTCGGCAACCGATTGAGCACCGCGAGGAAAATCTGATCGGCGAGCTTGTTGTCATCCTTCTCCGCCAGGACGAGCTTGTTGAGGCGGTTGTTGGGGTCCTTGATTGCCTCGCCAACAATGGGGCCGTTCACCATCGCCAGGATCGGGCCGAGGTTCAGTCCGCCAGAGCGTTCGCACTCGCAGGAACTTTCCCGCACGGGCTTGTTGAACAGTTCCAGGAAGCCACCAGGCAGGTTGACGTTGCTATCCAGAAGCTGCGCGGCGCGCGAACCCGGCGGCAACCCCGGCAGATGGCTCACGGAACCTGTCGCCTTATAGATCGCGTCGAAGAGTACCTCGGCCGGCAACCGGCGGGCCAGTGCGTGCGAGTAGTTGATCTCGTCATCCTTGTTCCACTTTCCGGTGGTCAGCGAGAGCTGATACGTACGGCTCTTGCAGATTGTCTTGACGAGTTTCTGCGTGTCGAAGCCGCTCTTGATGAAGTCGGCTGTGAGCGCGTCGAGTAGTGCCGGGTTCGTGGGCGGATTCCCGGCGCGGATGTCGTCGATCGGCTCGATCAGGCCGACGCCGAGCAGGTAGCTCCACATCCGGTTGACGTAGCTCTTCGCGAAGTATTGATTCGCGGGTGAGGTGATCCACCGGGCGACCTGTTCGCGCCGCGTGAGTTTCTGCGGCAGATCGAGCTTCACGGCGTAAGGGAAGTGCGGCGGCGCGATCGCGTTGGTGCGTGCATGCGTGACTTCACCGCTCTTCTTGTCGGTGATGAGTTCGACGAGCGGCTTCGCGCCTTCAACCGCGGTCCCGCCGATCTTCTGCCCCTTGTACTTCGGGTCTTCCGCGCGGCCAATTTGCGCGAAGTAGGACGCCAGCGAGTAGTACTGGTCCTGGGTCCATCGCTCGAAGGGATGGTCGTGGCATTTGTTGCAGTTGAATCGCACCGCGAGGAATAGCTGAGTGGTGTTCTCCATCACGGCGTCGGGCGTGCGAAGCGTCTTGAAGTACGAGGCCGGCGGATTGACGACGTTCGAGCCGCTGGCGGTGAGGACTTCGTAGGCGAACTGGTCGTAGGGCTTGTTCTCCGCGACGCGGTCGCGGATCCACTTGCGGAACGCCGTTGCGCCCACGTCGCCGAGGAACTTGCGGTTCACCATGAGCAGGTCGGCCCACTTGTTCGACCACTGCTCGATGTATGCCTTGCTTCCGACGAGTTTGTCGATCAGTTCCTCACGCTTGGCGCGGTTGTCGCGCTTGTCGTTGACGAAGTTGATCACTTGTTCCGGTGTCGGCGGCAAGCCCGTGAGGTCGAGGTAAACGCGACGGATGAAGGTTGGATCGTCGCAGAGCACGCTGGCCTGCACCTTCACCTTCTTGAGTTTCGCATCAACAAGCTCGTCGATGTAGTTATAAACCGGGCGATTCTCCCAGGTGAAACCGGAGCGATCCCCCATGATTACCACGGTGCTTGCGGCATAGGCGCCCTCATAGCGGGCGAGCATCGTCGCCTCGCCGCGGCGTTCGCTCGCGAGCAATCCGGTCTTGTCCACCTTCGCAACTTCCGTGTTGCTACTCTCGATGAATGCCTCGGCAGTCACGTCGCGGACGCGGCCATTGGTATACGTTGCCACCACCCCGAACTGCTGTTTCTGGCCAATCCGGTAAACGATTGGGTCCTTGGGGAAGATTTCAATCGACTTCACACGCACAGCGTCGAGATCGAGTTTGACGCCCTGCGAGATCCAGCGGCGGATCATCTCGTAATTGGGGTCGCCCGACTGCATCGTGACGCCACCCTGGTGCGGCACTGCACCGGCCGGTTTCAACAGCATGAGGCTCTTTTCCGGCGCGGCCCGGTTGAAGCGCCGACCTTCGAGGTCGTCGGTGAGGGAACGGAAGTCGAACAGCGCGTCGTAGCCGCGCAGCGAGAGCTTGAAGCCGTTCTTGCCGGCCTGCGCGCCGTGGCAGGTACCGGCGTTGCAGCCGAGCCTGCCGAGAACCGGTTGCACGTCGGTCACGAAGCTCACGGGCCTGGCATCGCCATAGCCTTTCACAGTGAGCGGAACCTGCGCTGTCTGTCCGGCAAGCGTGATCGCAATGCTGCCGGCCCCATCAGCCAATGGCCGTACGAGGCCGTTGGTGCTGGCGGCGGCAAACTTCGGCGCGGCGATCTTCGCGATGCGCGTCGCGTCGAGCGTCTCACCATTGTCGAGTGTCGCAGTGACAAGGAGTTGCGCGTAGGCGAATGGGCCGTCGAGTTCGACCTTTGCCGGGCGCACGTCCAGCTTCGTGACCTTCGCCCCGGCAGGTAGTTCCTCCTGCGCGAAACCGGACGAACCGAAGGCGAGGAGAAGCGCGGCAGCAGCGTATGAGAGGCGGTTCATGGAAGAGGTCTCGCAAGGTAAAACCGGCGAGCGAAGGGCGTTGCTGCAGCTTCGCTCAGTAGTCGACGAATGCGATCCAGTGCCGAGGAGTCATCGCTCCTCTCACAGTTTGGCTACTTCTTCGGCAGCACGGTAAAGCTGCTGACAAGCTTGCCGGTACTGGCATCGTGAATCCACACGGTGCCATCGAAACCAGACGAGGCGATGAATTTGCCGTTCGGGTGCCAGGCGACTGTATACGCCGGGCCAGTCACTTTCTCACAGACGATCTTCGCCCCGGAATCGGTGGTGTAGATGCGAACTTCGCCCTTCCCATCAAGGCTGCTGACCGCTGCAAGTTTCGATCCATCGGGGTTGAAAGCGACCGACGAGACACGTCCGGGCATCTGTTCGTACACACGAACGCGATTGGAGTCGTCGCCGATCTCGCGCTTCACTTCACGGTGCATCTTGTAGAGCCGCGGGGTGCCGTCGGAACCCGCGACCGCGATCTCATCGTAAACGTTTGGCTTCGCGCCTGGCGTATCATTTGGCACCTTCTGCATCCGCCGCGGCGCTTCCAGCGTGACGGTGGCTCCGAAGAGTCGAACATCGGTGTGCTTCAGCACCGCTGGGCGGCGATCGAGTGCCATGAGGCCACCCTTGAGCGCACCGGGCGTGATGCTCGTCACGTTGTCGATGAACCGTTGCGTCTCGACGTGCGTGAGTTTCATGCTCATGTCGCGACCAACAGAAACAAGGTGTAACCCGTCCTGCGAGAATATGGTGCCGAGTACCCAGTCGGAGTGCGTGCCCATCTGGAGCACCTGCTTGCCGCTGAGTGAATCGACCGCACGCACGGTGTTGTCGGAACAGCCGAAGGCCAGCTTGCTTCCGTCGGGCGACCAGCTCACTCCGTAGAGTGTGTCGAACGTGACAGGCGTGGAGAGGAGGAGCTTGTTCGATTCCGTGTTCCAGACTTGCACTTCGCCGAAGCGACCCGGCGAGCCGCCGACAGCCGCGAGCCTCTTGCCGTTGGGCGAATAGGCCAGTGATTGCACGCGCTCCGAAATGCCAATCAGCCGCGACTGAAGGGCATACTTCTCGGTGTCGTACAAAAGGATTTCGTGATAGCCGGTCACAGCCAGCCGCGTGCCGTCGGGGCTAAAGCCCAGCGACGTGACAACCGGCGGCGCGGAGTATCGTGGTGGATGCAGCGCATCGACAGCGTCGGCCTTCGCGCTGGCGGGCGTGTCGTCGATCGCACCTTGCGTGATCCAGTCGGTAACGGTCTTGATCTGGGCGGCAGTGAGTGGATCGCGGTTCTTCGGCATCTCGGTCTTGCCGTCGTGAACTGTGATCTGCTCAATGAGGTAACTGCTGGCTGGCTTGCCTGGCACGATGCCTGGCTTCTCGCGCTCGCCAGCTTTCAGCAGCAAGGCGTGTTCCGTGGTGACGTAACCACCCAGCGGCTTGGCCGGCTGGTGGCAGCCGTTGCAGTTCTGCTGGAAGATCGGCCGCACGTCCTTGTAGTAGCTGATCTTCGCTGGTTCATCCGCGACAGCGACGGACGGAAGCAGAAGCGGGATGAGTGCGAGAAGCGCGAAACGAATCCGCATGGGAGCAAACCTCGGCGGAGAGCCGGTGAGGCCGGAGGTCGGAGTCGGGCAGGATGGTTGTAGTGTAGCAATCCGGGCAGACCGCACACAATCAGGCGACTTCGCAATTCTCAACCGTGTTCGAGCCGCGCCCGTTGCGCGACTCGAACACTTTGCAGCGAGACATACCTCACTGCAGCAGGCCACTGACAACTTCACCCTTGACCAACTCACGCGGCTGGTTGAGGTGGTTGTACACGATGGTATCAGGCTTGATGCCGACCGAGTGATAGATGGTCGCGAGCAACTCGGTGGGGTGAATCGCGCCTTCCACCGGAGCGCTGGCGGTCTTGTCGCTCTTGCCGTGAACGTATCCGCGCTTGATGCCGGCGCCCGCGATGACGCCCGTGTAGCAGTATGGCCAGTGGTCGCGGCCATCGTCCTGGTTCTGATTGCCCGATGTGCTGACACCACGTTGCGGGCTTCGGCCGAATTCGCCAACGCAGACAACAAGCGTGTCTTTTAACAACCCACGCTGGTCGAGGTCTTCGATCAAGGCGGAGAGGCCTGCATCGAGCATCGGGGCGGACTGCTTCTTCATTCGGGTCGACAGCCCCGAATGAACGTCCCAGGAGTGATTGTCGCTGTTGGCGACTTTCGGCCAGATCACTTCCACAAACCGTGTTCCGGCTTCCACGAGTCGCCGGGCCAGGAGACAACACTGGCCGAATGTGTTCTTGCCGTAGCGTTCACGAACCTCGGCTTTCTCCAGGCTCAACTCGAATGCCTTCTTCGCACGCCCACTCGTGACCAGCCCGAGCGCCTTGCCGTAGTATTCGTCGAGGTCGTGTTTCGCAACGGCCTTCTCAATCTCCGGCATCCCCTTGCTGATGGTCTCGCGGAGTGTGGCGCGACGTTCCATCCGCACGGGGGTCAACTCCTCGCGGAGTTTGAGATCATCGGTGCGAATCTTCTCCATCTTGGACATGTCCATGTCATCGCCAGGCGGGTAGAGCGTGTACGGGTCGTACGCCTTGCCCAGGAAGCCCGCGGAACCGCCCTTACCCACAACATTGGATTCCTGGAGCGGACGAGGCATCATCACGAACGGCAACATGGGAACGGTCGGCGGCTTCATCTTGATGATGTTCGAGCCGACCGTGGGGAAGTCTTTGGGACTGGGCGGCTCCAGTTGCCCCGAGGCGCTCACCTTGTCGGTGGTGTAGCCGGTGTGCATCTGATAGATGGCCGCGGTGTGGTTGAAGAGGCCGTAAGGCGTGTAGCTGACGGCTCGCATGAGCGTGGTCTTGTCGAGAATCTTCGACACTTTCGGCAACAACTCGGTGACGTGTGTGCCAGGCAGCACGGTCTGCTGGTGCTTGAAAATACTCTTGACCTTGGCCGGCACGTTATCCTTCGGGTCCCACAAGTCGAGATGACTGGGGCCACCCTGAAGGTAGATGAAGATGACGCTCTTGGCCTTCCCGAATCCGGGGCCATTGCCCCCTTCGCCCTTATTGGCCGCAACGGCCTGTTGAAGCGAGAAGAGGTCGGCAAGTGTGACGCCGAGAACGCCAGAACCGCCGACGCGGAGCAGGTCGCGGCGGGTAACGCCGTCGCAGTCGTTCATGGCAGACGCGCCGGGAATGACGAGCATCGCGAGACTCCGGAAGGAGCAGGAGGGTAAAAGGCAGCCGATCCGCCGGCGGCGCGTGAGCGCGCTGTCGCGGCATTTCTGGTAGGCATTTGAAGTTTACCGCGGCGCCGAGTTCGTCGCAAACACCAATCTGGTTAGTCGAGCTGAAAAGTGTGAGTCGCCCTTTTCTTCGGTGCGGATGTTCGTAGGATACGCATACGACGCGGCGTGGAGCAGCCCGGTCAGCTCGCCAGGCTCATAACCTGGAGGTCGTAGGTTCAAATCCTACCGCCGCAACTCCTTTCGATGGTTGGTCAGCGTTGGAAAAGGTTGGCGAATAAAGACTTCCGCCAATCTGACTTCCGGACAACAGTGGGCAGCGTTGGGCAGCGGCATACCACGTTGGTATGTTTTTGGTATGCCCTACCAGCCCCAACCTACCGCAGAAGCCAACAGAAACGCCTGACCTCTTGGTCGGGCGTTTCGCTTTTCCCTTCTGCTTTCTTCCGTCGTTTCCCGACTTCCTCTCGCCGCAACTCCGTCTCCAGCGCTCGTGCCGTGTCGGACGATCTCGTTCCGACCGTGCCAGGTCATACCAAAGTGGTATGACCCACTCTGGGCGACATCCTAAACTCAGCCGGACACGCCTAGCACGGTGGCGTTCTCGATGAACGAGTTGGTGCCTCACAAGGCGTGTGGCCTGTGCGTGCGCCACGAACCTCTTCGGGTGTTGGGTTCTCTTCTAAAAAGCCGGTGAGCGCCCCCGGCATCACACCGAGGAAACACCGTGCCCGATTTCAAGAAACACCTCAAGCAGGGGACGACCGAAAGGTTAACCGACCCGCTGAAAATCTACGAACGGCTCGACCGGCGCAGCGACACCGGACCACTCCGGCCCGCCCAAGAGCACGTTCTCAACGAATGGCACACCCGCCGCCGTGGGGACCGTGACCTGATCGTGAAACTGCACACCGGCCAGGGCAAGACCATCGTCGGACTCCTGATGCTCCTATCCAAGTTGAACGAGGGCATCCACCCCGTTCTCTACCTCTGCCCGAACAAGCATCTGGTCGATCAGACCTGTGAGCAGGCGCAGCGTTTCGGCATCGCCGTGTTCAATGGGAACACGGCGGACGAACTCCCGGAGGCGTTCTTGGCCGGAAAGCAGATTTACGTCTGCACTATCCAGAAGTTATTCAACGGGCTGACCAAGTTCGGTTTGAAGGCGGCGGCGATTCAGACGGGCGTGGTGCTGCTAGACGACAGCCACGCATGCATCGACTCGATCAAGCAAGCGTGCAGCATCGCCCTCAAATCGGACAGCCAAGCCTATGTCGAGTTGCTCCGATTGTTCGGCCCAGACCTTCGGGAGCAAGGCGCCGGGACGTTCACCGACATCCAGGCTGGCAAGGCGGACGCTTTTCTTCCCGTCCCATACTGGGCCTGGATCGACCGTCGGGACGAGGTGACCGCCATCATCGGGAAGCAGAGTGGCGGAGACGCCCTCAAGTTCGTGTGGTCGGTCCTGAAAGACATGCTCGACAAGTGTTGTTGTGTCGTATCGGGGACAGGGATGGAGATCGCCCCGCACATCCCGCCGCTCAACCTGTTCGGCTCGTTCTACGCTGCGAAGCACCGGATTTTCATGTCGGCCACTGTCACTGACGACTCCTTCCTGGTGAAGGGGTTGCGCCTGTCGGCGGCGACCATTACAAACCCGATCACGTACCCCAAAGAGACGTGGTTCGGCGAGAAAATGATCCTGATCCCGACACTCATCGACCCCGGCACCGGGCGAGACGAGGTCGTGCAACGGTTCGGCAAGCCGTCGGAGACTCGCACCTTCGGGATCGTCGGGCTGTGCCCCAGCACGAAGACTGCGGAACTTTGGAAGAAGGCGGGCGCTGAGGTTGCCGAGACGGCGACCATTGCCGGGCACGTTCAGCGCCTTGTCGGCGGCGAATTTGGAAAGACCGTCTGCATCGTGAACCGCTACGACGGAATTGACTTGCCGGACAAGGCGTGCCGCATTCTCATCCTCGATTCAAAGCCGTTCAGCGGCGGGTTGATGGACAGGTACACCGAGTCGTGCCGACCCGGTAGTGAGGTCACGGCCCAACGGACGGCTCGGATGATCGAGCAGGGAATCGGTCGGGGGGTGCGTGGCGAGAAGGACTACTGCGCCGTCATCCTGACCGGCGGCGACCTCGTTCGTGCCGTTCAACGGAGCGACGTGAGGAAGTTCTACTCGTCGCAGACCCGCCGTCAGATCGAAATCGGAATCGAGATCGCAGGCATGGACGAGGACGCACGTGCGCACGGGGTCGCCGGGATCGAGATCGTTGTGAACTGCGTGAAGCAACTCCTCCAGCGGGATGAGGGGTGGAAGGACTTCTACGCCGACCGGATGGACGCTGTTACGCAGGACAAGCCGAACGAGGCGATGCTCAAGCTGTACGCCGCCGAGTTGGAGGCCGAGGCGAAGGCGGAAGAGGGACGTTATGTCGAGGCACGGGGCACGCTTGAGGCGGTGCTGGACAAGAATCCGAACATGTCGTCGGAGGATCGGGGCTGGTACACGCAGGAAATGGCCCGGCTGATGTACCGGCACAGCAAGGCCGATGCCGCCGTATTGCAGGCCAGCGCCCACAAGCGTAACGGGTATCTGCTCAAGCCGAAGGATGGGATGGTCTTTCGGAAGCTGGAGCCGCTCAGCCAAAAGCGGGTGGCGACGATCATCGAGTGGGCGAGGCGGTCGAAAGATCATCAAGACCTGATGGTTCGGGTCCAAGCCATCCTGGACGATCTGCGGTTCGGAGTCGATTCCGATAAGTTCGAGCAGGCGTTTCACGAACTCGGCGGGGCGGTCGGTTTCGCCGCCGAGCGCCCGGACAAGGTGTGGGGGCAAGGCCCGGATAACCTGTGGTGTCTCCAGGCCGGGCGTTACCTCTTGGTCGAGTGCAAGAACGAGGTGAAGACCGACCGGGACGAGATCGCCAAGACCGAAACCGGACAGATGAATAATGCGTACGCCTGGTTCACCGAAAACTATCCCGGTGCCGATGTCGCTTGCGTGATGGTCATCCCGACCAAAAAGGTCGGCGAGGCCGCAGGCTTCAACATGGCCGTGACCATCATGAGGGAGAACAGGTTGAGGAAACTCTGCCGGAACGTCCACGGGTTCTTCAAGGAGTTCACCGCCGCCGACTTGAACGACTTGGACCCCGCAACGGTCCAGAAGTGGCTGAAGCAGCACGATCTGGGCACGGACATGCTCGTGTCGAATTACACCGAACCGTACGAGAAGTGAGGCACCGAGCTACCGTAAGGTCGATCCATCCGCCGGGCGCACAGCTAGTGCCATGCGCCCGGCAAGTCGCTCGCCGTCAACCGTAGACGCTGAGCACGGCGGCGTCCTTCTGTTCGGGGAACAGGTGCCGGTAGCGCTTCCGCATCTCCTCTGTCGTGTGCCCCATCAGTTCGTCGATCACCCGCTGGTCGGTCCCGGCGGCGGCGAGGTTCGAGGCGAAACTGTGCCGCATGACGTGATACCCCCGCAGCACCGACCACTTGCTCTTGGCGACCGCCCGCCGGAACAGATTCTTCACGACGTGGTCGGTCAATGCCACGTCCGGCTCCCGGCAGAACACGAACGAGCCACCGGGGTGGGTGCTCGCCAGCCACACCCGAAGGGCGGCGACCACGGCGGGCGTGAGCCTGCCCCGGCGCAGCGTGTCGGAGGACTTCGACTTCTTCTTCTCCCGGAACAGCACGGTCCCGGCGTTGAGGTCGAGGTCGGCCACCCGCAACCGCCGGACCTCGCTGATCCTCGCCCCGGTGTGGGCGCAGAGCAGGAGCATCGGGTGCATCATCGGAATCTTCTTGCACCGCCCCTCGACGTAGGTGAGCAACTCGCCGACCTCGGCCACCGACAGGAACACCGAGTCCCACAGCGGCTTCGCCTCTTTGCGGTCCAGCCCGGCGACCTTCCGCTCGACCTCGGCCCAGGTCTGGAACGGCGGCTTCTCGGCCCGCTTGGGGTAGTCGAGGTTCTTGAACAGCCCGACGGGGGCGGCACACCCGATCAGCCGCTCGGCCCGGTTGAGGACCATCCGCAGCGTGGCGACCTCTTTGCGGATGGTGGTGGCGTTGACCGTCTGCCGCTTCTTGTCCTTCGCCCGCTTCGAGATGAACCCCTGCACGTCGGCGGGCGTGAGCAGGTGGACCGGCTTGTCGCCGATGTGTTCGAGCAGCCGCTCCTGGTGGTAGCCCTCGGTGCGGATCGTGTTCGGCTCCTTGAACGGCTGGGCGCCGAAGTACGCTTTGAACAGGTCGGACAGGGTGGGCGGCTTCTCCCACTTCGGGTCGCCGGTGCGCCGGCCGTCCGATTCGATGAACGCCCACATGTCGGCCCCGTCGGGGATCACGAGCCGGCCCCGGCCGATGTCAATGAGCGTGCCCTCGATCCGGGCCTTCGTGCGCTCGGCGTCGGACTCGCTGGCCGTGCGTAGGGATTTGAAGAACTGTCGCCCGGCGAAACGGAACTTCACGTACCACGTCTCGCCTTGCTGGTGGATACTCGCCATCAGGGTTTCCCAAATAAACAATAAAGATCGTTAAACGTTACCCGCATGGCGTCGTTAATCAATCTCGGCTGGGCCGGCGGCGAAACGAAAAACGCCCCGGCTCAATGCCGGGGCGTGGTGGGGTGAAACTGTCGCCGCCGTCAGGGGGCGACGGCGGGCTTGGTGCCGTCGTTCATCAGCCGCACCACCTCCTCGTGGGGGATGCGCCACTCCCACTTGGTGGGGCCGCCGTGGCGCTGGGCCTTCACCCGGCCGTGGTTGCAGGCGTCCCGGATCGTCCACCGGGACAGCCCGGTGAGCCTGGCGGTTTCGTTGACGGTGTAGCGGGCCTTCTGCTCCGGCTTGTCGAGCCGCTCGGCGAGCCGGTCGATCTTCGTGATGAGTGCCGTCAGCAGGGTTCGGATGTCGTCGGTCATGTCGCACGCCTCTTCAGGAAATGAACGTCGGGTGACATCATCCCACCGGGACCGGCGGATTGAAGCCCAACCGGGCGCTCACGTTGCCGGGTCGGTGGGCGTGCGGGTGCCGAACAGGAGCCGTTCCGAATGCGAGTGGGACCGGGGTGAAAAAGTCGTCGGCTTCGATCTGCGAGCCGCACCGTCCGGCGGCCGGAGCGGTTACCCGTCGTCTTCGTCGTCGAACTACGGCGTCTGCTCCTACCCGGACCTGACGAGGTCGGTCATCTTGATCTTTAACTTCTCGCTTCGTTTCATTCTCGATACCTGAATTGGGTGATGTGTTGGAAACTGCGGCACACCCGCCGACCAAAGGTGGCGGGGGGGAAACCGGGTGATGTGGATGGCTACTTCTTTGTGAGACGGCGGGCGCACGTGGGGCACCGTCCGGCGGCGAACGCCAGCGCCAAGTGCCTTGTCGGAAAGACGTGACCGGGATAAGCCCGGCCACGCTCGGTGACCCCCCAGCAGCGGTCTGCGATCTTTGCGACGGTGTACTTGGGTCGTCTCATGGCGTCGCCCTCACGTCGAGCGTTTCGGACAGCCGCTCGGCGGACGTCCCCATCCAGGACCGGGGCGTCAACTCTCGCAACCAGTCGGCCGCCGTCGGGATGCGGCCCAAGTCCTCCCTGACGTGCTGCTCGCCGACCCAACGCACGGGCACGGCACGGCCGTCCGAGTTGGTCAGCGTAACGCCGAAGACCGCTTCGGCGAGGAAGACGCCCTCGGCGTGGTGCCGCAGCGCCCGGTGCCGGAAGTCCGGCAGATGCGCCTTCGTGGCGTCGAACCAGTCGTGGACGTGCTGGTAGTCGGCGGGGACGCCGCCCCAGCGCCGGGCGCTCGAAACGGCGTGGTGGTACGGGTGTGCCATTACTCGCCCTCCTGCAGGCTGGCCTCGAAGTCGTCTTCCCTTGTCTCCCGCCAGGAGTGGTTAAACTTGGCGACCCCGGTCGCTACGTCGAGTTCGACCAGCCCGGACGACCCCTCGTTGACCTCCCACCCCCTCCGCTCCCCGCACAGCAATTCAAACAATACGCCTTCGAGGGCGATCTGGAGTTCGTCGGAGATGTCTTTCTTGTCCCCGTTCGGCCCGTAGCAGTCCAGCCAGTCGATACACCCCTCGTCGCCGAACCCGTCGTACTGGACTTCCAGCCGGGAGACTCCGGCCTGTGTTAACGCTTCGAGTAGTTCTTTCTTCGTCATGTGTTGCACCTCGTGGGGCGACGACTGCCGCCGCCCGACGGACGCCATTAAGCCGAGTCCGTCCTGGGGATTCAAGCGGCCCCGCCTCGTGCGGGGCGGGTTTGACAAATTAACTTCGCCGGAGCGTTTACGGCCCACTCCCCGAATCACGACCCGGTCGCCGACGCCATTCGTCAATCGCCGCCTGAACGAGGGCGTCGGTGCGCTCTCGGATCAGGCGCTCCAGCTCACCCCGGAACTCGCTACCGTGCAACTGACGCCGGAGCGAGTCGTAGTTCGTGAGGTTGTGCCGGACGTGGGCACGGAGAGCCTTCTCGGTGAGCTTCGGGTGGGTGCGCCTGGCGTCCTCCACCAGCGTGCCGGGGAGCCGGCGCTCGACTTCAACCACGAGGCCGTTCGCCCACTCCAAGGCATCCCGGCGGCGCTCCTCCGTCTCCCGACGGCGCTCCTCTCGCTTGCGTTCCTGTGCGGCTTGTGCCGCCGCCGACCGCTTGGCCCGATTCGCTCTTGCCCTCTCGACCCGCTCCCGGTTGGCTCCGACCCACTCTTCGATCCTGGCTACGGAGTACAGGCTGGCGTCGGGTGCCCCCCGCCAGTGCGGGTTCGTGCGGTATTTGTCCGGCCCGCCCAGCTCCTCGATCATGGTCGGCGTGAGGCCGTAGAACTTCCGCAGCGTGGACTTGTACACGAACTTGCTCGGCTCGTTCATCGGGATGCCTCCCGCACGGCCCGATCATCGTGCGGCCGGTGACTCTGACCCACGACGGTACCCCGCAACCCGCCGCCGGCGAGTCCGGCTGCGAGTGCGGGGAGCAGGAGTAAGCTGGCGGCGCATCGACTGCCGTGACGGGCGCACCTCGTCCCGTCCGAGAGGCGGTAGTAGCCGCCCCGTTCAGGCAGCACTGGCTTGTGGAACAGTTGTGTCATATTCGAGTCTCGAATGTTAAGTGTTAGTGCCCCGCCGAAAGGCTGCGGGGCGAGGGTGTGCGGGCGAATTGACCGAAGTCATGCCCAGTGTGCCTTCAGAAAATGAAGGCTCACGACATCATCCCGTCGTGGCGTTCGGATTGAACCCCGGTTCGCCGTCGATTGGAAAGGGCGGGCATCGTCCCGGCCCACGCCCCTCACAGCCCGTACTTCTTCCGCTCCTCGGCGGTCAGACGGGCCGCTTCTCCGTCGAGGTCGTTCAGTCGGTCCCAACCGATGCGGACGTTCTTCTCGTCGAGGTCGCAGCCGATGAAGCGCCGCCCGGCGAGGGCGCAGGCGACGGCGGTGGTGAACCCCCCGCCGAAGGGGTCGGCGACGAGGTCGCCGGGGCGGGAGAGGTGGACGAGCCAGTGGAGGAAGCCGCCGAGCCGCTGCTGGTACTCGTGACAGTCCTTCTCCATCGCCCGGAGGTCGTCGTGGCTGGTCCGGGGCCGGCTCGTGTAAACGTCGGTGAAGTGCCGGGGCGCTACTCCGGGGCCGTTGCTGGCGATGAACACCGGGCGGTGCCGGTTGAGGACGACGGCACCCCTCGGCGTGTCGGCGTTCGGCCGGACCACCGACCCCATCGCCCTCCACGTCAGCCCGCCTTCGAGTAGTGCCGCCAGGTGAGAGTGGAGCGAGGCCGTGCCCGAATACGCTGCCAGGAAGCCGCCGGGCCTCAGCACTCGCACTGCCCAGCTTCCGAGCCAGCGCCAGTCCTCGACCCGCTCCTCGTGGTACAGCGGGTCGGTCAGGATCAGGCCGACGCTGCCGGGTTCCAGGTCCGCCAGCGCCCTCCGACTGTCGCCGGCGAGCAGGGTGATGCCGTCGGTGGGCACGTCCCCCCGGACCCTGACGTGCCGGCTGTACTCGCCCTGCATCCGGTTCCGCAACAACGTCCGGGTCGTCCCCACGTCCGAGATCGCCGCCCCCTTCTTGAGTTCCTCAATCGTCTTCTGCGTGTCCTTGAGGTTCTTGTTCAGCACCACGCCGGGGCGCTTCGTCGCCTGCGCCGGACGTGGGCAAGCCGGTTGACCCCCGCCGGGGGCGGCGGGGGTACCGGAACCGGGGCTGGACACCCGCAGGGCTCCGGCCGTGTCTTTGCGCTGCCCTTGTGTGAGGTGTCGGCGGTGGAAGTTCAGTTCGAGGATGAGGCGGCGCTTCTCGTCCTCGGAAAGTCCGGTGAGGACGGTGACGGGCGGGGACGCCACCTTGCCCCTGTTCGCCAGGTAGACGCACCACCGGCTGAACCCGTCGAGTATGTTGCCGTGCTCGTCGGCGATGATCGGGACGAGAATGCGGCCGACGCCGAGGATCGCCGCCTCCAGTCGCTCGAACTGGTCGTAGGCAAATTCGTGCGGGAACACGGCCCGGTACTTCGTATGGTTGAGAACTCTGGTCATCGGTCGCTCGCCTCGTGATGTAACGGGGTTAAGGAATAAGTGGGCGCACCCCACCTTCAGATCGAGCAGTGGGGTCGTATGGTCACGGCCGGCCCTGTTTGTGGGCGGTTGCGGTTGAGGGGCGGCGAAGGCCATTGCTCGTGGTCTTGGCGACGGCTCCCGCCGGTGGCCAAAGCGAGAGCGAGATGTGGCTTGGTGGGAATCGGTTCTGAGTCACACGTCGGGCTACCGGCCGCCGAGATTAACCGTCACCGAGGAGTCACGACCGGGAGCCGTACCCGGCGGCGATTCCACGTGGCCCAGGCTCCCCCACCGGAGGCTGCGAATTCAAAAAGGTGGGGAACGTACCCTTCGAGGGTGGGGTAGAACTTCGAGCGGCGGCGGGCGCAGCGAAGCGAGTCCTCCGCCGTCTGTTACGGTTCAGTCGGAAATGGAAAGTCCCGGTGGGGGCGTATTGTAATCCCC
>CAYRDG010000040.1:0-44323 GCA_964422915.1 uncultured Frigoriglobus sp. | reverse complement strand
GGGGCAACCGACTGCTCCCAACACCCGCCCTGCTACCAGGGCGCTAAACAAGTACTGATTGGCTGATATGCGTTGAACTGTAGGCCAATCCGAAAGAGGTCACGAGAAGTGAACCGGTCACAATACCTATAGGTGAACGATGTACGCCGCATATATGGGTTCGATCGTTGTGGCCTTCCTTGTTCAGGAGATTGCACCTGCTCTGAACAAGGAAGATGAGGAGCGAGAGAAGGCTGTTGTTGTAGTTGTGGAGAAGCGCGGCGGGCGCGTGGCGCGCGATCGTGATTCTCCCCGCGCGCATATTGTTTATGTAGATTTGTCGTATACATCTCCCCTGAAGTCTGATCTCGAACTGATTGCGAAATGCAAGCATATCAAACGACTTCGCCTGCGGATGGCCGGATTGCGCGATACAGATCTTGCACCGATCAAGAATATAACAATGTTGAAGGAGCTGGACCTTTCTGAAAACAGGATCGGAGATGTGAGCCTGGATTCACTCACGACATTACACCATTTAGTGTCGCTTAACCTTCAATCCACGATGATTTCAGACCGGGGACTCAAGAGCATTGGCAAACTCTCTAGCCTATGCGAATTAAACTTGGCTTGCTGTAACATTACGGATACCGGTATTGCAGAATTGACAACCCTCGTCAATCTAAAGACTCTTGATCTCGCGATTGCACAAGTTACCGACAAAGGAATGCAGCACCTCAAGTCGCTCCAGCAATTAGACAGACTTGACTTGTCTCTTACCGATATAACAGATAAATGCATTGATGACCTATGTTGTCTGAAGAAGATCACCATTCTTGATCTCAATTATACACACATCACCGACACCTCGATGCGAAGAGTTGCCAAATTTGAGAGCCTGAAGAGTATTGGACTTGTTCAGACGGATATTACCGACAAAGGGATTGCTGCACTTGCTGGGAATCCACAGATTGAAGAACTAGGGATTGGGAACACCAAGATCACTGATAAATGCCTTGACGATCTGGCACGTTTACCTGGTCTACGACTCTTATCACTTCCAGACACTGCTATTACCGATGATGGATTAAAGCGACTTTCTCCACTCAAACAATTACGAGTGCTGCATCTTAATGCTACAGATATAACTGATACTGGGTTGAAAGCTCTTGCCCGTCTTGAAGGTCTTGTCTCGATTGACTTGGGTCAAACGCGGATAACAGGCATCGGATTAAAATATCTGTCTCGCTTGCAGCACCTATCAAGACTTGAATTGAATAGTACAGACATCAATAATGAAGCAATAAATCATCTCGCAACGCTGAGACAGTTGACTTATCTCGATATTGCATTCACAAGTGTTACTGATGTTAATTCTCTCGCGACATGTAAGCGACTGTCGCACCTTAACGCTTCATATACAAAGATAACAGATGGTGGTATCGCTAGCCTTCGCGACCATCAATCTCTCCGCTACCTTAATCTTGCTGAATCGAAGGTGACAGATGCTTTCATGTCGTCGCCTCAATCATTCCAACACTTAACTTACCTAGATATCTCGTTTACTAAGGCCACAAAGCGCGGAGCAGACACCTTTAAGCGCCGTGTTCCAAAGTGCGAAGTCCAGTGGGCTGGTTTCGATTTCCCTCATTACGGCAGGTGAGAAGGTGAACGGCATCGACGACCGATGACGATTGTTGTTTGGATTGTTACTTCGGAGCGTTGACGAGGTCGAATCTCGCGCGAAAAATGCCATTCATCGCGCAGCTTCCGCGCGACGATTCGGCTAGAATTGCGAGAGCGTCGAAGTGAAGTTGATGGGAAGAAGCGTTACACGACGTGGGCGCGGCGGTAGCGATGATGCAAACCACCGGAGCGCCCGTTCGACTTGCTCCTTGCGGGTATCCGGTCGGGTGTGGGTGTAGTTTGCGGTCATACCCAGCCCACTGTTGAGCGACGGCTGGGACCCATCACCTGCTGGCTGATCAGCGGGTCCACGTTGGTGTTTTTAAGCGCAGAGGTGAACTCAAAGGGGTAACAACAAACGGTACTTGTTTAGCGCCCTCTGGCCGTACAGAGTGCTCTTACCTCCCTCAGTGGCTATAATACCTGCATGGACGAGCCTGTGTGTCCCGGCTGCCGGGAACTCTCCAAGCATGTTGCCTAACTCAAGGCCCGGGTTGCCGAGTTGACCTGGACGCTCGACGAGTGCAGAGCAGGCAATTCGTCCGGCGGTGGGGCGGCACAAGAGACCGCCCTACCACCGGTTGACTTGCTCGTTCTCAAATCGACTCGCATGGCCCACTGCAATCGGGACTCTTTCACCGGTGAATGGGCGTTCTGGTTAGCTGAACCTTCCCTGTACGGACTGTGACTCTGTGTGGGTACTTCTCCACGTTGCCTGCGTCGTCCTCCGCGTGTGCGGCGACCTTCAATTCACCCGACCCAACTCCCGTTAGCACGACCTCCCACTCGGCGAAGTTCGCACTCACAGGTCGCGCCTGCACCCCGTTAACAATCACTCGCTTGACCTGACCATTGTCGGCTGCCGATCCTCGCACCCGCACCACGCCTGGTGCGATTTGCGACGCGGAGGTGACCACCGTTGCCGGAGCGAGATCGTCCACGGGCCGCCCTTCCGGATATGGCGTATCCTCGGAGCCGACAGCCTTCTTCGCATGTCGTGGGAAGAACAGCGGCGTCTTCACTTCCTCGTATCGCACGCCGTTGTGTTCGTGACCGTCCAGCACGCAGCGCCACATTCCGTAGAGGCAGTCGTAGAACTCTGCTCCTTCGATGTAGACACGCGGACAGCCCGTGTGGAAGCCCCAGTGTGCGTCCCACACACGGAGGTTCCGAATCACCAGCGGGTGTCGGGCATCTGGCCCGACGCCGCCCACATCCCGATCGGGTTTCTTGAAGTCATTGGTTGAGAAGCCGCCGAGGTTCATCGCGAACAGCCGGTGCGTGTGCGACTCGTTTTCCTCAAAACGAATGAACGGCAGCGTCCGCACGTCCACCTTCTTTCGTACTCCGTCTGGCCCTGGCACCATCAGTTCTGGATTGAACTGCGTGTTCTTGACCACCTCAAAGCGGAAGCCGTCTTCATCGCACTCAGCGGCCACGTTGCGTGTGAACGTGTTGAGTGAGTTAGCCCACCAGTATCCGCTGCCGAGGTTCTGGTCGTATGGCAGTACCTGTTGCGGGAGTGGCTTGCCGCGCATGGCCATCACTGCCAGGTTTCGGTCGAACACGTTATACGTCTCGGTACCGTCTTCCAGAAAGAAGCCGTGTCCGACGCTGTCGTAGCCCACGCAGTCGCGGACCACGAGGTATTGCGTGCCGTGGACCGTGACCCAGCGATTCTTGCTATCCCACACCGATACGCCGACGAGTGAACTTCCGCGCATGGTGTCGCCGCAGAGGTGGTAGTGAATGGGGTACTTACCCAGTACGTTCTCTTTGCCGAGGTGGCGGAACTCGGCATACGAGATACCCCCGTCGGATCTCTTGTGATACATCGTGTGGCCGCGCACACCTGCTGGATCGGCGCTCTCGACTACCACATTGCGGGTGAGATTCGCCACCTCTGCGCGGTAGTTGCCATTCGCGCGGTGCTCATACTTCAGCGGTTTGTCGAGTGTGACAATCTGCCACTGCGCGCTGGCTCCCACACCGCTGCCGCCCCACTTCTTCATTGCCGTGATGACTCGCTCCTCGGTAGAAGCGGTCGGGCGTAGCGTATCGGTTGTCGGTAATTTTCGCGTACCGAGGTAGCCGACTTGCCGCGATGTCCCCACGACGATGATGCGGTCGCCCACCTTCCATCCCTCGATCGGATATGGCAGTACGATTCGTGGCTCGCCGGACCGGGCCATCTGCGAGAGTTTCACCCACGTTCGGGCGAGTGGTGCGCCGTGGAGGTCCATCCGGCCGCCGCAGCAGACAATCGCCGGGCACGTTTCCTTGTCCAGACCGGCGACGTGATGCAGGCGGATCGTGGCCGATTTACCGGCCGGGATCGGATCGGACGGCGTACCGACTTCGAGCGCCGCAGCGCCTGCCGCGTGGAGGTCGCGATCGGTGGCCGGGGCCGGGTGCGCGTCGCAGTCGAATCCGTTCTCGCTGGCGTCATCACCCGGTTGAATCTTGATTAGACCGACATTGAGGATGGTGTCGCGGTCGCGTGCGAAGGTCAGTGTGCCGCCGCAGTGAATCGAGCGAATCACGGCGTCCGACTTCACATCGTAAACGATCGTATGGCCCGGTCGTACCTGAACGCGAACGCCAGCGCCGGGTACCTTCCCTCCCGTCCAGGTATCCGTTGCCGACCAGGGACCGGACTTCGCGGATCGGATCAAGGGCGGTTCGGCTGCAGGAGCGAGAGACGTGGAAACGAATGCCGCGACAGCGGCCAGAATAAGGCGGGACATTCTGTGTCCTCTAGGGGAGGTTGAAGTTGATCTCGTTGTCCTTGGGTTCCACAGTTGCGTGCAATGGTGAATTGCCAACCGTGTTGTATCGGGACTTGAGTCGATCCACGGTGGGCATAACACCACCATCGTCGGCATCGGGCGAGACGGCCGCGCCGGCCGACTTCGGTCGCGGCGCCGGCCAGTAGATCGTCACGATGTGAGCACCAGAGGGTGCGCCGTCGCCGGGGCGGTAGGTGTAGAGTTCATATCGACCATCCGCATCGGCGGTCGCGTGGGCGGGGGTTGTGCGGTCGTTTTCGTTCGCGGAGTGGAACGTGATGATCGCTCCGTTCATCGGCTTGTTTTCGTAAGTCACCCGGCCGTGAACCTTGTACACCGGCTTCTCGGACGGTCCCCGCGAGCAACCAGTGATGCTGAAACCGAAGACGACGAAGAGAACCGCAAGGCGGCGCAAGCTCATGGGTGTGTCTCGAAGGTCAGGAGTCGATTCGGAGCGGCGTCACTGGTTCGCCCAAACCTCGCCGGCGTCTGCCGTACACAGCGCGTAGACCGCCCACTTGTCGGCTCCCTGCGTGAGAAATCGCACCGACCCATCGCCCATCAGGAAGTTCGACCCGCCGGTGTGGAAGGCATAGAAACCGAGGCGGTTCGTGCAGTTGATGATGCACGGCCCTGGCGAGATGGTGCCGTCGGCCGTGAAGCTCCGCGGTGAGTTACTGTTCAGGGTGGCCCACGAACCGCTGCCGTTGGTGTTGGTGGGGGTTGAGATCAGCTTGCCGGCCCGCCAGACATTCGGCTTGTCCGCGATTTCCATGATGCTCATGAACGTGTTCGACAATCCGTCTGGCACATGATTGACGTTGCGACCCTCGCGGCGGATGAGCATCCAGTACCAGTTGCCCGCAGGGTTGCCGCTGGCATCCACCGGGTACGCTTGCGGGCTATACGCATTCATCTCGGCTACAACGGCCGCTGCCACTGTGATCTGATCGGTCCAGACATAATCGGCGGCGCCAGCAGAGAATGGCAGGCCGCCGCTGGTGGTCCCAGTGATCATACGATCGCCGCTGGGTGTACTCGGACAGATATAGATCGGGATCTTGGCGCCAACCGCTACGGCGTTGGTCGGGTCGGCGAAGCTGATGTTGATGTTATAGCTCCGGTAGACATTCTCCTGCTCGATGAACGGCAGCAGAATTCGTGCCCAGGTGCTGTTGAACGGAATGCCATTGACCGCACCCAGTCCGGGTTTGGGGAACTTCCCGTCGTAGGTCGAGATATGGGAATGAACCGCCAGTCCGATTTGCTTGAGATTGTTCTGGCACTTCAACCGTGCCGCAGCCTCGCGCACCTTCTGCACGGCTGGCAGGAGTAGCCCGATCAGGATCGCGATGATCGCGATGACGACGAGCAATTCAATGAGCGTGAACGCGGCGCGTCGCCAGGACATATCGATCCCCACGGGGAAGCAGGTTGCGAACCGGGTGTTGCGTCGCGGTGGGCAAAGAGGCGTTTGATGATTGAGGCAACCTCACACGCGGCCGTTGCCGTTGCGTATCGCAAAAGCCGCGCCCGATCGCAGAGATTCGCGATCGGCCTATTTTCAGGCATTTCAGAGGGGTAGAACATTCTGCCACAGGCTCGTCTGGGCACTGAGTGTCCCTGACTGGGCACGACTTGACCACTTCACTCGGAGGGCGCTTCAATTCAGAAGAGACGTCGTTGCTGGGTCTTCGCCAGAGCGGTCATGAGTTTGCGCTGGGGCGAACTGACGGGGTACTCTGCCAGGTCCGCGACCGCGACCCACTTCGCCTCTGCGTAAGCACCTGGCAGGAAGGCCCCGCCGATATGCTCGGCTTCCACGCATGTCAGCGTGATTGCGTAGCGCGTGACACGATGCTTGATTGTGAGTAACTCTTCGCCAGCTTTCACCTCGAAGCCGGTGAGTTCCTTCGCGACTCGGTGTGCGGTCTCGGTCAGTTCCTCGCCCGCCGTGCGCGGCGCGTGCGGCATCTCCCACATGTTCTGCCAGCGTCTCGCGCTGTCCGGTCGGCGGCACAGCAGTATCTTGTGCCCCTCACGAATCACGATGCCGACTTCATTCACCGCCGTGATCGCCGGAGCCTTCTTCTTCGGTGGGATTGCGTGTTGCAAGCCGATCCGCTCCGCCTCACAGATTCCGGCCAGCGGACACTGGCTGCAGTCCGGCGCGTTCGGAACGCAGACGAGCGCGCCGAGTTCCATGAGCGACTGGTTGAAGTCGCCGCAGCGTTTCGCAGGCAGCACGGCTTCCGCCGCGCGCCACACCCACGCCTTCCCCTCGCCTTCGCGCGGGTCGCCGCGGTAGCCGAAGAGACGCGACAACACGCGGAGACTGTTGGCCTCGACGATGGGTAACCGGCGGTCGAACGCCTGGGACAGCACAGCACCGAGGATGTATCGACCAACGCCAGGCAATGTTTCCCACGCGACCGGATCGTCGGGCAGTTCGCCTGAGTGCTCCTCCACCAGTTGCCTTGCTGCGGCGTGCAGGTGGCGAGCGCGGCGGTAGTAGCCCAGCCCTTCCCACAGCTTCAGTACACGCTGCTCATCGGCACACGCCAGCGCGCAGACATCGGGTAACGCCGCGACGAAGCGCTCGAAGTACGGCACCGCCGCCGCGACGGTTGTCTGCTGGAGCATGACCTCGCTCACCCAGACGCGATACGGATCGCGCGGGCCGGTGGTGGTGTCATCAAGCGTGCGGCGCCAGGGGAGATCGCGACGATGATGATCGAACCAGTTAAGGAGATGCGTGCGGAGACTGGTCAGCGTGCGACCGGACCAGCCCGAAGGGAGTGAGAAGTGGGGCCGGCGCATCACGTTACGGGGTGAACCTTCCTGGTGTGGGTTGCGTAGCAAAAGGGGATTCGCGCGAACTGCGCGGCTGTTGCGAACGAGTGGCAACAGCCGAAATCGCACCGATACGGAGTCAGCGATTCATCGGGGGCGCCGCATGTATCGGCGGAGCAGGTCGTTGGCAGCGCTGCTCATCTCTTCGCGTGTCTGCGCCTTCTTCGGCTTGTCGTCCTCCTTCTTCTCACCGGACGTGGCGTCGGTGGTTTCGGTGCCTGCCAGCGCGACAGGGATGTCCATAACGGTGCTTCCGTCGGGCACACTTCCGTTGCCGTCGTCGTCCATGCCCAGGAGCATGGCCGCCATGCGATCATGTTCGTCGTCGGAGGTCGCATCGGAACCGCTGAGCGCAGGCACTTCGGCGGCACCATCCGATACGGGCGTGGCTGGCGGCTTGGCAGCCGGGCGCGGCTTGATCGGGCTGGGTGTGGCGTCCCGTGGTGGCGTCTTGACAGCCGAAGCGGCCTTGACGGCGGCCATCGCCGCGGCTGCTTCCGCCGAGTTGCCAGGCAACGGCGTGCCATCGGGATCGACTGCGGCTTTCTCCACACGCAACACGAACTCGAGCGGCCCGACCCGAAGCGAGACGCCATCCTGGGCGATAATCTCGGTCCCTTGCACAACCAGATCGTTGACCTGCGTGCCGTTGGTACTGCCAAAGTCCTTGACGTACACGTTCCCGTCTCGCACGATCACAGCGCAGTGGAGCTTGCTGATCGCCGGGCTGGCTGGTCGTAGGTGGCACTGCGGGTCGCGGCCGATCAGGAACTGCGGGCCGGTGAGCGGGATGACCCGCCCCTCGTGCGCGCCCGCCGCGACGACTAGACTGACTCTCATGAAAGGTCTGCCTTCGCCTGTTGCCCCCATGTAATGGGGGCGAAGTGTTGAGCGACAGGTGTGGGTGATGTCTGGCAGAGGGCAGCGGAGGCGAGGCACCGCCGACTTGTCATTCCCACGCTGCGGTTCGCTCAGGGTGCGGTCGCGAGTCGGGCTCACTCGTTGAACCCAGTGACCGCAGTGAGTTTATTGTATGTCAGGGGTTACCGTTGATGCAACATCCACTTAATCCGAAAAATCCCGAAAATCGCGCCAGCCTCTCGCGGCGGGCTCCGATCGTTCTCCTGGCGCTCGCACTGATCGTGGGTTGCGAAAACGCACAGCCCAACGCTGGCTCGTCCAGGCCGTTCGAGGGAGTGACACTCACGCTCCGTTGCTCCGATCCGGTCTTCGCCTCGGCCGTTTCTCCCATAGTCAAGGCCTGGGAGGCACGATCGGGGGCGAAGGTAACGCTGCGCCGCGAACCGATGGCGCTCAACGACGATTCCGACCTCGCAGTGATCCCGGCCGGCGCGCTGGGAGAGTGGGCGGAAGCGGGCCAACTCGCGTCAGTGCCTGTCGAGCTGAAGCGAACCGACAACCCCTTCCAGTGGTTCACACTCCTGCCGATCTACAGTGAGCGAATGGTCGAGTGGGGTGGGCAGACCCTCGCGGTTCCACTCACGGGCGACGGGAGCGTTGTCGTCTATCGGACAGACCGCTTTGCCGACAAGAGTACGCAGGCTGAATATCAGAAGCAGTTCCCGCGCGAGCTGGCCGCGCCTGCGACCTGGGACGAGTTTGCCGATATCGCGGCATTCTTCGCCAGGCGCGATCAGAAGCCAAGCCTGCCGCCACTCCCGACCGACCCCAACCGCCTGTTCGACCTGTTCAGCCGTGTGGCCGCCTCCGCCGACCGCCGGGCAATGGCTGATACCGATGTAGCACGACTGGCGGGGCGCGACCGCGACGCGCTGGCGTACCAGTTCTCAATCATTACCGGTGAACCGCGGCTGAATGCGTTCGGTTTCCGCAAGTCAGCGGAGTGGCTGCACCGCTTGTGGAGCGCGAAGGCGCTTCCGGCACCGAAGGCGGGCGCCTCCGACGATCCTGCTGCGGCGCTGGCCGAGGGGCGTGCCGTGCTGGCGCTGCTTTCGCTCGATCAGTTGGCCCATTTGCCGCGTGAGAATGGTGCGGTGCCGGCGCGATTCGCCATCGCGGGCGTGCCAGGAGCACGGGAGTTTTTCGATGGTGCAACCGGCAAGCCGGCGACCGCTCCGGCCACCAGCCCGAACTACATCCCCTACTTCTCCACCGCGCGGCTGGGAGTGGTTCGATCGCGTTGCACGAACGCCCAGGCCGCCTTCGACCTACTCGCGGACCTCGGCGGTCCGACACGCGCCGCCGAGTTCATCGCCACGCCAGGACTCGGTGCCGGCCCGACACGCTCGGCTCACCTCGACCGCGACCGCCTCACGCTCTGGCTCGGCTACGGCTTCGATCCATCTCGGTCGCAAGCACTTCAGAACGCGATGCGGCACTACGTCGCTATTTCGGTGAAGAACCCGACCGTGGAACTTCGCGGCCCCGATCGCGCGAAGCTCGTGAAGAGCGCCGCCGGATCGCTGCGCGCTATTGGTTCTGGCGAGAAGCCGGAGGAGGCACTCAGCCGCGCCGGGGCGGAATGGCGTGCCCTGGGTGCGAACGTGTCGCGCGAAACGCTCATCCACTGGCGCCAACGTGCGGCCGGCTTGCGCTGAATGTGTCGAGTGTGCCGCCGATGAAGGCACGCGAGCCTTCGTTTCTGCACCCACACAGCTTGACTGACCCACCCATTTTGTTACCGTAAAGTCACTTTGGGCGCTGGCTTGGTCATTGTCGAACAGGCGTGCGAGCGCGGCTCGTGAAACGATGTTGCTCAATGTCCGCGCTGGCCAGTGCCTTCCTTCTCGCTCACCCGATTCGATGTGCTGAACGCCACGCATGATCCGGTCCGCAGTCAGCTTGTTGCTGGTGCTCGGCCTGCTGTTCTCGCAGCTCGCCACGGCCCCGCACATGCATGCGGCGGAGTTCCATCTCAGCACGCCGCACGGTAGCCAGCCGCATTTCCACCTGCACCGGTTCCTCCCGGTCAACCGGCTCGATTCGGCGGAACCAGCCCACGCGCCCACGGGCCACGCACCAGGTGCCAGGCACCATTGCCCGTACGACCACGATGCCGATGCCTTCTACCTGCCGGATAACTCGGGCGAAGGCGACCGCTCGCAGACCGACTGCGATACCCTGTCGCTGCCCACGGTCGTGCTGCCGTCCCTGACCGCCGAAGATCGTGGCTCGCTCGAACGCCTCACGCTCACCCACGACGTGCTTCCTCCTGGCTGTCCGCTTTACCTTCAGCATCTCGCACTTCTGAACTAGCCCCACTGCGCGCGCTAATCATCTGGGCGACCTGCCCACTGTATCCTCACGCCAACCCCGGCTCGCGGAAATACTTCCCAGCCAGTTCTCTGCGCACCCACTTGCGAGTTCCACACCGGGCCACGGCCATGAGCGACGTTCCTCCTTCACACACCGCACCACCGCGAGCGCCGTTCCGCTGGCGCACCCTACTACTGGGAGCGTTGCTCATTGCCGCTGGCGCGGCGGCGGGCATCGCGGGTAGTCGCGCGTTCTCTTCAGGCTCGCCTGCTGGGAAAGCGCCTGATCCGGAGAAGAAACTCGACACTGGCGATACGGTCAGCTTCTCGAAGGAGAAGCAGGCCGCCGCCGGGGTGGCCGTTGTCGCCATCCAGGCCAGGCCACTGGCCAACATCGCCTGGCGCACCGGTCGGATTGCCTTCAATGAAGACCGCCTCGCGCATATCAGCCCACCCGCCGACGGGATCGTCCGGAAGGTCTTTGCGCAGATCGGCCAGACTGTTGAACCCGACACGGTGCTGGCCGTCATCGACTGCCGCGAACTCGGCCTGACCAAGCTCGAACTGGCGAAAGCGTGCGTCGCGCTGACCATCGAGCGCGATCAACTGGAACGCACGCGCACCACTGGCGCTAATGCCACGGAACTTCTTAGGTTGCTCGATACCGCAACGCCACTGGCCGAGATCGAGAAGAAGATGGCGAACAGGCCTGTGGGTGAATCGCGGGCGCTGCTGCTGACCGCGTACACGCGGCGGAGCCAGTCGCGCGTTCAGCTTGCGTCACTGAAGGCGTCGCCGGGAACGGTGGCCGAGATCTCCGTGCGTAAGGCCGAGGCCGAGGTGGAAACAGCCGACGCGTCGTATACGGCGCTGGTCGAGGAACTCCGCTTCCAGGTGAAGCAGCAGACGCGGCAGGCGGAGTTGAAGGTACGCGGAGCCGAGGTCGCCGTGGATGCTCTCCGTGGCAAGCTGATGACCTTCGGCCTTACCGCGAAGGAAGCCGAATCCGCGGACCCGGTCGCTGAGGGCGAGAAGGCGTCACTGTTACCGGTGAAGGCTCAGTTCCGCGGCACGATCGTGGATAAGCATGTGGTGCCTTCCGAGCGAATCGATCCCAAATCGCAGTTGTTCGTCCTGGCCGATCTCTCCAATGTCTGGGTACAGGCGGACGTGTTCGAGGCCGACCTGCCAACGGTTCGCGGGCTGGCTGGCAAGCCGATCCTCTTCCGCTCGAGCGTGGCGGGAATCTCTGAGCGGCCGGCGGCGGTCGTTTACCCCGGCGACCTGATCGACAAGAGATCGCGCGCGATGACGCTGACCGCGCTTGCCTCCAACCCCAATCGCGACCTCAAGCCCGGAATGTTCGTGGAAGTCGGCTTCGACCTGACCGACTCCACGGACGTATTGCAAGCGCCCGTCACGGCGATCTTGCGGCACGAGAATCGGCCGTTCGTATTCGTCGCGACTGGCACCGATACGTTTGTCCGGCGCGATGTCACACTCGGGCGCGCGGCAGGCAGCGTTATCGAGATCACCGACGGGTTGAAGGCCGGTGAGCGCATTGTTGTTCGTGGCGGCTTCGTGCTGAAATCGGAGATGCTCAAGGATCAGATGAGCGGGGATTGACGCAGCGGAAGGGAGTTCGTGTCGCAGCGCCCTTTTCCAGAACGATTCGAGACCGCTACATGCTCGCACGCATCGTGGACTTCGCCATCGCCAACCGTTTCCTCGTCATCCTCGGCACGTTCCTCCTGCTGGGCGCGGGTCTTTACGCCGCCAGCCGCCTGCCTGTGGATGCGGTGCCAGACGTGACCAACGTGCAGGTCCAGGTGATGACCACCGCCCCGGCACTCAGCCCGCTGGAGGTGGAACAGGCGGTCACGATACCGGTAGAAACGGCGATGAGCGGCCTGCCGCGTGTGGAGGAGATTCGCTCGGTTTCGCAATTCGGCCTCTCGGTGGTTACGGTCGTCTTCGAGGAAGGGACCGACATCTACTGGGCGCGGCAGCAAGTGGGTGAACGCCTCGCGGACGCGCGTGAACATATTCCGCCAGGAGTGCCGGCACCCAAGCCTGGCCCCATCGCCACCGGGCTAGGCGAAATCTATCAGTTCGAGGTTCGCAACAAGCCAGGCTACAACCATTCGTTAATGAAGCTGCGCGAGATTCTCGACTGGCAGATCGCCCCGCAACTTCGCACGGTGCCAGGCGTGGCCGAGGTGAACATTAACGGCGGCGAACTCCGAGCCTACGAGGTCCGCCCCGACCCGGACAAGCTCCGCACATACAACATCTCGCTCGAAAAACTCTTCAACGCACTCGAAGAGAACAACGCCAACGAGGGCGGCGGCTACCTCCTCTTGCGGTCGCAGGAGCAGCGTGTTGTGCGCGGTGAGGGGCTGATTCACACACTCGACGACGTGCGGAACATCGTGCTCGACGCACGCGGCAACGGCACGCCAATCTTCCTGCATCAGGTCGCGGAAGTGCAATTCGCCCCGGTACTGCGTCAGGGCGCGACCACGCGCGACGGACGTGGCGAGACGGTCGCCGCCATCGCGATGCTGCTGGCCGGCGAGAATTCGCGCGAGGTTGCTCAGAAGGCGAACGAGAGGATGGAACAGATCCGCAAGACGCTACCAGAAGGAGTCGAGATCGAGGTCTTCTATGACCGCACGGCACTGGTGGAACGCACGGTTCACACGCTGCAAAAGAATCTACTCGAGGGCGGTGTGCTGGTGATTGTGGTGTTGCTCGTGCTGCTCGGCAGCTTGCGGGCCGGACTGATTGTGGCTCTGGCGGTGCCACTGTCGATGGCCGGGGCGTTCGTTGGGATGTGGGTGGCCGGTCTTTCTGGTAATCTGATGAGCCTCGGTGCGATCGACTTCGGTCTGATTGTGGATGGCAGTGTGGTCCTCATCGAGAACATCGTCCGCCGCGTTGCCGAGCACCGCCACCATCACCGGGAGACGCACGCGCCACTGGAAGTGATCGGCGACGCCTGTCGCGAAGTTGCACGTCCGGTTGTCTTTGGTGTTGGCATCATCCTGCTCGTTTACCTGCCAATCCTCTCGCTTCGTGGTGTGGAAGGGAAGATGTTCCGGCCAATGGCATTGACTGTCATCTTCGCACTGCTCACCTCGCTCGGTCTTGCACTCCTGCTCATGCCGGTGCTGGCATCGATCTTCCTTCGCAGCGTATCCGAGAAAGAACCGGTGCTGGTGCGGTGGGCAAAGGCAGCGTATCGGCCGCTCTTACGAACGACGGTCCGCGTCCCGGCGGCCGTGATGGTCGCCGCCGCGGGTATCTTCGCGCTCTCGGTCTTCACCGCGATGCAAATGGGCGCAGTGTTCATTCCCAAGCTCGACGAAGGCTCAGTTGCGATTCAGGCCACGCGATTGCCGAGCGTGTCGCTCGAAACATCGGTCGAGATGACGACACGAGTCGAAAAGTGCCTGATGCAGATGCCCGAGGTCGAATCGGTGGTGAGTAGAAGTGGCCGACCGGAGATCGCCAACGATCCCATGACGATCAACCTCACGGATGTGATCGTGGTCCTCAGACCGCGCGAACAGTGGCGATTCACAACGAAGGAGGAACTGGTGAAGGCGATGGAGGAGAAGTTGGAGCGCGAGGTGCCAGGGCAGATGTACGCCTTCACGCAGCCCATCGAACTGCGCGTCGCGGAACTGATCGCCGGCGTGAAAACCGATGTGGGCATCAGCGTCTACGGAGACGACCTCGATACGCTCAGAGCGACGGCAGAGCAGGTCGCTGCAGTGATTCAGAAGGTGCCCGGCGCGGCCGATGTGGCCGTGGAGCAAACCGCCGGGTTGCCGTACCTGCGTGTGATCCTCAACCGCGACGAACTGGCGCGGCACGGCATCAATGCCCGCGTCATACTCGATGCCGTGGCGGCAACCGGCGGCAAGGAAGTGGGGCAGGTGTTCGAGGGGCAACGGCGTTTCCCCTTGCAGGTGCGACTGCCCGGCGCGGTACGCGAAGACCTCGGCAAGCTGAAGCGCGTGACGGTGCCGGATGTGAAAGGCCGACACGTTCCACTGGAACAACTCGCCGACTTCAAGTTCGAGGATGGCCCGGCGCAGATCAGTCGTGATGCGATCCGCCGTCGCGCCATCGTAACGTGCAACGTCCGCGGTCGCGATCTCGCCAGCTTCGTCACCCAGGCGCAGAAGGACGTGGACGTGAAGGTGAAGCTACCCACGAGCTACACCGTGGAGTGGGGTGGGCAGTTCAAGAACTTGCAGCAGGCGACGAAGCGACTCTCCATCGCGGTTCCTGTCGCGCTGCTGCTCATCTTCGTGCTGCTACACTCGACCTTCGGCAGCGCGCGGCTGGCGGCGCTAATCTTCCTGAATGTGCCGCTGGCGGCATCAGGGGGTGTTTTCGCGCTGTGGCTGCGCGGATTGGACCTTTCCATCTCCGCCGGGGTCGGCTTCATCGCGCTGTTCGGGGTCGCGGTTCTCAACGGTGTGGTTCTCGTGACTTACATCGTGGAACTACGAAAGAGCGGGCTGGATGCGACACACGCTGCGTTCGAGGGCGCGCTCATCCGCGTGCGGCCGGTACTGATGACGGCGCTGGTCGCGATGCTCGGCTTCATCCCGATGGCGCTCTCATCCGGAGCCGGGGCGGAAGTACAAAAGCCTCTGGCAACAGTCGTGATCGGCGGCCTCATCACGTCCACGATGCTGACGCTCTTCGTGGTGCCGGCCGTGTATCGCTGGTTCGACCCACATCAGGATTCGATCTGCCCGTGAGTGCCTGGGCACGTTCGTACGAGGGCAGCGAGGCTCGCGAGGTCATGATTATCGTATCGTTGGAGGCAACCTTCTCACTGATGCAGGATGGTGAAGCACGTTCCCACCCAGAAGCGAAATACTCACACGGCTTCAGAGTAGTAGTCCGTGTGCCATCCTTTCACATAAGCAACGGCACACGGACTACTACTACTCTGAGAGCAAGATTGCCACATCGCCAACATAACCCCCGCAGGCATTCTTGACCTCGGACTGCCTCGTCTGACCACAATCTACACAAATGTCGATCTGCTAGCTGCAACCACCCGGCTGGCAAGCGGGATACACACTTTGCGGAGCCTGATTCGTGAGACTGCGATGAGGGCATTCCTCGCGCAGCGAGGAGGCATTTTTCATTGCATTCTCCTGGTAGAAACGATAAATTGTGAATCAGGTCGCCCCACACGCCGGTATTCTCTCCTGCCCAGCGGGTTGAATCGGATTGATTCCGATCCCACCTGATCGCGTTCCCCGCCCGCCTTCCACCAACTAGCTTCACATTCGGAGTTGTCGATGGGGTTGCGAACCGCCCTCATGCTTCTGGGAGTGGCGCTCGCGGTCAGTAGTGCCGCCGGGGCCGCCGTGTGGTCTCTTGCGCGCGGGTCGAAGACGGAAATCGCTGGCACGCGCTTCCCTGCGCAAACGGTGCCCGTCGCGGTCCTGCCGCTGCCCGTTTCACCTGTGGTCATGGCGGCTGCCCCGGTGCATCAGATCGTGGCCAAACCGAAGGCGGAGGATCCGACCTTCAAGCAGAAGGTGCTTCCGTTCCTCAACAAGTATTGCATCGAGTGCCACCGCGGGGAGAAGGCCAAGGGCGGGCTGACGCTGGAGGGTTATGTCAGCGAGGCGCACGCGCGCAAGGATCGCAAAAACTGGCTCGCGGTCCAGCACATCATCGCAGCAGGTGAGATGCCGCCACCCCGATCGAAGGGGCCAAAGCCAACGAAGGACGAGAAAGAATTCATCATCGCGTGGATTCAGAACGTCCTCACGCACGTCGATTGCTCACCCAATACGGTGAAGGATCCTGGCCGGGTGACCATCCGCCGCCTCAACCGTGCCGAGTACAACAACACCATCCGCGACCTATGCGGCGTGGACTTCAAGCCCGCCGCCGATTTCCCCGCGGACGACGTGGGCTACGGCTTTGACAACATCGGCGACGTGCTCTCCTTCCAGCCCATCCTTCTGGAGAAGTATCTCGCCGCCGCCGACAAGATTCTCGACAAGGCGCTCAAACGCCCCACGCCGATCACGAGCGACAAGCAACTCTTCCGCCCTCAGAACATCCAGGTGCTGCCGCGCTCCGCCAAGACACGCGACCCACGACCACGGATCGCGTTCACGACCGCGGGGCAGGCTTTCCTCCGGTTCAACTTCCGCGCCGAGGGTGAATACCGGATTCACTTCAATGCTTGGGGTACGAAGGTCGGTGGCTCTTTCCCCCGGGCCACTATCCGTGTGGGTGAGAAGGACGTGAAGACCTTCACCATCGAGGCCGATCGAGGCAAGCCGAAGGGTTACGAGGTGAGCGCGGTATTCCGGTCCGGTGAACAACCGGTCAAGATCGCGTTTATCAATCCGTTCCAGGACAAGGAATCGAAGAAGTCCCGCGAGTTCGGTGTCACGACAATCGAGATTGAGGGGCCGTTCAAGCCGGTGCCGCCGCCGGAATCGGAGTCGGTCAGGCTTTTGCTGGTCGCGCGGCCTGGCAGTGGTCTCGCCGACCGCGCAGCGGCCGAGAAGGTACTGGGGAACTTCGCCCGTCGCGCCTACCGCCGCCCGGTCAAGCCCGACGAGGTCGCCCGGCTCGTGAAGCTATTCGACATCGCAACCAGGCAGGGCGAGCCGTTCGTTCAGGCACTGAAGTTGCCGATGAAGGCGGTGCTGGTGTCGCCGCACTTCCTCTATCGCATCGAGGAAGATCCGAAGGACCCCAGCGCGGTTCGTACCATCAACGACTTCGAACTGGCGACGCGGCTGAGCTACTTCCTCTGGTCCACGATGCCCGATGAAAAGCTGTTCGAGCTTGCCAGTCGAGGCGAACTCCGCAAGCCAGGAGTGCTGGAAACGCAGGTGAAGCGGATGCTCCGCGACCCGAAGGCGCGGTCGCTGGCCGAGAACTTCGCCGGGCAGTGGCTGGAGTTGCGCAAGCTCAAAGCGCTGGCACCCGACAAGGGATACTATCCCGCGTGGGATGAAGAATTGCGTAACGCCATGGCACGTGAGGGTGAAGTCTTCTTCGAGCACGTTGTGCGCGAAGACCTACCGATCACCGACTTCATCGATGCTAACTACACATTCGTCAACGAGCGGCTGGCACGCCATTACCATATTGAGGGCGTCAGCGGTCCGGAGTTCCGCCTCGTGAAACTCCGCGACAGCCGACGCGGCGGCGTCATCACGATGGCCAGTACGATGACGATCACGTCAAACCCAACGCGGACCAGTCCGGTGAAGCGTGGGAAGTGGATACTGGAAAACATCCTCGGTACGCCGCCGCCGCCGCCGGCCCCGGACGTGCCCGAACTTCCCCCCACTGGCCAACTGAAGGGGACACTCCGTCAGCAGATGGAACAGCACCGGGCTGACCCGAAGTGTGCCGTCTGCCATGCGAAACTCGACCCGCTCGGCTTCGGGCTGGAGAACTTCGACGGCGTGGGCGGCTGGCGCACGAAGGACAACAAGCAGCCCATCGACGCCACAGGCGAACTGCCCGGCGGTATCCGATTCAGCGGGCCGGCGCAACTGCGGAAGGTACTCGTTGGCAAGGTCGATCTGTTTCGCACATGTTTCGCCGAGAAATTGCTGACCTTCGCACTGGGTCGTGGGTTAGAATATTACGATAAGTGCGCCCTCGATGGCATTGTGGGGGCGTCGAAGTCCAGCGGCGACCGCTTCTCGGCGGTGGTGCTGGCCATTGTGAAGAGCGATCCGTTTCAGAAGCGAAAAGGCAAACGAACGGAATAGGAACGTGGCAGGCCGTCTGCCGATACAACTTCCGTCGTCATGCGTGGCACATGGCTGTGCCAACTCTCTTGGGGGTCCGCCGATGAAGAAGTCGATCTCCCGCCGCACAGTATTGACGGGCCTGGGCACAACGGTTGCCTTGCCCTGGCTCGAGTCGCTCGCGTGGGCCGCACCCGGCGCGACAGCGGTCGGTGGTGCGCCGCGCCGCGTGGCCTTCATCTACGTCCCCAACGGCGTGAATATGCCTGAATGGACGCCACGCAGCAGCAGCGGCAAGCTGGGTGAACTCACTGGCACGCTGACGCCACTGAACCCGGTCAAGGATCACCTCAACGTGATCTCCGGGCTGGTCTGCGACAAGGCCCGCGCCAACGGCGACGGACCTGGCGATCACGCCCGCGCCATGTCAGCGTTCCTCACCGGACGGCAGGCACGCAAGACGCACGGCGCCGACATTCGCGCCGGCATCTCCGCCGACCAGCACATCGCGCAGGCCGTCGGCGACAAGACACGCTTCCCGTCACTCGAACTGGGCATCGAACGCGGCGGCAACACTGGCAACTGCGATAGCGGTTACTCCTGCGCCTACTCTCACAACCTCTCGTGGCGCGGCGAATCGACACCCAACGCGAAGGAAGTCGATCCCAAGGCCGTCTTCGACAGACTCTTCAGCGGCAACAATCCCAAGGAACTCGCCGCAGCACGCGCGAAGCGTGAACTGTACAACAAAAGCATCCTCGACTTCGTGACGGAAGATGCGAAGGGGCTAAGTAACACACTGGGATCGGGCGACCGAAAGAAACTCGACGAGTACCTCTCCAGCGTCCGCGAGGTCGAACAGCAAATCCAGAAGGCGAAGGCGGCGATAAACAAGCCAGCGATCAGGCCGAACATGAAGACGCCCGACGCGCACAACGATCGCTACTGGCGCGAACACGCCCAGGAGCACGTCCGCCTCATGTGCGACCTGATGGTACTTGCGTTCCAGACCGACCTGACACGCGTCGCCACGCTGCCGTTTGCCAACGAAGGAAGCAATCGGCCCTACAAGATGATCGAGGTTTCCGAGGGGCACCACGACCTCTCACACCACGGCAACGACGCCAAGAAACTCGCGAAGATCGCCAAGATCAACAAGTTCCACATGGAACAATTCGCCTACCTGCTCGGTAAGATGAAGGCCGTGAAGGAGCCGAATGGCACGTCGCTGCTGGACAACGTGATGGTCGTTTACGGTAGCGGCAACGGTGATGGCAACCGCCACAACCACGATGACCTGCCGATCCTGCTCGTGGGCAAGGGCGGCGGCACCATCGAGGGCGGACGGCACATCACTTACGGCCGCCGACCCGAAACGCCGCTGACGAACCTCTTCCTGGCACTCTTCGACCGGATGGGCTGCCCGATACGCTCCTTCGGCGATAGTACCAGCCAGTTGAAGCTGTAAACGTGCCCACGGCGAAACTGTCCGAGATCTGCCACGAATGGGCGTGATCTCGAAGGTTTGTTGCGGAGGATTCCGAGCCGCGATCGCACCGTTGCGGTCGCGGCTGTTCGTTACCGTGAGAAGATCACCGCGCCTGGCCCCAGAAGCATCTCCAACTCTTCGAGTTTCAGCGACGCCGGGTTGATCTTGAACTCGTCGTTGAGCTTCATCTGCACCTGCTTGCCGCTGGCATCGCGAACACTCAGGTAGACTGGGCACGCACCGCGGTAGCGTTTCAGGATCAGGCTTACGGCATCAAGTTTTCGCAGTTCTTCTTCTTCTTCGGTGTAGGCCAACTTCAGCACCATACTCTTGGTGAACTCGGCGCGAGCCTCCTCGATCGTCGTCACCTTCTTGATTTGGAAATCCGGCTCGGCCCGCCCCTCACCCCAGTTCAACACACCCTCAAACAGCCCGACGAAGTCTGAGTCGATCACCTCCTTGAATCGCGAATACTCGTCCGACCACATGATACAGCGTACGCTGCCGGTAAAATCCTCGATGCGGAACATCGCATACTTGCGGCCAATGTTTCGCCCTTTGTTCGCGGTACGAATGTCGAGATTCGTGATCATCCCGCCGATCTGGGCGGCCGTGCCGTTCTTTCCATTCTTGGCCAGGGGCCCGGCATCGTGTGTGCGGAAACGGCGAAGTTGCTCATCGTGCTGCGCGAGCGGATGGCTGGAGATATAGAAGTCCAGTGCTTCCTTCTCGAACTTCAGACGCTCCGTTTCGGGCCATTCGGGCACATCCGGCAGACCGTGGTTCGCGGTGCCCGTGGCGTCCTCGCCGTCGTCGCTCTCAAACAGATCGAGGAAACTCTTCTGTCCGCGGCGTTTCTCCGCGGCACGCTCGTCGGCGGACTGATACGCCTTGCCGACGGCAGCAAACTGCGCCGAACGGCGGCCGAAGACATCGAACGCTCCGGCCTGAATCATCTTCTCGACCGCGGCTTTCTGCACAATCCGCCGGTCGACGCGCTCGCTGAAGTCGAAGAGATCGCGAAACTTCCCGTCAGCATTGCGGGCGCGGACGACTTCCTGAGCCGCGCCGCGACCGAGACCCTTGATCGCAGTCAGCCCGAAGATGATGCGGTTGTTCTGGACGTCGAAGTCGGCCAGACCACGATTCACGTCCGGCGGCAGAACCTCGATACCGAGCTTGCGGGCATCGGCGATGTGATCAATGAACACATCACGCTTGTTGCCGTCGTCGATTTCTGATGAGAGTAATGCGGCCATATACTCGGCCGTATAGTGGGCTTTCAAATACGCAGTTTGATATCCGATCTGCGCATAGGCCGCTGTATGTGATTTATTGAAGCCATATCCACCGAACTTCACGATCAGGTCGAAAATCTCTTCGGCTTTCTCCGCAACCATCCCGCGTTCGCTCGCACCTGCGATAAATTCTGCCTTGCGTGCGTTAATGATATCGAAGTTCTTCTTGCTGATGGCCTTGATACATGCGTAGGATTTGGCGAGTTCAATACCACCGAGTCGATTGAGAATTCGCATCACCTGCTCTTGATATACCATCACCGCATAGGTTTCGCGTAAGACTTCTTCCATCACAGGATGATGATAAATCGGTTGTTTGCGGCCGTGCTTACATTCAATGTATTCGTCGACCATGCCGCCTTCGAGCGGGCCTGGTCGATAGAGTGCCAGTACTGCGATCAGGTCGCGGATGTTGTCCGGCTTCATACGCTTCAGAAGCTCGCGGATTCCTTCGCTTTCAAGCTGGAAAACGCCCTTCGCATCGCCGCGCTGGAGTAACTCGTAAGTCAGCTTGTCTTCCAACGGGAACGTCATCGGGTCAATGTCCTCATCGCGCGTGCGTTTGATCATCTTCACGCAGTTGTCGAGGACGGTGAGGTTCCGCAACCCCAGGAAGTCCATCTTGAGCAGGCCGACCTTCTCCAGAATCCCCATCTCCCATTGCGTTGTCATCGTTGTCGAAGAGTCGGCGTTGTCATCACCCCCCTTCTTGGGCGGGCGCTGCACCGGGACATAGTCGGTGATGGGGCCGTTGGCGATTACCACGCCAGCGGCGTGTGTGCCGACGTTGCGGTTGGTCCCTTCGAGTTTCAGCGCGATGTCCACCATCTCCCGGATTTGAGGGTCCTGCTCGTACTCACGCCGGAAGTCGGGCGACTCGTCGAGTGCTTCCTGCAAGCCCTTCGCGATCGCGCCCTTCATGGGGACGAGTTTGCACATGAAGTTGACGCGGTCGAGTGGTACGTCGAGGGTCCGCCCCACGTCCTTGAGAGCGGCCTTCGCTGCCAGTGTGCCGAATGTCCCGATCTGCGCGACCGACGCCTCGCCGTACTTGCGTTTCACATAGTCGATGACCAGTTCGCGCCGTTCCTGGCAGAAGTCGATATCGATATCGGGTGCTTCCGAGCGATTCGGATCGAGGAAACGCTCAAAGAGCAGGTCGTATTCCAGCGGGCAAACGTGGCTGAGGTACAGCACATAGCACGCCATCGCGCCGCATCCGCTGCCGCGTGCGGTGCAGGGGATGCCGCTCTCCCGCGCGAAGCGCACGAAGTCCCACACGATCAGGAAGTAGCTGGCAAAACCCATGCGTGAGATGATGCCGAGTTCGTGTTCGAGTCGCTTCTTCACGGCCTCGGAGGGATTCTCGCCGTATCGTTCGTGCATTCCTTTTTCGCACAGTTCGCGAAGGTAGTCTTCGGGTCGTTTCTCGTCGGGTGTCGTGAAGACCGGGAAGTAGCGCTTCTTGAAGTCGAGGTCGATATCCACGCCGTCGGCGATCTCCTGGCTGCGCGTCACGGCATCTTCGTGAGCAGGGAACAGCCGGTACATATCGTCCGGGCTGCGGACGAAGTACGGGTTGGGCATCCGCTCTTCGGGATATTTCTTCTTCCGTGGGTCGTGGAGTTGCCGCGTATTGATGCAGAAGAGCACGTCGTGAGCGCGGGCATCTTCCGAGCAGAGATAGTGAGCGTCGGCGGTTGCCACGAGCGGAACCCCGAGCTTCTCGGCAATGTCAGTTGCAACAGGCGTACATTCATCTTGAAGAGAGATACCGTTGTTCTGAATTTCGATGTAGTAATTCTCGCCGAAGACCTTGCGGAACCACTTCGCGCTCTTCGCGGCTTCGTGGTGCTTACCCTTTACGATGTACTGATTGAGCTCGCCCGCCAGACAGCCGCTCAAACAGATTAGCCCCTCGCTGTGCGCCTGGAGTATCTCGCGGTCGATGCGAGGATGGCGGTAGAACCCTTCCAGATACGCGATGCTGGAGAGCTTGACGAGGTTCTTGAAGCCCGCCGTGTTCCTGGCCAGGAGGGTGAGGTGTGTGGCATGACCGAGTTCGTGCTTCGAATCGCGATCGAGACGCGAGTTCGGTGCGAGGTACGCTTCATAGCCGATGATCGGCTTGATACCACCCTTCTTGCACTCCATGTAGAACTCGATGGCGCCGTAAAGGTTGCCGTGGTCGGTGATCGACACCGCGTTCATGCCGAGTTTCTTCGTCTGCTCCACAAGCGGTGGGATGCGGTTGAAGCCGTCGAGGAGGCTGTAGTGAGTGTGGAGGTGCAGGTGGCAGAAGCAGCGGGCCATCGTGGCTCCCGGCAGTTTGCGGCAGTGTACGGGCGGATAAGGCATGGGCTGATGTGTTTATACCGCGGCCGCGCGAATTGCGGAAGGTGAACCGGCCACGCGAAGCCTGTCGTCTGCTCTGTGGGCCATCGCATTCGGAACCGCACGGCCAGCCGGCGCACGGCGGTACAATGACGAACGAACAGAGCGTTCGCTCTGTTCGTTCGCTTGTACGCGCAGGTTGTGTTAACCGCGGGGATCGGGGATGAAGCCCGTTACAGCGGGCGGTTCTGACGCGAGATCGAGTTCCACGCCGGGGAGGAGTTCCGCCATTGCCGTGATGATCTCCTCGCGGATGGCGATGAATGCGGCGCCCACGACCGGATCGAACTGTTTGCCAAGTTGCCGTTGCACCTCGGCGAACGCCCAGGCGGGCGACTTGCCTTTCTTGTCTTCGTGGTACGGCCGGTTTGAGGTCATGGCGTCGAAGGCATCGGCAACAGCGACGATGCGCGCAAGCAGCGGAGTTTCCTCGCCGACCAGCCTGTCGGGATAGCCAGTGCCGTCCCAGCGTTCGTGATGGCTGCGCACGATGGGGATTATCGGCGCCATCTCGCGCACCGACGCGAGGATTTCGGCGCCCTTGGTCGTGTGCGTCTTCATGATCTCGTACTCCTCGCCCGTTAGTCGTCCTGGCTTGCGGAGGATGGAGTCGTCGATGCCGATCTTGCCGATGTCGTGGAGTGGGCCACCGAGTCGGATGTGTTCGAGTTGTTCTTCGGGTAACTCCATCTTCTCACCGAGCATGGTCGCATAGCGTGTGACGCGCTGCGTGTGGGTGCCGGTGTAGTCGTCGCGGAGTTCCACTGCCTGTGCCAGCACCGTGACCGTCTTGAAGAATTGCTCTTTCTGCATCTGGAGCAACTGGGCGCTCTCGATGGCGGCGGAAACGTGCGCGGCCAGTGCGTCGGCCAGGTGGAGATCGTCTTCCGTGAAGGGGTTCTGCCAGAAGCAGCGGTCGAGGTGAAGGACGCCGAGGCGTTTGCGGGGCGTGCGGAGCAGCACACACAGCACGCTGGCCATCTGGCCATCGGAGATGCTCTGCGTGAGGGAGTTCTCGTCGTCGGCGTTGAGTGTGCCGTAGAGCATTGAATCGCCGCTGGCGAAGCAACGCTGCGTGAGTTTCTTGGAATAGTGGAAACGGCCTGACGGTTCGCCTTGCCCGGCGGCCAGCGCACGCAGACGCAGGACCGGTTCGGGGCCGTCGCCCTCGGAAAGTACGATGGCGCCGCGCTGGGCATCTAACACACTCACTGCGTCATGGAGTACTGCGTCGAGTAACTGATCTTCGTTCTGGATGTTGGTGAAGTGGTGGCCGGCACGCAGTAACGCGAAGAGTTGCTCGCCGGCACGCGGCATGTGATTGCGATCGTAAGCCAGGCGGCGCAGACCATCTTCAAATGTCGAGGCTGTGGTGGCAATCACTTGTTGGTTGGAGGGCGGGCCTTCAGCCGGCGTCTCGTTCATCTCCACAATGACCGCGACCTTCCCGAACTGTACGATGTCGCGTGTCTTCAGTGGTTGCTCGGTTTGCCCGATTCGCGCGCCGTTGACGTAAGTGCCGTTGGTGCTTCCCAGATCGCAGACGTACCAGCCGTCTTCGCCCAGGCGCACCTCGGCATGGCGCCGGCTGACAGAGCTATCGTCGAGGACAATCTCCAGCGAGCCAAGTCGCCCGGCACGCAGCAGCGATTCCGATTCCCAGACCTGGCCTTTCACCTCGCCGCTAATGCCGCGCAGTCGCAGCGGTGTCTTCGTCGTCATTCTGCTCAACGCAGACTTCATGTTCGGGACCCCGCTGACGCTGCGCACCTGTCGGGAAATGCTCATGACAGACTGTCCTGACACGCCGAACGAAACGGTGTGCCCGAAATTGCCGGGCGCGCAGCCTGCTGCGATTGGAACAAATCTAACACGAATAGTTCCGCCGGGTGTCAAGGAAGTTTGTTGAACACGGGATTCGTAGTCGTTCAGATTATGACCATGCCTGAATTTGTGCGCCACCCGCTGAGAAAATAGCGAGTTCAGGCGAACTGGCGAGACCCAGAGCCGGACTCTTCGTGAGGTTGAAGCCCCGCGGACGGGCCGTATCATCAACCCGGACGACTCTTTCCTTCTTAGTGAGGGGCTACTCCCCCATGCGGCACGTGCTCTCTGCTCTCGTCCAGAACCAGCCAGGTGTCCTCGCGACCGTCGCCGGGATGCTCCACTCGCGCGGTTTCAACATTGATAGCCTCGCCGTTGGCGAAACCGAGACGCACAATCTCTCGCGGATGACGTTCGTTGTCCACGGCGACGATCAGGTTCTCGACCAGGTGCGGAAGCAACTCGACAAGATCATCACGGTCGTGCGTGTGGACGACATCAGCTCGGAGAACTTTGTCGAACGCGACCTGATGATTATCAAGGTGACCTGCACCTCGCCTCAGCGGCCCGAAGTCTTCCAGCTCGCCGAGAGCTTTCGGGGCCGCGTGGTCGACATTCAGCACGAGAATGTGATGATCGAGATCAGCGGCACGGAGGGGAAAATCGAGGCGTTCATCGAACTGATGCGGCCCTACGGAATCCTGGAGCTGGCTCGCACGGGGCGAATCGCTCTGGTGCGCGGGGAAGCTCGACCCAGCGTTGCGGCCGAGGGAACCTGAATCGCCGAAGGTCATTCCGCCCGAGGCAAAACTTTCGTCTCAGCGACTTTCGACCGGGAGAGAGCATGACCGGTGAAGCACAGTCCCGCGCCGTGCCGGACACAATCGTACTGCCGACGCGCCGACTCGACCCGGCGCAGGTGGAGTTGCTCCGCTCGTTGAAGCCGGGCGACAAGGTGAAGATCACGCAGACGGTGCGCGTTGGCGCTCGCACCTGGAACGCGGAAGCGCAGGGCGAGTTCCGCGGCATCGCATACCTCGAAACCGGCGTGACCACCGAGCGCGTGAAGGAAGACGATCTGGTGGTGCCGCTCGTCCGCTTTACCAAGCCCAATGGCGAACTCGCAAGCATCGCCATCGACGAACACACGAAAGTGGAGCGGCTATGAGTTGCGGATGAGGTGTTTCAACTCATTCGGCCTTCTCACCCCACACCTGCACGCCGAATCCGTTGAGGTCGATGTCCTCGCCCTTCTCGGCCTCGGTGGGTCCGCCGCGATCGAGCGCAAGCCGCAGGAACGCCCAGATGCTGGCTTTCTCGCCAGCCATGTCGTAGCCGGCCGCATCCACGTCTGCTTCCAGGAACCAGCGCCAGCTCCGGCGTTCGTCCTTACCTGCGTCGGCGGCTTCTTCCTGCCACCCCTTGAGTACGCGCGAGATGTTCTGCACCGCGACGCGCCACCCCTTCGCATCCGTGACGTGTAGCCGCAACTCGTCGGGCTGCGACTCCACGCTTGCGTGAGGGACAGCCTTGAGCGCGTCGAAGAGTTTGTGCTCGATGGCGGAACATCGCCACGGCGACCACAGGTAGAACGTAACGCCCGGCGCTTCCATCACCAGCCCGAACAGGTCCACCCGCATGGCGGCCCTCCGCTTGTCGAAAACGTAATCTCCTTATGCAATCTAGTTGGACCGGCACCAGGGCACAATAGCCGCGTGACTGCGCCACTACAGGGTTGGCACGCTGGCTGCCCTTTTCTCGCTGGGGCGTTGGCATTACCCTGAATACCGACAACAGTGCTTGGTCGAGGAGTGGGCATGACAGAACCGTCCAGTGTGCCAGCCGCGCCGGAAGCGACTCCCGCGCCGCACCCGCTTGAAGCCGTCGTGCCGCATGCGGTGCTGCCGCTCGTGCGCTTGCTGCCGCCCCCGCCGCCCGAAGGTGCGATCCTTGTCCCGCCCGAGCCGCACGATGCGCCACGCCGCTGGCTGCTGCTCGACCTCTGGCAGCAAGTCCGCCTCGCTGTGAGAATGTATTTCGATCCGCGTTACCGCGTTAGCCGCACGGCGCAACTCGCGTTTCCGCTGTTCGCGGTGCTCCTGGTGCTGAACTACTTCCTCTTCTCGGTGTGGCTGGCGATTCCGCTACTCAGCCCGGTGATGGAACGGTTGCTTGATGTGCTGGTGGCAGTTCTGGCGTATCGGGTACTCGTCCGCGAACTCGATCGCTACCGCGCCGTACTCGACTACCTGGCACGTTACACGCAGCGCTAACGGGTGATGCGCTCGGCATCACCTTCGGTCAACGAGGCCCCTGTACCACAAGAAGATTGACATCATGATCCGCCTGGGCGTGAACATCGACCACGTTGCGACGCTGCGGCAAGCGCGGCGCGCTCACGAACCCGACCCGGTAGCCGCAGCGGTGCTCGCCACGCTCGGCGGCGCCGACGGCATCACGATCCACCTTCGCGAAGACCGCCGGCACATCCAGGACCGCGACGTGTTCCGCCTCCGCGAGACTGTCACCACGCGACTGAATCTCGAGATGGCGGCCGCCGACGAGATCATTCAGATCGCGCTGAAGGTCAGGCCCGACGAGGCGACACTCGTACCGGAGAAGCGACAGGAACTGACCACGGAAGGTGGCCTCGACGTGGTGGCCAATGCCGCCAGCGTCGGCGCCGCCGTCGAGCAACTCAAGGTCGCAGGGATTCACGTTTCGCTCTTTATCGACCCGGACGCGACGCAGGTGGAGGCCGCGCGCCGGTTAAAGGCCGATGCCATCGAGTTCCAGACCGCGAGCTACTCCGAGGCCCGGGGTGAAGCTGCGCAGACGCGCGAGCTGGAGAAGCTTCGCACGGCAACCGCACAGGCAGTGTCGCTTGGCTTGCATGTTCATATGGGGCACGGGCTGAATTACTGGAACGTGCCGCCAGTCGTGCGGATCGCGGGCGTGGAAGAATTGAACATCGGCCACAGTATCGTATCGCGCGCGGTGCTGGTGGGCCTGGAGCGCGCCGTGCGAGAGATGAAGCAGGTCATGCAGGAGCACTTCCCGAACCCGAAACGGTGAAACGGCCTCGCCAGAAACGAACGGAGCGAGGTGGGATTCGATTCCGCCTCGCTCCGTTGAAGATGGGGGCGTTCCCTTACTTCCCTTCGGTAAAGTCCTTCAACTCCAGTATCAGTTTCTCGCCGCTCTGAAGAAGGAACTCTTCCTTGATGATGCCGCGGTCCTTCGCGAACCAGATGTGGACAGTTGTCTTCGAGCCGGCCACGTCCACATCCTTGCCTTCCACAAGTACCGCTTCGTAATCGGTGCCCTGCACCTTGATCTTTTCCTTGTCGTTGACGATCTTCAGTGTTCCCTTGATCGTCTGACTGCCGAGCTTGCTGTTTACCTCCCAGGTAGCATCCTTCTTGACCGGAGCCGGCAGCACTTTGATGAACGGATCGAGCTTATCGTCCTTCACCTTCGTTCGGTAGACGCCATCAGCGCGCACGACATACCACTCGGTTGTCTTCGGCTCTTTCCCAACCACCGTATCGACCTGATACTGCACATCGTTGCCGGCCTTCTCGGACTTCACGACGGTAACTGTCACCTCGTTGTCGCCGACCTTGTAAACCCACTTGGTCTTGAGCTTGAGGGGGAAGTACGGGTTGGTCGGTGCATCCTTCGACTGCGCCATGAGGACGCCGCCGAACAGCACTGCCGCCGCACCAACCGCCAGACGGATCGCACGCAACATCCGCAGGACTCCTGAGTTGTTTCGGGTTCGACGAACGGCTCTAGTATATTCCTTCGCGTGTCCACGGCGCCCCAGTCGCGGAGCGGGGCGCGCAACACGTCGGATTTCGCGCTCCGTTCCGCGTGAAACCGAGGATCGAAGCCCCGGCGCCGCCGGTCACGCCTTGATGATGTCCTTGACGGTCTGCCCGCTGGGGATCATCGGCAGGACGTGCTCCTGATGCGGGACGTGGACGTTGAGCACGAAGGGACCGTCGCTCTCGATCATCTCCACCAGGGCCGCGTCGAGGTCGGCCTTCTCCACCACGCTCTTCGCCTTCACGCCGAAGCCCTCGGCGATTTTCACGAAGTCCGGGTACGGTGGGTGATCCTCGCCGGCGCCCAGGTAGGTGTGCCCCCGGTTACTCCCGAAGAAGCGATCTTCCCACTGCATCACCATTCCGAGATGCTGATTGTTCAGGAGCAGCACCTTCGCCGGAATCTTCTCGGCATAGGCCGTTGCCAGTTCCTGAACGTTCATCAGGAAGCTGCCGTCGCCGTCGATGTCGATGACGAGATTACTGGGATACGCGACCTTGGCCCCCAGCGCGCTGGGGAGGCCGAAGCCCATCGTCCCCAGACCGCCGCTGGTGACCCACTTCCGCGGCCGGTTGAAGTGGAAGAACTGCGCCGACCACATCTGGTGCTGGCCGACGCCGGTCGTGATGATGGTGTCGTCGAGTTGGTTGCGGTCGCGGAGAATCTCCCAGAGCCGTTTGATGGCGTACTGCGGGATGATGGCATGTTCTGGCTCCGCGAACTTCAGCGGTTCCGCCTCGCGCCATGCGTCGATCTGCCGCCACCAGTCCGGGTAGCGTCCGCCGCCAGTGAGGTCGGCGTTCTTTTCTTCCTTGAGCATCGCGTTGAGGTCGGTGAGCGCTAGCTTCAGGTCGCCATGCACCGGGATGTGCGCGTGCTTGTTCTTGTGAATCTCACTCTTGTCGATATCGATGTGAACGATCTTGCCGTGTTTGGCGAACTCCGAGAGCTTGCCTGTCACACGGTCGTCGAAACGCACGCCCAGAGCCAGAAGCAGGTCGGCGTCGTTAATCGCATAGTTCGAGTAGACTGTGCCGTGCATCCCCAGCATCTGGAGGCACAGGTAATGGTCGGCGGGGAAGTTGCCGAGGCCGTGGACGGTCAGGCCCACCGGCGCGCCGAGTAACTCGGCGAATTCCCTCAATTCGGCCGCGGCGCCAGAGTGCGTCACGCCGCCGCCCGCATAGATGAACGGCTTCTTGCTCGCACGGATCGCCGCGATGATCGATTCCAGTTCCTCGCGGCGCGCGCGACGCATTGGCCGATAGCCCGGCAGATCCATGGGTGGATCCCAGTCCGGCACGATGGATCGCGTCTGCACGTCCTTGCACACGTCGATGAGGACCGGACCGGGGCGTCCCGTGGTGGCGATGTGGAATGCCTCCTTCACCACGCGAGTGATATCCTCGGTGCGTGTCAGAAGGTAGTGGTGCTTCGTGATGCCGCGGCAGATTTCCACCATCGGCGTTTCCTGAAACGCATCGTTGCCCAGGACGTTGGTGCTGACCTGACCCGTGATGAAGATGGCCGGGATGGAGTCCATCTTCGCATCGGCGATGCAGGTGACGAAGTTGGTGGCACCAGGACCAGACGTGGAGACGCAGACGCTCGCCTTGCCAGTGGTGCGGCTGTAGCCGTGGGCCATGAAGCCGCCACCCTGCTCGTGACGCGGCAAGATGGTGCGGAGTTTGCCGGCAACGCGGGTGAGTGCCTGGTGAATGGGCATGCTCGCCCCACCAGGATAGGCGAAGACGGTATCGACGCCGTGACGGATCAGACTCTGAACAAGGATGTCTGCCCCGCTCATGGGGGTTGTGGGGGTAGTCGTCGTGCTCGTACTGGGGTTGCCCATCGTGGGTAGCCTGTTGAAGTTCGGGCGCAAGTGTCTCGAAGTCGAGAGAAACTTAGTATACCGGTCGGCGGCCGCGCGGGAACCGCGATTGACAGAAGAGCGGAAGAAGTGTGTTCATCAGGGTTTGGGGCCGACTATCCCCTGGTTCCATGTGATCGTGCAATGCGGCAGAGCCGTCGCGAGCTTCGCCACGCCCTGCGCGGTCACCTGCGTGTTCGTTGCGTCAAGAGATGTGAGCCGCTTACGGTCTTCAAGCTCTTCCAGGCTCTTGTCCGTGATACTCGTGCCGCGCACGGAGAGCCTTGCGAGGTCTTCGCAGTCGTCGAAGCAGTCCAACCCCTCGTCAGTGACTTGCGAACCGCCCAGGGTCAGGTGTGTCAGAGTCTTGCACTCCTTGAAACACTTCAGCCCCATGTCGGTCACGGCTGTGCTGCCGTTACCGCCGGCAATCTCCACCTCCACCAGCGTGAAGGCCGTGCTCGGAAGCTCGGCCGCGGCCGTGATGAACCGGTCGCTCCCGGCAACCTTGAGTCGCCCGCCCACGGCAAGTGTATACTCGGCTGCCACACGGTCGGGCGTGACCACGACAACAGGAGGTGGGGATTGAATCACGCCTGGCGGTTCGTTCGGGGGTGGCGTGCTCTGGCGGAACGGATTGATGATAATGGCGCCGATGACGGCGAAGGCAACCAGTGCCGCCAGACCCAGCACTGGCCAGATGGGCGAAACCTCACGCGATTCCGCAGCAGGTGTCGCAGGTAGCGAGATACGGGGCGCGTCGGCGCTGAGTGCTTCGAACCGTTCTTTCACGACCTGGGCCGATTGCGGCCGATCCGCCGGGCTATTCGCCAGCAGTTCATGGATCAGTGCCGCGACAGGTTCGGGCACGGAGGGATTGCGTTCGCGAATCGGCACCGCTTCGCTCGTAGCCACTGCGGTCAGGACCGCCATCGGGTTTGCGCCCGAAAACGGAAGCTGGCCGGTGAGAAGGCGATACAGCACCACGCCAAAGCTGAAGAGATCGGTACGATGATCGACCGCCTCGCCGCGCGCCTGCTCCGGACTCATGTATCCGGGCGTGCCAGTCACAATCCCCTGGTCAGTCAGTTCGATGTTGCCTTCGACCGGGCGTGCCAGTCCGAAGTCGAGGACCTTCACCCGATTGTCTGGCGATTCGAGCCACAGATTGGCCGGCTTGATGTCGCGATGGACCAGTCCCACGGCGTGTGCGGCTGCCAGCCCCGCGGCGACCTGGTGGGCGAGATGCAGCACCTCCGGGAGCATGAGGGGCGCCGCGCGTTCGAGTAACCGATCGAGTGAGGCACCTTCGAGAAGTTGCATGGCGATGTAAGGAACACCATCACGTTCATCGGCCTCATAGATCGTCACGACGTTGTCGTGCGTGATGCACGCGGCCGCGCGCGCTTCACGCAGGAATCGTTCGCGCGCGGTGCCGGTCGATCCGCCGCCGAGCATCACCTTCAGCGCCACCTTGCGTTCCAGGCGGGTGTCGATGGCCGAGTAGACAATGCCCATCCCACCGCGACCGAGTTCCTTCACAACGCGGTATGGTCCCAGCCGGCCGATCTCGTCTGGCTGATCGGGTGGCGCGAAGATGGGTGATTCGGGGGGAGCGGCGAAATACAACCCGGTGGCGTCGGCGGGATCGACAGGCGCACGATGTTCCGGCATTGACCAACTCCGGGATGACTACCGAGCCTTCACATGATTCCCATTTTGACACCGCGGCCGAAACCGTGGAGTTGAAACACGCGATTTCCATTTTACTCTGCGGCCCAAATCACTCAAGCGGCGTGATAACTCAGCTTTACACGACTCTGTGGTCGTGCCTCACTTTTCCGCTCGCGGCGCGTGAAACCTTCACGCACCGCAAGAATCGGTGAAGGCCGAGCAATCCATGCGTCTACGAAAATTGGCGCGTGCGGAAAAAGCATCCTAAAGTCTCGTATCTGAGACGCGAGCCTCGGTCGGACCTTCCGACCACACAGGTGAGCAGACGCCATCGCCCAACCCCATCGGAACGCAATACGCGGCCCGACTCGCCCCTGGTCACATGACCAGGTAGAGCCACGCACGGACGCAGATGACGCACTCACACCGGACGCACGCACATGTGGACGTGGTTGACTCGACGCGAACGCCGCCGCGCCCCGCGCCGCAAGGCTCCCATCCTCCGACTCGAGTCGCTCGAGTCGCGTGAAGTGCCCGCGATCCTCATCCAGCTCGACTACTCCTACGATGTCGGATTCTTCAAGAACAATCCGGCCGCGCAGACCATCATGCAGCGTGTTGCCACCGAACTGGGCAACAGTATCTCGGCGAACCTCTCGGCGATTGCCCCATCCGGTGTGAACACCTGGTCGGCCTCCTTCTTCAGTCCTTCCACCGGGGCGGTGGTGAATCTTCCGAACGTCGTCATTGGCGCCAACTCAATCAGGGTCTTCGTCGGTGCGCGCTCGCTGGGTTCTAACGAAGCGGGTGTCGGCGGCTTCGGCGGTTACGGCATCTCCGGCACGCAGGCGTGGGTGAACACAGTTCAGACACGCGGCTGGGGTGGCTTCTCACCCTGGGGCGGTAGCATCGCCTTCGACACAACCAAGCACTGGTACTTCGGGCAGAGCGGCAACGTACCGTCCAACCAGCTCGATTTCTACTCGGTTGCGACGCACGAGATGGGGCATGTGCTGGGCATCGGCACCGCGCCGCGATGGTCCACTTACAGTTCCGGGGGCCGCTTCTACGGACCGAATGCCGTTGCTGCCAACGGTGGGCGAGGTGTTCCGCTCTCGCCCGACGGCGCGCACTGGGCCAATGGTCTGACGATCGGCGGCACGCCGGCGAGCCTCGATCCGGTGTTGAACTACGGTGTGCGTGTGAACTGGTCGGCGCTGGACGCTGCGGCGCTGCGCGATGTGGGCTGGGTGGGAGTCTCACCGCCAGTCGTGCCACCACCGCCGGTCGTTCCACCGCCCCCGGTCTCGCCCCCCTCCACGCCGGCGCCCTCCCCCCCGCCTTTCATCCCGGTCCCCATCGCGCGCGTGGAGCCAGTGGCTTTCACGGGCAGCACTGATGGCGTGGCGACGGTTTACACCGTATCCGGCGGCTCGCTCGTGCCGACAGGCGCGCGGTTCGTCCCCTTCGTGGGCTATCGCGGCACGATTCGCGTTGCTGGAGGGGATTTCGATGGCGATGGTGTGCAGGATTATGCCTTCACCGTTGGTGCCGGGCCGCAGTCGGTTGTCGAGATCATCAACGGCCGCACCGGCCAGATCATGTTGAATCAGACCGCGGTGTTCCCTGGCTTCAGGGGTGGATTGTTCATCGCGGCCGGCGACATTGATGGCGATGGCAAGGCGGAACTGGCCGTCTCGGCCGATGCGGGCGCTGGTCCGCAGATTCAAACTTTCCGCGTCGTCAACGGCGGCCTGCAACTGCAATCGAGCTTCTGGGCATTCGATAATCCGGCTTACCGTGGTGGTTCGCGCGTGGCGATTGGCGATCTCAATCGCGATGGGTTCGACGATCTGGTGGTGACGACTGGCGGGCAAGCCGAGGGGCGTGTCGCCATGTATTCGGGTGCGAATCTCCGCAACGGTGAGGCCACGCGCCTCTATGGCGACTTCGCCCCGTTCCGCGGCTTCTTCGGCGCCGTCAATGCCGCAGTTGGCGACATGGACGGCGACGGCTACGGCGATCTGGTGATCTCACTGGACCGCGGCGGCCCGGCGCATGTGAAGATCTGGTCCGGTGTCTCCATCGCCACTGGTGCCTATATCGGTTACATTCCCCCGGTCGCGAGCTTTTACGCCTTCCCACCTCTTGATCCCAGCGGTGCCCGCATCGCCGTGCGTGACATGGACGGCAACGGTCGCTCCGAGTTGGTGGTTGCCAGCGGCAATCCTGGGAACTCGATGGTTCGCGTGATGACTTACGGGCAAGCCGTCGTTGGCGGCGTCGGTGCCGCACTGTCGTACCCGCTGGGCACCATCTTCTCCTTCAACGGTGTCTACGCGGGATTGCACACAGCTCACCAAGACCCCTGGGCAGACCTGGATAGCGGATCGCTGTTCTCGTCCATCCCAGTTACTTGAACACGCGGAAGAAGCTCTCCTCACTCTCAAGCCCACAGAATTCGTGACAATGGGCGGGCGGTAGAACCCGCCCGTTTTTTCTTTTTGACTGTGTTTTTTTTTCGGCCACCTGGTCCTTGCCACCTGAAATCACCTGGTGAGTGAGCGGCAGACAGTCAGGGTGAACGCCAGAAGATCAACGCTCCGGTTGGGGGTGGCGGAGCGAAGAATGGCTGGTGTAACCGTCTGGATGATGTTCGACGGAACTGTTTCTGGCATGGAGTTGCAGAGAATCGCAGAAAAGCCGCTTCTGGGCGTATTTCCGGTGCGTGCGCGCAAAAAGAAACGAGCCGTTGGGGACCGCCCCCAACGGCTCGTTCCGCCCAAGCCTCCGGTGGTGTCCCGCCGACACCACCGGGGTTGCCATGCCGAAATACTACTTAAGCACGACTCGTGCCAAAATTCATCCGTGTGCGGCGGACCATCACTCACTGCTCGCGGTTGCACCCTCGGACCCTGGCTCTGCGATGTGCTTGGGCACCTTCACGGGCGCCACGTCCCACGCCAGCCCGACGAGTTGCAGGGCGCGGACGAAAGTGAACGTCAGGTCGAGTTCCCACCATCGATGCCCCTGCGAACACGCGCGCGGTGCCGCGTGGTGATTGTTGTGCCAGCCTTCGCCGTTGGTCAGTAGCGCCACGACCCAGTTGTTCGTGCTGTGGTCGTTCGTCGGGTAGGAGCGGTAGCCCCAGCGGTGCGCCGCAGAGTTCACCAGCCAGGTGATGTGCCAGACGTAGACCGTACGAACGATCACCGCCCACAGAAACCACTGGATGCCGAATCGCAGCGCCGCGTCGGTCGTGTCGAAGAAGAGGAAGCCTGCTCCGAAGCCGATGCCTGTGAGCAACACGACGTGTGCTGCCCACACCAGCAGCCATTTCTCGCCACGGTGCAGCCAGCGGAGGAACTTGTCTCCCATCAGATCAGGGACGTAGCGGGCGTATGTGTCGAGTTTCTGCCGGCGTTCGTCGGCGGTGTAGATCCACTCCATGTGACCCCAGTAGAAACGCTCCTTCGGGCTGTGGGGGTCGCCCTCGTCATCGCTGTGCTGATGGTGGATACGGTGCGTGCAAACCCACCACAGAGGCGAACCTTCCATGCTGCACACGCCGCAGAGCACCCAGAGGCGCTCCAGGAACTTCGGGAACTTCGCCGCAGAGTGCGTCAGCATTCGGTGGTAGCCGAGGTTGATGCCAAGCGAGCCGAAGATGAAGTTACCGATGAGCAGCACCGGAATGCCCCACCACACCAGCGTGTAGCCAGGGATGAAGGCGAGGAGCGCCAGCAGGTGAACGATGACAATGGCAGCGTAGAACCAGAAGACTCGGCGTTTGCGGACCGCTGTTTTCGGTGTGGTGGTTGAAAGGGGCGAGGTGGGAACTGTGCTCAAGGAGGACCTCGGAGGCGGGTTGCGGCTCGAATGTGATTCCGTCAGAATAAGCTACACGCGGGCGTTCGTCTGCGTCAATTCGGACTCGCGACCGCGGAGGCGACCATGTCGTTCAGCGCGATGGAACTGATGATCTGTTGTGCGGCGCGCGAACTCGACGACGGCAAGACCGTCGCGGTCGGCACCGGTCTGCCGTGCGCCGCGGCGATGCTCGCGCAGAGAACGCACGCCCCGAACCTTGTCGTCATGTTCGAGGCCGGTGGCATCGCGCCGCAACTCCCCACGATGCCCGTCAGCGTTGGCGACAGCACCACGTTTCATCGTGCCGTTCTCGCCACCTCCATGTGCGACGTGATGCAGTTCTGTCAGCGCGGAATGGTCGATTACACGTTCCTTTCCGGCGCCCAGATTGACCCGTTCGGCAATCTGAACTCTACCGTGATCGGCACACACGATAAGCCGAAGGTGCGCCTTCCCGGCAGCGGCGGGGCCAACGACCTCGCATCGTTCTGCTGGCGCACACTAATCGTGATGAAGCACGACGCGAAGAAGTTCGTGGAGAAACTCGACTTCCTGACGACCCCTGGCTACCTGACCGGTCCTGGCGCGCGCGAGGCCGTGGGTCTGCCAGCCAACTCCGGCCCCCATCGCGTCATCACCGACCTGTGCGTGTTCGACTTCTGCCCCGAGACGAGGCGGATGCGCGTGAAGAGTCTTCACCCCGGCAAGACGCTGGAACAGGTGAAGGCCGCGACCGGCTTCGCGATTGAGGGATGCGACCCGCTTGGCGCCACCGTCGAGCCAACCGCAGAACAACTGAGCATCCTGCGCACGGAAGTCGATCCGGGGAGATTCATTCTGGGAAGGGTGGGGTGAGCGGCACTTCCGTGTCGGCAGCCGCGATCTCACCCCGCGAGCATTACTCCGGCTCCGGGGAGGCAAGTTTCAGCCCGATCACGCATGCGATGATGCCGGCGAGGAAGACGAGTCGCCAGAGGTTCGCCGGGTCCTTGAACCAGATGATCCCGATTAGCGCCGTGCCGGCCGCGCCGATGCCGGTCCATACGGCGTAGGCGGTCCCCAGCGGAATCTTCTGAGCGGCCAGCGTGAGTAAACCAAAGCTGACCAGCGAGAGGAGGACGAACGCGATTCCCCAGCCGGGCCTCGTCAGTCCGTTGGACAGTTTCAGGCAGGTGGTGAACCCGCACTCGAAGAAGCCGGCGAGAATGAGGTAGGGCCAGTGCATTATGGGGGGATCGGAGGAACGAATGAAGCGCGGGGCACCCACACACGTCTTCACGCGGCGGCCATAGTCAACGCGCTTGCATCCGGGAACGCCACGGCACACCTGAGCGAAGACAGCACGTCGAGCAGGGCGTCGATCTGTTCGAGCCTATGGTTTGCGTTCACTTGCATCCGCAGCACGCCTGCGCCATGCGGCACCGCAGGGAAGACCACCGACTGCACATAGTAGCCGCGTTCGAAGAGGAACTTCCCGGCCTTCAGTGTCGCTTCCTCTTCGCCCACCAGTACCGAGACGATGGGCACCAGTCCGCCCATCACCGCCAGTCCCAACTGGGTCGCGCCCTCAGCCAGTCGGCGGACGTTACGGTCGAGCGTTGTTCGCAGCGTGACGTACTCGTCGGAGGTGACGATATCGAGTACCGCGCAGACAGCTTCCAGATACGGTGGCGGCACAGGCCCGCCGAAGATGAGCGAGTTGGAACGGAGTTTCAGGACGTCGATGGCAGCCTGTGTCCCGGCAACGAACCCGCCCAGGCACGAGAAGCCCTTCGAGAGCGACCCGACCGTGATTACATTCTTGTAGTCGCCCAGAGCTTCCTGCACCGTCCCACGGCCGTTCTGGCCCAACACACCCGTTGCGTGGGCGTCGTCCACATAAAGGCAGGCATTGTGTTCGTGAGCGATCCGCCGGAACTCCGCCAGCGGTGGAAGTTCCCCGCTCATGCTGTAAACGCCATCAACAGCGACGATGGCATAGCGATACGGAGCGAGCGCTCGCAGCGTCGCTACCAGCGCGGCCGGATCGTTGTGAGTGAACTTTGCAGTGCGCACACCGCGAGCTTTGGCCAGTTTCAGCCCCTCGTCGATGGAATTGTGCGCGAACTGATCAGCGACGAGAACATCCTGTCGCGAAACGAGTCCTGGCAATGCGCCGGTGTTCGCCAGCGTGACGGAAGGATAAATGAGTGCTGACTCGGTGCCAAGCCATGCCGCGATCTTCTGTTCGGCGCGGACGTTCGGCTCGATGCTGGAGAAGGCGCGCGAACCGCCGTTGTGTGTTCCCCACTGCTGAACGCCGCGTTCCAGCGCGCGCTTCACGCGCGCATCTTGATCCAACCCCAGAAAGCTATCGGAGCCGAAGTTGACGACCCACTGGCCGCCGAGTTTCACCTCGCGCCCGGCGCGCACGTCCTCGACCGTCTGATCCTTCATCAACAGGTCGGGGTAGTCGTCGAACATGCGGCGGAAGAACCGGGTCATCCCGGTTCTGGCCAGCGACGCAACAAGTCCGTCCAGAGGCGCGAGCATTGATGAACCTCGACGTCCAGCAGCGGCACAGGATCGTATCGGCCGTACACGCCGGGAAGTTTGGCCGATGTGGGCAATTCCCAGAGGCAGTGCGGTTCATCTCACTAACGCAGGAATCGAGGTAACTTGCGGCGGGCGGATGGGCAAAATGGATGAACTGGCCACACGACGAAGTGACGGCATGGAGAGAGAATCCCGGCGCGGGTATTCAGACAAAGGATCGGTCTAGCGCAAGACCTTGCATCCTGGCAGTGCGGCGCGCAGAGCCGCAATCGCTGTTTCCGTGAGGTGGCTGCAATCGCTCAGTTCGATCAACTGCAGGCTGGTGAGTGAGCGGAGGTGAAGCAGACCGGCATCCGTGATGCCACTGCAACTTCGGAGGAAGAGTTGCCGGAGCCAGGGGAATGCCACCAGATGCGACAACCCTGCGTCTGTCACGCCCGCACAGTACGACAGATTCAGATATGTGAGACTCTTGAGACCCGCCAGTGCGCGGATCGCGTCAACGATTTCTCCTGTCGCACCGGTATGAATGGAGAAGCGGTACTCCTCTCCTGGTGCGACTCGCACCTCGGCAGGCGTTGTCGCGACGAGGTTCCAGTCCGCCTCGGTTGCATCGGTCGGGCGTGCATACCAGCGGCCGCGCGCCGCGATGACGAGCGTCTGCGTGACTTCGACCGAGAGCAGGTCCGAGTCGGTGAGGGCGGTGAGTTGTTCGGTTGCATCGTCGTCCGATTCGCCGTTGCGAGCCGCGGCCGGCACCGCTTTCGCGGCTGTCTTTCGCTTCAGCAGCGCCGCGAGCCGCGTTTCCCACTCACCGGCGTCTTTGGGTCGCCGCTCCGGGTCGAGTGTGAGGCTTTCCACTATGAGTGTGGTCAATTCGGTGGGTATCCGCATCGCGCGGAGTTCGTTGCGTACATCCGTACTGGGGTCGGTTTCGAGATCGCCGTGGATGAGTTGATAGGCGATGACTCCCATCGCGTACACATCGTCGCGTGGGCTGGGTGTGCTGCCAAATCTCTGTTCGGGCGGTGCGTAACGCGAACTGGCTGCGGTTCGCAGAATCTCCGGCACCGGGATGGGGAGTGAGCCATCAGTGGCCTTATCTAACCGGCCCGCCTCACCGGCCGCGCCGCCGACGCCGAAGTCGGTGATCCGCGGCGTGGCGCCGGCCATGAGCACATTCTGCGGCTTCATGTCGCGGTGAACGAGTGGTGGGCGGAGTCGATGGAAGGCACCCAGCGCGCCGGCCAGCGCGTGAAGCACACGCACCGCCTTGCCGAGTCGCTGTGGCGGCGAGAGTTTCCGCCATGCCGCGAGGCACTCGGCCAGCGTGCCCCCTTCAACGTACTCGTACATGAGCCAGGGAATGTCTCCGGTGAGGTTGCATTCCAGGAGCGGTACGATGTTGGGGTGATCGCCGCTGTGCCGCATGACGCGCGCCACGACGGCCTGTTCGTGCGTGACGAGTTGATGCCGTGCGTTGGGATCGGTGCAGAACTTGACCGCAGCGACACCCTTGCGCGGATGCCGGGTGAGCCAGACCTCGCCAAAGCCGCCACCGCCGAGCTTGCGCTCCAGCGTCCACATCTCCAGATTGGGCAACGGATCGCCGGGTGCGAATGCCGATGCCGGCGCGCGCCGACCATCGGTTGGCGGCACACGCGCAATCGTATCAACGTAGGAACGCTCGCCCTCGCTCATGGCAACTCTCGACCGGGATAATTGAGAATACCACAAACGGAAGTGAGTAGGAACTCCAGAAGTTTCGGGCGCGAGTCAGTGTGGGATCTGGAACCACTCGCTGCTGCTGGCCTCGTACTTCGAGTAGGTATCGTCAGGGTCGAGCGGGAGCGACTCCACGCCGCTCGACTGTAACGCTGCGGCCACGGCCTCGGCCGCACCGGCTACTACCATGTATGCCCGTGACATTCGCCCGGCGTGTGTCTCGGACTCCTTCGCTTCCGCGAAAACGGCCTCGTAGGCGTCCTGATCCGCACGGAGTAGCTGTGTCCAGGCGGCCGTTAGCCGCGACCTGAACGCGGCCTCCGACTCGCCAGCGCTGGCAAGAAGCGTCAGGCAGAGATAATCGGTCATGTGTTCTTCTCGCCAGGAAAACTGGCTCATCCAGGCTTGTTCCACACACTCATCACACACGGTTGGCCGAGCAATCGCACGCGCGTCTGACGGGCCTGCGACCAGCGGTGCGCCTTCAGCACGCGCTTCAGCAATTCGTGCTCCATCGCCAGCAACACGGCGCGACCACCTGGTCGCAGCACGCGGTCCCACTCGCTCGCGGCCCCTTCATAGAGGGGGCCAACCTGCTCGATGGTCGAGAGTTGCTTGCCGAACGGCGGGTTCGACACGATCCGGTCCACCGACGCGCTTTCGAGCGGCAGCGCCGTGGCGTCCCAGCGTGCGAGGCTTGCCCGGCCGACTTGCTCCAGGTTCTGCGACGTGACGAACACCGCGTTGGGGTCGATGTCGCCGCCGACGATGCGGACCAACCCGCCGCGGCTCCGCTTCTCGGCCACGTCGAGCGCTTCGGCCAGAATCGTGCCCGCGCCGCAGAACGGATCGAGTACCGTCATCCCAGGGCCGATGCCGGCGAGTCGCACCATCGCTGCCGCAACTGTTGGGCGTAGCGACGCCGTGACATGTTCGAGCTTGTACGCGCGGTGCCGCATGGTGCGGTCGGAGAGTCGCACGCCGCAAACGGCAGTCTTGCTGTAAATCGTCAGCCAGATTTCGAGCCAGGCGTTCTCGTTGTTGTAATGCCAGCCATGCGGAATCTTGCCGGCCAGCCCTTCGATGAACGCGGCGCGTGCATCGGCCCGGCGATAACCATGCTCGCCCTGCATCTGGCAGACAACGTGATACGTTGGTCGGCCCTTCGTCTTGGGCCGCAGCTTGTGGTGGAGCTTGAAGAGGTGTGGCCAGTCGGGCTTGCGTGCGGTCCAGTTGCGGAGGGTATCGAGGTCGTCGGCCTTGTAGGTGAGCGAATCGGAACCCCACGCCAGCAGGAATACGTCCTCGGTGGTGCGAAGGGAGAGCACGCGGTCGGTCAGTTCTTCCATGCGGAAGACGACCAGCCCGCGCGCCGTCTTCTTCACCGCGCCGCCGAGGTCGCGGGTGATCTCGTCCGCCGCGACCGATTCGATGCCGCCGTGTGTCATGGCGTAGAGCGGCGGCAGCGGCTTGTCGTCGATCGGTCGTCCGGAGCGGGACATTGCGTCAACTCGTGTGCGGTGAGGGCAGAAGGTATGATACAACCGCCTTCATCTGTGCGATGAAGGATGGTGAAGATATCCACCGATCACACCGCCACGAACGGGCACAGGATGAGATATAATTCGTGAATGACCACGCGCCGCTCCGGGCCGCCCGACGCCGATACTCCCAGCGAACCAGGACTGGTCAAGTCACCGGTTCCGGCGCGTGCCGGAGTGCTCCTTTCGGTTGCGCAGGCCGTGGCAGCACACGCTGATCTCGGGGCACTCCTGCGCGATCTGGCCGCGGCTCTTGGTCCTCATCTGCCACCTGGCTACATCAGCTTCGCGCTACTCGACGTCCCTTCCCACACGAGCAAGCTCCAGTTCCTCGAACCCGTGGGCGGTGCCACGCCTCCACGCCCGGCCGACACACCGAAGGAGTTGCCCGCTGGTGAATCGCCAACGGCGCGCGTCTGGGATACGCAGGAGCCGCTCTGGCTCGATGAGGCGCGCGCCGAAGGCCGCTTCGCCATTCTCCGCGCCGCTTACGCCCGGCAGGGGGTCAAGAGTGTCTGTTTCGTTCCACTCACCACGCCGCGGCGCAAACTCGGGGCGATGAGCTTCACCAGCTATGCCGCAGTTAGTCCTGCGCCAGGCGACGTGGACTTCGCAGTGCAGGTTGGCCGCCTCGTTGCTCTGGCCGTGGAAGGAGCGCTGACGCGGCAGGAACTGGAACGCGCCAATGCCCGGCTCGCGGCCGAGAAGCATTACCTCGAAGAAGAAATCCGCACCGAACGCCGCACCGATGAGGTGATCGGTGCCAGCGTCGCCCTCCGCGACGTACTGCGGCAGATCGAGGTGGTCGCACCCACCGATTCCGCCGTGCTCATCACCGGCGAGACAGGCACCGGCAAGGAGTTGATCGCTCGCGCCGTTCACCGGCTCAGTCACCGACACGCCCGGACCTTCGTGAAGCTCAACTGCGCCGCGATCCCCACTGGGCTCCTGGAGAGTGAACTGTTTGGCCACGAGAAGGGTGCATTCACTGGTGCGGTTGAACGCCGCACAGGGCGATTCGAACTCGCCGACGGCGGCACGCTCTTCCTGGATGAGGTGGGCGACATCCCGGCAGAGCTTCAACCCAAGCTCCTGCGCGTACTGCAAGAGCAGGAGTTCGAGCGACTCGGCAGCGCCAGGACGATCCGCGTGAATGTGCGGCTGGTGGCAGCGACGCACCGAAATCTCGAACGGATGGTGGCTGAGGGGAAGTTCCGGCAAGACCTCTACTACCGGCTGCACGTCTTTCCAGTCCGTCTGCCCGCGTTGCGCGAACGGCCAGAGGATATTCCAGAGTTGGCCCGGCACTTCGTCGACCTCTTTGCGCGGCGTTTCGGAAAGACCATCGAGTCGATTCCACCTGAAACAATGGCCGCGCTCCAGCGTTACCCGTGGCCGGGCAACGTCCGCGAGTTGGAGCATCTCATGGAACGCGCGGTGATCCTCACCAGCGGGAGTGAGTTGCGCGTGCCACTGGCGGCGCTCATCTCGGTTTCCGTGCCCGACGCAGCCGCCCGCGACGAAAGTCGGCACGGCCCGATCACCCTACGCGAGAGCGAACGCGACTTGATTTGCCGCGCGCTGAATGAGTGCGGGTGGGTGATCGGCGGTCCGCAGGGCGCCGCGGCTCGCCTCGGGTTGAAGCGGACGACACTGCTTTCGCGGATGAAAAAGCTGGGGCTGGCGCGTCCCGATCCGGCGAGTGTCGAATAATCGTCGTGTTCGTGACGAAAGTGACGATATTTCGACGCGCACTTCGACATCTCTCTCATCGGTTCACGAGTCCTCTCACGAGTGATTAACTTGCTTTTCATCGCGCCGTGACTCTGCGCGAAGCTTGGTACGCGACGTGCAATACGGTTTGTGGAATCTATCCGTTCCCATACAGCCATCGTGTGAGGTTCCCATGCCACGCCGTCCTGGCCGCGCCGGCGGCTTCACGCTCATTGAACTGCTGGTG
>CAYRDG010000039.1:23507-44848 GCA_964422915.1 uncultured Frigoriglobus sp. | reverse complement strand
AGGAACCGTAGCCAAACTCGCCCCGCTACGCTACCCCGACCTGTGAACGCTTACGGCGAGGGCGGACACGGACTGCTCCTGCTGCGGGGCTGATCCGGGGACCGGGGACTACGCGAAGCATCAGGAGTGGATGAACTGCATGTCCCAATGCGCCGCTACAGGAGGATGCGACACGCATTGTCCCAATTCATCAGGATGCAACAGTGGCTGCATTACCGCAGCCTGTTTACAAGCAGGTTGCACCAACGTCAGTGGGTGTTCTTGCTCCAATAATAGCTTCAACCCAAACTGCTCGATCTGGTGTAAATGTGCACCACTTCCTGGCATCAACCCGATCGCCTGTGAGTGTACGACAAAGTGAATTTTCACCAACCCCTGCTGCGATGTGTCACCCCATGATCGCCACACTGATGGACCATCATCGTGTACCAATCTCGTTGGTTGCATCCTTGTTGTTCTTTTCGCAATGGCCTTCGGTAGTCAAGGGGCAAGCGAGTAGCGAATCGCTCAAGCAACGATTCCTTCTGGAAGCCCCTCCGCAATGGGAAGCGTATGCGCGTCGTACTGAAGAACTACAAGGAACTCTGACTCTCGCATTTCGATGGACAAGGAACAGCTATGAAGGGGATGGGCGATTCGAGTACAAAACGAACGGTCATGCCGTGGTATTAAAAACGGGTGGCAAGGGCGGCAGTAATGGAAAGATCGCAACGGAACAAGAACACATCTTCGGCTACAATCCCAGATACGCATTCTCACTTCAGCGCACGTCCGCCGACCAACCCTGGCTACTGGTTCAACTTGTTGATCGGGCACAAGATCCCAGCCTGGGAGAGGTCGGCCGTCGTATCAACAGTTATCTGGAAGCAGCTACCTTCGGAATCCGACTCTACGGCGACCCCCTAACCGAAATCGTTCGCAAACCGGAATTCAAAATGGGGCTATGTCGTCAGATTCAGAAGAATGGAGAGAAGCTTGTTGAGATCGCATTTACCTTCAGCAAAATGGATGGCCCCAGGAAATGTCATTTCGACGGACAATTGGTATTCGATCCCAGTCGGTATTGGTGCTGGCGTAGTGGTGAAATGCGGATCACAACAGACGGGTTTTCCAGTGGAACACTCAAGCTTGAAGGAATACAGTCGGTGAGTCCTGGTGAAGTTCCACCACTTTCACGGGTCTGGGATACCAACGGAGATTGGGCGTCTTCGACAGGAGAATGGAGCAATCGTCAAACGAATCGTTACGAAGTATCCCTGAGCCAACCACACCACTTGCCCGCTGATCACGAATTTACGCTGTCCGCCTTCGGTTTGCCAGAACCGTCGGGTACGGTCTGGAAGACGGAGACACCGCGGTACGTCTGGTTTCTGATCGCCGCAGCGGCCTTCGCGGCGATTGCTATCGGGTTACGTTATCTTGTTCGGCGGAAACCGCCGGCGACACCCGCATGAGGTGGTTGAGATGCTCCGCGTGTTCTCCAACATCTGCGCGGTGATGTCCGCCGGTCTGTTTGGGTGGGTCGCGTACTCGGCTCTGCTACCGACACCTGAACCTGATCCGGCGTTCCTCATCGCGTCTCTCGAGCGCGATCTCGGTAAGATCGGGCAGGGCGACCATCTGGTCCATTTCGCGATCACCAATCCCGCAAACCGCCCCCGACGCATCCTGGGACTTCGCGAAGGGTGATGGGCCGGCATCTGTTTCAGTTCGAAGCACCCCGATGTTGTCGTGATTCCACCAGGTCAGACGTTCAACTACGCATGTCAATTGACGGTCGCGAAGACCGGGGCATTCGAGGCCCGGATCGCTCTTTACCTCGAAGACAATGGGATTCGCACCGTGGACCTACTCGTCAAGGGTGTTGCCGTTGTTCGCGAGCAAAGCCATGAGAAGAAATAACCGCGGCTTCACCCTCATCGAGTTGCTGGTCGTCAGCGGCATCTTTGCAGTACTGATGGCGCTCCTGCTCTCGGCCGTGCAGAAGGTCCGTGGCGCGGCGGCGCGAATGCAATGCCAGAACTCCGCCAAGCAACTCGGCCTGGCGCTCCACAACTACCACGGCACGCGCCAGGCGTTCCCACCCGGACATCGGTCGTTCATGAACACCGACCGCATGCGATTCTCCGGCTGGACGCTCTCCATCCTCCCCTTCCTGGAACAGCAGGCGCTCGCGACACAGGCCGAAGCAGCGTACCGCGCCAACCCCAACCCCTTCCGTCCGCCGCACACCGGGCTGAGCACCGTCGTCCCTGCGTTTATCTGCCCCGCCGACTCGCGTATCCTCACGGCCCAGATGTCGCTGGTCACCAGCAACGTCGTCGCTTTTACCAGCTTCCTGGGCGTCGCCGGTCTCGACGCCGCCTCCACGCGCGACGGCGTGCTCTACCAGGACTCGCCCACCCGCTTCGCCGACATTACCGACGGCACCAGCAATACACTCCTGCTCGGCGAGCGACCCCCGAGCGCCGACTTCCAGTTCGGATGGTGGTACGCTGGGGCCGGTCAGCGACTGACAGGCTCGGCCGATCTGGTTCTTGGCATGCGTGAGCCAAACCTTCAGCCGATCCTGTCCGGGTCATCGTGCGGCCCCGGACGCTACCCGTTCACATCCGCGAGCGGCTTCAGCGACCCCTGCGGCCTGTTCCACTTCTGGTCGCCGCACTCCAGTGGTGCGAATTTCGTCCTCACTGACGGTAGCGTGCGGTTCATCTCCTACTCCGCCAATCCACTGATGCCGGCTCTGGCCAGCCGCGCCAGTGGTGAGGATTTGCCCCTGAACTGATCACCGCGAGAAAAAATCTTCGATGAGCCTTGACGCAAGTAGGCCGGGCGCATCCTAATAAGTAGTAGACACCGAACTCCGACCTCGCCCCTTCCCGTCCGGCCTCGGCGGAACTAACCCGCGAGCCGCTGCGTCCAACGGGACTCTACACGCGGTTCGGCATTGCCTGTCAGCGTTCACCCGATTTCTCAGGATCCCCAGCATGATCCGTTCCTATTCGCGGTACGTGCCCACTGCCCGGTTCCTCATGATGGTGGGCGTGACGCTGGCCATCACGCTACTGGTCACACAGACCGCCCACGCCGCCGACGAGCCTGCTCCGGAATCGGGCGGCGGCGAGAACATCGTCTTCTTCATGATCAAGTCGCTGGGATGGGTATTCGGCCCCATTCTGCTCGCTGTCTCGGTGGCGATGCTGGCGCTGGTTGTGCTCCTGGCGCTGGACCTCCGCATGAGCGCCGCCATTCCGCCGGGCTTTGTGGATGAGTTCACCGACACCGTGAACAAACGCAAGTTCAAGGAAGCCTTCGACATGGCCCGGAACGATCCGTCGTTCCTCGGTCAGGTGCTCACCGCAGGGATGAGCCGCCTTCAGTATGGTCTGGAGGACGCCCGCGAGGCCGCGATGAACACGCTGGAGAGCATCAAGAGCGACAAGGATCAGAAGAACAACTACACGGCCGTCATCGCGACGCTCGGGCCGATGTTCGGTCTGGTCGGTACCGTGTATGGGATGATTAAAGCCTTCTCCGTGCTGGCCACCAGCGGCCAGAACGTGCAGCCCACGAAACTGGCCGACGGTATCTCGCACGCACTGTCCGTGACGCTCTTCGGTGTCGCCATCTCGGTGCCGGCCATCTTCTTCAATGCCTTCTATCGCAACCGCATCACCCGTGTGTGTATGGACGTGGGCCACATCGCCGACGACCTGCTCACGCAGATGTATCACAACTCGAAGAAGCCAGCGGCCCCTGGCACGCCTGCCCCACCTGCCGCGCCGGCTGCTCCGGCTCCACAGGGACGCTAGGCACGCTGACAACACGCGGTGGGGCAGCACGTCTGGCTCGTCCCACCGCCCGGACGCCTCCGCACTGCTAACTGGGAAGCCATGAGCCACGGCGCATCCGACAAGGCGGAACCGAACTTCATCCCACTGCTGGACCTCGTCCTTCAGTTGGTAATGTTTTTCATGATCACCGCCAACTTCGTCCTCGAACAGACGGACGTGACGATCCGGCTGCCCAAGGCACTGGCCGCGCAGACCATTCAGAAGAACGACGACTATGTCATCTTCCTGAACGTCAACGAACAGGGAAAAGTGCTGCTGCCGCCCACGGAACAGTACAAGGATTCGGTGGGCAACGAGACCAAAACACTCGACAACCCGATCCAGGTTGAAACATACCTCAAGCGGAAGGCGAACGAGGACGCCGGCCGCGCCGGCCCGGCCAACAAAGATCAGGCCGCACGCTCGGTTATCATCCTTCGCATCGACGAGAAGTGCCCATTTGAGAAGACGTATGGCATCATGAAGGCGTGCCGCAGCGCGGGCTACCAGCGCGTCCAACTCCGGGCGATTCTGGCCGGCTCCTGAACCGCGAGGGGCGGCCCCGTTGAAGAATCGAACACACGCGAACGAAGGTCCGACATGCTCCGCCGCAACCGCCACCGCACCACGACCGACTTTGTCGAACCGGACCTGCCCATCACACCCATGCTCGACATGTCGTTCCAGCTTCTCGCCTTCTTCATCATGACCTTCAAGCCCGCGCCGACCGAGGGTCAGATCGCGCTGATGCTGCCGAAGCAGGAAGGTGGGCCATCCACATCGGTGCCCAGCATCACCGATATGAGCAACAAGCCAGTCCATTACATTGTGCAGGTCGCGGCCGATGACAACGGGCGAATCGAGAAGATGACCATCTCGGAAGAAGGCAGCCCGACGCTTCCGAAAGACCTGGGCGCCAACGTCGAAGCGTATCGTGACGAACTCGCGGCGATGTTCAAGCAACTGACCGCGCAGCAGAAGACAGGCAAACTCACGCTCAAGCTCGCCGACAGGCTCCTTCAGGATTATGTCGTTCAACTCGTGGATACGGGTATCCGTGTCGGGTTCACTGACATCTCGCCAGTCCCCATTGATCCCAGCAAGCAGTAGCCGTAAGTCGTTTCTTCACATTACGATCAGGCGCAGAGCATAACGACGGACTCGCGGTCGCAGGAAAGCTCATCTCGTCCATTCCATCCGGCCGATACATACGATTACCTCGTAACCCACGGACGGATTCCGCACATGGTCGTGCCTACCCCTCACGCGGCTTCGCAAGTGGACAGCAGTATTCGCGTCATCACGGAGCCTTCGGTCTACGTTCTCGGCCGACAGTCGGTCGATGACGCGGAACTGAATCGCTTCCTCGCCGATCACGGCGTGACCTGGGAAAGCGACAGCGAGATTGCGGCCGAAGTACTGACCGAGACAGCGGGCCGTGTTTGCTACATGAGTTTCGCCAGGCCACGCCCCGGCGGGAACGCGGCGTACCTCCATCACATCAAGGAAGTGGGCCACGGCAGCGTGCTGGAACACGCCGTGTGGAACCTGCTCATTACTGGTGTGTCGCGGAGCCTCACGCATGAGCTTGTACGCCATCGCGCCGGGTTTGGATACTCGCAACTGAGCCAGCGATACGTTGACGAATCCGTTGCGGAATATGTGGAACCGGATATCATCGCCAACGATCCGGAACTCCATGCGGTATGGCGGGACGCGGTGGAACACGCGCACGCGGCGTATGTGAAACTCGCCGAGTCGCTCAACGCCAAACTCGCCGATGCGCAGGCCGCAACCGCCGCGATGCTTCCACCAGGTGCCGACCGCACAACACGCCGCAAGGCGGCACGCCAGGCGGCACGGAGCGTGTTGCCCAACGCCACCGAGACGAAGATATTCGTAACAGGCAACGGTCGGGCACTGCGTCACTTCATCGAGATGCGCGGCTCATCGTTTGCCGAACCGGAGATTCGGAAGCTCGCCACCGCGGTCCTCGATGTACTCCAGAAAGACAGCCCGAATCTCTTCGGCGATTACGAGAAAAAGCCGTTGCCTGATGGCACCTTCGAGGTGGTCACGAAGTTCGCGAAGGTCTGAATACGGGCCAGAGTTGAGCGTGAAACTCCTGGATCCGCTCTCAAAGTAGCAGGAACTCGCGAAGTAGTAGGTACACTGGACTACTACTTTGGTGCCACACTCTGAGTACTGACCCTCGACCTGCGGTGCACACTTTTCCTGATTTCGTTTTGACTTCCTCTTCGCGATCACTCATACTTTATTAGTGGCATTAAGTTCACTATCGCCCCCGCTGGGTGGAGAGGTTGTGGGTGCGCCGCTTCCTCCCACGCACAACCCGCTACTCTTCGACCTCCCTGAAGGAACTGCGATACTCGCAGTGTGGTCACATTTCGTCTTTGCATTCCGGAGCATCGCGTGAGACACCTCCTCTGGCTCGCAACCTGCGTTCTCGCCTTCACACTGATTGCGCTCCCTTCTCGCGCGGCCGATCCACGGCCTGAATACGACCTGCTCATCATGAACGGCCGAATCGTGGACGGCACCGGCAATCCGTGGTTCCACGGAGATGTGGCCATCACCGGAGACAGGATCGTTGCCATTGGCCGCGTGCCTGCCGGAAAGGCAAAACGCACCATCAACGCGAAAGGGTTGGTCGTTGCGCCGGGCTTCATCGATATTCACTCGCACTCCGACGAACTCATCCTCGAAGACGGTCGCGCCCAGAGCAAGATTCACCAGGGCGTGACGACGGAGATCCTCGGTGAGGGAAGTTCTGTTGGACCGCGCAAGGGGAAACTCCGCCCACGACGATTCCGCACGCCACGCATGACACTCGAATGGGACACGCTCGGCGGATACTTCGACTCGGTTGAGAAGGCGGGCGTGAGCGTGAACGTCGCCAGTTACGTGGGCCTCGACAACCTGTGGAAATCGGTCATGGGCGAGTCTTACACACGCCCCAGCGCGAAGCAATTCGACGAGATGAAGGAACTCCTCGATGCAGCGATGAAGGACGGGGCACTCGGCCTCTCAACGTACATGATGATGCCCCCCGGATCGCTGGCGACGACTGACGATCTCGCGGAGTTGTGCAAGGTCGTGAAACGATACGGCGGCCTCTATGCCTCGCACATTCGCAGTGAGGGCCTCGATGTCTTCGCCGCGATCAGGGAAGCGATTGCCGTTGGGGAGCGAGCCGGCGTTCCTGTGGACATCATCCACATCAAAATCGCCGACGAGAAGCTCTGGGGGAAGATGAAGGAAGTGGTAAAGCTGATCGAGGAGGCCCGCAAGCGCGGCGTGAACGTGCAATCGAACGTATATCCTTATACGCGCGGGAACAATAATCTCGCAAGTATCATCCCGCCATGGGCCCACGAGGGCGGCACCGGCAAGATGCTCGAACGCCTGAAGGATCTCAAACTGCGCGAACGGCTGAAACACGACATCACAAAAGGAATCGACGGCTGGTACAACCACTATACCGCTGTTGGCGGCGATTGGTCGCGGATGCTCGTCAGCGGTCGGGGCGACTACGAAGGGCTGACAATGGACCGCGTTATCGCCGCCAGAAGCAAGGGGAAGAACCCGCCGCCGGACCCGATCGACGTGTTCCTCGACATCTTGATTGAACAGGGCGGCTCGGTCCCCACGGTCTTCGCACATCATGCCGAAACGGACATGAACCTCGCGCTCAAGCAACCCTGGTGTTCGGTCGGCTCCGATGGCTCGGCTTATGCGATCGAAGGGAGCTTGCGGCGCGGCAATCCCCACCCGCGGAACTTCGGCACCTTCCCGCGCGTGCTGGGTGTTTATGTCCGCGAGCGCGGGTTACTGACGCTCGAAGACGCCATACGGAAGATGACCTCGCTCAACGCCGCGAAGGTTGGTCTGCGCGATCGCGGGCAACTTCGCGCCGGGAACTTCGCCGACGTGACCATCTTCAATCCGGATACGGTGATCGACAGGGCAACCTATACCGCGCCGTTCGCATACCCGTTGGGGATCGAGTTCGTCATCGTCAATGGGAAACTCGTGGTGGAGAACGGCAAGCACACGGGCGTCCTGCCGGGCCGCGCGCTTCGGAAGGGAAAGTGAAGGAGCTGGTACGTCAACGAACAGCGTGAAGGAAACACGCTGTTCGTTGACGTACCAGCTCCTTCACCAGAGATCAGCAATCAGCGCTGACCGATCGTGATGGCGAACGGCTCCGCACCAGGAGGTAGTGCCGGCGCAACCGGACCAAGCCCTGTGGGTGCTGGTACTGGTGCGATCACACCGGGCACGGGTGCCGTCGCGCCGGGTGTGATGACTGGTGGCAGTGCCACAGGCACAACCGGCAGCGCCGACGATCCCGTTGAACTGGCTGGTGCCAGCGTCGTCGGCAATAACGGTAGCGGATCGGGCTGTGGTTGTGGCACGAGTGGAGTCAGGTTCACGGATCGAACAGGTTCTTTCGGCATGCCAGGCTGTGGGCCGCCCAGCGGGATCGCGCCGGCCATGCCCGTCGGGGTCGGGCCGAGTGTCTCCGCGAGTGACCGTGAGGCGGGCAGCATTCCTGACGGCGGAGCGGTGACTGACCCGGAGGGTACGACACCTGCCGTCGCCCGCGTCTCCCAAGTCGCTGAGGTCTTGTGCCCCGTGTCGAGCGTGAGAACGGTCGGTGGCGTGTAGAGCGTGTCGCCGTTCGGCTGGTCGTAGCGAGCGGAAATACGCACCTTCGTGATGTCGGGTCGGTATGCGGGCCAGGGGAGGAAGAGGACGTAGCTCTTGCCGAACGTCTCGTCCACTGTGCGCATCTTCAGGAGCAGTTCCTTGGTGAACTGCCAGCGTTCGGCAGTCGCTGGTTTCTGCCCGGCCGGACGCGGCGTCTCGTCGATCAGGTCGACCGTCAATGTGCCTTCCGCATCGACGAAACCGAGTTTCGCGCCGCCGAAGAGGAACAACTGCCCCACCAGCCCCGCACCTGGCACGCCGTTGCGTGCCGGGTCGGGGAGGTGTGCGATGCGGTTCTGCCATCCGAGGCCGATCTCCGTCGCCGGCACCCTTCCTTCAAGTCGTGCCGCGAGCTTCGAGAGTGACGACAGGCCCGGAACGTGAACTGCTGGTGCAGTTGGCGAAGGCGCAACCGTTGCCGGCTGCAAACCTCCGGCCTGCACTACCCCGGTCTGAGAAACGGGGTCGCCCACCGGCTTCACCATGTTCTGCGGCGGGGGCAGCACCCCTGGCCGCGTCACATCGGGTTTCTTCAGTTCGTTCGCGTTCGTGTTCGCGTTCGGCGTGAGGCACCCACTGCCGAGAGCCAGTGTCCCGGAGGCGAGTGCCACCGCCGCTACTTGGCGGAGAAGTTCCATTGATCGCCCTCCGTGGCTTTGGCTGGTTTCTTGGCAGCGGGGGCATCCTGACCCGGCGCTGGCTGAGGTTGCGGTTTCGGTGGGCGAGCACCCACCATCATGAAGCTGCGTCCTGGAACGACTGACACACCAGGCATTGCAGGTGCAGCGGGCAACGGCGAGGTGGCCATCGGCACGGGGTAGGCGACGCCCGATATGGGTTGCACTCCGGCCGGTGGCTGCATGGCGTAGCCCGGTTGCGGGACCGGCGTGCCGGGCATGAAGTTCGGCGCCCCATGGGCAGGCTGTGCCGCGCTGACCGGAGTCAGCGCCGCAGGAGGCTGCGCTGCGCCCTGTTGTCCCACGGTGGGAACCATCGGCATCACGCCCGGCGGCGTGAACGGCTGCATGGCCGGAGCCGCAGGGGCACCTGGAGTCGGCGTCGCGGGTTGACCCGCAGGAACACCTGGAGTCAGGCTGCCGCCCGGCGGCAACAAGTTGGGCATCAGGTACGGCGTACCGTGAGTCGGGTCGGGGTTGCGGAAATAGTTCGGCCCCGGCGCCGGATTCATCGACTGTGGATTGACCGGCACAGGACGCGCGCCCTGGAGCGCCGGGCCGATCACCTCGCCGCCATGCTTGTGCGCGTTGAGCACGTCGGGCCAGCAATGCCGCGTTGCGGCCGACTCCTCGGCCAGGATACGAGCATGATCATACTCGCTACGCATGATGTGCGGCGTCATGATGATGACGATCTCGCGCCGCGCCACCGTGTGCGTTCGGTAGCGGAACAGCACACCGATGCCAGGGATGTCCTTGAAGTACGGAATACCATTCTCCTGACGGGCCTCCTGCTTGGTAATGAGGCCACCGATGATGATCGTCTCGCCATCGGAAGCGAGCACGGTCGTCGAGAGGAGTTGCTGATTGAACGCGGGTGCGGACACGCCGTTGCCCAAGTTCACCGTGGCTGGTTGGACGCTGGTGACTGACGGCTCGACCCGCATCAACACCTTGCCGTCCGGGTTTACCCGCGGTGTCACCTGGAGCGTGATGCCGATATCCCGATACTGAACGCCTTGCTGTGCCAGGCCACCAGTGGCGATGGTCGAACCCGTCAGTGTCGGATAGCTCTGACCGATGTTGATGTAACCCACCTGGCTATCGGCCACCTGGATCTGCGGCCGGCTGAGAATATCAACCCGTCCCTGCGACTGCAGCGCCCGAACCAGCAGGCTGAACGTGTCGCTGGATGCCGAGAAGACAAATCCACCGAAGCCCTGCGTCGGCGAGATTCGGCCAACGTTCAGATTCCCCAACCCCTGATACCCGACGATGGCCGGTCCGACTGAGCCCCCGGGCAGTGTTGTGCTGGGCGCTGGAGTATTGAAGTTGAAGCCCAGCCCGGCCGTCGAGACACCCGCTCGCTGGAACAGTACCGGCGACTGGAGGCCGAACTCGACCCCAAGCTCCTGGGCGTTGGTCAACTGCACCTCGGCGATGGTCACCTGGATCACCACCTGCGGTGGCTGTGAATCGACCTTGTCGATGATCCGCTTGATCTCGCCGAAGTACTCTGGCGTCGCGCTGACGAGCACCGTGTTGGAAACCGGCTCGGCCACGATCACCACATTGCGCACCAACTGTTGGTAGGCACTGTTGAAGTTGGTCGTGTAGATGGCCAACTGCGTGGTGAAGAACGACTGCACCGTGTTGGCCACGTCTGCCGCTGCCGCATTGCGGAGCTTGATGACCTCGCTGTACCGCGATGAGGGCGTCTGCGTTGTCTCCAGCTTCGCAACGATGGCACCGATGGTGACAAGGTCGTTCTGCGACCCGGCCACGATCAGGCTGTTGGTGCGGTCGTCCACCGAAATACGCAGGTCGATGAGGCTCGCACCGGCGGCCGGATCGCCCGACAACACCAGCAGCGGCCGCGAACTGGCAGCCTGATTGCCGCCGATTCCACCACCCGCGCCACCAGCACCACCGCCAGCGCCACCCAGCGCCCCTGTCGCAACACGCCCCTGCGCCGTGAAGAGCTGCGCGATGAGATTGGCGGTCAACGTTGCGTCCATCCCGCGCTTGAGCTGAAACACGTTGACGTATGACCGCGCGGCCGCGACCGTATCGAGGTTCTCGATGAGCTTCTCGATCAGCCGCATCGTCGGTTCGGGAGCCGAGACGATGAGCGCATTGACACGGGCACTGGAAACGATGTTCACGTCTTCCAGATAGCCGGTTTCGTACATCTTGCCGTCGCGCGACGAAAAGAAGCGTACTGCCTTTGTCTTGGTCGCCAGACCGCCACCCATCCCGGCGCCAAGTGTCGGAATGATCGCGTTGATCGGTCGAACGTTCGTCTGGTTGAAGCCACCAAGACCACCACCGAGGCCGCCACCGCCAAGGCCGCCACCCAGACCACCGCCGAGGCCGCCACCCAGACCACCGCCGAGGCCGCCACCCAGACCACCACCGAGGCCGCCACCGCCAAGGCCACCACCCAGACCACCGCCGGCCCCGCCGATGCCACCGATACCGCCGATGCCACCCGTACCGCCGAGGGCCTGATTGAACAGAGAGGCGCCACCGGCCACCTGCGACACCGGCCCGGAGAACATGGCCTGAGTGAGTGGATTGATGACATTCGAGGCGATGGCGTTACTGAGAATCTGTCCCAGTTCGTCCGACAGAGCGTTCCGCAGATGGAAGACGCGCATCTCGTTGACAGACTTGTTGCCTGGCGCGTCCATGATCTCGATCAGGGTTGCCACATCCTTGAGGTCGGCCGCGCTGCCCTGCACGAAGACGATGTTGTTGGCCACGTCGAAGGTGACACGGAACTGATTCTGCTGGAGCGGCTCGCCAGGGAAGCGCGAGTTCCAGAAGTTCTGCAACTGATAGGCGACGATCTGGGCCGACGCCTTCTTGAGGTGGAACGCCTTGAACGGCGCCGTGTTCGGATGATCGAGGAGCTTGCGGAGTTCCTTCTTCACATCCTCCATGCGCCCTTCTGGCGCTGCCAGCATCACGGAGTTGAACCGTGGCAACGCCATCGCGTAGACGTTCTGCGTGGGGCTGGCGCCCGAGAGCGCGGCCTGAATCCCCGACTGCGCGGTGCGCGCCTGTGCCGACACGTAGTTGCCGTTCTGACCAATTGTCACGCGCGAGAAGATCGCATTGAGCGTGTTGGCGACGTAGTTGCAATCGCCATGCTCGAGGTGAACGACCTCCACCGCCGGTTGCGTTCCCTGCGATGCCTTCTGGAGCATCTCGATCAGTTCGAGAACGATCCGGAGGTCGCCAGCGTCCTGAGCGCGAACGATGACCGCATCGAGGTTCTGAATGGGGATCGCGGTCAACGACCCGCGTGGGGCGCTGCCGGCGAACTGGCTGGGGCTTGTGGACGGCCGCTCATAGCCCGGCGGGGGCTTGGGCTGGTTCATGTCCGGCCAGACCGGCTCGCCAGGGATCGGCAAGCGCGGCCCAACCCGCGGCCCTACCCCTGGGACTTCCGGGAACGGCTGCTGTCCACCGGCCTGTACGATCTGGCTGGTGCTCGGGGGTCGGTTGTAGCCGAGGTCCGGAGCGTCGGTTTGCGGGTCGTAGAGCTTGAAGGCCACCGAAGGGGCGTCCTTGCCCCGGTAGTCAAAATTTAAGGGGCCCTCCTGGGTCGGGCCGAGGCTGACGCGGCCTCCGCGTCCACCTCCTCCTCTCGACCCACCGCCGCCCCGACCTCCACCGCCGAAGCCACCTCCACCGAAGCTCCCTCGGCCACCGCCCTGGCCACCTCCGCCGAAGCCGCCACCACCCCGGCCGCTTCCGCCGAAGCCGCCACCACCGAAGCCACCACTACTTCCGCGTCCGCCGCCGAAGCCTCCGAAGCCGCCGCTGCCACCTCGACCGCCACCGAACCCAGTGTTCTGGTTGCGTGTATCGAGGCCCTGCATGGCACTGATCGCTTGCTGAACCACGTTCGGGTCAACGCCCTTGAGCTTCACCAGGTCCACAACCTCGGTGGTGCTGACCGAGGCGCGGTCGAGCTGGGTCACCAGCGTCTTGACATCCTCATAGAGCGGCTCGGTGCAGAGCAGCACGAGGCTGTTACTGCGGTCGTCCACTTCCAGCGACAGCGCCGGCGGCTTCGTCTCCTGGGTTTGGGTTTGCCCTCGCCCGCCGAAGAATGGGAAGCCGCCCACACGCGTATTTCCGCCAGTGGTGGCCATCGCGCTCTTGAAGACACCTCGGATCGTGGTGGCTACCTCGGTCGCATCGGCGTTCTGGAGCGGAAGGACATATGTCTTGAGCACCGTCGCCGAATCGTTGTTGCCGCTATCAATCACGCTGCGGAGCAATTTCTCCATCAAGAGGTAGTCGAGTGGGCTGGCCTTCACCACGATCAGCGAGTTGCTGCTCTTTTCGGCTACCACGCGAACGCGACCGGCTGTGGGCGTGCCCGCCTCGGCGCCACCGCCACCGAATAGCGCGCTGATGGGGTTGAAGCGACCGAACACACCGCCACGTCCGCCCTGCTGCTGCTGTTGTTGTTGCTGCGGTCCGTTGAAGATTTCCGTGATCTCGCGAGCAGCATCCTCGGCCGAGATGAGTTTCAGCGGGATCACCCGCATCATGCTGTCGTCGATCTTGGTGCCGTCCACCATCAGTAGCCGGTAGAGCTGCGAGAGCACCTCCAGCGCCTTCGTGTCTTCACTCTGAATGATGAGCTTGTTGCCGGTGATGACGATGGTGATTGGCTTGTCGTCTGTCTTCTCCGGGTCCACAATCTGGGCGCGAACCGGGACGAGGGTGTCACGTCCTGGCAGCGGCTCACGCATGCTGGTGCCTGGCGGCGTCATGGGGCCAGACATCGGACGCATGGGTCGTGTCTGCGGTCGTTCTCGGAATCGAGGTAGATCGGTCGTGCCACCCGGGAACGGAGCGACGTTCGGCCGATTCGGAGAAGGGATGGTCGGCAGTGTGGGAAGCGGACGCTTCGGCGCCAGCGGGTCCTGAATGATGACGCGCTTGCCCATCCCTTCCATCGCGCGGCCGAGTACCTCGGCCACAAGCGAGGCGTTGGCGTTGGCCCCCATGCTGAACGTGCGGGTATTCCCCTGGTTGCCGAACCGGGGCGTGCCAGAGCCAGACCCGAACGACTCGCCCAGCCCTTCCAGTACCTTCTTGATGTCTGCAATCTGCGAAGGTGTCCCTTTCACCAACAAGCCGTAGCTGGGGCTGGTGACCGCCTCGACGACTGGCCCACCAGACGTGGACGGATAGAGCTTGGTGATCTTCGTCGCGGCATCGGTCGGGTCTACCACGCTGAGCGGGAGGAACATCGGCTCACTGGTGCCGACGCCATTCGACCCACCGCCACCTTCGAGCAGCTTCGCGATGTCGAGTTGGTCGACCGGCGGCGCCACAATCATGAGCTGGTTCTGCTGCTGAAGCGGAACAACGTTCACCCACGGGTACTTCGCCTGAATCGTCTTGGCCAGGTCGGTTGCCGAACCCATCGGCACGTTGAAGGTCCGCAACACCGGCTCGGCCGGTTTGACCTCCTTGTCCCACGGGTTGATCTGCTTGTCCTGCTCGCTGATGATTCGCTTGGCCAGAACGATCTTGTCTTGTGGAGCCGTGACGAGCACAGCGTTGCGCCGCGCATCCACGGCGATCTGCACCGTCTTGACACGGGCGTTGCTGGTGGTTGGCGTGCTCGGCGATCGGCTCGATCCGCCAAAGCGACTGCGGTCGAAGCTGCCACGGTCGAAACCACCACGGTCGAAACCACCACGGTCGAAACCACCACGGTCGAAACCGCGGCCGAAGTCGCGACCCTGGGGTTGCTCAAAGTTGAACTGCTGCCCTTGCGTGCCGGTGATCGTGGCCGTCGTTTCCTTGTCGGTGAGCAGCGTCTTGAGCGTCTCGGCAATTTCCTGCGCCCGCCGCCACTTGCAAACGTGGTCGATGGAGTCGGAGGTCCCCTTCTCCTCGCTCGCTGCCTTGAGCGTCGCGAGGATGCGGCGGATATTGCCGACGGTGTCCTGCACCAGCAGGAAGTTCGGCTTGTCGAGCGGTACGAGGCTGCCGAACGGCGTCAGGAGTTTCTTCAACTCCTCCTGAACGTCGGACACAACCATCCCCTCCAGAGGGATGATGACCTGTACAACCTCGCTGCGACCACGATGGGTCAACTCGCTCAATTCGATGCGCGGCAGGTAGGTCGGGTCGATCTTCTCGTCGGCTGGGTGGATGAAGAAGGTCATGTGCCGGCGAATCAGAATGAACTTTTGCTGCGTCAGCGCTTCGTTGAGAAGATCGGTGACCTCGGCCATTGTGAAGCGGCGATCCCGGCCCGGCTTGAGTGAGAGGCTGCCGATCGGCTTGACCGTGGTAATGAGCGTCAGGCCGGTCTCTTTCGCGTACCAGTTAAGCACATCCTCCCAGGGGGTGCGCTCGAAATGGAGCGAGACGGTCTTCTCCGGTACGATGCTACCAGGCTTGCTGGGCGCAGGCATCGGGATCGTGTCGCTGCGCGGCTGGCCGAGAGCGTAGTCGATGGGGCCTGTCAGCCCGGCGGCTGCGGCCAGGACGCCCGGGAACCAGACCCGTAGCTTCAGGATCTTCCAGAAAGGAACTGCGCCCGTGTGAGCACCACGAAGTTGAGCCATGACTTCCCCCAGTAATGCGACGGCCCCTTCGGCCGGTTCCAGCCGTGGCGTCCACTCGTTCCCCAACGAGGACGCCCCGGCACGTTGGGACTCTTCGCACGTGACGCGGTGAATATCGTTCACCCGCGATGCAAGCAACGGGAACCTACCAACTCTCGGTGACTTTTAATCTGCACCCAGTTTACCACCGGCGCCTACCTTCCGCGCGGTGAGATCGCGATGAGAAGTGATACGAAAGTTGGGTGGTCTGAAGAGTCGGGAGAACGGTTGCACCAGTCGCTCCCTCGCGCAAACGAGGGAGCGACGCGGGTCAATGGCCCATCGAGGCCACGTCGAACACTGGCCCGCTCTCGTCTGCCACCTTCAGAATCTTCTTCGCTTCCGCTTCCGGGATCTCTTCCAGTTTGGAGAGTGACTGACCCACCAGCCAGCGGTAGAGCTTGGGGCGGGCGGTTGCCGCCCAGCGCTGCCACTGGATCGGCGTGGCCCTGTTTGGGCGGCCCGAAGCGACCAGGCATCCGGCCAGGTCCTGGCCGCATCCCCATCGGCGGAGCGCCCTTGGCCGCGGGTTTCAGATCCGAGACGATCAGTCCGTCGCTATCGACCGCGATCACCTTGAACGTCCGATCGGTGCTGGCACCCTCGGCGCGAATGCGGAGCACGCCGGGTGCCTCGTCGTAGTCGCGATCCGGCTTCCACTTCAGGACGAACCACTCCTTGCTGACCTTCACACCCTTCGGTCCCGCCTCGACCTCGTAGCGGAGGCGGTTGGCGTTGTCCTTGACCAGCGCCCAGGCGGTCCCGTCGGAGCGTGAGGTGGCGCCGATGAGTACGACGAAGGCTGCGATGTCTTCGCGGATCTCCGGCTTGATCTCTGGCTGCTCAATCGACACCTTGAACGAAGCCTTGCTTGTCTCCTTGCCGTCAGCGGATGTTGCGACGACCGAGATCGTGCTACTCCCCTCGGATGCGTCGGTGGTAGGCAATTCGATGGTGTAGTTCTTGGGGTCCACCTTGAGCGCACCCTCGGCAAAGAGGGAGCCGGAAGCGATGGCGGTGAACTTGGCGGTGTTGGCCGTGTCGCCCGTGATGGAGACGCGAACCGGCGAAGGCTTCTCCCCGCTCTTGATCTTCACGTCACGGAGGCTTGCGACCTTCAGCGGACGGGGAGAGATGTCCGCGATCGGCCCGCTGAACGGGTCGCGCTTCACAAGCAGGCTGTAGTCGCGATTGCGCGGCGAGAGTACTGGCACGAGCAACTGTGGCCGAACGGCGCGGGCAGCCTCCGGGCTAAGCCCCATCCCCTTGTAGGCTGCACCACCGCCCAGTGCGGCGAACGCACTGGGCACCGGCCAGAGTGTCTTGCGTGTATCCGCCTTGTCGATGAGGATGGCCTCAGTGACGAGCGTCACGGTGAGATCGTTGCGGCGGCCCGCGTTCTTGCCGGCTGCGTCGTCATCCTTCTTGATCACGACGCCCGTGATTTGCTGAAGTAGTCCCAGTCGGTAGTAGCCTTCGAGGAAGTCCTTGATCGCCCACATGTCGGCCTTCTTGAAGACCAACTCGTAGGCCACGCGGGTGTAGATCGGTTTCCCCTTGCTCAGTTCTGGCACCGCGCGTGAGGAATTGTCCACGGTCTTCGCCGTGACCTGCGAATCCTTGGAGACACCCGCGGCGTCCATGAGGCGGCGCATGGCAATTGCGTACTCGCGTTCAGCGAGCGTCTTGTCGGCCGGGAGACTGCGGGCGCGGGCGACAGCCATGCGCTTCGCTTCCTTGCGGCGGCCTTCGACCTGCTGTTCCAGGTCGGCGATTTCACCCGTCAACACCGCCTCGGCGTTGCGTGCGCGTTCAATGGGTCGCAGAACGAAGGCATAGCCGCCGGCCCCGGCCAGTGTCAGGGTCATGAGGCCGACCAGCAGGAGAGCCAGTTTTTGCTCGCGGGGATTCATAGGGTGTCGTGGCCTGGTTCGCGTGGTGTTCGGTGTCCGTTGTGTCTTTGCATCCGCGTCAGTTGGCAGCGGGCTTCTCTGTGGGTGTCGGAGCCACCTCGACAGGCGCCGACGCTGCCACAGTGGATGGCGTGTTGGCGAGGCTGGCGGTGCCGCCGCTCGTTCTCTTGGGCGGGGTGAACCGGGTTACCTGTGTGTACTGGGCAGGATCGCGGCGGTTCACTTTCATGCGAATCGTGACCGCTTCCTTGTGCTTGCCGCGCGTGTTGATTAGCCCGCCGAATGTGGGTCGGACACCCGCATAGAGCTTGTTCGGGGTGGGGTTATCGCGCGTGAAGGCGTCGGCGAGGTTGATCGCGGCATCGGGGCTGGTTGCGGCCAACTTCAACTCGAGCGAAGCCTGCGCTTCCTGCTTACCCTTCTTGTCGGGAAGGATGGGCGTGGCGGTCAGCGTCGTGACACGCACGCTATCGTCGGCGGGCATGCGGGCGGCCAGTTCATACATCTCATCGAGCCAGTTGACCTCGCGACTCGACCAGGCGTCAATCGCCTTCAGCCGTGTGGCATCCGCGGCGCCGCGGTCAACCTCGGCCTTCAATTCGTCGCGACGCTGGGTCAGTTCGTCCACGCGGCCGGTCTGAAGTTCGGCGTAGAGTAGCCCGCCGCCTAGCACGGCCACTGCCGCTGCCACTGCGAGGCCCGCGAAAATCGCGAGCCGACGCTTGGCCGGGTCGCCCTCGATGCGCGGCTGACGCGGCTGGGCGAAATTGATCGGCAGCGCGTCGGCGGCGCGACCCGCCAGCAGGCCAACGGCGCCGGCGAAACGGCCGCGGAGATGTTCGTCCACGGCCGGCGCCGCGCCCGAGAGCGGGTCGAACTCGTGGACTGGCACGCTCAGAGTCGCGCGAAGTCGATCGGCCCACACGCCGCCAACTTCAGAAACGTACACCGCCGTGATCGGGTGGCCGGGGTGCTGCCCGGCATAGACGATCAGGTTGCGGCGCAACTGCGCCACCAGCATCGTCTCGCTGGCTGTAACCGGCGCGGGGATCGCCAGTGTGAAGGTCACTTCGCCCTGGCGAACAACCGTGAACTCGCCCCCGGCGGGGCTGATGGTGAGTGTGGCGAAAGCATCGCTATTGTCGGCGAGCGGCTCCGCGGCACCTGTGCTGAATGCCCGGCCCATTCCGGCCGCAACCGCATACGGCCGAGGTGTGACGCCAGCCAGCTTGAACCCGGCGGCCTGACACATCGCCTGGATCGCGCTAAAGAGATCCTTGCGAAGCACAACAGCCATCGACCGCCGCTCTTCGCCCGATTCGCCGAGTGGTACGTAGTCGAGAACCACTTCCTCGGGCGCCTCGGACATCTCCTTCATCGCCTGGAAGCGAACCAGAGCCGGTTCCTCGGTGAGGCTGACCGGCGGATACTTCAACTCCTTGAGGATGATGCGGTCACGCCCAACACAGACGAGCATGGGTGCCTGTTGCACACCCGCGGCGCGGAGCTTGTCGCGCAGCCCTTCGCCCAGCACCTTCGCGGTATCAAGCGTCAACGCAGGGGCAGGGTCGGTGGCATCGGCAGGCCAGGCCAGCGCGTGCGTGACCTTCGCGGCGCCGCGAGTCGAGCCGGCGACCACGAAAAGCCCCTGTGGATCCAGGTCGATTGCGATGAAGTTCGCCACGATGCAGTGTTCCTCGGTCGTAGTTCGCTCTTGGATCGCCGTATCTGATAAACGTATTCGATACTGTTCAAGCGACGGCTATTGAGTCGGCGTCTGCGCGGGGAAGCCACGCGGGTTCTCGATGTCGGCCAGGTCGCGGACGTACAGGAACCGCGGCGCGCCGCGATTGGTGTCGATGACCGCCTCGAACCGCGCGACCGGACCGCCACGCGCGGTGTAGCCAACGGCCTGAACACGATAGACCATCGCGCCGCCCGTGAGGTACTTCTCCACACGCTTGAACTGGCTGGGTTGAAGCACTCCGCTCGTAATCAACCACGCGCCGGTGGTAGTTGCAGGGTCGGAGAGAACCTGCCCGGCACGTTGCGCGAGGATACCCTCGATCTGCGAGTCGGCCAGTAGCGGTTGCCCGCTGCTGTCCGATAGCCCCATCAGCACTTCGCGCGGCGCGGTGTTCACATTCACGCGAGGCACCATCTCGATGGCCTGCTGGGTGGTCGTCTTGTCGAACATCAGCGGCAGCAGTTGATTCACTTGCGCCGGGTCGTTGAGTGGCGATGGGACCACCACAACAGGATCGGTGGGCTTGGCATCCTGCGCCCGGGGCAGCGTGACCTGCGTGTTGATCATGTCCACGATCGACTTGATCCGCTTGCCACTGGAAGTGGCACTGGCGAGTTTCGCCTCAACAGCCGCCTGGAGATCAGCAGTCGAGCCAATGACCGTTTGCTGACTACCACCACCGCTGCTTCCACCACTCCCTGAACTCACCTGCTTCGGATTCATCAACTTGGAGGCAATGACATACACGGCCATATCCATTCCAACGGCCTGCTGAAGTTGCTGGTAGGTTGTGGTCAGGTCGTCGCCATTGAGATAGATTCGCGCGGTGCCGGTACTGTCGAGGTTCAGTTCGCGGCCGTAAACAGTCAGGTAATCGGACCAGCCGCGGGTGCCGTCGGTTTCGCCTTCGTCCAGCATGCCGTTGCGGTTCGTATCACCACCGTAGAGCAAATACGGTGTGACACCCTTGACCAGGAGCAACTCGTCGAGCGAGTTCAGTGGCCCGTTCTTCGACTTGTACGGACCGGATAGCGACTCATAGTACGACGATTCGGCGCCGTTAGCGCGGGCATCCTCATCCGCGTCCACCCAGTCCACGATGGCGTCGGCCACGTCCTCGGTCATGTTCGGCAACTTCATGAGCGCGTCGTGAAGCACCTGCCCTGCAGGGTCGAGCATGATGAGGCTGTTGATGTTGAGCTTGCCGCCTTCATCAGTGACGCCGAATCGCTGCGAGAAACTGCCGTCGTCGTTGAGCGCGACGGAATGGATCGAGAAGAACGCGCTGCTGCCGTTGGGACCCGTGAGCGCGACTTGCTCGAAGGCACCAGGGTTGTCGTAAGGATTGCCGGCAAGATCACCCATGAGAGTGTTGGGATCGGAGAGGCTTGCGGCGACGAAGTGAAGTCCGGAGAGGGCCGCAGACTTCGCCCGCGCGTCGTCGCCAAGCCGTATCGCAGCGCGATACTCGGAGGTCATCGAATCCGCAAAGCGGTACGCGACCAGCGAGAGTACCACGATGACCAGAAGTACGGCGAAAATGACGTAACCGCTGCGCGAACAGACACCCTGCTGAGAAGGGTGTCGGGCAGGGGCAACGGATTGCGGGCACATCATCATCGCCCGCCTCCTCTCGCACCGCCGCCCCCAGAAGGCCGTCCACCACCGCCGCCACCCATTGCAGGCATGCCACCACCGGATGGCCTGGCACCGCCGCCACCCATTGCAGGCATGCCACCACCGGATGGCCTGGCACCGCCGCCACCCATTGCAGGCATGCCACCACC
>CAYRDG010000039.1:0-23407 GCA_964422915.1 uncultured Frigoriglobus sp. | reverse complement strand
CCACCCTTGCCACCACCGCCGGTCGCGCCACCCTTGCCACCACCGCCGGTCGCGCCACCCTTGCCACCACCGCCGGTCGCGCCACCGCCGGTTGCGCCGCCGCCGGTCGCGCCGCCATTGGCGCCGGTCGTCCCGCCGCCGCTTGGGTCGCTCGGCACGGCGTTATCGCCTCCGTCGGTGGTCGCCTCCAGTAGCGGTGGCGTGTACGTGCCTGGCGCGGCACGCAGCGAGAAGACCTGCGAGATGCTCTTGGTCAACGGCTCGCCCCGGCTGACCGGAAACGACATTGAGAGCGTGACACGAATCGCGCGCGGCGGACCGAGCGGCGTGACGCCATCCGGTCCGGGCGTGGTGCCATCCCAGGTGGTAGCCCAGGTGGTTCCGTCGGAGTATTCGAACTGCAGGTCGGTCACTTCTTCCGCCAGTAGGGTCGAATCGGTGGCGGTCTCGTCGTCGTCGGCCGCCGTGCGAACATCATCCGCGGTAACCCACGGGCGCTCGCGCCGATACAGGCCGCCGCTCCCTTCCTTGCCGAGCCAGTAGATAATCTGACGCTGGTCGGAACGAACCTGACCCGACTCGCCGTAGCGTCCGAACGATTCGGGCACGCGGCCAGCGAAGATGATCAGTTTCTTTTCCTCGCCAATCACACCGCCCTGGAAGGCGTAGTCCGCGGCGACTGCGGTCGAATTATCCGTCGCGCTCGGATCAGTTGTCGTCGAACCAGTGCTGCTCGTGCCAGTGGAACTCGTTGTTGGGGCGGCCATGCCGGTAGAACCGCTACCACTGGCTGGCGTTGCGGCCATTGGGCTGGCTGCGGGTGCGACACCTGCGGAGGTTGTGGTTGTGGTGGAAGTGCTTGTACTGGCTGCCGAACCGCCGCCGGAAGCTGCGCTATTCCCACCGGATTTCGGCGGCAAGGGAGCCAGTGTGCCGCTGAGATCGAGGTTGATCTTGTTGAACACACCGCGCGACAGGTCCTCCACATCCACCGCGTCGCGGGTGATCTGCGTCTGCGTCATCGTGACGCTCATCAGCATGTAGACGGCGGCCATGACGAACGTCGCGAGCATCGAGGCGAGCATCACCTCGATGAGCGTGAAGCCGTGGCGGGTACGGAGTGAGCGGTGGAGGATCATGGGCTGGTCCCTGCCGTCCCTGAGGCTGTGGGGTCGGTAGTGGTGTCGTCGGTGGTCTCGGCGGGCCGTTCGGCCTGTGCCGCGGAGCCGGTCATTGCCGGATCGAAGACCATTTGCGTCAGGACAACCTCGATGGGCACGCCCTTGAGGGTCGTACTGACGCGGACATTGACGCTGTAAAGGTTGGCCGGGCCAGCAGCTTCCGCCGAGACCGAGTACGACCAGGTCAAATCGTCACCCTCGAACTGCCCGTCGGAGTTGGTGGAGACCGGAATCACTCCGGCTTCGACCTCGGCCATCTTGCTCTGGGCGAGCCGCGCGCCGCGATTGTACGCGCGGGCCTCGTTGCCGCGGTCGGTGCCGATTTCTACCAGCCGCCCGATGGCCGTGAGTGCCAGTACGAGGATGGTGAGCGAGAGCAGGATTTCCAACAGCGTCAGCCCGCGGCGCGCGTTTCGGCGTGGCTTGCAGATCATTTCGTACCCCCGTTCGCGGAGGCGGTCTTCACGACAGTAGCAAGACCCGTTAGCCCGCGGACCCGCACCTGCAACTCCGCGCCGCCATCGATGTCCTTGAGCGCGACCAGAATCGTATCCGTGCCCGTCGTCATACGGAAGGTGCCATCGGGCTGGGCGCTGGCGAGTGTGATCCAGCCATCGGTGTCAGCGCCGGGAGCCTGAGCGTCCTGTTCGCTCACCACGGAAGCGGTCACGCCGTCGAAGGCGTAGTCGACTGCGGCGTTCGAGCCGCCGGGGTTGCTCGCCGCGGCAGCACTTCCGAAGTTGTCATCGTCCACGGCGCGGCGGATGCGCTTCCCATCCTGACTGATGGCGACGCGATAGGGATGTCCTTCTTCCTTCGCGCGGGCGCGGGCAACCGCCAACTCGCCACGGAGCGCGTCGGCAGCGGCTCGCGGTCGGCTGTCACCGCGGAAGCCTACAAGGCTGGGAATCACGAACGCGGCGAGGACGATGAGGACCGCCATGACAGCGATCAGTTCGATGAGCGTAAAGCCGCGTCGGGAGGTCTGTCGGATCATGGCCGTTCCTCCATCTGGCGGCTGGCCCCGCTCGCGAGCGGGGCCGGGTGAGAGTGGGAAGGCGTCAGAAGGTCGGATTGGCCTTCGGCCCGATTCCGAACTGGCTGATGGGTGTCCCGTCCTGGGCGGTCGTGTAGACCAGCATGTAAATGCTACCGTCGGAATGCTGCTTCTCCTGCAAGGTGAACTGCTGCCCCCACGGGTTCACTAGGTCCTGAAGGCCGTTCTTGAGATACGATTGACCGCCGAAGGGCGGCTGGATCAGTTCCTGGGGGCTTTGTGGGTAGCTTTGGTCCGCGTTCGCGGCGTTGGTGTGATACGCCTCGCATGCCTGCGAGATGCTCACGGCCTGGGTTTGTGCCTTGGCCTTGCGCGCGTCCTCAATGTAACGCGGAACGGCGATGATCGCCACGCCCGCAAGGATGACGAGGATCGCCACCACGACCAACACTTCCATGAGCGTGAACGCAGAGCGCCGGGACGTGGAGCGAACGGTCGTTGTCAGCAGCATCTGGGAACTCCTCCCGCGAAGCGGGCTATGAGCGGCACGGGCGGTTCAGTAGCTATCGTCAGTATAACCGTCGTGGCCCTTAATCAGTGATGAGAGAATCAACTTTCACAGGGGGCCATTCCGGATAATTGTGTCTCGAATCAGTGGACAGTGGTACTCATCTTGAACACTGGCATCAGCAGGCCCACGGCGATGAAGCCGACAATCACGGCCATGACCAGCAACATGATCGGTTCCAGGAGTTTGACCATCAACTCCAGATTGCGGGCGGTGCGTTTGTCGATGTTGTCGGCGGTGTCGATCAGTACCTTTTCCAGCGCGTTGGCTTCCTCGGCGATGGTGATCATCTCCACCACGTCGGAAGGGAAGAAACCGCACTTGCGGAGCGGATCGGCGAGTTTCTGGCCGGCGGTCACGTTCTCGGCACTCTGTTCGATCGCCTTGCCAAGTACCACGTTGCCGGTCGAATCCTTCGCGATACTCAGCGCCTTCAGAATCGGGATGCCGTTGTGCAACATCGTGCCCAAAATCCGGCAGAATCGCGAGAGCGCCAGGCCGAGGAACACCGGGCCAAACAGCGGCAAACGAATCTTCATGCGGTCGGCCCAGGTCCGTCCGGAGCGTCGTGTCCAGGTGCTGAAGAGGATCAGGGCAGTAATGATCGCGGCAAAGGTGAAGACGCCCGACCACGACGTGAGGAAGTTGCTGATGCCCAGCAACATGATTGTCATGCTGGGCATCTCACCCTGCTCGCGGAGCTTGGCGAAAATCGGTTCAAACTTCGGGATGAAGAAGGTCATCAGAACCATGACCACGCCGGCACCGGCAAACGCGAGGAAGACCGGATAGGCCAGCGCGCCGACAACCTTCGCCTTCAAGTCTTCCTGGTTCTCCACGAACGCCGCGACACGCTTCAGAACGTCTTCGAGGAAGCCGCCTTCCTGCCCGGCGCGAACCATGTTCACGGCCAGTTCGTTGAAGACACGCGGGTGTTTCTCCATCGCCTGTGCCAGCCCCGTGCCATCAGCAACGCGACCGCGCACGTCGCGCAACACCGCCTGCAGTGTGCGGTTGCTGCTCTGTCGCTCCAGAATCTCCAGCGATCGCAGCAGTGGGACGCCGGAGTGGAGCAGATCGGCCAACTGTGAGTAGAAGTTGGCGATCTGTCGGCCCTTGACGCGACCGCCGAAGAAACTGCCCGCGCTGGATGCCTGGGTCTTGGCCAGTCCGATTTTCAGTGGGAACAGCCCCCGGCCGTCGAGGATCAGCGCGGCTTCGCGCTCGCTCGACGCGGTCAGCGTGCCGGTCGCCTTCGCGCCCGACTTGGCCAGTGCTTCGTATGTAAAATCTGGCATGACAGGAAAGCGTGGTTAGTGGGCCGTGAGCGGAACGCAGTTGCAGGCGTGGGGGGGGGGGGGGGCAGCATCTGCTCTGCCCGCAGTCCACTTCCCACGGTTAACTGATGTCGCCGGCGGTCGTACGCCCCACCTCGTCGATGGTTGTGGTGCCACTGAGTACCTTGCGCCAGCCGTCCTGGCGAAGGGTTATCATACCCGCTTTGAGTGCTTCCAGACGAATGACGCCGGCATTGACTCGCTGGCCGATCAGATCGCGGATCACATCGTTGGTGACGAGTAGCTCATGGATGCCGGTACGGCCGCGATAGCCGCTCTGCCGGCAGGCGCGACAGCCCATCCCTTTCCAGAGTTTCCCCTCGGACGGCGGCCCTGACGCCATCATCTCGACCACGCCCTGCTGAATCGCGATGTCCGCGGCAGGCTTGGGTGCGTTCTTTCGCAGTGGGAAGTCGAGCGGCATTTCATCGGGGTCGGGCACATACGTCTGCTTGCAGTCCGGGCAAATGGTTCGCACCAACCGCTGAGCCATCACGCCCTCAACCGTACTCGACGCGAGGAACGGTTCCACGCCCATGTCAATCATTCGCGTGAAGGCGCTGGGCGCGTCGTTGGTGTGCAGGGTGCTGAACACGAGGTGGCCGGTGAGCGAGGCATTGATGGCCATTTCAGCCGTCTCGAGGTCGCGGATTTCGCCAACGAGGATCACGTCGGGGTCGTGACGCAGGATCGAACGCAGCGCGCTGGCGAAGGTCAGCCCGATCTTGGCGTGCGTCTGAATCTGGCTGATGCCGTCCTGGTTGTATTCAACCGGGTCTTCCACCGTGATGATCTTCGTGACCTCATCCTTGATCTCGTTGAGCGCCGAGTAAAGCGTCGTGGACTTCCCGCTGCCGGTTGGCCCTGTGACCAGCACAATGCCGTGCGGCCGGTCGATGAGTTGCTTGAACGTGCCGTAGATGTCGGGCAGCATTCCGCACATCTTGAGGTCGAACTTCATGCGGCCCTTGTCGAGCAAACGCATGACGATCCCTTCGCCGTGGATCATCGGAATGATCGACACACGCACGTCGATATCGCGCCCCTGCACGCGCATCTTAATGCGGCCGTCCTGCGGAAGCCGCTTCTCGGCGATGTTGAGTCGCGCCATGATCTTGACACGGCTGACGATGGCCGCGGCGAAGCGGTCGATCTCCGGCGGGAGGTTCTGTTCCTGCAGCAGACCGTCGATGCGATACCGAATGCGGATGCCCTTCTCGTCGAACTCGATGTGAATGTCCGACGCGCGTTCGTTGGCCGCTTCAACCAGAATCTGGTTCACCAGCCGGACGACGGAGGCTTCCTGGGCTGCCTTCGCCATCTCGCTGTCGTCGGCCTCCAGTGCCTCCAGGAACTCGATGTCCTCCTCATCGGCATCTTTCTCCTGCGCCAGCGCCGCGACCGTGTCGCCGCCGACGCCGAAGTATTGCTTGATCAGCCGGGTGATCTCGCGTGGCGGAGCCAGCACGGGAATGACGTGCAGCCCCGTGAGCGTCTGAAGTTCGTCGATGGCGTAGGCATCGAATGGGTCGCCAGTGGCGACAACGAGCGTGCCATTGTGCCGGGCCACCGGCATGAGATTCTTGCGGTGGACGAGCTTTTGCGGCATCGCCGCGAGCACGTCCTTCTCGATGGTTGCGTGCGAGAGGTCGATCTGCTCCAAGCCGAACTCTTCGGCCAGCACAGGCAGGAGCAATTCCTCCTTCAGGAACCCCTTGTCGATGAGAACTTGATGAGGAGGGAATTCCGGCGCGGCCTTGATAGCTTCGGCCGCGCGGGCGCTCTCGCTCTCAGGGAGTAGTCCGCGGGCAGTGAGTGTCTGAAGCAACTGCATGGCGACCCCGTTGGCTCCGGCTCGCCTGCCGGGTTTCTGATGGCAGACCGCAGGCGGGGCGGAGGTATTCTGAGCGTATCCGATTCTAGTGGTGTAAAAATGAGAATCCGCTGAAACATTCGCAGGGATTTAGCCTTACGTCGGTCCGCACGGGCGATTTTGCGGTTGAATCTGAGCCGTGGGACACGACTCAGAGCCGCTGTCACTTCTTCGGCACTTCCTTCCACGCGGCCGTTTTCATGGCCTCACGGAGTTCCACAATCCGCTTGTTCTTGCGCAGATCGTTGTACCACTCCCACACCTCCACCACGTCGTCACCATACTTGATGGTGAACCGGGCCTTGCTCTCGTCGGGGTTGGCCAGGCGTGCCGGCACCTTCTGCTCCCATGCCTTGTGTGACTGAAGCAGTTCGACAAGTCGCTTCAGTTCCTGCTTCGAGACCTCTCTTTCCTCCCCCACCTTCTCCCGAAGGGCTTGCTGGGTCACTTTCCCGCTGCCGTCGATCGTGAGAGTCAGCCCACCGTGAAACGGATGGAGATCGCTGTAGGTCATGGACAACTTCTTCCAGTCGCCTTCGCCCTTTACCAGTTTCGCCAGTGCGGCTTCAATTCGCTGGCGTGTCATGGCCTTGTCGTCCTTCTCAGGCTGCAGCGCGGAAACCGCCGCGGTGAACGTGCCCACGAGGAGGATTGCCCCGACGAATGATCGGTACTCGATCACGGTTGGTTCTCCAAAATGTTCAGGGTGCGAATGAGACTGTTGCCGTTTCCCGCTCGCCCACGACGGAAACTCGAAACAGCATCCACTCGTCGCTCCAGTGCCCCAGGTCACGTCGAGTCACCAACTCTGCAGAGTGGGAACCAGATGCAACCTGGGTTTCTACCGACAAAGACGATGTTAACCCTCCCGCGGTTGCCGCCAGAGGGCATGGATTCGCAAAAGGTAGGTTGGTGTGATCCGCTGAGGATAAGAAACGGAGGCGGTGGCACGCTCGCGACCTGGCATCGTGTCAGCACGCTTTCCGCCAGCGTGTACCTGCCCCAGCGGAGAAGCATCCAGGCCGAACGTGGTATCGGAGGTCTACGGTGAAATCATCATCCCTGCATGATGATGAGTGGCTACTTCCGATTCACGCCCGACGCTCGCTGACAGATCTGCTCAATCGCCCAGGCCGCGGCGTCGCGAATCAGTTCCTCGGGGTCGGCGAGAGCCTGTTGCAGTGCGGGTAACGCGCTATCGTTGCCCACATTCCCCAGCACAATGGCGGCATTGCGGAGCAATCCGGCGCGGCGGTTCCGCCAGAGCGACGTTTTCTTGAACCGCACGCGGAAGGTATTCGCATCCATCGTCAGGAGTTCCAGCGGGTCGAGACTCGCCATCTCGGGATCGTGCGGGAACGGTCCTGTTCCGGCTTCGCGTTTGCCATTCCACGGGCACACATCCTGGCACACATCGCAGCCGTAAAGCCAGTTCCCCATCGGTTCGCGCAGCTCTTCGGGCACTGGTCCACGCAGCTCGATGGTCAAATAACTGACACACCGTGATGCGTCGAGTACAAATGGCTGTGGGAATGCCTTCGTGGGGCAGGCGTCGAGGCAGGCGGTGCAACTGCCGCAGTGGGAACTACTGAAGGACGCATCCGGGGCGAGTTCGAGATCGGTGAGGAGCGCGCCGAGGAAGAAGAAACTACCGCGGCGCGGGTGGATGAGCATCGTGTTCTTGCCGATCCAGCCCAGCCCGGCGCGCCGGGCGAAGTCGCGCTCCAATAGCGGCGCGGTGTCGGCGACCGCGGCCGCCCGGCAGCCGGGTGCTTCCGCCTCCAGCCACGCTACCAGTTCGTTGAGCCGGTCCCAGATGAAACGATGGTAGTCTGGCCCCTGCGCGTAGGCGGCGACGCGACCTTTCGGCAGGAGACGGGAAGGGATGGTCGCTTCGACAGTTTGGGAGTGTGGCGGTTCCGTTCGGCCATACTCCATCGCCACCATGAGCACACTGCGAACGCCTTCCAGGATGCTACTGGGATGGTGTCGCGCATCGACGAACCGGTGGAGATAGTCCATCTCACCCGCGAAGCCGCGGTCGAGCCATTCGCGATAGCGTGCGAAACCGTCGGCCTCGGTCGCCGGCGCAATGCCAGCGAGCGCGAAGCCCAGCGCGCCGGCGCGGGCCTTGAGTTGCACTTCAAGCGAACTCATGGAGCCAGTTTATCGAGAAGATGCTTGCACGCGGGCGCCGAAGTTCTTCTGTTGGGCGCTGATGAAAGAGTGGCGCAAGCGGCGTCGATGAGGTTCGGGCTGAAGTTCACACGCTCCATGTTGTACTTCGCGATACTCATCATCGGGTCGAGGATGCCACGCGGATGGCAGTCCGCGAGTTGCATTCTGAATCTGAGCCGACGTAAATGACTTGTAGATAGATGAAGTGGGAGAAGCCATGCCCGTCAGCACGATCCGGGATGAGGCTCGCCGACTGATCGAGCAGTTGCCCGACAATGCGACCTGGGACGATCTGCTGTATCAGATTAACGTCCGTCAGTCGGTCGAAGCCGGTCTGGAGGACAGCCGGGTCGGCCGGCTGGTATCGACGGATGAGGTACGCAGGCGGTTGACACCGAATCAACGAATCCTTCCTGTACACTCTCACTGCAACTGAACCTTGGCACCGAAGTTCTTCTGTTGGGCGCTGATGAAGTATGTGGCGCAGGCGGCGTCGATGAGGTCTGGGCTGAAGTTCACACGCTCCATGTTGTACTTTGCGATACTCATCATCTGATCGAGGATGTCACGCGGCTGGCACATGCGGAATGGGCGGTTCTGCGGGCGATACCACTTCTGAATCAGGTAATCGACGCCGCGCTCGTCGTACTCCACGCGGCGCGACCGACACACCAACTCCCAGATGCGGCGATACTGCGACTCATCCGGGTCGCGAATCTCGATCTTGAACTTGATCCGCCGCAGGAACGCCTCGTCCGCGAGTTGACCGGGGTCGAGGTTCGTACTGAAGATCAGGAGTTGATCGAACGGCACTTCGACCTTGGTGCCCGTGATGGTGTTCAGGTAGTCGTACTTCTTCTCCAGTGGAACGATCCAGCGATTGAGCAGATCCATCGCGCGCACCTGCTGACGGCCGAAGTCGTCGATCATGAAGATGCCGCCGTTGGCCTTCATCTGCAACGGTGCTTCGTAGAACTTCCCCACTTCGTTGAACCGCAGGTCGAGCATCGGTAGCGTCAGTTCACCGCCGACAACGATCGTGGGGCGTTTCACACGCACGAACCGCTGATCGTACTGGGCGCCGCGTTTCAGGATTGTCTCGGTGACCGTCTGCGAACTCTCCTCATCCTGTACCGCTGTGTGCTGGATCGGATCGTAGACCTTGATGATCTGGCCGTTGGCCTCCACCGCATGGGGAACGTAGATCGCATCGCCCATGAGGCGCGTGATGCGCTCCGCGACACTGGTCTTGCCGTTGCCAGGATAACCAAAGAAAAAGATTGACTGAGCCGAATTGATGGCCGGGCCAATCTCGTTGAACGCCTCGCTGGTGATGACGAGATCTTCAAAAGCTCGCTGGATACTACGCCGCGTGACGACGAGTCGCTTGATGGTCTGAGCCATCACCGATTCGACATAGTCGGCGAATGGCACCGGCGCCGGCCCGATATAGCTGGTCTTGGCCAGTGCGTCGCGCAGCGCATCTTCGCCCTTGGGCGGCTTGATCGCGTAAACGAAGCTCGCATCGCCACTATTGCCCCTTTGTGCGACAATATCAATCAGCGATTGTTTGCGCATCGCCTGGAAGACAGGATTGATGACCGCAAACGGCACCGCCATAGAGTCGGCCAGTTCACCGCCAGTGACATGCCCGCGTGTGTAGATCGTGCGGAGGGCCAGATCGAAGAGGAACGGTAGGTCCAGCCCGAGGTCTTCCCACTTGGAGGGTATCCGTGGGAGGTAGGCATTGCCTGTGATTGGCATGCCTTCTTCATCAGTGGGTGGAGCATCGCCCAGCAGTGTCACATCGGGCGTGAGTGTGCCAGAGCGTTCTGCGTCGGCCAGCAGTGCGTCGTAGTGGAGTTTGTGCAACCGGAGATGTGCGATGGCCTCCTTGTCTCCCTTCGCCTCGGCCTGTTCCAGGCAATCGAGCACTGCGGGAGCCACCGCGTATTTCACACCGTCGATGTACATGTGATGCAGATAATCGCCCGGCCGGACGTAACAGTCCGGTGTGTGGTCGGGCATCTGGAGCATCTGCTGGTAGAATTCGTCGGCGATAATGAATCGCATGGCACGCCGTGGCTGAAGGGAGACGACGCCCCAAATATAGAACACGTCTTCGTGTCACGCGCGAGCATCAAGTTCCTGGCGGAAATTGACGCTCACAATGGGGCAGGGGAGTGTTGCGGCAATCTGGGGGAAGTGCGCGTCCACCCAGCCGCGTTCGGCGGCAACCTCCCACGGCATTTCGGGGGGAATGTCGGTCGATTTCAGCAAAATGAGCCGCTCCGCGCCGAGTACGAGTGCCGCACGCGCGGCAATGGAATCGGTCGTGACGCTCCAGGTATGAGGCAGCGCCCCGGACCGCGATTCGTCTTCCCGTGCGAAGGTGAACGGATCGAGGATGTGCAAAGAATCGACCAGCCTTCGCAGCAACTCGGCTGTCACACCCAGCGTGCGAAGCGCGAGCCAGTGCGACACCTCCTCGCCGAGGTGATGCGTACGATCGAGTTCGCGCACAGCGTCGGCGAGCGACCCACCACCAGGGACGAACAGCACAGGCTTCGGAGCGAGCGAAGCGGCATACTCACGCAGCCCCGTACCGAGTGCAGGGTGATCGAAGAGACTCCCACCCACCTTCACGACGATCATACGCGACGCTCCGCCGCCAGCACCGCGACCGCATATGCCGGCGCGCACGCAGAGACTTCGGGGCCAATCTCGTCGTTCAGGGAGATGATTCGGTTCGCGCTCACCGCGGGAAACGCTTCGCTTACCACTTGCCGTGCGAGGAACTCACCTGTGCCGGACACCATCACGGAATGGAGTTCCGGTGCCGCTTGCTGGTCGTAGTACGCAGCACGAGCCGATTCCACCAAACGCCTTCGCAACTCGACATGAACGCGGATGGCGAAGTCGATGATGTGATCGTCGGGGAGTTGTTCGCGGTCCGCGCCGAGCATTCGGGCGAGCCTCGCGAGTGCGAATTCCGTGGTCTGGGGCCGCCCGTCGGCGGTGTCGCAGTTGCTTGGTCTCTGGGGTAACAAACCAAGGAGAGTGTACACGTCCTCCGTGGTTGCGAATAATTCCGCACACGTCTGTTCGGGCCAAATGGCGCACACCGGGGTTCGCCGTACCCCAACGTAGACCAGTTCGCGCATTTGAAGCCGATCCCAGTCCGTTGTTCCGTATGTACACGGCACTCCATGATTCATCTGGATAAGATCCGTCGTCGTGCTCCCGATATCGACCAGCAAAGCGCCATGGTGCGGAGCATACCTGCCGGCATACGTCGCCAGTGCGTGCCAGTTGGCCGCGGCAACCTTCATGTGGTTCTGCCTGGCTTCTTCCGAGCTGAGGAACGCCCCGTCGGTGTTCCAGATGTGAATCGGCCGCCTGGCGACTGCGAACTCTACCGCCTTGAGGATCGCGTTCACGCCGTCGCGTTTTGTCTCGAAGCAGTCACACAACTCGCCGGTCATCGTGACCGCCAGCGTGCTCGCTTCGGGAAACTTCGCCACCAATTCGGCGAGAGCGGCCGGCAACCTGTCCGGTTGCTTCCAGAGCGGGAAGGGGACCGAAAGGGCACGCTTGTCGGGTGTGGCCGCCTTCAGGTTCGCCCCGCCGATATCCAGTCCTAAGATTGTTGTTGCCATTGTCACCGCCAGATTACAGGTTGGGCTGATGTCCCGCTACCTCGTCGGAATCGATCTCGGCACCACGAACATCGCGGTGGCCTACGTGGATACCACCAGCAAAGCCGCTGGCGGGCCGAAGTTGCACACGTTCCACGTCCCGCAGGTTGTCGCGGCCGGGCAGGTGCAGGAGCAAGCCCTCCTGCCAGCGTTCCTGTACATCCCAGGGCCGCACGATCTCGCACCTGGCGCGATTGATTTACCGTGGAAGAAAGGCCCGGCGGATGCCGCTGGCAGCTTCGCACGCAATCACGGCGCGAAGATTCCTGGCCGTCAGGTATCAAGTGCGAAATCGTGGCTGTGTCATCCTGGGGTCGATCGCACGGCTCCGCTTCTGCCGTGGGCAGGCCCGCCAGACGTTCCGCGTCTGTCGCCGCTGGAAGTCAGCGCGAAGTACCTCAAACACATTGTTGACGCGTGGAACGCCGCGCCGGGTCGTAAGGCCGCCGATCACCTGGAATCGCAGGAAGTGGTCGTCACCGTGCCGGCGTCATTCGACGACGTAGCGCGGAACCTCACCGCCGAAGCTGCAAAGCAGGCCGGATTGAAGCACGTCACACTCCTGGAGGAACCGCAGGCGGCGTTCTACGCCTGGCTCGGCACGCATTCGCCGCAGGAAGCCGGAATGCTCAAGCCCGGGATGCGGTGTCTGGTGGTCGATGTCGGCGGCGGTACCTCCGACTTCAGTCTCATCCGCGCGGGCGAGGAGAAGGGCGAGATCACGTTCCTCCGCGATGCCGTCGGCGACCATCTGTTACTCGGCGGCGACAACATGGACCTGGCGCTGGCGAAGGCCGTGGAGACAAAGTTGCCCGGCGCGCGGCTCGATGCGGCGCAGTTCGGCGCACTCGTTCAGGCGTGCCGCGGGGCGAAGGAAGCATTGCTGAACGATCCGCCGCCGCCGAGCTATCCGGTTACGGTGGTGGGGAAGGGGCGTTCGGTCGTTGGCGGAACTGTATCGGTGAACATCAAGCCCGAAGACGTGACGGGCACGATCTTCGAGGGCTTCTTCCCGGCGGTCCCCTTCGACGCGGAACCCTCACGCGGCGCCCGCGCCGGTCTTCAGGAGATGGGCCTGCCTTACGTCTCCGATGCGGCAATCAGCAAGCACATCGCGGCGTTCCTGCGTCAGCACATCCACGACTTCGAGAAGGAGAACCCCACGGCATCGACCACAGTCGATGCGATTCTCTTCAACGGCGGCGTCTTCCAGCCGGAAGTGCTGCGCCAGCGCGTCATCGACGTGATGCGGCCGTGGTTCACCACTCCCAGACGCGACTGGGAACCACTCGTGCTCACCAGTCCGTCGCTCGACCTCGCGGTGGCGTGGGGTGCTGCGTACTTCGCATGGCTCAAACAGAGCGGCGGCCGGCGCATCGGCGGCGGCATCCCGCGTTCGTACTACGTTGCGGTCGAGACGGATACTCCTGGTCGCGGCATCCACGCCCATAGCATCCCGGTACTCTGCGTCGTCCCGCGGCGGATGCAAGAGGGCGAGGAAGTACACATGCCTGAACCGGTACTGGAACTGGCACTCGGTCAGCCGGTGTTATTCCCGCTTTACACATCCACGGTTCGCGGCGACGATAAACCGGGGCAAATACTGCGGCTCCCTGAAGAGTCGCTGATGCGCCTGCCGCCGCTTCACACGGTCCTTCGCGGTGGGAAGCGCGCCGGAGTCAAGCAGGTGCCCGTCACACTCGCGGCCAAGTGTACCGAGATCGGCACACTGGAGCTTTACTGCGAATCGAAGGAAGGGAACAACCGCTGGCGGCTGGAGTTCAACGTCCGCGATGTGCTCCGCGAACCGACTGCGAAAGAAGAGGACGAAGAGAACAGCGCCGCTGTGATCGATGTGTTCCCTGAAGAGAAGGTACAAAGCGCCGGGGTACTCGTGGCACAGGTGTTCGGCGCAGCGAAGGCGGTCCACACACCGGAAGCCGGCGCAGAAATCCGAGCGCCGGCCACGCCAGCCGAGCTTCCCAAACTGCTGGACTCGGTGCTGGAGTCCTCGCGTGGCGACTGGCCCACTGGCCTCTGCCGCAGGCTGTGGGAGTTCCTGGAAGCGAACGCCGGTGGGCGTGGGAAATCGCCAGCGCACCTGGCCCGCTGGTACAACCTCACTGGTTTCGTACTGCGACCGGGCTTCGGCGACCCGGTCGACCGCTACCGCGTTGAGAGTCTGTGGAAGCTCATTACTGCCGGCGCGAGTGCGCCCACCAGTGGCGCGAAGAAAGGGCCTGCCGTTCCCGAAGGCGGCGCGGACTACTGGATCATGTGGCGGCGCGTTGCTGGTGGGTTGAATACCGCTCTTCAGCAACAACTGTACACTCGTTTGAGGCACGCTCTGCTTCCCCCAAAAGGCAAGCAGTATTCCCGACCACCGGCCAATGAGTTCGCGGAAATGTGGCGCGCGGCCGCCAGCCTGGAGCGACTCGATGCCAGGACGAAGGAGCAACTCGGTGCCGCCGTGCTTCGCGATTGCCTGAAGTCGCCCGTGCCGACTTACGGCTTCTGGTCGCTCACGCGACTGGGGGCGCGCGTGCAACTGTATGGCCCACTGAACTCCGTTGTTCATCCGGAAGTCGTTGAACAGTGGATCGCGGAATTGCTGCCATTCGCGCCAGGCAACGAGAGCGAGCGTAACGGCTGGCTCTTCTGCCTGTCGCAACTCGCGCGGCTCAGCGGGCTGCGGGCAGTCGATGTGAGCGATTCCACGCGCCTGAAGGCACTCGGCATCCTGCGGAGCCATCCGTGCCCTGGTGCGTGGAAGCGAATGGTCGAGGAGGTTGTCGCCCCGGAGGGCGAGGAGCAGTCGCGGATGTTCGGCGAAAGCCTACCAATCGGGCTTCGCCTGTCGAGTGGGTGAACGGAAAAACCCACTGGTGTTTCAACCCCTGGCTCTTACTGGTGACACCGCTCGTGGCCCCGCGTTTCTGAACCCGAAGGGATCATCGAGAAAGGCCAGGGATTTCAACCCCGTGGTCCGATCAGGTGGAACAAGCCCATGCTGACGCTCACGATCGCCAACAAACTGGAGACGCAACAACTCGCACACAAGGGCGGGCCGCTGGAGATTGGCCGCGGGCCAGCCCGTACTGGTACGGCGCGAGTCGTGGTCAAGGATGCCTTTGTCTCGCGTGATCACATCCGATTGGAGGAACGGCCCGGCCGAAAGGTGAAAGTCGCCAACCTCAGCGCGAAGGCCGCGATCACAGTGGATGGCCACTCGATACTCAGTCCAGGTACCGACAGCGACTACCTCCTGCCGGTTCGCCTCGCTGTGGGCGAGACAGTCGTGGACGTGGATTCGGGCGAAGCGGAGCCAGGCTCGGTCAACCAGTTGCGGACCATCGCCGCGCCCGTCCGCCCCGATGGGACCGGACCCAAGACCGTGGTTGCACCTCCGCTCATCGAGCGCAGCGATTCGGCGCCGCCCGAAGAGATTATCGGGATGCTCGAAACGGTCCTTACGGTTCAGAAGGCCGACGACCGCGACGCCTTCTTTCGCCAGGCGGCCGAGGCACTGGTTGAAAATATCGGTCTGGATGCCGGGCTGGTGCTGACGAAGGACGGCGGCGCCTGGCGTGTCTCGGCGCAGACGCTGCGCGACGACTCGGCTCGCGGTCGGCCGTTCAGCCATGCACTGCTGAATCAGGCGCTGGCGAACCGGCAAACCGTCTACCTCGGCGCGGCGGGTGCTGGCGATGGCGAGAGCCTGTTCGGGGTCGAGGGAGTCGTGGTGTCGCCGTTCTTCGATGCCCGCGGCGAGGTCATAGGTGCCGTCTATGGCACACGGCTTCAGCGCGCGCGCGGGCGCGAGATCGGCGCGCTGGAAGCACAGGTCGTGCAGTTGATCGCCTCGGCTGTCGGTGCCGGCCTCCAGCGGCTTGAGCAGGACGAGGAAGCCAACCGCCTCCGTGTCGAGAAGGAAGCCGCTCTCCAGGCCGATCGCACCAAGAGCGGCTTCGTCGCCACCGTCAGCCACGAGCTTCGCACACCACTCACCACGATCATCGGCTATTCCGAGATGCTCATCGAGCAGGCGACAGACGACAAACTGCCCGACCAGTACGGCACCGACCTCTCGCAAATCCTCACGGCGGCGAAGCACCTGCTGGCACTGATCAACGACATCCTGGACTTCTCGAAGATCGAGGCCGGCAAGCTCGACATCGCGAAGGAACCATATGCCCCGGCGAGCCTGATTCGCGACCTGATGGTGACCGTGGAACCGCTGACGAGGCGGAATAACAACCGGCTGGAAGTGGACTGCCCGGACGACCTGGGCAAGGGCATCGGCGACCCGACGCGCATCCGCCAGTGCGTGCTGAACCTCGTGGACAATGCGTGCAAGTTCACGAAGGAAGGGACCGTCAAGGTGACCGCGCGGCGTGAGGGTGACGAACTGCACGTTGCCGTGAGCGACACGGGAATCGGCATGACGCCCGAGCAGACGAGTCGGCTGTTCCAGGCATTCACGCAGGTCGATTCGTCGTCGGGCCGCAAGTATGGCGGCACGGGTCTGGGGCTGACGATCAGTCAGAAACTCGCACACGCGATGGGGGGCCAGATCATCGTGGAGAGTGAATCCGGTCAGGGAAGCACTTTCACCATGACCATCAAAGCGACGCTCTGAGTGGCAATCGAGCGTTAGCCGGTGGGTTGTTTCAGAGTAGTAGGCACACTCCGTGTGCTGTCATGCAGCAACGGCACACGGACTACTTCTTTCGTGGGCACACTTGGTGTGCATCTCGCTTGTCTGTGGAATCGCGGATACTCACAAGCGAGTGTTAGCCGCCCACCTTCACCGTACGGCCAGCCAGTACACGGACATCATCCTCCACGCGCTGCGCCTTCGCACCGTTGGCCGGTACCACCCACACCGCGTAGCGACCCGACGGTACGAGCATTTCCATGCGATAATCCTTCGCCTCTTGGATCGCGACGTGTCCCTTCTCGCCTGGGCCAGGATCGCGTGTGTCCGTCAGCACAATCTTCTCCGCGCGCGGGAAGTTGTCGCCAAAGACCTCGACCGCACCCAGCAGATCGCCGAGTTTCAGTTCGGACAGTTTCCCCGCCTTAAGACGGAGCGTGTCGGCCGCCTTGACCGCGATGCCCCCCTTCGGCTTCACCCATACCTCGAATGGCCCGGTGCCTGGCAAGGCCAACCGTTCGTCGAGCTTCGTTTGTTCACCGACACGCTCACGCTTGCCGCTCTTATTACGGTATGCGGTCACCTTCTCGATGCCCGGCAACCCGCGATGAGTCGTGATCTTGAGCTGGTATCGGCTGTCGTCGGCGAGCGCTGTGCTTGTGAGGAATGCAGTGAGAATGAGTGCCACGCGCATGATCGTCTCCCACGGGTGATGAGTGCCTCTGAAGAATACGACGGTGCCGCGCGGCCGATAGATGGGGGAATGGTCAATGGAAGTCAGATCGGTGAGTGTCTGGTTCACGCTGGTTGTTCGTTCGTGCCGCGATGACTTGTTTCAGGTATCGTCAGGAAGCCCCAGCGCAGTGCCTGGTCTTGCGTGTAGTTCTTGCCGAGTGTCAATGCCGTGACCGCCTTGGCGAACTCGTAGCCCAAGTAGAAGGCATGCGCGGTGTCGATCTTTGGATCGGCGGCGACGAGTTGCGCGAAGAGCGCGAACGGGTCGGCGCCGTGGAGGTAGTGGCGGCCGTTGAGGATGTGAATCTCGCCGCGTTCCGCAAAGACCCGGTAGTTGCGGTCGGTCACGCGGGTCGCCAGTTCCTTCAGCGTTTCTTCCCCGTGAGTATGGAGTTTCGGATCGCGGAGGATGATGAGGTTCGGCTCCAGGCGCTTCGGCAGCACTTTCTCGCGCAGCGCGTGGAAGACGAGCCGTCGCGCGAGATCGAATTCCTTCACCGCGGATCGTGCCCAGTTCGTGACTTCCGTTGTCAGCACACTACGGATGCCGAGTTCCTGGCATATGCCTGCCAGCATCACGTTCACGCCTGCGGTGTCCACGTCGGTCAGTTCAGTGAGGTTGCCGACACCCATCATGATCTCGGCATCGGGATAGCGGCGGCGTGTCTCGATGTAGCGGCCCAGCGATGCGGCGAAGCCGAAGCCGATGGGTTCGAGAATCGGATCGAGCCGGTGCGGGATGCCGATTGTGCGAAGGGTATCGACGGTTCGCGCGAGGCTCTCGATATCGCTGGGTGTGTCTGGAATCGCCACCACACCCACGCCGGGATAGTGTTCGTGCCAGCGCCGCGTGTGTTCCACATTGGTGCCGTTGACGCTCAGCACAAGTTCCGCGCCGGCTGCGAGTGCTGCTTCCACTTCCTCGGGGTTGAAGCTGTCGATCGAGAGGCGAAAGCCCTCAGCCTTCAGCGCCCGAACGGTTTCGGAGATGCCGCTCCACGTCGCGCCGGGGTCGCAGCCGAGGTCGATCACGTCGGCTCCGCTCGCGCGGTAGCGGCGTGCCTCCGTGAGGATCGCTTCGAGAGTCCTGGCTGGTGCGTGATTGATTTCCGCCAGAATCTCGATGTCGAATGCGCCGTAGCCAGGCGGTGGGCCAGAGCGAGTGCCGAAGAACTCTGGCAAGTCGCGCAGATCGAGTGGGCCGCGGGCCGCCGGCGCGCCCGCCGCGTGCGACACTTCCTCCACCTGGCCGCGGCAGAATCCCGGCAACACGACGCGATCGACCTTCGGCGGCAGTTGTGGAAGGTGACGCGCGACCCAGTTCGTCGTCATGAGTGCGGCGACCGTGATCGGCAGCACCACAATGTGCGCTTCAAAGCCAGCCTTGGGGGCGAGCGTACTCACTACACCCCGCAACGCCGGCTCGGCGAGCTTGCCGGTAACGAAGAGGACGTGTTCGGGTGTTGTGTTCACGTCGCCGGAACGGGAGAGCTGGTCGAGTTCCCTTCCCCGCTCTCCGATGGGGGTGTAGGGTGAGTGAGTGTGACGCCGCCAGGCAGTGGCGCGGACGGTGCTGCCGCACTGTAGAAGGCGAACTGCGGATCGCGGGTAACCTTCCGACGGTCGGCGGCCAGCACACCGAGTGCCGGCAGCGAATCGGGCTTCGGCGTGAGGGGTACTTCATCCATGATGCTGGTCAGGAAGGTGGCCTTCGCAACCAGTTCCGTGTGAACGAAGTCGCCATCGGACTGAATCGGAAATCGCTTCAGGAACGAGACACGCCACAACTTGAACGCGCTGTTCACATCGGCCAGCGGCACGCCGAAGAACCACTGCGAATGGAAGCGATACCACCACGGCCCCCATCCGTTCCACGGCGGCGGCTCGATCATCGGCAGCCCGGCGAAGAGTCGCCAGAACAACCGCCACGCAAACCCAGTGAGCTGCGCCAGCGCCGGACGCGGCTGACCGGATCGCGCACCGCTAATCAGGTCGGGTTGCTTGCCAAACAGTTCGTCGCGCAGCTCGATGCGTTCCAGCATCGGCCGGATGTCCGAGGGCGTGTACGGATAATCAACGGTGGTGTAGAGCAGAAGCGGTTCGTTCGCTTCTTCCAGCGCACCACGCAGACACGCGCCGAAGCCGCGTGGCGTGTCGTGATTCCGCACGCGGAGATGAGGGACGTTCCCGGCACGCTTCTGGAGGACCTCGGCAGTGCCATCCGTGCTGCCATCGTTGACGACGATAATCTCGAAGGGTCGATTCAAATTCGACAGCACGGCTCCCCACGCAGGCAGCACCTTGTCGAGTGCCGCCGCGGCGTTGTGAACCGGAATAACGACGGTAACGCCGTCGCGAGTCTTGGTCATGAGGTGATCAGGCCCCAGGAGGGGAGAATGACGATCGGCCGTCCGCTCCATTCCATGAAGTGAAGCCGCGAGCAGAGCAAACAGGCAGGGTGCCCAGTCACTCCGCAGTACGGAGGCACACCAGCGGTCGGTGCGGCCGAACGGAGAGGTAATCCGTCAGTGCCGCCACTGGCACGAGTCGGCGACCCGTAATCCGCCCTGCGTCTGCCGCATATTCAGGCGGCATGACGACCGTGTGCGGCCCAGGCGCGGAGAGTCGCTCCTTCAACTCGCCCCATTCGACAAGGGTATGAAGCGGCGGGCCGAGGTGGTAGGCGAGGAGGTGCGACTCGGTACGGAAAAGTAAGACGGACTCTGGCGCCGGGGCCTGCGCGCGGATGGCGGCAGCGAACGGCCGTTTCTCCTGCCGGGCCGCTTCCGCTGGCTCAACGGCGAACCACATCACCGGGCACACCGCCAGCCCGCATACAATGAGCAACTCGAACGCCCACTTTGCGCGCGTCACAGTGCGCGGGTTGGTGCGCGACGCAAGCCAACTCTGTGCGGCGCATCCCATCGCGATGGTTGCGCCAGGAAATGCCGGCAACAGGTAATCAGCACGCTTGAAGTGCGCGGTGGAGAGCACCGCGACCATGACACCAAGCCAGACCATTCCGAAGCGAAAGACCCGGCTCTCTCGCCACAGCCCGGAACGAAAGCCCCACACCACCAGCGGCACGAGTGTGAGCGTGCCAGGCAGGAACGCCATCGCGAAGCGCGGGCCGTAGTACCACCACGGGTGCGACGCCAGCGATTCCGACCCACCAGTGAATCGTTCTACGTTGTGATGCCAGAAGAAGACGCGGAAGAACTCACCTCTGGTGGCATGATTCGCCCAGACGAACCACGGCACGGCCACCACCGCAACCACCGTCGCGCCCAGGAACGCCTGCCCCGTGGGGAGGCGTGGCCGGTCCGACACTGGCGACGCAAACCGTTCGGCAACGAGGAACGCGACGGCGACCGGACCAATGAGCGCAAGCGCGACCGGTCCCTTGAGCAATACGGCAACGGCTGCGGCCAGCGCGGAGAGGAGATAGAGCGCGGTCCGCGGGCGCGAATCGCAAGGAGCACACGCACGGTAGAAGCTCAAAAGCGAGAGCGTGACCGCGCATGTCAGCGGGACGTCGATGCGCGCGGTGCGGCCGATCGCGATGAAGTGATTCGCGCTCGCGAGCGTTGTCGTTGCGACCACGGCAGCGATACGGGAACCTTCACGCCGAAGGAAGCCGTAGACGAGCAGCACGGATGCGAGTGCCGCGAGTGCTGCCGGGAAGCGTGCAACGAAGGGAGACACGTGGCCGCCACTCACCCAGCCAGCAACGGCGATGAGCCAGTAGAAGCCCGGCGGTTTCTGCAAGTCGGGCTGGCTGTCGAAGAGCGTCGGCAGCCCCCACGCGCCCGTATCGAGCATCCGCTGCGCGTTCTGCGCGGCGCGGGCCTCGTGACTGCTGACCAGATCGCGTGTGCCGAGATGGAAGAAGAAGAGGAACGCGGTGAGGGCAACGAGCAGGGCGAGTGGTGTCTGTCGCTGCAATGCCGGTGCTCCATCGAGCGAGAAGGCCCGGAGTGAGCGAAGAGCGTTTGCGTGTCGCAGAATCATGCGGCCTTTCGCTGCAAGCCCGACTCGAAGAGGCGGCGATACGACTCGCAACGGGCTATCAATTCGTCGTGTGTGCCGAAGTCGAGCACCTGACCGGTCTCCATCATCACCACGCGATCCGCAATCTCCGGGACCGTGTGCAATTTGTGCGTGATGAAGAACGTCGTCCGGCCCTTCACAAACTCCTTGATCGTTGCATGAATATCTGCTTCACTGGGCGCATCGATGGCACTCGTGAACTCATCAAGGATCAGGATGTTGGGGTCGCGAAGAATGGCGCGAGCCAGTGCGATCTTCTGACGTTCACCTCCGGAGAAGTTTCCGCCTGAGGCACCGAGCATCGCATTGTAACCGCCAGGCTTCTTCTCGATGAACTCGTGGGCGCGTGCCTTCATCGCCGCTTCAACCACTTCCTCGCGAGTCGCGCCGGGTCTGCCATAAGCGATGTTGGCGAACACCGTATCGTCGAAGAGTTGCGTATCCTGTGTGACGACGCCGATGAGCTTGCGTACGGAACGCAGGTGCGCCGTGCGCAGGTTCACGCCATCGATCAGTACCGCGCCGGAATCCGGATCGAAGAAGCGTGGCAGCAATGAGAGCAGTGTCGTCTTCCCACAGCCGTTGCCGCCAACCACCGCGACCGTCTCGCCGGCTCTCACGGTGAACGACACATTGTCGAGTGTTGGGTTCTCGTCGGCCGGGTTGTACGAGAAGCAGACGTGCCGGAACTCGATCCGTCGGGCCACCTTCTTGAGCCGTGGGCCACTGGGGTTGCCCTGCATCGTCGGCTCGCGGTCGTACACCTCAAAAACGCGACCCGATGCCGCTTCCGCTGCCTGGAGCTTGGCGTAAACACTGGAGAGTTTCCGCACTGGATCGGCGATGGCCACGAGGAACGCGTAGAACTGGATCAGCGTCTCGAAACTCATCGGCTGTGCGCACATCGGTATGCCCCAGATGTGCGTATTCTTGGTCAACACGAGGTACACGCCGGCCGAGAGTGCCAGCGTGACAGCCAGGATCGCGAGTACCTCGATGGCGGGGTTGGTGAAGGCATCGAGATTGATCAACCGCATCGCCTTGCGGAAGACCTCGCGGTTGGCTTCGCGGAAGCGGCGGCGTTCGTGGGGTTCGCGGGCGAAGCCCTTTACCACGCGCAGGCCGTCGAGCACCTCACGCAGGATCTTGTACATCGTCGCTGTGCGTTCGAGCGCCTTCTTCGCTGCCTTCCGCATCGCCTTGCTCACCTTCGTGAGCACATAAAGCGCAAGCGGCACGACAACCACGAACAGAAGCGTGAGTTGCCAGCAGATTGCGCATGCCGCCACGAAGCAAGCGAGTGCCTTGAGCGGTTCGGCGATCACCCGGCCATACGCCACCTTCAACCCTTGACCAACCTGTTCGGTATCAGTGGTGAAGCGTGACATCAGATCGGTGGTGCCAGCCGCGGTCACCTGGCGCACGTCCTGGCGCAGCACGCGGCGATAGAAGGCATTCCGCAGATCGAAAATGGTGCGGTTGGTCACACTCCCAACGAGAGATTCGTTGCAGAACTCGAACGCCCCCTTGATCACAACGCAGCCGAGCATCGCGGCCACAATCCAGAGGAATGTCTCGAAGGGGTCGGTGGGGAGATAGCGGATGAGCTTCGCCCGGATCCACAGATAGCGATACGCCCAGGCCGCGTGGTAGTCCTGAGCGTCCGTTGCCTTCGCAAGTTCGGAGGAGACACCGCGTTTGCGTTTCTCGTTCTCAGGCGTGTTCGGCTGCTGTTCGTACTTCTGGATTACCTCGTTGAAGAGTTTGACCTTCGCCGCCTGTTCATCGCGGAGTTTCTCCTGCGTGGCGATCTCGTCGTTGACCCATTCCTGAAGATTCTTGCCGCTGCCGAGGAGTTTGAGCGCCGGGTAAACGACCGAGAGATTGGCTCCCCAGAGCACCGCGACGACAAGCGCGCATGCGATGGACGCCGCGAGCCTGCGCCAGTACGGCCACGAGAAGCCCATACTCCGCCGAAAGTTCCGCATCGCTCGCGCCTCGCCTCCCTGCCTATACCGGGCGGGCGTTATAACTCGATGACCGAAACAGAACAAGACGGGCTTCCTGGGAAAGCTTGAGGGGTGTAACCAGAATCTCTTGGGGTCAGGCAGCCAGGTTCCAGTAGGCCTCCCA
>CAYRDG010000038.1:0-48314 GCA_964422915.1 uncultured Frigoriglobus sp. | reverse complement strand
CCGCAACCACCGGATCGACAGTCCGGTACTCTAACCAATTGAGCTACGTCCCCATTCCCACAAAATCTTAGGAGTCGCTGGGAACAGCGACAAGAGGCTTTTTCCGCGGCTAAAGCTTCCGATAAGTGCGGATAAAGTTCGCCTGACATTGCGTCATTCGAGATGAACCAGTTGTTCGCGAAAGCATATGGCGATTGATGAAGGTCTGCCAAAGTGGTCGGTTTGTACACCCACAGGGCGTTGTGCGGTGCGGTTATACCGGCTACGCAAGTCCTGAGTCCGCCGTGCGCGAACTAGAAGCCAAATCGGCACTTGTGTCACCTCTGGGGTGGTTTACAATCACAGGATAGGACACCCGCTCCGCGGGGTTTCGTCTCGTCGTTTCACGCCCGTCCTCGCCGCGAGTCACCCATGGCGCAGCAAATGATCACCCTTGAGGAGGCCGCCGAAAAACTCGGCATTTCTCCCGAGGAAATGAAGAAGCGGCTGAAGACCGACCCGGACTTCAAGCGGCTCAGCCAGATCCGTGACGGAGCCACTGTCCGCTTCAAGCTCTCCGCCATTGAAGAGCTTGGCCGACAGCTTGGCATGGCCAGCGAACAGGACCTTCCGCTTGCCCCGCCGGCGGGTGAGGACCTCGGCTCTGATGACTTCCGAGTATCAGGAGCAGCCGCAGGAAAGAAAGCCAAGAAACCCGATAACGCGCCACTGGAATTCGATTCGTCCGATGATGACGTTTTCTCCCTCGCTGAAGCGACGAAGCCGACATCCAAGTCGGGCAAGCTCACACCGGACAAGCCTGCGGCCGCACCAAAGTCAATGTCTGACAGCTCCGCTGGGAGTTCCGACAGTGATGTGCGGCTTGACGGCGGCAAACCAAAGTCGGACGCAGCGGCTGTACCCACAGAAGAGATCTCGCTGGACCTGAGTGGGCCAGGGAGTGCCGCAATCAAGGGCGGTAGTTCCGCGAAGCTCTCCGCTCCGAAGTCGTCCCCATCATCTGGCAAGCTCTCGGCAGCAGATGCGCGCAAGATCACGGGTGAAAAACCCCCGGCCGATAGTAGCGAGTTTGAACTGAGTCTCGATGCCGACAGCGATTTCGAGATGCAGGTGAACCAGGATGCTGCAGATGAAGTCGAACTCGGCGCCTTACCCAAGGACAAGGCTGGCAGCCGCAGCGGCAAGAGCGGGATCAATCTCCGTGATCCTGCCGATAGCGGTATCCCGCTGGACAAGGGAAAGAAGGATGCCGCGCCGGCAGCTGAGGATGATGCCTCCAGTTCCGAGTCGGATTTCGAGCTTTCGCTTGATTCCTCAGCAGGTGGGTCCAGTTCTCGGCTCAGCGCTCCGAAATCGGGCAAGCTCGTTCTCGACTCAGATTCTGACTCTGATAGCGAGTTCGAGTTAACGCTCGAGGACTCTGGTGGTTCGAGTCTCGAACAGGCCGCGCTGGGCGCCGCCGAGGAGTCTGCGGACAAGGGAGACATCTTCGAGACAGATTTCGAGATTCCTCCGATGGAAGAATCCGGATCGGAAGCCGTACCTGCTGACTCCGATACGGATGTGGAAAGCTCGGATTTCGTCGCCGATAGCGACGTGGTGGTTGATGAGGGGTCCGAAAGCGAAGTCGTGCTTCTGGGCGAAGGGGATGAGGACGAGGCACCCAAGAGTGCCACCAGGCGTAAAGCGAAGTCCAAGAGGAGGTCCGACGACGAGGAGGATGACGAAGAGGATGCAGCTGGCGCGTTGAAGGGTGTGAAGGGAAAACGTCGCGACGATGATGATGATGACGAGGAAGATGACGAGGCTGCCCCTGCGGGCACGACGGTCGAACGTCCGACCAAGCCCTGGGGGGTGGTCCCCGCTCTCTTGCTTGCTCCCACACTTTTTGTTGTGCTCCTCGGCGCGCTCATGGGATACGAGATGCTCAACACCATGTGGAGTTATCAGCAACCGCGCAAGCCGTCCGCGCCGCTCATTCGTGGCGTCGCCGACACGTTCGGAATGGAATTGCGAGACCAGTAAAGTTCTCGCCGACTCTGTACGCAGGCCGCGAGTACTCTCGCGGCCTGTTGTTTTTCGTTTATGATGAGAGAGAAGCAACCCGCCGTGTACTCCGAGAGATCGCGCATGACCCCCATTCCGCACTCGTTCCGGGTGCTCATGACGCGGTTGATCGATTACGCAGGAAGCTTTCCACCTGCCGCGCTGCCATGTGGCGTGGCCGCCAACAACTTCGCAGGCTATCGAGACGCGCATCACGCCTGGATGCTTGGGCGGCTCGTCGTGAATCATGGCGATCTGGATCAGATTCCACATATGTTCGATGGCGCGCTTTCGGTGCTCGCGAATAGCGATGTCCCTCGCGCCAGCGCCATCGAATCGAAGCAACCGATTCAGGCCGCACGTCCTGTCTACTGCGAACTGCCTGCTACGGAACTGGACCAGGTGAAGGCCGAGGGTTGTTTCGCGAAGATTCGCACGGGTGGTGTGAAGCCAGAAGCGATCCCGGCTGTAGCAGAGGTCGCGAGTTTCATCCGCGCGTGCGCAGAACGCCGCCTCGCATTCAAGGCCACCGCCGGCTTGCATCACCCAGTGCGTTCCGAACAAGCGCTCACATACGCTACAGATTCACCGCGCGCTGTCATGCATGGATTTCTCAACGTTTTCATGGCCGCGTGCTTTGCGTGGCGTGGGCACCTGGAGATCGAACCGGTGTTAGAAGAGGTGGACCCGGCCGCGTTCCACTTCGATGCCTGCGCCCACTGGCGTGATTGGTCGCTTGACCCGTGCGAACTGGAAGATGCTCGCGCGAACTTCGCTCACAGCTTCGGATCTTGTTCGTTTGAGGAACCCGTCCGCGACTTGCAATCGTTGGGACTACTATGACGATCCACGCACCGACGGTCGACGACACACACGACCCAGCGCGCAAGAGTTGGGCTGACTCTGCCAACGTGTCAGGCTGCGATTTTCCGATACAGAACCTGCCTCTCTGCGTTTTCACCCCTCCTGGTGCAGCCACTGCTCGCGTAGGTGTGGCCATCGGCAATGGCATTTTGGACGCAAGCGAGTGGATCGCTGGTGATTCACTAAACGGATACTTCACGCTCCCGCCGGCCGACCGCGGGGTGCTGCGGAAGCAGTGGGTGAAGGCACTCGAAACAGGGTCGATGACGCGCCCGCTCTTCGCTCAGTCGGAGTGTGTGTATCATCTCCCGGCGCGGGTGGGCGATTACACCGACTTCTACGCGTCCATTCATCACGCAACGAATGTAGGCAAGCTGTTTCGGCCAGACAATCCACTGCTGCCGAACTACAAGCACATCCCGATTGCCTACCATGGTCGCGCGTCATCACTCGTTGTCAGTGAGACACCGGTTCGACGACCGAACGGCCAGTTGGGCGAGGGGAAGTTCGGGCCGTCGCGCGAACTTGACTACGAGATGGAAGTCGGGTTTTTCCTCGGGCCAGGTAACTTGCTGGGCAACCCGATCCCGATCGCAGAGGCGCGGGCACATCTGGCCGGCGCATGCCTTGTGAATGACTGGTCTGCACGCGATATCCAGCGGTGGGAGTATCAACCACTTGGACCCTTCCTGTCCAAGAACTTCGCCACAAGCATTTCTCCGTGGGTTGTGACGGCTGAGGCGCTCGCACCATTTTGGACCGAACTACTGTCACACGATGTACCCATACTGCCTTACCTGCAAGAAGCGGCGGCAGGAGCACTGGCTCTGACGGTTGAAGTGTGGCTTCGCACCTCAGTGATGAAGGAACCCACCCGTCTCAGTCGCGCAGCATTCGCCCAGTTGTACTGGACACCAGGGCAGATGATCGCGCATCACACATCTAATGGTTGTCCCGTTGATCCTGGCGATCTGATCGCGAGTGGAACGGTTTCCGGGCCGCTGCATGAGAATTGTGGCTGTCTTCTGGAACTCACCTCGAAGGGAGCCAATCCCGTGCAGCTGCCCTCTGGTCAGACGCGGACGTTTCTCGAAGACGGAGACGAGGTGATCATGACCGGTTCGTGCGAGCGAGAGGGTTTTGCTCGCATCGGCTTCGGCCAGTGCCGTGGCGTGGTTGCCCATGCAAGAGAATCTGAGACACGCGGTGTGTCTTGAAGCAGTAGCTCGAAAATGACCTCCCCCTTGGTGGAGCCTTTGATGGGGAAAGGATTGGCCTCACGGAGGAGACGATCATGGAAGACATTCTCGCCTGGTTCAAACCGAATTATCGGCCCCCCGAGAGGGGTCAGGAACTCCCGAGAGAACACCGTGGTACCTCTGGCCGCCGACCCGATTCCGTTCAGTGACCCTCTTCATTTCACAGGCTGGGCGTAGTCGCCGCGCATGTAGCCGCTATCAGTTGGTGGGTCGTAGCGGATGTCGAGGTCGGGCGTCTCCAGTCGCTTCGAGGCGTTGACACGTGAGTCCAGCATGTATTCGAGTACTCCCCCTGTGAGTTGCGTTCGCTCAACGGGGTAGGGGGGCTTCCCTGTGTCGAAGAACGTCTCGATGTGCATGGCGAGTGCCTCCAGGAAGGCCGCGCCGGGGGGCGGCGGCAGCCAGAAGAGGCACGATTGCGGCTTCCGCTCACCCTCCACGCGACAGGCAAACGTCTCGTCAGCGACGTGGCCATCGAGTTGCAGAACGGTGGCCTTCAGCCCGTCCGCATACTCAACGTGGAACGCGATCGGCCCCTTCGCGTAGTAGTCCCACGATGCTGGTCGTGGAAACCGCTTGCAGTTCGCGCGCACGTCGCCCACGTTGCGCGACGTGCTGCGGCCGAGAGCGTGTTCCAGCAACTCCCACGACCACAACCCGTCGTCACCCGCCTTCCACACTGCATCGCCCTGCAAGCACGTAACTGCCTTCACGCCCTGCCTAGCCGGATTCGCGCCGCCTGCTGTAAAGCGACGTTCAACCATGCACTGGAGAGTCTCCAGCGCGTGGATGCCGTAAATCTCCAGTTCTCCGCGCGATGCCACGAGTGCCTCAGTCACCTTCGTGCCGAGCTTCAATTCCAATTCGGGACGCCGCCACGTTACGGGTAACGACGAGCCGGCCATCAGCGGGAATCCCATCTTCTTCGCTGTCGCGACCATATCCGCAGCTTTCTTGCGATCGTAGCTGAGGTGCTTGTCGTTGAATACCGGCACCGACCGGCCGCTCTTCTCGAACACGGCAGCGACCTTCTTGAAGTAATCGTACCGCGGATAGAGTTTCTGCCCCTTCGCGTTGTACTTGTAGTCGCCATGTTCGCAGACCAAGAGCACGGCATCCACCGCGAGCTTGTCCGTTCCGAGTGTCAGCGCGTCCTCTACGGTTTCCGAGAGCCGGAAGTTGTAATCTTTCGCCAGCCCCCGGCTGAGGTCTCGCTCACCCACCTGTTGAACGTAAACCGAAGCGATGTCGAGGTCGGGGAAGTGATGCGCCCCGTCCTTGAGGTATCCGTGGAGGAACCGCCCCGCGATGTGATACGAGTGCGAAAGATAACGGTAGACGCTTGTGAGCAGCGCAATTTTCTTCGGCGCAGGTTTCGTTCGTTTGGGTGGTCGCGACCGTAAGGAATCGGCGCCCCAGGCGACTGAGTGGCACGAGCCTGAGACTGCCGCCGCACTTGCGGCTGTTGCAAAGAATTGACGACGATCGGGCAGCATGGAAAACTCCTCACGATGCGGGTTGGTCTGAGTGTATCCATCTCGCCAGAAAACGAAAGAACCCGCAGCCCACAGCCGCGGGTTCTGGCGCGAGAGTTCATCTGCGGTGCGGTTAGTTCTTCTTCCGCCCAACCCCCACAGCCTTCAGCGCGTCCTTTGCGGCGAGGCCAAGCTTGCTCCGTTTCTCACCAGCGGTGGACTTGAGGACCTGGCGGATTGTTGGCGCGGCTTCCTTCGCGGAAGTGCCCATCGCAGTCAGCCCGCGCAGCGCGCCGATCTTCACGGCCTTGTCCTTATCCTCCTTGAGTAACTTCACGAGTACAGGACCGGCCTTATCGTAAGGCTCGTCGGCCTTGCCCAGTGCCTCGGCCGCGGCAGCACGTACCCCGGCATCCTTGTCCTTCGTTGCCTTGTACACGTCTGGCAGTGCTTCGGTAATAAACGATTTCTTGATCTGAGCCAGCGTGCCCAACTCGCGCAGGGCGACGATCTTCGACTTGGCATCCTTCCCCTTGCGGAGTTGCTCCGTGTACCTCTTGGCGTCTTCTGCCTTCTCCCCGGCCAGTGCGTCCTCACGAACGCAGAGGAACAGGACGCCGTTGAACAGTGCGACGGCGGCCATCGCCTTTGCGAACCGCACGGAATACATGACCACTCCTCCCGATAGGACTGATTCACCCATCTAACCCTACAATGCGTTTCGTGTACCGATTCGACGCGCAATACGGGAATTTCGTTCCGTTTCGCCTGGAAATGTGTTGGAATCGAACTTCCTGCCCCACCCTCCGCCGCCGTTGCATGTCCAACAGTTGGAGTCCGAATCCAATGCATCGCCTCGCAATTGCGTTCCTTGCCACCGCCCTGTTCACCAGTGCCACCCATGCCGAGAACTGGCCCGGCTGGCGCGGGCCACGCGGTGACGGCACGTCAACAGGTACCGGGTTTCCGCTGAAGTGGAGCAAGACGGAGAACGTGAAGTGGAAGCTCGAATTGCCTGGGAGTGGGCATTCCTCGCCCATTGTCAGCATGGGGCGCGTGTTCGTGACAGGATGCGTGGCGAAGGAGAAGGCTCGCGTGCTGTACTGCGTGGACCGAACCAGTGGCAAACTGCTTTGGGAGAAGTCGGTTGTCGTTGCGGAGTTGGAGCGCAAGCACGGCGAGAACAGTTGGGCCAGCTCCACCCCGGCAACCGACGGCGAACGTGTCTACGTCACCTTCCTTGATAAGCCGAGGTTGCGGGTGTATTGCTTCGACTTCAACGGTAAACTGCTCTGGGAGAAGACCCCAGGCGAGTTCCACTCGGTCCACGGTTTTTGCAGCCCGCCGATACTCTATAACGATTTTTTGGTCGTTAACGGCGATCAGGACGCTCCGAAAGGACAACGCGCCTACATCGTCGCGTTCGACAAGAAAACCGGCCAGGAACGCTGGCGCATCGACCGGCCGAACAGGCTCCGATCCTACTGCCCGCCTGTTGTTGTGGAAGCCGCAGGCCGCAAACAGATGGTGTTAACCGGTAGCAAGCGCGTCACAAGCTACGATCCCGATACGGGTAAGCAACTCTGGATCGTGGACGGACCTACCGAGCAGTTCGTCTCGAGTGTGGTATACCACAACGGATTGATTCTCCTGACCGCAGGCTTTCCGGTGTACTGGGTCATGGCGATAGACCCCAGCGGTAGCGGCAATGTCACGAAAACGCATGTCGTATGGTCGAAGAAGAACGAAGGCAGCTACGTTCCCTCACCCGTAGCGACTGGCGGCAAGCTCTTTCTCGTCGATGACAGTCACTACAAGGCGAGTTGCTGGGACGCGAAAAGCGGCAAACTGGAGTGGCAAGAACAACTCGGACGGGTGAAGTTTCGCGCCTCAGCGGTGTTGGCAGAAGGACGGGTCTACTTCACTGCCGAGGATGGCGTGACCTACGTTGTGAAGGCAAGCGACGAGTTCGAGCTTCTGGCGAAGAATCCGCTGGGTGAACGGGTCTATGCATCACTGGCGTTCTCCAACGGCGATATCTTCATCCGCGGGGCGAGGCATCTCTGGTGCATCGGGAAGCCTACCCGGTAATGGGAACGCGATGGGCCGCTACAACTTTCCAAGCCACGCCGATACAGTAAGGGCAAGGAGGCCCTGCCATGTCGCTTGCCGAGCAGTTCCCGGAAATCACGAAGCGGAATCAACCGCTGGCGCCATTCACACATCTGAAAATCGGCGGCCCGGCTGAGTTCCTCGTGCAACCCCGGACGCCCGACGAACTGAACGCAGTGCTGGCCGCTTGCCGCACGCACAAAGTACCGGTGCGGATGCTCGGTGGCGGCTTCAATCTCCTCATCCGTGACGATCCCATCCCAGGTGCGGTAGTGCGACTCACCGCAGAACCGTTCACGTTCCTCAAACACGACGGCAAGCGCGTCGCAGCGGGTGGCGGTGGGCAACTCTTCGACCTGATTCAGTTCGCGGTGAAGCAGGGTCTTGGGGGGCTGGAAACGCTCGTTGGCTTTCGCGGCACCGTGGGCGGGAGCGTGCGCTGCAACGTCGGCGACCGCTCAGGCGAGATCAGTCAGACCGTCCGTAATGTCACAGTGCTGACCGACTCGGGCAAGGTCCAGACACGCGGGCGTGATGAACTGACCTTCAGCGAACATGCCAGCGACATCGATGAGCCTGTGATCCTATCAGTCGAATTCGAGCTGGAATCCGAATCCGTGCCGGCGATCCTTAAACGAATGCGGAAAGCCTGGATCATCCGGAAGGACAGCGAACCGCTGAGTGTCCAGCGGGGTGTGCGGATGTTCCGCAATCCATCCGGCCAGACGGCTGCAGCACTCATCGACCGCGCGCATCTGACAAAGGCCAAGATCGGTGCAGCGGAACTGAGCGAGCGCAACTCAAATTTCGCAGTGGCGCATCCTGGCACGACCGCGCGTGACATCCTGCAACTGATTGATCAGGTGCGCGCGAAGGTGAAGGAACGGACGGGTGTGTCGCTGGAACGGGAGTTACACGTGTGGTAAAGCGAGCCAGGAAGGCGACCACGCCTGCACCCGAACCGCCACGATGGCGCATTGCGCCACCTCTGGTGAGGATACTCGTCACACTTGGATTCGTGGCGGCGACGCTCTTCGGCCTGTCGCGCCTCGGCGACGAAGCGCGCCGAGGCATCGGCCCGCGCGATCGTTATTCGGTCCCATTCACTGCTATCCAGTGTGATGCCCCGCCTGGTATGACGCGAGAGACCTTCCTCACGGAGGTCCGCTACGCCACCAGGGCTGGGCTGACACTTCAGACGCTCGATCCCACTCTCAAGTCGAAACTGACTGCGGTATTCGCGGCCCACCCCTGGGTACAAAGTGTGGACGCTGTCGACCTCACGCCGCCAGACAGAGTGAGTGTGAAACTCACATTCCGCACACCGGTCCTGGCAATTTTCGATGGAGACACGAAACGCGCCGTGGACGCGAAGGGCATCCTCCTCGCCACAACCGCACCGACTGCCGGACTTTCGGAGTTGCTCTCACCGGTGAAGCCACCTGGCCCGGTTGGTCGCGCATGGCCGGACGTCGACGTGGTCCGTGCCGCATCCATCGCGGCGGAGTACCGACCCAAGACGATCGAACGCATGGAACACGGCTGGCAATTGATCCAGCCCGATGGCAAACGGTTACTGGTGGGACGATAGCAGCGTTTTCAGCATCTCTGAGCAACCACGACGCCCTCGCGGCTACCACAACACCAGGAGTGTGGCATAACCACTCTCAACCGTGGACGTTGCCGAGTGAGGCACGGAAACGATCGACCGACGACCGCACCTCCGCGGTCCCTTCTTCGTTCGATGCCCACCCAAGCGGTTCGATCGTGACTCCTTCGAGTTGCTTGTATGTGGTGAAGAAGAATTCGACTTCACGAACGAAGTGAACAGGCACATCTGCCAGTTTCATGATGTGCGAGAATAGCGGGTCCTTGTGTGGCACTGCGAGAATCTTGTAGTCGTTCTGTCCCTTGTCGCGCATCCGGAAGATACCCACGACGCGCGCTTCGATCAGACAACCGGCGAAAGTCGGTTCGTTCACCATCACAAGGGCATCGAGCGGATCGTTATCTTCGGCGAGAGTCTGGGGGATAAATCCATAGTCGCCGGGGTAGACCGCGGAGCTGTAGAGATACCGGTCGAGCTTGATAAGACCCGTAACCTTGTCCACCTCGAACTTGCTCCGACGCCCCTTGGGGATTTCGACGATGACGTTCACCACAGACGCCTCGCCGGTCCCTGGCGGAATCATCATGTAGTCGCGGATGTAATCGCGGCGGGCAAACATGGCTCCCCTTCTCACGAGTGTGATGGCTTGGTTGCGTGCTGTTAGAGTACGACCACCCATGCACGAAAAGCAGAGGGCCGCCACGAGCAGCCCAGAGGCGAGCGCGATCCATTCGCACTCACCTCTGGATCACGTTCAACCCGCAGGTTCTAACCCGTCTTCACTCACTCTCCAACCCGCACCGGGACGGTGCGCGGTCGGACAGCAGGAATCTTCGGCAGAAGGACCTTCAGCACACCGTTGTTGTAGTTCGCCTCAACCTTTTCCGCGTCCACGGGGAGTGGAAGTGTAACGGTTCGCGCGAACGTCCCGGATATGCGTTCCTGACGGTGCCAGGTAACACCTTCCACCTGAGCCGGTGCGGGACGCGCGGCCTTGATATCCAGCACCTCGCCACCAGTCACGGTGACCTCGAGCGTTGCGCGGTCCACGCCGGGGAGGTCGGCCTCGACATGCACCGCGTTGTCGTCCTGCCAGACGTTCATGGGGAAGGGGAGTGCGTCGGTCTGGCCGGACAGCCGACCGACCATCGCCGCGAACTCGTCGCCCACGGCAGATACCTCATTGAAGAGCAACCCGAACGGGTGGCGGCGATTGCGTGTCATGATTCACCTCGGTGTTGAATTGGTTGGGCGAATTGTCACCTGTTGCCCTCTTTTTGAGGGCGGGTTGCCTGAAAGGGTTCGGCACACACGAACTGAACCGCGGAAGATTGGATTCAATCCGCGTGCCAAACATCCCACGAATCTGACTGGACGCTCAACTGGTGCCGGATCGTTTGAAATGAGCGGGTAGTACGGACCCAGCGCCCGTTTGCTCCGCCGACAGCGCGATTCCCTTGCAGTGGAAGTGTACGCCCCTGCTACAATTTGCGTACAGCCTGACACACTCACACCCGCTTGCTGCCGCATCATGCCAGCCGACGAACGCGAACCGCTGCCAGAGAAGCGACCGGTCCCGCCCACAAGCCCGCCGTGGGACGTGACACCTGTCGCAGTGCCAGAACCGGACCACTCACCCGACGCGGTGTTTTGCCGACGCTGTGGCGAATCCGCGGTTCCAGTCGAGAACTGCTGCCGGTGGTGTAACGCCTGGCTGGTGGGTGAACCACCGCGGGTCGCGCCGTGTTATGGACAGGACCAAGAGCCTGAGGCCGACTGGAACGCGGGTCTCCGTGAAGAACACTTCCGTCCTCCGCCACAGAAGCCATCACAGGTATATCCACTCACTGTTGTCGGCGTTTCGTACTTGATGCTGCTCAGTTCGCTCGTCCTGTTCGCGGTCTTCGCGGTTGTTTATGGACTGCAGGGTGATGAGGAAGTGTTTACGGGATTGGCCATCGTCGAGTTCCTCGACGCGGTGCTGACGGTAGTTGCGCTCGCGCTGGTCTGGAAGAGTGCGAGGCAGATTCGGCCTCAGCGCACCCGCCTGATGACCTGGCTGGCGGCGTGGCCGATGCTCGCCCTGCTCCTGACGCTCAACATCCTCTTCATCACCTTCCTCCGGGAGTTGTTCAAACCGTTTGGTCCTGTATCGGCAGAGAAGATGAAGGTGACATGGATCACCGTGATGCTGATCTGTGTACAACCGGCGATCGTGGAAGAGTTGTTCTTCCGGCAGATGGTACTCGGCGTCTTCCGCCGTTCGATGAATCTCCACCTCGCGGTGCTGCTAACGGCGGCGATGTTTGCTTTCGCCCACCTGGACAACCCGGTGGCGATGATACTCAAATGTCCGTACCTATTTCTGGTTGGTCTGGTACTCGGCTATGCTCGCGTCTTCGGTGGACTCACTCTGGCGATGCTGATGCACTTCGTCCACAACTTCGTCGTCATCGCTTATGAGGCATGGCACTGAGGTGGGCGGATGCTGGGTCGCGTTTTCGTTCATGTGCTGCGAGCGATCACCAGCGAGCTGACGACCTTGAACCGGGGATGCGTGGCGTCCGTCATCCACTCGAATGCCACCGCCTCGGATGTAGTTAGCACTGCGCCAGCCTGTTCCAGTCGCCGTAACGCCAGGTCGTGATCGAGTTGCCCACGTGCGGCCAGCGCATCCACTGGAAGGAAGACGTGCAATCCGGCGTCGAGAAGGTCGTGTGCCGTTTGTGCCACGCAAACGTGAGTTTCCATCCCAACCAGCACGATGTTCGGGCGACGGAGCATCTCCAGTTCTTCCAGAAAAGTCCCTGCGCCACAACAACTGAATGACGTCTTGGCGGGAATTGTTGCGGGCAGTCGTCTGGCGATCTCGGCTGTCGTGGGTCCGAGACCCTTGGGGTACTGCTCGGTTGCGCGCACTGGCACGTCGAGTGCTGCGGCCACATCGAGTACGAAACCGGCGTTTCGAACGAGGCGATCTGCTTCAGGAATCTTCACCAGGAGTTTGTCCTGAATGTCGATGACAACCAGGACGCTATTCTCAGCGCGCATCCGCTTCACCATGGTCATGCCTACTCCTTACGCGTTCAAGGCCCGACTGAGGTCGCCGAGCTGGCGTACCAACACCGCCAGACGCTCCGGCGAGGGGGCATTCCCCCCAAATCGTTCCTGATAATACGCATTCGCCCAGGAGGTCGGCACGTCGGCAACTTCCGGATGCCCTCGTGCGCGGAGTGCCTCCGACGCGGCATGGGCGAACTCCAGGGCAGTGTCGCCTGGCGCAGGCACGATCCCGTGCGCAGCGAGCAGGTTAATCAGTTCAGCGAGGCGGCGTGCTCCCTCTGGTGGCTGTGGCTCACTGGGTTTCCTGTTCTGGTGGCGCACGCCGAGCCAGAGCAGCACAATGAGCGAGATGATTGCCAGGATGGCGAGCGTCTGCCACTGGACCAGTCGCGACGCGAACGCGGTAAGCGCCTTCCGCCGCTGTTCCGGCGTGTAGTTCTGAACATACTCCTGGAAGTGCGAATGAAGCCAGTGGTTCGCGCGGCCCCACCAGGGTTTATCGCTGTTGTTCTCTTCGAGCGCTCCAGGCGTTACGTCGAGTGTTATCCAGTGATAGACGCGGCTCGTCGGTTCGCCAGGAACAGCGGAATTGCCTGGTACTCGTACAACTGCCTCGACCCATGCATGGGCGAACTCCTGCCGCACCACATACCGCCCTGGTTCAGTCTGTTCGCACCCCTTGAAACCGAGTACATACCGCGACGGTATTCCTTGCGAGCGAAGCATCAGTGCCAGCGCGGCGGCAAATCGCTCGCAGTGGCCAGCCTTGGTGACAAACAGGAAATCAACAACCGGATCAAGTGTGGGATCGCCACGGCGGAGTTCGGTGGTGTAGCGGAACATCGGCGAAGCAAGGTGTGCCATCAACTCCCGCGCCACCGGTTCGTGGTACTCGGGCTTCGGGAGGTCGGTGATCTCGGCCCGGCAGTCCCTGGGTAGCCGACCCGCCTCGATCGCCTTGGTCACGATCGTACCGGCATACTCCTTCACTTGCGGTGGAGGACTTCCCACTAACGACGCGAGGCTCGTCTCGAAATTGCGCGTGGTGAAGTGGAATGGGGGGCTGGAGTCGCTCGGTTCCGCGTTTCGATAGACCTGGACGTATCGCCGTGAACCACCACGGGTCCACTTCAGATCGTAGAAGGTGCCATCTCGCAGCGGAGTCCACGACAGGTAACCGCTCTCCGTTTTCGTGGCGATCGGGGGCGATTCATCGGCCACCCACAGTACGGGGTCTGCAAGAGGATGCGTGGGGAGTCGCTGGGGGATGTCGAACTCAAGAGTGAACTGATCAGCCCCGAGGCGCGGTGGCGACCAGAAGCCAGTATCGCGCGCGCGGCGCGGCGCCACCTTCCGGTCCTGATCCCAGTTGCCGGTAGCGAGACTAATTGAAGGGAGTATGGATTCCGTGACTTCACTGGCCCGCCATTCGCCGCGCGCGTAGTGCCGCAGTGCCTTCCCGCGCCAGCGCTGATTGATGTTCAGATCCGTCTTCGGTGTGCCATCGGCGTTCGTCGCCTTCACCTCGAACGCCGGTTCGGGGTTCGAGCGCAGCGTGCCTGTATGATTGAGGTTTACCATCTGGTCGGCGGAATAGCCGATCTCGACACGCGGTTGACCAATGGCCGCCTTCGCTGCATCCGATCGTGGCGTCAGGAGGTAGAGTGGTGTCGCGGCTGCCAGCGCGACGACTGCCAGTGCAACCGCCGGGAGCAGATCCATGCGGTGGCCTGTTGGGTCGGCAGCCACGGGGATTGTCTTGGTCGCAGGCTGGCGTCCACCAGGGATCGGTGGCACCGTGCCAGAGGCTCGCCCGAGATAAAGGAGCGTGATGCTCCACACTGCAGCAGCGAAGTAGAGTCCGATCAGGACAAAGCAAGCTGGTTCTTCCGCGAATGCTGCGGCTAGCCCCAGTCCGGCGAGCGCGACACCGTGTAAGGTCCAGTAATCGCCTGCGTGTTTCTCACCCCGGGCCACTTTCCCCACGATGGCAACCATCACAAGTGGCCCGCACAGGGCCACGATGAATGTCTGCCATCCCATATTGGAGAACTCTGGGGCGGTCAGTTCGTGCTTGACCCGGAACGCGGCCCACATCAGGTACACGATCGCCAGTGTGCCGCCGAGTCGGTTCGCCGCTGGGATCGACAGGAATGTGACTCGTCGTTCGAGCAGGTAGAGTACGCCGAGTGCGAAGACCGAGAGAGCAGCGAAGACGGCTGCTTCGGGGAGTACGGTGTATTCCGCATACCCCAGTGCCACGCAGCAGAGCGCCAGCGTGAGGTAAGTGCTGAAGCGGAAGTTGGCATCCGTCGGCATGTGTGTCGCTCAGCAAACCAGGTTGGGCAACGCTTGCCCAGTTACTCTGTGGTTGCGCCTGGGGGCTGATACCAGGGGATACGGTCGCCAGGACTGACCGGGAAAAACGTGCGACCCGTTGCTCGACTCAGCGCGACAGCGTAGGGTGAACCAGAACGACTACTCACCAGAATCCGCGCGCCGCGCGCGAGTCGATGGCGGAAGACCAGCGCCGGTAGTGCGTCTGGCTCTGGCCCGCCCTCGAGTTGCGCCAGTGGCGCGAGCGACTCGCGCATGTCTTCTTCGGATGTCGCCGTGGAAACCACGGGTTCCACTCCAGGCACAGCCACAGTGACCGGGCTGTCGAAGGCTCGCCGCCAGGTCACTGCGATGGTAACTGCGAGACTCAGGGCGGCTTCCAGTCGCTGGCGGTCAGCATCAGTTGGGTTCACAGGGAGCCAGGCTTCGACTACCAGGACCAGTTCCGGTGAAGGGGCTGTGTCATACTCGCGAACCATCACGTCACCCCGGCGCGCCGTCGTTCGCCAGTGTACCGCACGGAGAGCATCGCCGGGACGATATTGTCTCACGCCGCGCACTTCCGCCTGGTCGCTCGTCACACGGCGGAGTACGCGACGCGCCTGTCCATCGCCACCGGCCTGACGGAACAACCATCGGCGTAGACCGTCTGGCTCGGCGTACCCGAGTCGTGGCAACACGACGAGTTCATCCACCGCGCCGGTGTGTCGCTCGCATTCCATCAGGCCGAAGGGATAACCCGATAGCAGCGCTACCGGGCCGCCGAATCGACCACGAACAGGGAACTCCCGCGCGGCGGAACAGGCGACGCGTTGCCCTGGCGCGAGATGATAGATGAGGAAGCTGTTGCTGTATTCACCGGCGCGGTCTGTGGCAGTGACCGTGACTGCAGTGCCGGAGTTGTTCGTGACCACCACTCCACATTCGGCACGCTCGCCTGCGAACACTGGCGGCATGGCTGCGCGTGTGGCCGCGGTCCGTCGGACGGCTCGCCACGCCAGGAGTGCGTTCAGCAGTAACAGTGCGACCATCGCATAAACGACGATCAGCACGAGATTGATGCTCTTGTACCAGGCCACTGCGCCGATAAATGCCGACGCGACTAGCCACCCCGCTCCGGTCGGAGTGAATCGCAGGGCGACGTGGGGAGCCGACTCGTCGGTGCGAGTCACGTCGGCACCTTCACTTTCGAGAGGATGTCGCGGACGACAGGCCCGGCATCGGGGTGTCCACCCGCGGCCCAACCGCGCGTCACGAGTCGGTGTGCCAGCACTGCTTCTGCCAGAATCTTCACATCATCCGGAATTGCGTAGTCACGACCATCGGTCACCGCATAGGCCTGCACGGCGCGGTAGAGCGCTAACGCCCCGCGCGTGCTGGCACCAAGTGCCAGTTCCGGATGCTTGCGCGTCGCACCAACCAGTTCGAGTATGTACTCCGCGATCGCCGCATCCACAGGTACGTTGCGAACATATTCCTGAAGCGTGGTCACGTCCTTCGGCTGGAGTACCGGTTGGAGATCATCGACCACTTCACCATGCCGGTGCTGGATAAGAATCGCCCGTTCGGCCTCACGATCTGGGTAACCGACCTTCAATCGGAGCAGGAAACGGTCGAGTTGTGCCTCCGGCAGCGGGTACGTGCCCTCGAACTCATGGGGATTCTGCGTTGCGACCACAAGAAATGGCGGCCCGAGCACGTGGGTGTTCCCATCGACCGTGACCTGACGTTCCTGCATCGCTTCGAGAAGCGCTGATTGTGTCCGTGGGGTGGCACGATTGATTTCATCAGCCAGGACGACTTCTGCGAACACCGGACCAGGTTGAAACTCGAAGTCGGCGGTCTGCGCGCGGTAAATCGTCACGCCGATCAGGTCGCCCGGCAGTAGATCGGGCGTGAACTGAATTCGGTTGAATTTGCACGCGAGGCTACGAGCCAGTGCCTTCGCCAGTAGCGTCTTTCCGACGCCAGGAACGTCATCGAGCAGGATGTGGCCATCGGCCAGTAGCGCGACCGTGGCCATTCGCACCACGTCCGGCTTGCCGCGAAACACCCGGTTGATGTTGTCTTGGAGTGCGGTGAGCAGCGCGGAGAGTTCGCGTGGCGGATGATTCGACCTGACACCGTCGGTTGGCATTCGCGGCCCCTGCGCGGAAACGGCCGCAATTAGTATACGAGTGAAGCGCGGCTTGATGGTAGTGATCCGCTGTCCGTCGTTCGCTCCATTCCGGATCTGTCACGGAGCGAACGACCTCACAGCTTTACGAACTCTCACCGAACTTGATCTGACTGCCGATACCACCACGGAGGTTCGGGTTGACTGGCCGACTAGCCATCGCCTCCTCGGCGGCCTTCATGTCAGCCTCGTGTTCGGCCTGTTCGGCGGCCTCCTCGGCCAGGTCCTTCTCTGCCGCGATCCGTTTGAGGCTCAGTGCAATCCGTCGCGCGCCTGGGTCGACACTGAGTATCTCGACCTCGACCACTTGCCCTTCCTCCACGACATCCCGGACACGCCGCGTGCGCTGTGTCGAAAGCTCCGAGACGTGGATTAGCCCTTCCACTCCCGGTTCCAGTTCCACAAACGCGCCGAAGTCGGCAATGCGCGACACCTTCCCCTTGACTCGGGCACCCGCCTTGACACGGTTGGCGAATTCTTCGAATGGGCTGACCGTCAGTTGCTTCATCGACAATCCGATCTTCCGCGCCTCGAAGTCGATGCGGTTGATCAGTACCTCGACCTCCTGACCGATCTTCACATACTCGTTCAGGTCGTTGACACGCTGCCAGGAGAACTCGGACGCCGGGATCAGTCCATCTGCACCGCCGAGATCGACAAACGCGCCGAACGGCTTGACGCTTCGCACCACACCACGCCGCACTTGCCCTTCCTGGATCGTTTTCCAGAACTCCTCGGCCTTCTGTTGTTTCTCGCGTTCGAGTACCGCGCGGCGACTGACGATCAGGTTGCGTTCGGCCGGGTTGACCTCGGCCACCATCACCTTGATGCGTTGGTTCACGAACTGGCTGATATCCTCGACACGGTACAGGTCGAGCTGGCTGGCCGGGAGGAAGCCCTTGATGCCGCTCACTTCGACCGTCAGCCCAGTTTTGTTCTTGTTCGTGCCCGTGACCCGCGCTTCGACGATCAAGCCGTATGTGATTTGCGACCAGTCCTGGACAGACTGTGCGGAACCTTCGCGGGTGAGGATAAGCAATCCATTGGCGGAGTCGTAGTGATCGATGTCGAACTCAACCGACTCGCCAATGGCAGGACGACGACCCTCGAACTGCTGGAGCGGTAGCACACCCTGGCTGCGCCCGCCCGGCACTTCCACGAATACGTCGTTGTTGTGAACACCGACCACCACGCCGGTCTTTCGGCCACTGGCAGTCTTCGATGGCGCCTGTGGCTTCTGAACGCTTTCTTGCTTCGCAACCGATGCGGCCACATCGAAGCCTTCCATCGCCTGTGCGAGTTCGTCCTCGATGAGCTTGTCGAGTTCGCGTGCATTGGGTTTATTCGCGCCGAAATCGAGAACGGGCGGCGCTCCGCCAGGGTTATACGGTTTGTCGCTCCGGCGCGGGCGGTCGCCTCCGCGGTTGGGGCCCGATGGGCCGAACCGGCGTTGGCCCGCTTGCGGCGGTCCCTTGCCAGCGGGCGAGGGTGCAGGTGCTTTCCCAGCGGTTGTTTGAGGGAGTGGGGCCGGCCCGTAAGCCGGTGGAGCCACGGACTCCGCCGGCGTAATCGCGGGAATCGGAGTTCCCGGCGCGGGGGATTGCTCTGGCGTCGGCGGTGTGTTCTCGGTACTCATCGCGGATTCCTCGGGGCTAAGAGTTGAACGTATCAGACGCGACGGAACCCGACAACGTATCCGACAGGGTTGGGCCAGCGCTCGCCGACGCTTCCAGGCTCCCTAGAATCCCCGTCATGTCGCAAGGGACTCGGAAGCGATGGGTGCTGGCTGTCGAGTTTGCGGTGGCTGCGGTCATCGTGGCTGCGGTTGGCTGGAACTTCCGCAATATCCTGCTGGGCATCGACCCTACACACCTCCCGGTGCGGTTGCGGTGGGAGTTGCTTATCCCGGCCGCAATCCTGTATCTGTTGGCCCATCTCTGTTGGTCCACCTTCTGGGTGCGACTCCTGCACTGGGAAGGCGAACGGGTCTCGTGGTTCGTGGGCTTGCGCACATACTATATCAGCCAGTTTGGGAAGTATGTCCCTGGCAAGTTCCTCGTGCCACTCATGCGTATCGGTATGTTGCGGCACCAGGGCGGTCACCCCGTGCCTGTGGCGATCACGGCAGTCTACGAGACGCTCACGAGCATGTCGGCCGGGGCGTTACTCGCGGTGCTATTCCTGCCGGCGCTGGGGGTCTTACCACCAGAGATCTCTGGGAACGCGACGCTCCTCTTTGGTGTCGCAGCGATCCCAATCGGGCTGGGAATCTTGAACAAGATCGCCGCGCGGCTCGCGAAGAAACGTCGTGGCCCTCACGCGCGTCCGCTTCCCTCGCCTTCCATTTTCCTGCTCGCGCAGGGGTTATTACATGGAATCTGTGGCTACAGTTTGTTGGGACTGAGCCTCGGACTCACTGTTCGCGCGCTACTCCCGGACACACCGAACTGGAACGGCGAAACCTACGCGGTGGATATGGCCGCGATCTCGCTCTCCTATGTGGCAGGCTTCGTGATCGCGGTCGCTCCTGGTGGGCTTGGAGCACGCGAGATCGCGCTGAAACTCGCACTGACTCCGCAACTCGTCTCTGCCTTTGGAACGCAGGCGGAAGGTCTGGCCGTGATCATTGCGCTCACACTCCGACTGACGTGGACCATAGCGGAGATCACGCTGGGACTCACGCTCTACGCGATCAAACCCGCGCCGGTGTCGCACGTTCATCACCCGCATCTGTCCCTCCAGCACGAACAACCCCATGCCTGAATCGAGCACCGAATCGGCGTTGCTCTCGCTGGTGATTCCCGTTTACAACGAACGGGAGAGCCTCCCAGCGCTTTTCACGGAGATCGCCGAAGTCGCGGCGAAACTGCCGCAGCGTGTGGAAATCATCTTCATCGATGATGGCAGCAAGGACGGGTCGTGGGAGGTGATTCGCAGCCTCGCTGCTCAGGACGAGCGCATTCGCGCGATCAAGTTCCGGCGGAACTTCGGGAAGGCGGCGGCTCTCGAAGCAGGTTTCGGTATCGCGAAGGGTAGCGTCTACATCACGATGGATGCCGACCTACAGGACGACCCACATGAGATCCCCAACTTCCTCTCCCAACTCCACGATGGTCTTGACGTGGTCAGTGGCTGGAAGAAAATCCGCCATGATCCGTGGCACAAGGTGATACCGAGTCGGGTCTTCAACAAGTTCCTCAGTGTGCTCACAGGTGTCTATCTCCACGACCACAACTGCGGGATGAAGGCATACCGAGCCGAAATCTTCCGCGAAGTCCACCTGTACGGTGAGATGCATCGCTTCGTCCCGGTGCTGGCATACGCGCGTGGCTACAAGGTCGGCGAGCAGATCATCCATCACCGCGCGCGAAAGTTCGGCAGTTCCAAGTATGGCTGGAAGCGGTTCATTAAAGGCGCACTCGATGTGGTGACTGTGCGATTGCTGACAGGGTTCGGTCGTCGCCCGCAGCACCTCCTGGGGGCTTGGGGCGTCGGTTTCGCAGGGTTCGCGACAGTTGGATTCATCCTGCTCACGTTAAATTTTCTTGTACGATTGATCGATTGTACGGCGGGCGCGGGAGTCGGCGCGCAACTCGTCGCACTGATCCTGTCCGTGGGTTGTACGCTCCTGGCTGCGCAGTGTATCCTCGCGGGATTACTGGCAGAGATCGCCGTTGCGCGGAGGTGGTACGACAACGAACCGTATAGCACAGTGGAGCAGATTGGATAGGCTGCTCCGTCTACTGACCGATCGACAACAAGACCGCTGCCACACAATTCGTGCTCCCAACGTCGAATACCAATGCCAACTGAGCCTTCCGACATCCGTCGCTCTGCGTTTCTGCTCCTGACTGTGGCCGCAGTGGCGATTGCCGCAGCAAAAACGGTTGGCGTGGAGAACGTCTACGAGCCGAGCCGGTATAAGGCAGTTGAACACGGTGGCTATGGCTATGAGCACGATCGCATGTGGCCCGAAGTGCGACCCGAACCGGCTCCGACGTTCAGTTCCAACGACAAGTCTCGATGGGCTACTGTGCGGGCACTGGTGGAGAATCGCACTTACGTCATCGGCAAGCGGACTCATCCAGATCCGAACGATCCCTCGAAGTATGAGGATGTGGGGATCGTCACGCTGCCGGACTATCGCAGTCTTGACATTGTGATGGATCCCAAAACGGGCGAGTTCTACTCCAGCAAGCCACCTCTTATGGTGACTCTTGTCGCGGGTGAGTACTGGCTGCTGAAGAAACTCTTCGGCTGGAACATCGACCGCGACCGCTGGCTGGTCATGCCTGCTATTATCTTGACGTGGAACGTGCTCCCCTTCGCGTTATACCTGCTCCTCCTCGGCCGACTCATTGACACGACTGGCAAGACGGATTATGGCAAGCTCCTGACTTTCACGACAGCGGCGATTGGCACATTTCTCATCACGTTCTCCGGCACGTTGAACAATCACCTGCCTGCAGCGTATTGCGTGCTGTTCGCGAGTTACCCACTGCTCTGCGCCATGCAGGAAGGGCGCGACATGGCCCCATGGGAGTATGCAATCTGCGGCTTCTTTTCGGCGTTCGCGACGACATTCGAATTGCCAGCGCTGGCGTTTCTCACGGCGCTGGCTCTGCCGCTCCTCATGGTGCACGCGCGCAACACATTGCTTTACTTCCTCCCGGCAGCACTCGTTCCCATTGTGGCACTCTTTGTGTGCAACTACGCGGCGATGGGTAAACTGTTACCCGCCTACACGGAGTTTGGCGGAGAGTGGTACAATTTCGCCGGGAGTCACTGGGCCAGGCGCGGCACACCTGCGGCAAAGGGGATCGACTTCAACGACGAACCGACGGGCGTATACGCTTTCCATCTTGCACTTGGTCATCACGGCTGGTTCAGTCTCACTCCTGTGTGGATTCTCTCACTGGCCGGGTTGACGGTACTCGGTATTCGGAGCGCGCCGGCGGTACAGGCCTTGCTCCGAAAGACGAAGGGAAGTGGTTGGACAGCGGAGATGTTCGCCGCGATGACGCTTGTTGTGTCTGTCGTGGTGTTCGGCTTCTACCTGACACGCACGCAGAGTTACAACTATGGTGGCAACACAAGCGGCCCACGGTGGCTCTTCTGGCTGATACCGTTGTGGGTGCTGGGGCTGACGCCTGCGGCTGACCGCCTTGCGAGAAGTGCCGGCGGTCGACTGTTTGGAGCGGTGCTCTTGGGGTTTGGCGTATTCAGCGTGTTCTATCCTGCATGGAATCCGTGGAGGAATCCGTGGATTCTACAGTTGATGGAATACACCGACTGGCTCCGATACTGACATGAACGAATCGAATAACGAAACGCCGCTAGTCCGGAAACTGGAGGATAACGCACCATCGCCAGCAAGACCTGGCCCTGGTTTCTGGGAATCCGTTCTCTGGTGTCTGATCTTCCTCGGGGGGCAGGTCTGTTCTCTGCTTGTTGTCGCAGTCGGTGTCTTCATGTTGTTCACTCTCGGCGCGAAGGAACCGAAAGCGTTCACTGATGAGCAATTGAACGCACTGAAAGCAACTACTGAGGCCCGCGCGCCCGGTGTCGCTACGCCAATGCCTCACGCCATCGCGGAGTCTCTCGGTTGGGGAATGATCGCGGCGCAGGCTGTGTCTCTGTTGATGATCCTTGTGGTGATCCCGTGGCGAGTCGGCACAGGATGGCGGCGTCAGCTCGGGGTTCGCACACCCAGTTGCATGCATCTTCTCTTGGTGGTTCTCATCGTTCCTGGCTTCGTCATCATGCCAGAGACGGTGCAGTCACTCATCCACTGGATAACGGGCTGGAACCCACACTCGGTGGGCGACGAACTGAGCGGCCTCTTTCACCAGTTTCCGCTGGTACTGACACTGCTTGGGGTTGCGATCGGCCCGGGAATCGTGGAAGAGTTCTGGTGCCGCGGATTCCTCGGGCGTGGGTTATGCGCTCGCTATGGAATCGCTGCAGGCGTATTCCTCACATCGCTGTTCTTCGCAGTGATGCACATGAATCCGGCGCAACTGCCTGCGTATATCTGCATGGGCGCCTACCTCCATTTCGTTTACCTCGCCACGCGCAGTATCTGGCCGTCCGTGTTGCTTCATGCGATGAACAACGGCATGGCTGTCGTCTTCTCGCTAGTCCTCTCACCTGCGAAGGCTGGTCAGCCAACACCAATCGCACTTGAAGTGTTCAGCTTCGCACTCCTCGTCTTTGGAAGTGTGGCGCTCTGGACAGGTCGCGCCACAGTACAACCTCAGTCAGTAGACACGGAACCCACAGAGTGGAAGCCGCAATATCCGGGGATCTCTGCTCCACCGATAGGGAGCGGATTGCGCGTGTCGCGACTACCCATAAGCCCGGTCGCGCTTGTCTTCACGTTTGTGGCGTTCACAACGATGCTCTATCTCGGCTACCGCTATCTCGTCTGACGCCCCTGGCGATTTAGCTTACCCGCGCCAACCACCTGTATAATATACGCCCGTTCAAAGTCCGTCAAGACGCAGGCGTAAGGATGAGGATTTTTCTCATCTCATTACGGCTCTCCTGGCCAAATTGACATCGGAACTCCAGCGATTCCGCTTCGACATGTCGAACTGACGGGCTAGAATAGCAGTACCTACCTACCGCCCACCCCGCCCCACTCCTCCTGAGGCCGATACATGCGGTGGATCGTTGCGCTGTGTGCTGTCAGCAGCACTCTCACTGCGTTTGCCTCCGAACCGGCCACGCCGACAGCGGCTCAAGTGGAATACTTTGAAGCGAAGGTCCGGCCCATATTGGCGACGCATTGCTACTCGTGCCACGGCGCGAAGAAGCAGAACGCGGGGTTGCGGCTTGATACAGCGGCAGGGATGAAGATTGGCTCTGCCAATGGACCAGTCATTCTGCCGCGGCAGCCTGCCAAGAGTCGGCTTGTGAAATCGGTGAAGCGCGAGGGCGACTATCCGATGCCGCCCAAGAAAGCGTTACCGCCTGAGGCAGTTGCAGTGCTGGAAGAATGGGTGCGAAGCGGAGCACCTGTCCCTGCGGACATCACCGGAAATCCTGCGACTGATCCCAAATCACACTGGGCCTTTCAGCCAGTACAGTTACCGCAAGTTCCAAAAACCAGACAGCCTGTTGCTAACGCGGTCGATGCTTTCGTGGTTGCGAAACTCGAATCGAAGGGGTTATCGCCATCCCCGCAGGCCGACCGGCGAACGCTGATCCGGCGCGCGTATTACGACCTGATCGGACTGCCTCCCACCGCGGCAGAAGTCGAAGCGTTTGTGAAAGACAGTTCGCCACGCGCGTGGGAAACACTGATCGACAAATTACTCGCATCGCCACGCTATGGCGAACGGTGGGGCCGTTACTGGCTCGATGTGGCCCGTTATGCGGATAGCAAGGGATACATCCTGACACAGGAACGGAGCTTCGCTTATTCCTACACATACCGCGACTATGTCATCCGAAGCTTCAACGAAGACAAGCCCTACAACCACTTCGTGACGGAGCAACTCGCAGCAGACCTGCTCGATCTCGGTCACGACAAGCGGCCACTGGCTGCGATGGGATTCCTCACACTTGGGCGGCGGTTCCTGAACAATCAGCAAGATATTATCGACGATCGGATTGATGTAGTCACACGTGGATTCATGGGATTGACTGTGACCTGCGCACGTTGTCACGATCACAAGTACGATCCGATACCAACAAAGGACTACTATTCGCTCTACGGCGTGTTCGCCAGTACCAACGAGCCGAACGAGTTGCCACTCATCGGGGATGTGAAACAGACGCCAGCCGTAACTGCGTTTCAAAAAGAACTGGAGAAACGCGAATCGGCATTCCGCGCCGAACGGGAAAAGCGGCACGCCACTGCCCTCCAGAAACTCCGCGAACCAGTGGTTGTCGCAGAGTACATCCAGGCTGTGTTGGACCTGCGGACCCAAGGCGACGAGAAAGCACGCAGTGTATTACGGCAACGTGATCTGAATCGGTTCGCATTCGATCGCTGGCGAAATTTTCTGCAAGCAGAATGGAAGAAGAAGTCGGCAGTCTACACGCCACTCCTCACACTTGCTGCGATCCCGGCGAAAGACTTTGAGAAGTTGATCGCTCCTGCGTTAGGGAAGGAGACGAACGTACTCGTCGTTCAGGGTTTACGTGAGGCAAAACCCAGGAACTTGAAGGCGGCCGTGGTGGCCTTCGCTCAGACTCTGTGCATGACACCTCCGCCGGGTACGATCTCGAAAGCACAGGCTGAACTGTCTGCCTGGCGAGCGAGTGGCGGCCCACTTGATATTCCGCTGGCGGATGCCGAGCGGATATTCAACCGCGCCCATCGCGAGGCGCTGGCAGCGGTCCGCAAGAAGATCGACGGGTTCAAGGCGAAGAACCCCAACGCGCCGCCGCGAGCTCATGTCCTTTACGATAACGCGCGACCGTCGCAACCGGTGGTGTTCCTCCGTGGCAATCCGAATAACCGCGGGGTGGCGGTTCCGCGTCAAGCTCCAGCAGTGATTGCTGGCCCCAATCGGACGCCGTTTGTGAAGGGGAGTGGCCGCCTCGAACTCGCTAAAGTTATCGCCAGCGCAGACAACCCGCTCACGGCACGTGTGCTGGTCAACAGGGTTTGGCTCGGCCACTTCGGGCAAGGCCTGGTTCGCACGCCAAGCGATTTCGGCGTTCGCTGCGATCCACCCACACACCCGCAATTGCTGGATTGGCTCGCGGCGCAGTTTGTGGCGAATCCCGGCAAGGGAGAGGGCATGGGCTGGAGAATCAAGAAACTCCACAAACAGATCATGCTCTCCTCCACCTACCAGCAGTCAAGCGCGACCTCGGCAGAGTGTTACCGGAGCGATCCGGAAAATCGTCTCCTGTCGCACCAGAACCGGCGCCGCCTCGACTTCGAGGCACTGCGCGACTCGCTACTGACCGCCGCAGGGCGTCTTGATCTCACCGAGGGCGGGAGGTCCGTGGACTTGTTCAGAGCGCCCTTTTCAACTCGCCGGACGGTGTACGGGTTGATCGATCGAACAAGCCTCCCCGGCACGCTCCGCGCCTTCGATGTCGCAAGTCCTGACACTCACAGCCCGCAGCGATTCCAGACAACCGTGCCACAGCAGGCTTTGTTCCTCTTGAATAGCCCATTCGTACAGGAGCAGGCGAAAGCGCTGGTGGCGCGACCGGAAGTCTCGGCAGCCACATCGACCGCGGAGAAGGTGTCCGCGCTTTACCTCGCTGCGCTGGAACGCAACCCCACGATGCAGGAAGTGGAACTTGCAGTGGCTTTTGTTGCCGACAACAACCCTAAGGAGCGTTTTGACCGCTGGTCGCAACTCGCGCAGGTACTCTTGCTCAGTAACGAATTCACGTTCGTGGATTAGATCGTCGGTCGCGATGCCCAGTCGAGTGGTTCGCGTGTCTCCTCGCCCTGCTTGAACGCCCGGAGTTTTCCAGATGCTCCCATCCAATGTGTCTCGTCGTGAAGTCCTGACCCGCGCTGGAGTCGGCATGGGGTTACTCGGCCTCACGCAGGTGATGGCCGACGCAGGACTGCTCACCGCGCAGGCCAGGGAATCGGTTGGCCTCAACCCGTTGATGGCAAGGAAACCGCAATTCCCCGCAAAGGCAAAGCGTGTCATCCACATCTTCGCCAATGGTGGTCCCTCGCAGGTCGACACGTTCGACCCGAAACCGGCGCTCGCGAAGTACGCGGGTAAATCGCTGCCGACCACGAATCTCCGCACCGAACGCCGAACCGGCGCGGCCTTTCCCTCCCCGTTCAAGTTCAAGAAATCCGGCAAGAGCGGTCTAGAAGTCAGCGAGATCTTTCAGCACACCGCAAAGCATATAGACGACATCTGTGTGATTCGGTCGATGCACGCTGATGTGCCAAACCATGAGCCATCGTTCTTGTTGATGAATTGCGGTGAACCGCGGCAGATCCGCCCGAGCTTCGGAAGCTGGGTGCTCTACGGGCTGGGGACCGAGAACCTGAACCTGCCAGGGTTCGTGGCGATGTGTCCGGGCGGTTATCCACTTCAGGAGAACCAGAACTGGCAGTCGGCATTCCTGCCAGGCGTCTTTCAAGGCACCTACGTGGATTCGCGACACACCGACGTGGAGAAACTCGTCGAGTTCGTGAAGAACAAAGTGGTATCGAAAACGGACCAGCGAAAACAACTCGACCTACTTGCAAAGCTCAACGCTTCGCATCAGAACACGCGGCCCAACGATCCTCAGTTGGAGGCCCGCATCCAGTCGTTCGAACTGGCATACCGGATGCAGACGGAAGCCAGCGAAGCATTCGACGTCTCGCGCGAACCGAAGCACATCCTCGATGCCTACGGCCGCGGCGAGCAGGCACGAAGCCTGTTGCTCGCACGTCGACTCATTGAACGTGGGGTGCGGTTCGTTCAGGTCAGCCACGGCCCCGTGCAACCCTGGGACAGCCACGACGACCTGGAGATTCAGCACAAACGCCTCGCGGGGCAGGTCGATCAGGCCATTGCGGCGCTCATATCCGACCTGAAGAGATTGGGACTTTTCGAGGAGACACTGATTCTCTGGGGGGGTGAGTTCGGCCGCACGCCTGTGGTCGAGCTACCGACACCCGGTTCCAATGCGGGCAAGATCAACGGTCGCGACCACAACCACTGGGGCTTCTCGGTGTGGCTCGCGGGCGGTGGGGAAAAGGGTGGCCAGGCCATCGGTGCGACTGATGAGTTCGGATTCAAAGCGGTCGAAAATCCAATCCATGTCCACGACCTACACGCGACCATGCTCCACTTGCTTGGCTTCGATCACGAGAAGTTCACGTATCGCTACGCTGGCCGCGATTTCCGTCTCACGGATGTGAGCGGGCGTGTCGTGAAAGAAGTTTTGGCCTGAGGAGAACCGATCGCCGTTAGCCCGAAGACTGGTGTTCGAGTATTTCATCGAACACCGTCCCCCTGACGGCGACCGCTTCAGATCGACCGGACAACGCGACAGGGATTGCCGAACGCGACCACGCTCGCAGGCACGTCGCGCGTTACAACACTCCCGGCGCCGATCACAGCTTTGTCACCGATGGACACGCCAGGGCAGATCAGCGCTCCGGCTCCCACCCAGACGTCCGAACCGATCGAGATCGGCCTTGCGTACTCGCGTGAGCGGCGCAACTCTGCGTCAAGCGGATGCGTTGCAGTGAGAAGTTGCACACCTGGGGCGAAGAGCGTGAAATCCCCAACGCGCACCTCAGCTACATCGAGTACCACACAGTTGAAGTTGAAGAAGACACGCGTGCCCAGGTGAATGTGAGCGCCATAGTCGCAAAAGAACGGCGGCTGCATCCACACTGTGTCGCCTCCGGCGCCGAATAACTCCGCGAGAATCCGCTGTCGCACCGCCTCATCACGGTCGCGTGTAGCGTTGAGTTCCCAGCAGAGGTCACGCGCCCGGCTGCGTGCCGCGACCAACTCCGGATCGAGCGGGTCATAGTATTCGCCGGCCAGCATCTTTTCGCGCTCGGTCATCGCAGTTCCTCGTAATCGCATCGTCGGGCGAGTGAAGCTATTGTGGTGAGGAACAGTTGTCTGCATTCTGGCATCGCGCTAGCGGCGATCGTTCACCATTGCGATACCTTTCCGCGCACGAATCGCTGCAACGAGATCGGCGTTCGTCCGAATCTTCGCATCGAACTCGGTGTAGCAGCACCCCACTGTGGTTGGCTGGTGCGAGTCGCTGTTGCCAAGCTGGGCGAAACGCGGGAACTTTTTCAGCAACTCTTGCGCCTTCACACGCAAGTCAGGATCCATGTTGTTAGACATCACCTCAATGCCGTCGAGTTCGGGTCGCTGGTCGGCGAGGAGTTTCTCGAACGGCTGGCCCCACCGATTCGGATGCGCCGCGACGCAGACACCACCCTGTCGGTGAACTTCCCCCGTCAGTTTCTGCCACTCGATCCCTCTTGGCAGCGCGAACGGATCCGTCACGCCGTAACAGAGCATATCGCCACCGCGACCCGTGACTTCCAGACCTGCGAGGATAATCAATTCTGGCGCACTCGCACGCAGTTCTGTCAGTTCTTCTTCCGTCCACATGTAATCATGCTCGGTGATGACAATACCATCCAACCCGGCCTTGATCGCGGCTTGCACGAGTTCAAACGGATCACTGTCAGCGTCAGGCGAATGACGGGCGGTGTGCATGTGCAGGTCGAACTTCATCGCGGTTCCTTTCCAGTTGAGAGGCTATTCTACCGGTAAGGGCTGTGGGGGCAGGAGGCTGGTATGTCACGCGAACATGCGATGTCGATCTGGCGCGCGGCACTGGACGCGGTTCGGCCCGAGCCACTTGTGCGCGCCGCGATAGATGCCATGGCGGAAATTCGCGACTCGCCTCGCATTCTCGTTGTCGGCGCGGGGAAGGCTGGTGCCGGGATGGCGACGGGAGTCGAGGCGGCGTTGGCCGACACTCTCGACAAGGTGGAAGGACTGGTGAACGTACCTGCGGGCATGTTTGCGGATTTGAAACGGATTCGGCTACACGCAGCGCGCCCACAGGGTGTAAACGAACCCCGCGCGGAGGGAGTTGCAGGCGCTGAGCAGATGCTGCAATTGCTCCACGGTGCCGGTCCAGATGACGTGGCGCTGTGTCTCCTCTCCGGCGGAGGGTCGGCGCTCCTGCCTGCGCCCGTGGAAGGGATCACACTGGCTGACAAGCTCACTGTGACAAAACTTCTTCACCGCTCCGGGGCGACCATCGATGAAATGAACTGTGTTCGGAAGCATCTGTCGCGTGTGAAGGGTGGGCGACTTGCCGAGGCATTCCATGGCCGGCGGCTCATCTCGCTGATCATCTCCGATGTTGTGGGCGATCCGCTCGACGTGATTGCTTCGGGTCCGACCGCGCCAGACCCGAGCTCATATGCAGAAGCACTCGCGGTGTTGACTCGCTACACACCAATCGGTTCCATCCCAGAAACAGTCGTTCAGCATCTCGAAGCAGGACGAACCGGCGCAGTGAGTGAAACACCGAAGTCAACCGCTGTGAATGTGGAGAACCATATCATCGGCAACAACCGGATGGCGCTTGATGCGGCGAAAGTGAAAGCGGAGCAGTTCGGCTATCGCGTTCTCGACCTCGGTTCGTTCGTGGAAGGTGAAACGAAAGAGGTAGCGACTGTCGTCGCCGGTGTCGTACGCAGCGTGAAGCGCGACAGCATACCCTTCGCGCCACCGGTGTGTATCCTCATTGGTGGCGAAACGACTGTCAATCTCGGTAGCGAGACGGGAAAGGGAGGGCGTAACCAGGAGTTCGTCCTCGCAATGCTCACGAAACTCCACCGCGAGATGCGCGGCGTGACCGTTCTCAGCGGCGGCACCGATGGTGAGGACGGTCCGACAGACGCCGCCGGCGCGATGGCAGACTCAGTCACACCGCTCGACACAGCGGAAGAATCTCTCCGGCGGCACGATGCCTATCCGTTCTTCGCACGAGCAGGTGGACTGATTCGCTGTGGATTAACAGGTACAAACGTGATGGACTTGCGGTTGGTTCTTGTAGAAACGGCATGAAGATTTTTCCGCATCGGGATCGATTGGTTGTAATTCCTACCGGCGGAATGGTGAGATTTTCCTATTGACGATTTCGGACACCTTGGCGGTGGCGTGGTAAGAACGACTTCTCGATTTTTTTGACTCTGGCACGGTCCGTGCACTAGTATTGAATTGTCTAAACCAGAACCGCGGCAGTGATGTAACGGGGCTGGGACAGAAGAGGCAAGCGCCCGCGGCCGGAACCGCGTGGCGCACCGGCCGGTCGTGGATTGTTCGAGGAGGCGCGGAAGAACCGCACCACTCGCAACCCGCGTCCGGCCGGTTGCGTTTTACTTCTGCACGTCGCGAAGTAGTTCGGATACCGCTTGCTCAATCTTGACCGATGCTTCCACCTCCAGGAAACTCGACCGCGCACGCCATGTCTCATATCCTCCCAGCGCGTGATGTTGCGGCGTGGGGAGATAACCAAAATAGCCGTTGGCCAGCGACACAACACATGTTGGCTTGAACGGGCTGATCTCCTTCTTGATGCGCAGGCCGATCTCCGCGAACGTCTCGCACGGGATCGCGACGATCGCCGCACCGCCAACCAGAATGACTTGCAGTGGTGCCTTCACGCGATTGGGGTACTTTGCCATCAACACCGTCTCGCGGGCGTAGACTTCCGCCGCACCGCTCAGTACGCGCCCCTGGGCTTTCGCCAGAATCCTCTCCGCTCGTTTCACCTCATCAGCGGTGGGTTTGCGAACACCGAGTTCCAACTCCTTCACGACCGATTTCAGTGTCACGTGGTTCGTGTACTTCGCCTGGCGAATGGCTTTCACCGCGGCGCTCGCCACCGCATCGGCAACAAGTCGGCATCGGTCGCCCGGTTTGGACTTCGTGGCTTCCACACGGAAGTTGATGTTGTTCACATCTCCACTGGTTCCGTTGGAGAGAACGCCGACGAAATTCGCGTCAGCTTTCAGTTTGGCAGCCACGCTTCCTGCGAAGACACCATAGTAATCCGCTGAGAGGGCCGGCAAATCGCCGACATAGTGCAACGAGTAGTTGGCGTAGAGCGCCAGCGGTTTTCCGTCAGCAGTTTGGAGTGAGAGAACCGTGACGCGCGGGTCGGTCGGACCGGCCGGTTCGAGAAGATCGGCGCTCCTTCGTGGTGGGTTCATCCGCACCTTGTCAGTTCCGTGATCGAACGGGTCAGTGTTTTTCACACCGGGTTTCATCCGCCAGCGACGATTGAACACCTGATTCGGTTCCTCCGCGACACCCCACGCAAGTTTGGCCGGTGTAAGCCGCTTGTGCGCCTGTTCGATTCCTTCCGCGATCTTCTTCGTGAGGAACTTCACATACTCGGTGTCCGGGTCGCTCTGGAAAACGCCGGCGACTGCTGGTGCCGTGTGCGTGTGGGTCGCGGAAATCAGCATGTTGCTGGCTGGAATGCCAGTCGCTTTCTCCGCGAGTACTTTTGCTCCGTCGAGAATCGGACGCGGCACCATACAGCTATCGACCACTACGAGTGCGATCTTAGTTCTGCCGTCATCCAGAACGAGACAGCGGGCATGCAACGGGTCGTGGGCGCTGGTCGCCTTTCTGTCGGCGAAGTGGCCATTCACGGAAATGGGGAACTTCTTCGGTGTGATATTCTGGGCGAATGCGCCAGCTTTCAGGTCGGCGGCGCGGAGCAACGGGGCGCAGAACAGAGAAATACACAGGATGATGGCAGCGCGCATGGTGGCCTCGTCAAAAGCGTGCGGTTGTGCCGCGGAGGAGAGATTGTCGCCCAGCTTACACATTTTCATGGAATGTTGCACGAAAGCGCCCGCGAATCGCCACTAATGAAGATGAAGGCCGATGGAGACTGAACATGATGCAGCTGACGCTTCGCACGCTGCTGGCCTACCTGGACGACACGCTCGCGCCAGCCGACGCCCGCACACTGGGCAAACGGGTCGCGGAGAGTGAGGACGTCAAACATCTTGTGGAGCGGATCAAGAAGGTGACACGCCGGCGGCGACTGGCCGCGCCGGAAACGCACCCTGGTGAGGATGCGACGGATCCCAACACAGTCGCGGCATACCTGGATAACTCGCTTGATACCGAGACAGTCCGGGAACTGGAAGAGACGTGCCTTCAGTCCGATATTCACCTCGCAGAAGTCGCTGCGTGCCACCAGATCCTCACGTTAGTGCTCACCGAACCCGTACGGGTGCCACCGCGTGCGCACAAGCGAATGTATGCGCTGGTCTCCGAGCCAGCTTCCATCCCAAGCCGGGCACCAAGCCACACACTCCCTATTAGTGGTGCGCCGCCGACTGCCGAACACACTGAGGCCGACGACGCCGATGCCGCCCTCCTCCTGGGTATGAAACGCTACAGCGCGGCGACCACCTGGGCCGCGCGCCTTGCACTCTTCGGGGTTGCAGCGGTTCTGTTTCTCCTGCTGACAGGCGGCATTCTGCTGTCGCTTCAGATGCGTAAGGCTCCCGCACCTGAAATGGCGGCCGGCCATTCCGCCACTGCATTCGCAACCAATCAACAGCTTCTCACTGACCAGCACAATCCGAAGGACAAGGATCAGCCGTCGAATCCCAAGCCCCCGGATACAGTCGTTCGACGGATGCCACTTCCTCGTCCACTCGACAACGATGTGAGCAAACCTCCTGTCGTTTTGCCCGGTGGCGGCCGCGGTGAACCAGTCGCACCTCCGAATGATGGCAAGCCGCACGAGATCGCGCAGGTCCGCACGACACAGGTACTCGTCGTAACACAACTGCCTGAGAACACCGGGCAGTGGACGCGGCTCCGGATGAAGGTCGACGACCTGGAACCGGCGATGTCCAACGTGCCGATCATGGCGTTGCCGGGTTACAAGGCCGATTTGCTCGTGGACCGGAAGGTAATCGTGCGGTTATGGGGTAACGTGCCGGAGCAACTCCCTTACCGGGTCTTCGAATCACGTGTGAAGCTCCATCCGCCACCGGCGGGCTTCGATGCCGATATCACGCTCCAGGCCGGGCGGATTTATCTCAAGAGCAACCGCGGCGCAGCGCGAATCCGTATTCGTTTGGCTTCCGAAGTGTGGGACGTGACATTGCCGGATGCCGAGGCACACGCGTTGGTTGAACTCATTTCGTGGTATGAGCCAGGCACACGTTACGCCCGAGAGGGAGGCTCGCCACCCAAGCGCGAGGCCCGCTTCGCAGTCGCGTTTGGTACCGCAGGGTTCGCGGCCCCGGCGCGACTCAAGAAGTTTGAGAAGATACCACCCAATCAGCAGATCACCTGGGATTCCCTCTCGGATGCGCTCAGCGCGCCGCGTGAGATACCAGCAGAGACTCGGGGACTACTACTCAAGGCCGATCCGCTCGTGGATGGCGAACTCAACAAACAACTCACGCGACTCCTGAGCGACATGGCGAACCGGGTCACGACTCGCGAGGCGGTTCACGTTATTGTGAAGAACCTCGTAGGGCCAGAATTGCCTGACGACGTGGCACCTCGCGACGCCGACCTCGTCGCCCGTCTGGCGATCTATTCCCACGCGGCACTGGCCGATAGTTCCGCCGCCGGAGCCGCGTCTCTCAACCCGTTGATTGACGTATTGCGGTCCGAACTACCCTGGCTGGCTCGCCAGGCCGTCGTCACGGCGCTGGTTGCATGGGTCGGCCGTGACCGCGGCAATACCGCGCTGCTCTACCCGGTACTCACGAGTAAGGGGCTGGAACAGGAGGATGCCGATTGGCTCCTGCGCCTTCTTCGTGCCTATGTTTCGCCAACACACCCAGATCCAAAGCGACTGGATGAGCTGGTAGATCCAATTCCACCGCGCACACGTCCGTTGCTCGGCGACTCGGAGGTCGCGATTCGCGAAGCGGCACTCTGGAACATCATGGTTGTGCGAATGGAATCGTGGGTGCCGCTGCCACTGGGTGTCAGGGCCTGGGCAGTCGGTGCGAAGGTGGACAGCGACGAGTACAAGAAGTTTCTCGCCACGATGAGGGCTGACGTGGAGACCCTCAAGAAGCGACACCAGACCCCACCGAAGAAGTGATCGAACCCCAAGGCGGGAGGGCGTGAATCCTCGTACTGCGCCCTTTCACCGTGACTGCTCGTGGGTTCATCCGAGTTGAGCGGTCCTACCGGGCTTCAGGTCGATCACCTGAAGCTCGATCTTGCGCGAGCCGTTCCATTCGTTGATCTTGGGTGTGAAAGCGATGCAGCAGTCGCCGCCGGCGCTCATGAGTTCCTCCAGTCGGTCGGCCATCCCCCACGCTACACACCGGAACACCGTCTCTCCCTGACGGACCCGGAAGTCCATGTGTCGCTGTACCTCACCAGATCCAATCAGTCGCGCCGCCTCGGCCTTCAGCCCCGCAGCCAGAAACTTCGGTCGCACATTGCCCGCGCCATACGGCTCCAGTCGATCCAGGTCCTTCATTAGCCCGAACGTGATTGCCGATAGCGGCACCTCGGCGTCGAGATCGAGGCGTGGGGCCGGCATGCCGCCAGGGAAACGCGACGCGACATGCGCGTTGAATCGCTTGCGGAAGGCATCGATGCGATCAAGTCGCACCTTGAATCCCGCGGCAGCCGCGTGCCCGCCATGACTCTCCAGTAAGGAATCGCATGCGACCAGCGCTTCATGCAACATGAAGCCTGGGATGCTACGACCAGAACCTGTAGCGATCTCTTCGTTGGACGGAATCGCAATTACTAGCGCCGGCTTGCCGAAGTGATCGACAAGCCGGCTCGCCACGATTCCCACTACGCCAGGGTGCCAGTCGCGTGATGCAACAACGATAGAGGGATCGTTGGCAAGATGCTCCAGTACCATCTCCTTCGCCTGCGTGGTGTATTTCCGCTCGCGCGCCTGTCGCTCCCCATTCTGTGACTCCAGAACCCGCGCCAGCTCGTTCGCTTTCACGCGCGAGCCGGTGGTGAGTAACTCCACCGCCAATCCCGCGTAACCCAGACGGCCGGCCGCGTTCAGTCGCGGTGCGAGTTTGAATCCCACATCCTCGGACGTCACTTTCTGGTCAGGCTTTACCCCACTGGCATCGAGCAATGCCTTGAGCCCGATCGAAGGATGCGTGCGGATGCGTTCAAGCCCATGCCGAACGAGGATGCGGTTCTCATCCCCGAGCGGCACCACATCCGCCACGAGCCCGAGTGCAGCCAGCCCGACACAGTCCAGGAGGATTTCGCGCCACTCGGCAGAGACACGCTCGGTGCCGCACGCCCGCTGAGCGATGGCCCACGCCAGTTTCAACGCGACCCCTGCACCGGACAGATCCCCGAACGGATAAGGGTCGGGGCAGGAGAGCCGCGGGTGAACGAGCACCTCGGCGCGTGGCAACATCGGGCCATCCAGCCCCATCTTCATCTCGTGGTGATCCGTGACGATCAACTCAAGACCCAGTTCACGCGAAGTCTCCGCCTCGGCAATGCTGGCGATGCCACAATCGACGCTGACCACGAGCGACACGCCCGTAAGTGCCAGTTCTCGTAAGCGTTCGGAGTTCAGCCCGTACCCCTCCGAGAGCCGAAGCGGGACGTGGAATTGCACGTCCGCGCCGAGTTTGCCGAGTACACGGAGGAGAATAGCCGTGCCGGTCACACCATCCACGTCGTAGTCGCCGTAGATGCAGACTCGCCGTTTGTCCGCAACAGCCGCCACGATGCGGCGAGAGGCTTCCTCAACGCCAGGGAGTGAGAGCGGTGGGTGAAGCCCAGCAAGGGGCGACTCCAGGAACCGACGCACTGCGGCCGGGTCGGAAACCTCGCGATTGAGTAGAAGTTGGGCCACCACTGGTGAGACACGCGCCGCCGCTGCCAGGCGATTGGTTGCCTGAGGGTTCGTGGGGCGCAGATGCCAGAGTTTCTCGGCGCGCGACATGGTTCCCCTCAATCCTGGAGCGGCATCATTATAGTTAGAACGGATGTCCACTCCGGAAGCAACCTCAACCACGCTGTCATTATCGCGATCACCGCTTGATCCGCATGATCGCCTCATCCTGCACATGACGCGACACCCGATCTACCCTCGTTACCGAATCGATAAAGCGGAAGCTCTCGTAGTTTTCTGTCAAGGACTTCACGAATTCCGCCTCAAGTCGTCGATGCGGAGATGGAGTCGATTTCTGCCCACCGCTGTTCCAACTTCTCGTGGAGGACCGCAGTCGTGAATGCCGCATTCCTGATCATGACATCGGCCGCGCTGGCCGGGGCCGACCCGGCTCCCCCGCCGCCGCCACCCGCCGCTCCGATTGTGGTCAGCGGCAGTGCCGGCTGCACCAATTGCGGTGCAGCCACCACAGGCTGTTGTGGGTCTTCAAAGGCGGGATTGTTCACGCGTCTGAAGGACCGCTTTGGAAGGAAGTCGCACGACTGTGGCTGCGCTCCCGCGCCGGCGCCTTCGTGCTGCGATACCTGCAACTCAGGTTGTTCCCGCCCGAACCTGCTCGACACGCTGAAAGCTCGCTGGAACGCGAAGAAGCACCGGAATTCCTGCTGCACACCGTGTTGTGATCCCTGTGGCGGTGCTCAGCCGGCCACGACACAGCCAGGTACAGGCACAACGCCTCCGAAGGAGATGCCCAACCCGAAGGGCAACAAGCCGAAGGAAAAAAGCGTGAGCATTCCGCTCGTCCCCACACCGACCGTACTCGCTGGCAGCAGCCCGTACTGATTCGGACGCTCAGCGTAGAATCTGTGAGGCCCCGCCGGTCGCTCGACTGGAACTCGCGAACCCGAAAGGGTCGTGAATTCCGACGGAGCGGCCCGGCGGGGCAGCTTTTTTCACAACGTTCCTACTCCTCCCCCTTCCACCCACACGCGCACGCATTAGGATGGGCGTGAAGTCGACCTTGACACCGGAGTATCACGGATGGACGGGGAATCTGCGGTGGTAGGTGCGGAACTCGCGAACAAAATCGCGAGGCTTGTGGAAGAAAAGGGCTGGAACCAGGAAGTCTTCGCCCGCATTGCTCGACTCAACCGGCATACCGTGCATCAAATCCTGCACGGCGGTCCGAAACGACAATTGCGCAACCTCACGGTGGAGAAGTGCGCTAAGGGACTGGACCTGACGGTCAGCGAGTTGCGAAACTTGCCACTGGATCGGTTACTACCACGGATGCATGGTAAGCCGCCCGCCGACGAGGAAGCAATCAAACTCCTCTATGATCGTGCGGCCCTTCCGGACCTCATCGCCTGGCTTGACCGGAACCGGGACCGCGCGGGCGAACTTCGCCCAGATGAAGTTCAGGAATTGCTTGGTATGCAGGGGCAGGGCGGACCACTGGAAAAGGTTGGCGTTGAGCATTGTGTCGAACTCATCGAACGCCGCCGCCGCTTGATATGCCGCGTCAAAGAGATCGCCTGCACCGAATACTTCGATTTCCTGGAACAGTGCGTCAAACTCATTCACGAGAAGGTCAAGCCGCCGCTGCGTCGAGGATAACAAGACTCACCGCGACGCAAACGACCCGAAAGGCGGCACCCAGTCAAAGCGTGGTGCAACCATTCGGGTCGTTTGATCCGATCGCGTGCTCAGCCGGCGTTCGTTCCCGCGGTCTTGAGGTCTTCCATCGCCCGCGCCACGGCAAGCGGCAAGACTTTCCGCAACCGCCGGTGACGCCTCACATCCGACCAGTTCTTCAGGATGTACTCTGCTTGACGGCTACCGGTTCGCGCGAAGTACTGGTGAATCAGTGGGTGCATCCACTCGAAGTCGACATGCGAGCAATCAATCACGGTCACGCTCTTGCCGTGCAGTTTGGCCGGCACCTCCGTCTCCGGGTCGAAGATGATCAATTCACCGCCGGTCATGCCGGAGCCAATCTCGTTCTCCACGGGCCCGAGGATCAGCACGCGGCCGCGCGTCATATATTCGCACGCATACTTGCCCGCGGCCTCGGCGACAATGGTCGCGCCTGAGTTACGGATACCCAGTCTGTGTCCGGCCCGGCCTCCGATGAAGATCGTGCCGCCGGTTGCACCGTAGCCCACGTTGTTCCCGGCAACGCTCTGAATCTCACCGCCGTAGCTACTGGCTGCATAATCGAGCGTGACAACCACCGTGCCGCCTGATATGCCCTTCGCCACACCATCCTGCGCGAAGCCGCGCAGCTCGAGGTCGAGGCCGTTGATGCACCACGCACCGAGGCTCTGTCCCGCTTCGCCTTCCAGCCGCACACGGATCTTGCGATTCTGCGGCACACCCTCTCTGCCGTAGAGCTTGGCGATCTGCCCCGCTGCAGTTGCGCCCACCGAGCGATCCGAGTTGCGCACCCGGAAGACGAGGTCGGCGTTCTGCGCCGTGTCGATGGCGTCGTAGGCCGCCGCCAGGATGCGGTCATTGAGCGGGAGTTGCGTGGAACCGGATGCTGTGATATCGCAGGTTCCACGGTTCAGACTGACCTGTGGGTGAGTCTCCGCCAGTCGCGACAGCGCCATGTCTGGCTGGATGAAGCGCGAGACATCCACAAGCGCCGCGCGTGCATTCACCTTACCGAGGTCTGTACGGCGTACGAGGAGGTCAGATCGACCCGTGATCTGATGGAGTTGGCGGAATCCCATCCGCGACAGCAGCGTGCGAACCTCGCCGGCGACCGCGTGAAGGTATGCCTTCGTATGCTCCGGGTGGCCCTTGAAGATTTCGGGACTGCCAGTGATGCCCGTTGGACAGTTCGGGATGTGGCAACTCTTGCACACGATGCAACCAACAGACACCATCAATGCCTGGCCGAACGTGAACTCGTCCGCTCCAAACAGAGCGTACTTGACCACATCCTGACCATTCTTGATGCCGCCAGCGACACGGAGCTTGACACACGTTCGCAGGCCATTAACCACCAGTGCCTGATGCGCCTCGGCCAGCCCCATCTCACTGGGCAGGCCAGCGTGTTCCTTCGATGACACCATTGCGGCGCCAGTGCCGCCGTCGATACCGTCCATCTCGATAATGTCCGCGCCCGCCTTCGCCACCCCAACTGCGATGGTGCCGACATTCTCGACCGCAACCAGTTTCACGGACACCAGCACGCCTGGTTTGGCGGCCTTCAAGTCGTAGATGAGCTGGGCCAGGTCCTCGATGGAGTAGATGTCGTGGTGCGGCGGTGGGCTGATCAGGTCGGTGCCAGGCTTGGCGAAGCGAATCTCCGCGATCTCGCTCGTCACCTTCTTGCCCATCAACTGCCCACCCTCACCCGGCTTCGCGCCCTGGGCCATCTTGATGGAGAGTTCATCGGCGTTAACAAGATATTCTGCGTCCACGCCAAAGCGTCCGCTGGCCACCTGTCGGATGCGGCTGCGGAATCGACTCTGGTGAATATCGCCACCGAGAGTGTAGATCTCGGGGTGCGCTTTCCGCTGCGCCCGAACATTCTCCCAGAACGGACCCCAGGCGCGCGGAGGCATGTCGTTGCGCCAGCGTGCCTCACCACCTTCGCCAGAGTTCGACAGCGTGCCGAGTTCGTTGACCGCTGCGGCAATCGTCATGTGAGACGCGCCTGTGAGCGCGCCGTGACTCATCGCCGCACCGCGAAACGTGTGCCGGATGATGTCGATCGCTGGTTCGATTTCCTCCAGCGGCACAGGTGTTGCTACGGTCTGGATGGTGAAGAGGTCACGCAGAACGGTTGGCGTGCGAGCATTCACCATGTCAGTGAACTTCACGAACTTCTCGCCGACTTTTAGTGTCGCATCAGGGTCCTTCTCCGCCGGCGGAGCCGTGTAGGCCATTTCGCCGCCACCTTGTTCCGGCTCGGGGTGAGCTTCCTTCACAGCATCGCGCAATGCCATCCGCACCTTCGCATTGAAGGCATGGTAGTCGCGGTTGCGACCGAGTACGGTCATCTTCTCAGCTTGTTGAACGCGCCACTGAGCATCTTCGACCAGTTCGGTGAACCCGACACCGCCCACGCGACTGGGGAACTCACCGAGGAACTGCATCAAGTCTGGACCGAAGCCAACCGCCTCGAAGAGTTGCGCGCCGCGATACCCTTCGATGGTGGTGATTCCCATCTTGGAAATCACCTTCTTGATCGTGTCTTCCAGTGCCGCGAAGAGGTTCTCCAGCGCCTCGCGCGGCTCCAGTCGATATTCGTTCTTCGTGTCTGGATCCTTGAAGGTCAGCCCATCCTTCACCAGCCGCAACATGAGGTAAGGGTGGACGGCATCGGCACCGAACGCGACGAGGCAACAGACATCGTGTCCCTCCTGGATATCAGCAGCCTGTACGATCAGGCTGCACTTATCGCGCAATCCCTGCCTGCAGAGGTACTGATGCACCGCGCCGAGCGCCAGGAGTGAGGGAATGGGGAACAGGCCGCGCTTGCATGCTTCCTTGTCGGAAATGCACAGAACGTGGTAGCCATCGTGAACCGCCTTCTCCGCGGCACTCTGTAGCCCGATGAGGCTGGCTCGCATCGCCTCAGCCCCACCCGAGAGAGGGAACGTGGCATCAAGGAGTTTGAATCCGAGTACTTCGATCTGACGGATTTCCTCGACAATCGCGTCAGAAATGACTGGTGAGGGAAGCTCCATCTGTCGGATGGGCAGGTCCTCGACATCCCCGGCGTTGGTCGGTCGCGACTGCACCTTGCCGCGGCCCAGGTAGGTGGACAGCGACATCGCGCCGCCTTCGCGATACGGGTCGATCGGCGGGTTGGTCACCTCCGCGAAGGTCTGCTGGAGATACTTGAAAAGAGTGGGGTGGTGCGCGGAGAAGACCGTGAGGACACGGTCGTGACCCATGCTCGAGAGCGGTTCCTTGCGTAGCTTGGCCATGTCGCGGACAAACACAGCGCGATCGAAATCCCAGCCGGCTGCTTGTAGCAGGTGATCGAGCGACCAGCTCCGTTCAGCGAGCATCGCACCAACCGTGTCATCCGTCTGCCGGGTGTAGTCGAATCCTTCCGGGATGACGATCTGCCGGCGATTCAACTCACGAACATCGCCGAGGTCCTGCTTCGATTCCTCCAGCACACGCGCAACGATCTGATAGCTGTCGAGCCGCTCCCCGTTGGCAGTATCCAGCGCGATCATCTGACCGGGCTGAAGTTGACCGCTGGCGACAATCGTGGTGGTGTCGAGGCCGAATACACCGGACTCACTTCCGATGTAGAGCCAGCCGCGCTTGTCGGAACACCACCGCACGGGTCGCAGACCCATGCGGTCCACGAGGCCGACGAGCATCCGACCGTCAGTCCCGATTATCCCCGCGGGGCCATCCCATGCAGCGAGGCTGCCAAACGCGCGGCGATAGTAGGTGAAGAGGTCAAAGACATCTTGCCCCCACACGTCCGCTTCCGTGTCCCAGACGGGTGGAACCGAAAGACGCATCGCGCGCATCAGGCTCCAGCCCTGTTCGCGCATGAGATACTCGATCCATTCGTCGAGACTGGCCGAATCACTCATCTTCGGCGTCAGCAAGTCGCCGCCGGGCAGCGGTGGCTGCAGACCGCGCGAGAACGCCGACACCGCGTTGCGGTTCGTACGAACGGTGTTGATCTCGCCATTATGACAGGTGAGCCGGAAGGGCTGCGCGAGCGTCCAGTTGGGGAATGTGTTGGTGCTATAGCGACGGTGGAACGTGGCGATCCCAGTCTCGAAAGCCGGGTTGGTGAGGTCAGCGTAGTAGTCGCCAAGTTGCGGGCTGGTCATCAACCCCTTGTAGCCAACGAGCCTCGCGGAGAGCGATGGAACATAGGCGTTGAGGCCGGCGTCCAGGAGTCGCTGGCGCAGCTCGAGCCGGCGGCGAAACAGCCACCGTTCGGCTTCAGCAACATCGCCTTCCACCTGGAAAATCGCGTGTTCGAGAGACGAAGGGCGAGTCTGTCGGGCCTTCGCAGGGAGCACGTCTTCATGCGTTGGTATGGGGCGGAATCCGAGGAGCTTGATCGGGCCACCTGTCAGAACATCACGGAGAACCGCACGGACCTGATCGGCGCGAGATTGCTCCGCCTCCAGACTGAAGAGTACGCCGACACCGAGCGTGTCTTCAGGGCGCAGGTCGCGTGCGCCATCGAGATGCAGGCGTTTCGCTTCTTCCTTGAAGAAAGCCTGGGGCAGCGCCGCGAGCAAACCGGCTCCATCACCAGCATCACCACAGACGCCGCCTCGGTGTTCCATCGCCCGGAGTGCGGTGATCGCTTTCCGTAGCACCTCGGCCGAGGGTTTGCCATCTTTTGCTGCGATGCCGCCGATGCCGCATGCGTCGTGGCCGACTTCGTCGGTGTAGAGGAGGGTGCCCGATCGTACGCGGTCCAGGCCGGTTGCGTTCATCTTCGCCTGCCCCTCGCTCGGGGCGTTATCTCGATGTCGAAAATTCTAACACTGCCACAACCGAGTGGCAGACAAGTGCTTATCATTGCAGGGGGGGGCAGAGACGGCAAGGATGGTTTCGGCCTGACAGACCAAGATTTCCTGGTTGAGTGCTTGCAACCCTGCACAAGGGCGGGTAGAACACTTGTGATTTTCTCGACATGGTGGTGGTATCGCCCGTTTATCGCGGCCGAGGGCGAGCCGCCGATACCCGTCACACTTAATCGGAAGGGCAGGGCAGTATGTGGGACAAGCTGATGTCCGTGATGAACAACACGTACTTCATGGGCGGCTGCGTCGTCGCCCTGGTCGTCCTCATCGGTGTTTACTTCTTCCTCCGAAACAACCGGAAAGACGAGGACTAAGCCAGTATTCTCCGCAAAGTGCGCAAACATTCGGGCCGCCACGAATGGCGGCCCGAGTCGTCGCCATCTGGCTCAGGGCTTGAGCACACGCGATTTCGCGTACTGGCCAATCACCACGTCTGCCGTGACCGACCTGCGGTCACGCCACACCGTCAGCCGCACTTTCTGGCCTGGTGGCAGTGCGCATACCGTGTTGATGAAGTGGTTCTCGTCACGCACCACCACGTCCTCGATCCGCAGTAACACATCCCCGGCTTGCAGCCCAGCGGCAGAAGCAGGCGTGTTTGGGTGAACGATCTCCACCAACGCTCCGCTGACCCGGTTGAGGCCCAACCGAAGCGCCTCCGAGGGTTCCAGTGCGCTTGCGAGTTGCACTCCGAGATAGCCACGCGGAACGTAACCCTTTTCGGTCAACTGAGCCGCTATGCGTTTCACCATGTTCGCCGGAATGCTGAATGACACACCGCTGGAACTCCCGCTCTTGGAAGCTATCGCGGTGTTGATCCCCACGACTTTCCCGTTGAGATCCACAAGCGGGCCACCGCTGGAACCAGGGTTGATGGCGGCATCGGTTTGCAGAAACTCTTTGATTCGGATCGTGGAACCTAGCGAGATTTGCCCGCGATTTTTTGCCGAGATGATGCCGTGAGTCACGGTCTTGTTCAGGCCGAAGGGGCTGCCAAACGCCAGCACCCACTGGCCACGATGGACACGATCGCTGTCGGCTAACTCGGCCACCGGCAACGTGTCATCCGCAAGGTTCAGCAGCGCGATGTCCGACTCAGGATCCGTCCATGTTTTCACTGGTTGAACGATGCGTGTATCCGAGAGTGTCACGAATACCTTTGATGGTGCTGCCGCCCCAACAACGTGATAGTTCGTCACGACCACCACCCCAGACACCCCTGGGAACTTCACCATCACACCAGAGCCAGATTCTTCGAGCGGTTCACGCTTGGTCGATCCGGGTTCGGGCGGTTTCACAGCATCCACGGCAACGACGGATGGCGTCAGTTGGGTGGCGACGGTCTGGAATCTGTCAGTCAGAATGAGCGGTTTGTCGGAGCTTTGATGAACCGGAAGGGCAGGGAGCGGCAGTCCGGGTCGCGCGTCGACGGTGCTGACTCGTGGGGCGAGCCATTCCGCCGCGACTCCGCCCAGGAACGCACAAGCCCCGCAAACGCTGACATACACCAGTTGCTTGCGCATGAGGGTTGCCTTGAGTGAAAACGGACCAGTGCGCGAACTCTTATTGGGGGCCGCCCGCGCAACCATTCCCACTTTACTCGACGGCGGTGTCAGAATCGGTTGCCGGACCGCTAAATGCGACAGGGTCTGCGTCGTGTCGTCCATGCGACACGAAAAAAGCCCGCAGCCTCTTCAGGCCGCGGGCTTGATTCAACCTGCGTGACCGACATTGAACGTTCAACTCGACCGTTCGAGGTCCGAGATGTTCAACTCGCGTTCGTCCATCGAACTGGATTCGCCAATGCTCGCCCAGTCCCGTTCGGCCAGGGCAGCGTTCCAGCCACCATCCGCTTCCGTGTCGCGTTGGCAACTCACGCACAATGTACTGAAAGGCAAGGCGTTAAGCCGGGCAACCGGAATCCGGACGGAACAGATCTCACACTTGCCGTAAGTCCCGGCCTTCAGGCGGCGGAGTGCCCGCTCGATCTGCGCCAACTCGCGCGATTCCAGTTCGGCAAGCGTCGAGGAAATCTCTTCGCCGCTGGCATCGAACGCCGCATCTGCCGCGTCGCCAGAAGCGGAGGAGTGCTTGACGTGTGCCAGTTCCTCTAACTCCAGGCCAAGCCGTTTGCGAAGTTCGCTACGGCGGGCGAGCAAGTTCTTGTGAAGTCGCAGGAGTGCGTCTTGGCGTGCCATCGTAAATCCTCCTGGTTGCTCAACAACCGTAGTCGGCAAGAAGACGTAACCGTAGGAGCTTGCTAAGTTTCGCTCCAGTCGTACTGAGGAATGAACCTCCGGGTTGAGAATCAGCCCTTCAGCGGTTCTATTTCCTGGTCCGTCACATAGTATAGGCGACGGACCGTGAATCTTTCCCGAATTCGGCATGAGTGGGGCGAACTGGAGCGAAAAGCAACTGCACGAGCCGTGCCAGAAACCACCGCCGTTCGTTCCTTCCTGAGTAAGATCGTCGGTAAACGCAAAGAGTTTCAGGATTTCAGACGGATCAGGAAAGGTTTTGTTTGCGACCCCAAGTCATTTCGTGAAGTTAGTGCGCAATTTCCGTGGTATCCAGGGCAGAAAGTGCGTTTCGCCTCTCCCAACTGTCCAAGAGTGCAAACGCCATGCACAAGAGGAGAAGTGACCAAAAGTTGTTCAAGGTGGCCAACTTACGGCACAGGAGCGAGGATACCCGCATCTGCGGATGGAGCGAGATACCAGAGTCGGGGTGTGAGTCGTGTGGAAAGGTTTGACGCATCCAGAAGTGTCGTCTGCTGCTTGATCTGCAACCCGGTGAGGTTCTCGAGGAGCGTGGTCGGGCGATCGTAGATCACAGCTTTATAGTGCGTAAGGCCGTTGCGCTGGGCTGCACTGCGAATTGCGCCAGGAAGGTCGTCGATTCCGTCGATAAGACCAAACTGGTGTGCCTGCTTTGGTGTGAAGGTTCCGCCGTCGGCCCGAACGCGCGTGTAGTTCACTATCCCGGGTTGCCCGGGAAGGTCGATCGAGTTTCCTTTCTCGTCGTGCCGGGCAACCATCTTGTCGATCACGATCTGTGTTCGCAGCGCGTCTGGCGTCAGATTGGGCCGCCCCTTCGCGATCACTCCGATGAACGTGTCATAAGCGCTATCTACCGTGTCTTGCCACGTCTGGCGCTCTTCCGGCGAGAGTTTGTGGAAGAAGGAACCACTGGCTTTTAGCCTGCCGTCTTTGATGAGCTCGAGCCGAACGCCGTGCTTCGCGGTGAACTCCGCGATGTTCGGTAACGCTACGAAAACACCTATCGATCCAGTGATAGTAGTTGGCTCGGCTACGATTGGGTTGCCGGCCATGGCGATGTAGTAGCCGCCGGAAGCGGCCAGCGCTCCCATCGACACGGAGACGGGCTTCGCGGCGGTTCCGGGGAAGAGTCGTCCATCGTTATCGCGTACGTTCACGATGCACTTATAAAGTTCATCGCTGGCACTGACTGTCCCACCAGGGCTGTCGATGCGCAGGACAATGGCCTTAACATGCTTGTCCGCGGCAGCGGTCTGGAGTTGATAGATCGGGAAGGTGATACTGGATTCGGATATGACACCACTGATCCGGACAACTGCGATCTTGTCACTGGCGTTCTTATCGCCGAGGTAGAAGCGTTCATCGAGCACGACGCTGTCTGTCTTGAATGGATCGCGAATGACCCCAAACGCACACAGAGCGTAGATGACGATCGCGCCCAATACTGTGTAGAAAACAGCTAACCCCACGAATGACATGCACCCACTAACGTGAATACTAGTGGATGACGGTGGGGCACCCGCCGTGGGATGAGGAGTCGCGGGAGAGGTTTCTTGAGAGGGATTGGGTGTAGGTTGTTCAGGCATAGATTGCGATCCGAGCTACAGATGCTGGCAGCGCGTCGGACAGGTATTCCCTGCCGTGCCGTGATCGAAGCACTTGTCCTGATAAACCAACGCACACACTATTGCGCACACGTTAAATAGAACTCATCACGACTGCAGATTCTCTAGCATTTCCCGCAATGGTACGAGGCGCTGTCCCCGAACGTCATCGAGTTTCAATGCTTTGAGGAAACGCCGGCGAAGTTCTCCCTGAAGGTCCTCGATTGCACTGGGAGCCGTGCTAACGAGCGGGATCGAACCGCCGGCGCGCCGGTCGTGACCACCGGCGCGGCCCATTTTACCGACCACCTGCCGGAGTATCTCCCCAGCGCGTGCGTTCTCGATTGCGGCGCGGACGGAAAGAACGAGCGTATCCTCATAGACGCCGCCACAGACTGCGTAATCGACTTTCTCGAAACGAATCATGAAATCCACAATCTCGGCCGCCTGTTCGGGTTGGGGCAGTGGGTCCACCCAACTCATCAGTAGGCGGTCATAGATGAACGTACTCTGCATCGCGTGCAGCATGCACTCGAAGTAACTGTGCGGCAGACGAGCGTTGCGAATCTGAGCGATGAGGTCCTTGTCGGCGAGCGGGTAGAGTTCGATGAGGGCCGCGTCATCGGCCGGGCTGGCCTCGCGTGGGAAGCCGGTCATCTCCGTTTCGATTCCATAGAGCAGCGCTGTTGCCACCTTTTCCGGGATGAGTGCCTGTTGTTCCATCAAGTATTTGGTCACGAGTGTGCAGGTCGCGCCGTGCGTGGAGCGGATGTCGGTAAAAGCAACGCCTTCCAGGTCGCCAGGCGTGTCGTGGTGGTCGATGACCGCGTAGAGCGGCACCCCCTCAGGGAACGTGTGGCGACCGGTACGAGGCTGGCTGTCGACCATCACCACCGCATCCCGTTCACCCCATGTGACATCTTCGATGGGTACGAGATCGAGGTGCAGCACATCCACAAGTGCGCGATTCTCGGCGCGGCTAATCAGCCCATCGCGGGTGATGAGCGTGGGCTTCTCGATGCGAGTTTCGACGAGGTGAGCAAGACCCAGCATGCTACCGAGACTGTCCGGGTCTGGCTGGACATGCGAGACGAAGACGACGCGGTCATAGTCATTGAGACCGATCAGGAATCGGTCTGAGCGGCGTAGCCCTCCACAGGAGGGTGTCTTCGAGTTTGTGGTACTGTCAGAATCGGCGCCACGTCGCGCCATGGGGGTTGGTCCTCAACAAGAACCGGACTTCGAGCATCCCGACGACGAGTTGGGTGGAGGGCGACGGCCGTCCGGGTGGCCTCTCTTCAGTTTTACCTTGATCGCGAGAGAATGCCAAGAACGGAAGTTGTACAGTCGTTGAGACTGTCGGAACTCTGGCTGAGGGAATGAGTTAAGATGGGGTGCTGGTGATTATGATTCGGGTTGGAGCAGGGTCGGAAACCGATCGCTCCGTGATTCCCCTGAACGTGAGTGTCTCTTCAAACAGAGTTCTCCTGCTGCGCTATCTGCGAGAGACGCAGGCCGAGTGCTGGGTGAGCGTCTTTAACTTGGGTGGGTTTTCTCATGCGGCCAGGTTGTGGGGT
>CAYRDG010000037.1:46528-50741 GCA_964422915.1 uncultured Frigoriglobus sp. | reverse complement strand
TGGGGATTACAATACGCCCCCACCGGGACTTTCCATTTCCGACTGAACCGTAACACGCCCCGCGGTTCTCCTTGGCTCGCCCGCAGTCGCAGGTGCGGATCGGGGCCCCTTTTTTTCGGCCGCCTCGATCCGTCGAGCGATCGCGTCGGCCAACAGGTTCTTGGTCAACTCGCGTCCCTTGGGTACGACGGCCGCCTCGCAGGCGTCCAGAACCGTGCCGTCGGGAGCGGACAACGCCAGGGCCTGGAGTTCCTCGTGCAGAGCCAGTAGTTGCCAAACGAGGGCTTCGCTGCCGGCGGGGATCTCGATCGTAACAGTTGTGCTCATCGAACATCCGTGTTCGGGTCAGGGATTACCCAAATTACCCAATTCACGCCGGCACCACCAGAGAACTTGGCTACACCCGTCAAGCCCACAACCTGGCCGCATGAGAAAACCCACCCAAGTTAAAGACGCTCACCCCGATACGCAGAGTGTTTCGCCTGGGGAGGGTCGTTTCCCTCTACTCAGAGAACATGTACGGACTGGTGTCGGGCGCGAAGCGTCGGAACTTCACCAACATTGTGCTTCTCGTTCGGCGACAGGCGCGGTATCGTCAGGCTGTGTTGGAATCCAGTTCCGCTCCCGGACGCGGCCACGCTCTGCCGCGCCCACCACCCCCGGGAGGCTCGTATGCTCGCTCGTACTCGCCGTGAGCTTTTTACAGACATGGGCCGCGGGATGATCGCCGCCGGCCTTGGTACGTCGCTGGCCACAGACCTCGGTTTCAGTACCGCTTGGGCTGCCAACGGGGCCGAGCGGCTCACCTTCGGCAATCTCGATCCACTCGTGAACTTTCTTCAGGAAACACCACCTGACAAACTCATCCCCAAAGCCGCGGAGAAACTCAAGGGCGGCACCACACTCAAGCAACTCACCGCTGCTGCCGCGTTGACCAATGCCCGCGCCTTCGGTGGCGAGGACTACGTTGGCTTTCACACACTCATGGCACTGGCCCCCGCGTTCCTGATGGCCGAACAGGAACCGTCCACGGCCAAGAAGCCCTTCGCCGTGTTGAAAGTACTGCATCGCAACGCGAACCGGTTGCATGAGTTTGGGAACACGAAGGAGACGCTCAAGCCTGTGGAGGCCGGGAAACTCGCGAGCGATCGACCTGCGGGCGAACAACTCCGTGCGGTTGTTCGCAACGCGAATCTATCGGCCGCGGAAGCGACGTTCGCGGCCATCTGCCACGACAGCCCAAGGGACGCTCTCGATCAACTCATGTACGAGGTGGATGACGCGACCGAGGTTCACCGCGTCGTACTGGTCTCCCGGGCGTGGGACCTCTCACGATTCGTCGGCGAGCAGCACGCGCACACGTTACTGCGGCAATCGGTCCACTATTGCGTGAAAGCGGAGTCGAACCCGAACCAGAAGAAGCACAACGCGGAGCTTCGGGCACTGTTGCCAAAGTTACTCGACCAGCACAAGTTGCTTGGGTCGAAGCCTGGCTCGCGTTCAACTGATGATGCGTGGGTGGAGAGGTTCGCACTGACAGTCTTCAACTCCTCGCCGACGCAGGCGGCCGATGCAGTCGCTGGCGCGCTGGCGGAAGGCTTCAGCGCAGAGGCCATCGGGCAGGCTCTGGCACTGGGCGCGAACCAGATACTACTCCGCGATGAGGGGCGACCGAAGGCGTGGGCCTCTGCGGGTAAGCCGGAAGGGAGCGTCCACGGCGACTCTGTCGGCCTCCACTGCTGCGACACAATTCATGCCTGGCGGAATCTCGCCCACGTCGGCGACCACCGCACGCAAGTGACGAGCCTCATCCTCGCGGGCTATCAGGTCGCGCGCGATCGGGCCCAGCGTCCGGGTTTCACGAAGTGGGAGCCATACCCGCGCGAAGAGCATCGGGAAAAGGTCCGCGGCGTGCCAGCCGACTCGCTTCTGAAGGAACTCGACGGCGCGATCCGCGACAAGGATCAGGCGCGTGCCGCAGCACTAACAGCCCGTATCGGAGCCGAGCAACATCGGAAAGCAAACGATGTGTTCGCGTTACTCCGCGACTACGCGATCAGTCAGGACGGCGCGCTTCATGCGGAGAAGTACTACGCAACGGCCACGGATGAATACAACGCCGCACGCGCTGCCTTCAAGTGGCGTCACTTGGTGTCGCTCGCGCGCGTCACGGCGAGTGCCTATGGCTTCGCAGCACCAGCGCACAAGCAAGCGTGCGAGGTACTGAAGGGATAGAGGGCTGTTGAATGTGTCGCAACCGGGGCCGGCGGGCGATCTGCCGGCCTTCTACTTTTCCGGGAGGGCCGAGCCAAAGAAGCGGAGCCAGTTTCCGAAGAAGATTCCGTCGATATCTGCGGGGCTATAACCCCGGCGAGCGAGAATGGCTTCAAGCTTGTGAACGTCGGTGATGGTGTCAAGGTCGCGCGGTGTCTGTTCGGTGCCGTAGCCGCCATCGAGGTCGGTGCCCAATGCGACGTGCTTTGCGTTGCCGGCGAACTGGCAGATGCGATCCATGTGTTCGACAATGGCCTCCAAACCCACGACCTCCGGCTGCGTCTTGCCGCGAATCCAACCCGGGTACATCATCCAGGCATCGAACGCCGATCCAATCACGGCGCCGCGTCGGATCAATTCCTTCACCTGTTCGTCAGTGAGTTGCCGATCGCCAGGAACAACTGCGCGAAGGTTGTGATGGCTGGCGAGCATCGGCCCGTCGTACACGTCCAGCGCCGTCCAGAACGATTGATCAGACAGGTGCGTCACGTCGAGGATCATGCCCACCTTCATGAATTCCTTGAGGAGTTCCACTCCGGCAGCCGTCATGGGGCCGTCGGTGGCTGTTCCGTAGGCGTATTGGCCACGGCCATAATGCGCGGGGCCGACGGCGCGCAGCCCAAGAGTGAACCAGTGCGACACCTGCGCCGGTGTCACGATCGGATCCGCGCCCTCCATACTGAGAATGATGCCCAGCGGCGTACCGTCGGGGTTCGCTTCCCATGCCCGCCAGTGCGCGGTCAACTCGGCGCGCGTGGTGATGAACTTCAGGTGCCCTTGCGCTTCGAGTAACCGGTAATAACCGACTGAGCCGTAGCAGTGCGAGTAGGCGATCTGCTGCGTTGCGTAGTCGATATCGGCGCGCTTGAAGCCCCAGCGTGAGGCGGCATCAGGCCCGCTGCGTGCCAGTACGGTGGCCACGCACACCGGCACGCGACAGCGTTTCAACTCAGGGAAAGTGAGGGTGCAGCGCCCGCGCCCCTTCGAGTCGGTAAAGTCCTGTTCGACTTTGCGCAGTTCGGCGACGGAGAGAAACAGGTCGCGATTGTAGTTGAGTGCGTTGAGAGCGAGGTCGAGGTGGGCATCGATCATCGGGCGCATGGGGCACGCGAAGTGTAAGGAAGGGGCAGGAAGGCGGTGAAGTCAGTATAGCGACTCGCGACAGGGTCGTTCGTCGCGCAGCGACCCGCGCCGTAAAACGGAGCGCGGTGATCTTCACGCCTCTCGCACAGGAGCTGGAATGCCTCCACAAGCCCCCTCCCCCGCGCTTGTCTATGAGACTCTCAACGCTTTCCAACGCACCGAGGCGCTTCGTGCCGGGATCGAACTCGATCTGTTCACACACATTGCCACTGGCAAACACACCGCTGCCGAACTCGCGTCGGCTTGCGACGCATCGCCGCGTGGCGTTCGCATTCTGGCAGACGCCCTCACAATCCTCGGTTTCCTGACGAAAAGCGGTGAACGCTACGGTCTCACACTCGACTCCGAAACGTTCCTTTGTCGGAACTCACCCGCATACCTCGGCAGCGTAACACAGTTCCTGCTCACGCCGGATCTGAAGGATTGCTTCGCACATCTGACCGAAGCTGTACGCCACGGTGGGACAGCGAGTCAGGGAACCGTTTCGCACGATAACCCGATCTGGGTGGCATTCGCCCGCGCGATGGGTGCGATGATGCAGATGCCGGCCCGAATGCTGACGGAGCTGATCGGCGGTGATCGGCAACAACCCCTCCGCGTGCTGGATGTGGCCGCCGGGCACGGGTTATTCGGCATCACAGTCGCACAGGAATATCCTCAGGCGCACATCACCGCGCTCGACTGGCCGAAAGTGCTCGCGGTTGCGAGTGAGAATGCTCACCGGTTGGGTGTCAGTGATCGGCACACACTGAAGCCGGGCAGCGCATTCGATACGGACTGGGGTGGCCCCTACGAC
>CAYRDG010000037.1:28250-46518 GCA_964422915.1 uncultured Frigoriglobus sp. | reverse complement strand
CTACGACATCGTCCTTCTGACGAACTTCCTGCACCACTTCGACTCGCCAACATGCGAGCAACTCGCTGCGAAGGCGTTTGCCGCGCTCGCCTCAGGTGGTCGCGCGCTGACACTGGAGTTCGTTCCTGAACCGGATCGCGTGTCTCCACCGGCCACTGCCTTGTTCGCACTGACAATGCTTGCCACCACGCCTCACGGTGATGCCTATACTTTTGGAGAGTACGAGAAATTGTTCGCTAGCGTGGGCTTCGCCCGCAGCGAGTTTCACTCACTGCCTCCCACGCCGCAACAGGCTGTCGTATCGTTCAAGAGTTGACTTCAGCCGCCGGGCTTGGCCGCAAGTTCCGTCGCGGTGTTCACACCGCCTGCGACATCGGGAAGGATACCCAGCCGCGCGTAGACCGGACGCGCGGCGCGGCGAAGTCGCGGTAGTTGCGTTGCGAATACCAGTGCGCCCAGTAGTACGACCGTACCGGAACCAAGAACCACAGCCTGAACACCGATCCGCACCGCGAGCCATCCTGCCAGCAAACTGCCGAACGGTGCCGCACCCTGAAACGCCATCCCGAAGAAACCCATCACGCGACCGCGTTTGTCTTCATCCACCATTGTCTGAATCAATGTGTTCGACCCGGCCATCTGCACCATCATCCCGGCACCTGCGAGGACCAGAAGAACCGCCGAAAGCCAGGTTAGTTCTGAGCATGAGAAGCCAATCAACCCGATGCCCAGTACGAGTGTCGCAACAACGATGACACGCCCCAATCCCAGCACCGACGACCGCGACGCAAGGTAGAGCGCGCCGGTGAACGCCCCGAGACCGGACGCCGCGGAGAGCAATCCCAACGTGTTCGGCCCGCCGTGAAGGATGTCGGCCGCGAACACCGGCAGCAGCACGCTGTATGGCATTGCCGCAAAGCTCACGAGTGCCAGCATCAGGAGCAACGTGCGGATCGGGGCAAACCCGAACGTGTATCGGACACCTTCGACGAAGTGCTGGCCAATCGATGCGGCCGTATGCATTCGCTCACGCTTCGGTAACCGCATCATCAAGAGAGCGACAACCACCGCGAGGTAGCTCGCTGCGTCGATGACGAAACACCATGCCTCGCCCGCGAACGCGATCACTCCCCCGGCAATGGCTGGACCGACCAGACGCGAGCCGTTGACCAGCGACGAGTTCAAGGCGATTGCATTCGATAGCGATTCCCGTTTCGTCACCATTTCGACCAGTAGCGCCTGTCGTGCAGGCATGTCGAAGGCGTTCACCAGGCCCTGAAACACACTGAGGCCGACGATGGACCATATCGTCCCCATGCCCGGCACTGCTGCGAACGCGACCCACGCCAGCGCCACCGATTGGAACAGCGAAAGCACCTGCGTGACGACAAGGACCGTGTGGCGATTCCACCGATCCACGAGGACGCCACCCAGCGGACCGAGGAAGAACGCCGGGGCCAGACTCGCGAAGCTCACCACGCCCAGAAGCCACTCCGCGTCTTCACCGGCCAGTCGGAAGACGAGCCAGCCAGTCGCTAACCGTGTCATCCAGGTGCCGATCAGCGATATGCCCTGCCCGGCGAAGAACAGGCGGTAGTTGCGGTCGGCGAGCGCTCGCCCCATCGCCCGCAACCGCGATACGGGTGCCGCCTCCGTCGCCATCCATCTCCCTCCTGCTCACGGCGAATCGGAAGTCAGGCTACAATGGTATGCTGCCCGCTCGCCGTGCGATCTCGCGCAGCATCCGCCATGCGGCACCGCGAGTCTATAGCAACTTCTTTCCAGAACAGCCATGCCGCACTACCTCTGCACAACCTGCGGAACACAATTCGCTGATACGGAACGCTCCCCAGAGGCATGCCCCATCTGCCTCGACCAGCGACAGTACGTCGGTCATTCGGGGCAGAGATGGACCACACTCGAAGAACTACAGCGGTCGTGTAGTAACACGATCGCGGAGGTAGAAGCCGATCTCGACTCGATCCACACTCAACCGAAGACCGGGATCGGCCAGCAAGCGTTCCTCGTTCACACCACCGAAGGGAACTTACTCTGGGACTGCGTGCCGCTGCTCGATAATGCGACCGTCGTGACGGTGAAGGAGCTGGGCGGCCTTGCCGGAATCGCGATCTCGCACCCACATTACTACACGACAATGGTGGAATGGAGCCTCGCCTTCGGAGGCGTGCCGATCTACCTGCACCGGCGCGACTCGCAATGGGTGATGCGACCGCACACCGCAATCCAGTTCTGGGAGGGTGACACCAGGGCACTCTTCGGCGGGCTGATGCTTGTGAATACCGGCGGCCACTTCAATGGCTTTCAGGTACTTCACTGGCCAGCCGGAGCTGGCGGAAACGGCGTTCTTCTTTCAGGTGATCAGCCGTTTGTGTGTGCCGACCGGAGATGGGTGAGCTTCATGTACAGCTATCCGAACCTGATTCCACTCGGCCCGACCGCAATCCGAAGGATTGTGGATCGACTCCGACCTCTCGCATTTGATCGCATCTACGGCGCGTTCCCGGGACAGGTGGTGGCGAACGATGCGAAAGCGATCATCGACCGTTCGGCAAAACGATACTTGACAATGATCGGTATCGAGCACGAATAAGAAGCTCAGGAATACAGGCGATTGTACGACTTGACCGTTGGGGTAGTTTCCCGCCGAGACATACCTACCCACCGCAACCCCTCGCATTCGACTCGCTCTCGCTGCCTGTGACGGTTTCCGCCATGACGCGAAGCTGAATTACACTCCGTTCCTGCTCCTTCTCGAGGTACGCACGTCCCTTCTTCACATTGACGTGATCCCAGGGCAGTTTCTCAGTGATCGGGCGCTGACGTGTGCGGTAGAAATCCACGTCGATGCCGAGATCCTTGAATGCATCCCACCAGAGTTGCGGCTTGAAACACTCGCGCCATCCGTCGAAGCGGGCGCCGCGGCGCCACGCCTCATACAGCCCTGATGAAGCGCGACGGTCGCCCCGTGTCAGGATACCTTCAAGCAAACTCGTTTCCACGTCATGCTGTTTGATTCTTACGAACTTGTTTCGCTTGCGACGGTGCAGGTAATCACCGGCCCAGCGGAAGTATTCGCGTGTCTGCATTCCGTTCCACTGATAAGGCGTATGCGGCTTGGGGACGAAGTTCGACACACTTGCAGTCACTTCCTTGTAGCGGCCGGTTGTCTCCTTCCCCACCGCGCTAATCTCCTCGGCGAGGTCCACAATTCCATCGAGATCTGCCGTGCGTTCGCCCGGCAATCCGCAAAGGAAGTAGAGCTTGACGTGGCTCATACCATTCTTGAACGCTTCGCGGCACCCTTCAATCAAGTCTTCGTTCTTGATCTTCTTGCGAATCTGCTCACGCATGTCGTCTCGTGCAACCTCAGGCGCAAGCGTCAGTCCGGCCTTGCGCCAGCCGCGCATGAGTTGCGGCACGCTGCGGAGTTGGTGATTGACTCGCAGACTCGGCAGAGAAACGTTCACCCCCAGTGGTGCGAACGTCTCGTGCATCCGACGCACAAGCTCCTCGAAGTGCGGATAATCGCTACTGGAAAGCGACAGCAAACTGATCTCATTCATCCCAGTATTGCGATAGCTTTCAAGCGCCGCTTGAACTATCGTTTCCACCGAGCGCACACGAAGCGGGCGTTTGATCACCGTCGACTGGCAGAACCGGCATTGCCACGGGCAGCCACGCATGATTTCGATGGCGATGCGGTCGTGTGGTGTCTGCACGAACGATACGACAGGTCGACTCGGCAACGGGATCGCATCGAGGTCTTGCGTGATGGTGCAGCTTTCAATCTGTTGCGGCACATCGGATCGTGTCCGATTGACTGCGGCAATGGTTCCGTCCGGGTAGTAGTCGAACGTGTAGAATGCCGGAGCGTAAGCCCAGGCTGTGCTCCCAACCAGTTCCGCGAGCATGTCCATTCGCCGCGAATGCGACACGTCGCCGTCGCGCAGCACGCGTTCCTTGAGGCTCGTCCACTTCTCCATCACCCATGGCAGGCTCTCCTCGCCATCACCAATAACGAAGAGATCGACGAACGGAGCGAGCAATTCCGGGTTCTGCGCGCCAGGGCCGCCCGCGACGATGAGGGGGTCCGTGACCTTCCGGTCCTTCGCGAAGTGCGGGATGCCGCCGAGGTCGATCATCGTCAGCAGATTCGTGTAGCAGACCTCATACTGGAGGCTGAAGCCGACGATGTCGAAGTCCGAGAGCGGTGTAAAGGTCTCCAAACCATAGAGCGGCAAGCCGTTGGTGCGCAATTCGCGCTCGAAGTCGAGCCACGGAGCGAATGCGCGTTCGCATGCCCAGCGCGGATCGCTGTTCATGATCGTGTAGAGCACCTGCAAACCATGGTGGCTCATGCCGAGCGTGTAGGCGTCCGGGAAACAAAGACAGAGTTTCCCTTGCACCTGCCGGTGATCTTTCGGAACGGAATGGAGTTCGCCGCCGGTGTACTGAGCAGGCATCTTGACTCGCGGCAGGACTCGCATCACGGCGTCGCGAACGGCAGTGTTCAGCATGTCGATCCTTACGAACGTTTTGGCACGACCAGTCAGACGGATTATAGCAAGAATGGCGCACGCCCGCCGTGCGCCCCGCGAGTTGCGACCGCGAGGAATCACATAGATCGACGTTTCTGGGGGGCGAAGAAGGGATCCGCGCCGGCAACGACTCACTGAGCACGAACGGGGCAGCACGATGCGACCCCGTTCGCCACCTCAGACGACGACTACTTGAACATCGGGTGACCAGGATCGCCACGACTGAGCAAATACGCGAGCAGGTCGAGGACCTCGTTTTCGTTAAGGTCGTTCAGGAGCTTTTCCGGCATGAGTGAGATGTTCGACGGCCGAATACCTTCCACATCCTCTTTCTTCAACTCCAGCACTTTCGTGGAATCTTCCGGATCAGTGACGACGGTGTACGTTCCATTGACTTCACTGACGATCTTGCCAGTCACGGTCTTCTGGTCCGCAGTGCGAATTACTGACGCCTTGTACTGATCGGAGATGACCTTACTCGGCTCGACGATGGACTCGCCGAGGTCCTTGAGGCTGAAACGGCCGGCGACCTGCGAGAGGTCCGGTCCGGTCGCGCCGCCATCGCCGCCGAAACGGTGACACACAACGCAACGTGCTGCGGCGTAGGCTCGCTGCCCGGCCTTGAAGTTCCGCCGTTTGAGTTTCCCTTCCAGTGCCGTGAGGTCGGCCGTCGTCCAGGCGCGACCAGGGCCGATCGGCTTTGGCAATTCCTTCACCTTAAACGCCGGGCGAAGTTTTGCGGCTTCAATCGCCAGCCGGTCGGCGTCCGTGGCGTTTGCGAATGCTTCCTTCTCGATGTTGTTGAGGAAGCCCTGAAAACTTGCGCCACCTGACTTCGATCGAGCCTCGGCGAGGAAGCCGTAATACGTCTTCCAGCGGTCCAGGTTCCACCCGCCTCGCGCGTTTCGGAGGATGAACAGATACGACAGTTTCTGTTGATCGGCAGAGTTCTTCAACAAGTTGGCGATGGTGCCGCCATAGCCGCGGTTGCGGAGCAGAAGATCCTCCATGCCGGCAGGAGACAGCGGCTTCGAGGGTTTCTGCAGTTCGGTACACACCTTCGTCACAATCGCAGGGTCGTTGAGATAAACGAGCAGTTGTGCCAGCTCTCGGTTCACGAAGTCGGACTTCTGGGGGAAGAGAGGTCCGAGGTACTTTACGAGTACATCCGTCGTATCCTTCCGCGGCACATCGCCCATCCGTGTGTAGACAATCTGGTAGGCACGGAGGAGATCAAGTTGTTGCCGTTCCGTGAGCTTGTCGAAAGAACGCGTCAGCCCGCGCAACTGTCCGAGCAGTGTTGAGCGAATCGACTTATCACCCTGTCGGGCCAACCCAACGACAGAGCCGATGATCGCGTCGGTGTCCGTCAGGTCGAGAGCCTTCTCCTGCCAGTCGTTGAGCGGTTGATGTTCCAGTGCGATCCGGGCCGCATAGCGGATGACACGGTCCTTATGACCCAGTAACGGCAAGAGAAACTCCACTGCCTTCGCAGGCTCACTGGCACGGCGATGGTACGCTTCGATTTGCTTCAACAGCTTGCGATCGGGCGTCGTCGTGGCAGTATCCACCGGTGCAGCCGATTCCTTGCCAACGTAGGTGACGCGGAACAGTTCGCTTTGCGTACCGCGACCGCCTACCGTGAAGTACATCGCGCCGTCCGCCTTGTTGATTACCACATCAGTCAGTGGAAGCGGAGTACGGCTGAGGAATTCTTCCTTCGTCGCCTTGTAGGTCGCACCGCTTGCCTCCATGTGGATGGCGTACATCGTGCCGAAGGTCCAGTCACAGACGTAAAGCGCCTTCTGGTATCTCGCAGGGAACTTCGCTCCGTAGCCGAACTCGACGCCGACTGGCGACCCTGGACCGATATTCACGATTGCCGGGAGCGAGTCCACATAGTAATCGGGCCACTTGCCAGTGCCGCTTCGCCAGCCAAACTCGCTGCCACTGGTCGCATGACTGACGCGCGTGGGGCGATACCACGGCATCCCCATGTCCCACTCCATGTCGGCGTCGTAGACGAACATCTCGCCGTCGGCATTGAAGGCGAAATCGTATGGGTTGCGATAGCCGCTGGTAACGAGTTCCCAGTTCTTGCCATCGAAATCGGTCTTCGCCACGTACCCGCCTGGGGCCAGGATGCCGCGGGCGTGGCCGTTGGCGTCCCACTGACGCGGCAGTAGGTGATCCTCCGCCCAGTTCTTCGGCAAGCGACTGTGTACGAAACCGTCCGGCGTCCGCGTGTGATTCCCGCAGATGACGTAGAGCGATTTCCCATCGGGTGCCAGACGCACCGCGTGCGGCCCATGCTCACCGCCGCCAGCAAGCGAGTTGAGTTTCTCAACCTTGTCCAGTGTGTCGTCATTCTTCGAGGATGTGACACGGTAGAGACCACTCCCAGGGCCGCCGTTGCAGACGACGTAGAGCGTCCCCTTATGCCAGAGCAATCCCTGTGCGGCGGTGATCTTTGCTGGAATCCGTTCGACTTTCGTTTCTTCGTCGGTGCCCACCTTCCCTGGCGTGATGCGGACGAGGCCCTTGCGGTCCTGGTCGCTGGCGATCAACCGCCCCTTGTCGTCGGAAGCGAGGCAGACCCACGAACCAAGTTCACCCTTCGGAACCGTGAAGAGTTTCTCGACCTGGAAGCCAGGAAGCACGACGAACGTGTTCGCCGGCACCTTCGAGTTGCCCTGCGCGAGCGCCGCGCCGTCGAATACCTTGCCCCACGGCCCATCACCGTAAGTGGCCACCTTCCTCGACGCGACGCCCTTCTCGCCCCGCTTCTCGGACGCGATCCAGGTCGTGTCGCTCACGACGGACTTCACGGCTCCCTTCGCGTCGATCATCACAAGCTTGAAGACAAGGCCGGCGGTGCCCCCAGAGTTGCGGGCCACGGCAACAATCTCGTTCTTCTCCCTGATGAGTTTGCTCACATCAGCCTCGGCAGGCTCCTGCCAGTCGTCCGAGGCGGCGACCTGTTTGCCATTGAGATAGAGGATGACGTGATTGTCCCCGGAGACCTTCAGCCGCGCAGCTTTCACGTTCGCAGGTGCGGCGAACTCGGTGCGAAGGGAATAGTTCTTCGCAGGCGTCGCGCCCCAGATCCACAGCGGCGTTGGCCCGGTCGCGAAGTGTTTGGGCCAGTTATCGACCACGGGAGTCGCAGGTGGCGTTACTGCTGTCGTCGCGTCGCGTGTCACTGACGGCGCCACGGTCGACTTCTGGGAGAGGATATCGGCTGCACCCGCGAGAGCGCACAGAGCCAGAGACAGCGAGAGAGCGAGAACGTTACGCATGAGGTCGCCTTCAAAGAATCGCCCAAGGATCAAGTCCGTACCCGAGTGAGTCTCAACATCCGGGCCAATGGACTCCGGGAATCACCTGTGTTGCGTTGTAGCGGAAGCGAATCAGGCCAGGATCTCTTTCACAACCTTGCCGTGAACGTCCGTGAGTCGGTAGTCGCGACCCTGAAAACGGAAGGTCAATTTCGTGTGGTCAAAGCCGAGGCAATGTAGCAGCGTGGCTTGCAGATCGTGGACATGAACCAGCCCTTCCGCAACGCGGAAGCCGAGTTCATCGCTCGAACCATGCGTATGCCCGGCCTTGATGCCACCGCCGGCGAGCATGAGTGAGAAGCTATCCGGGTAATGATCGCGACCCAGAATCTTGCTTCCGGCCGTGCGCCCTTCGCGAAATGGCGTGCGACCGAACTCGCCGCCCCAGATCACGAGCGTATCCTTGAGGAGGCCGCGGTTTTTCAGATCCGCGATGAGCGCTGCAACGGCTCGTGCAGTCACTGTTCCCTTCTTCGTCAGTCCGTCGCGGATGTCCTCGTTCGGTCCGGTGCCGTGGAAATCCCAGCCCCAGTCGAAGAGTTGGACGTAGCGGACGCCCTGCTCCACGAGCCGGCGAGCCAGCAGACAGTTGTTGGCGAAACTCCCGGCACCAGGTCTGGCGCCGTAGGCGTCGAGTACCTTCTGCGGCTCCTTCGAGATATCCATTACCTGACTTGCGGAGAGTTGCATCCGGAATGCGAGTTCATACTGTGCAATGCGGGTGCGTGTCTCAGGGTGGCCGAGTTCCTTTTCCTGAATTTCGTTGAGGTCCTTCATCGCGTCCAGACCAAGTCGACGCATGTCGCGGTCGATGCCGGGCGGGTCGGACAGGTACAGCACCGGTTCACCCTTACTGCGGCACTGCACGCCCTGATAAACGCTGGGTAGAAAGCCGCTCCCCCAGCATCCCTGGCCGCCACTGGGTTGTACACCGCTGGAAATGAGCACGACGAAACCCGGTAGATTCTGGCTCTCGCTCCCCAGCCCGTAGCAGGTCCAGGCTCCGATGCTCGGCCGACCGGCGCGCGCGAAACCTGTATAGAGCAGTAATTCCGCCGGTGCGTGGTTGAACTCGTCAGTCTTCATCGACCGGATCACGGTCACGTCGTCAGCAACCGCATGAAGCGGTTTGATGGCATCGGACATCCAGATGCCGGCCTTGCCGTGTCGTTTGAACGGCTGCCGCGTGCCCAGCAATTTCGGTACACCGCTGGTGAACGCGAATCGCTTCCCCTTGAGATACTCGTTGGGGCAGTTCTGGCCGTCGTGCTTCTGCAACTCGGGCTTGTAATCGAAGAGATCGAGGTGCGGCGGCGCACCGGACATGTGAAGGTAAATCACTCGCTTGGCCGTGCCCGGAAAATGTGGTTTCTTCGGTGCGAGTGGATTCACGCCACGGGGTAATTCCGCGCCCTGCGCTTCCCCCCGAAGGGATGAGAGCGCCAGTGCACCCAGCCCCAGAGAGGAAGCCTGGAGGAAATGTCGGCGTGTGGTGGCTTGCAATCGCTCAAGCATGGGATGCATGGTTAGTTCTCGCAGGGCTTTCGATTGCAGTCGAATGGGCGTGGCGGTCAGCGTTTCATCAGCATCTCGTCGAGATTCATGATGACACTGGCAACGACTGTCCAGGCAGCAGCCTCGCTAGCGTCCAGGGCCTTCGGGAGTGGGCCAAGCGGCTTGGTGGCGAACTGCGTTGCCTTCGTCGGCTCCTTCGCGAACTTCGCCTTCGCATCCTCATGGAGTTTCACGAGCCGTGCGACTTCGGCTTCGGTTGGCGGCCGGATCAGGCAGGCACGGAATGCGAACGTCGCCTTCTCCGCGTCCGTTGTTCCACCCTGAGCGATGGTACGTCGCGCGAGCGCCTGCGCGGCTTCAACATAGACCGGATCGTTCATCGTTACCAGAGCTTGCAACGGCGTGTTGGTACGTGCGCGACGAACAATGCAGATGTCGCGGTTGGGCGCGTCGAAGGTGGACATCGACGGGTACGGATTGGATCGTCGCCAGGTGGTATAGACGCCGCGGCGATAGCGATTCTCGCCGGTACTGGGTTGCCAGTCGATGGCCCCGCCGAAGGCCGCGCTCACACCGAGATTCGGCTGCGGGGGCTTCACCGAAGGTCCAAGCCTCTTCGAACTGAGTAACCCCGCGGCCGCGAGCGCCTGGTCGCGGACCATCTCGGCAGTCAGTCGCACGCGCGGCCCTCGAGCCAACAGGCGGTTCTCCGGGTCGCGTTCGAGCATCTCCGGGGTCACCTTCGCCGACTGGCGGTACGCGCTCGACATCACGAGCATCCGGAGGAATTTCTTCACGTCCCACTTCTGAGCCACCAGTTCCGTGGCCAGCCAGTCCAACAGTTCAGGGTGGCTCGGCAGCTCACCCTGAATGCCGAACTCCTCACTGGTGCGTACGATGCCGATGCCGAAGATTTGCTCCCAGAAGCGGTTGGCGATGACACGCGCCGTTAATGGGTTCTCCGCGCTCATCAGCCACCTCGCAAATGCCAGACGGTTCTTCGGCGCCGCTTTCGGGAAGTCGTGGAATGCCGCCGGGACGCCCTCAGTCACGGCATCACCCAGATCGAGGAAGTTCCCACGAAACTGCATCCGGGTCTTGCGACGCTGGGTTCCAGTCAACTCCTTCATCACCGGGACAGTTGTGATTGGTTTGATCGCTGCGAGGTCCTTCTTGAGCGATGTCAACCTGTCGCGTTCGGGTTTCATCTCGCTATTCTTCTTCCCCTTCAGCTTCAGTTCCAGGTCAGTGATCTGCCCCTCGATCACAGTCCGTTTTTCGAGTTGCCCTTCACCCCAGAAGGGGAGCGTAGGGCTTTCATTGGGTCGGTCAGCATCCTCGGTGTTGTTGAAGAACGCGAAGGCGCCGAAGTACTCCTTCTGCGTGATCGGGTCGTACTTGTGCGTGTGGCACTGCGCGCAGGCGATGGAGGTGCCCATCCAGACCATGAACGTCGTGTTCACGCGGTCCACGACTGCAGCGTTGCGGAACTCCTCATCGTTGGTGCCGCCCTCGCTGTTGGTCATGGTGTTGCGGTGGAAGGCAGTCGCCACGAGTTGTTCGGTCGTTGCTTTGGGAAGGAGGTCGCCCGCGAGTTGTTCGATGGTGAACTGATCAAACGGTTTGTTTGCGTTGAAGCTCTGAATGACATAGTCGCGATATTTCCAGATGGTCCGCGCTGGATCGTCCGCATAGCCCGCGCTGTCGGCGTAGCGGGCGAGATCGAGCCAGAATCGCGCCCAGTGTTCACCATACGCGGGCTTCGCGAGCATCCGGTCCACGAACGTCTCGTATGCATTCGCAGCTTTGTCCTTCAGAAACAGTTCAACTTCGTCTTGCGTGGGCGGCAGTCCTGTGAGATCAAGCGCGACGCGACGGGCAAGCGTATAGCGATTCGCTTCCGGTGAGGGCTTCAGACCCTCTTTCTCCAGCCTGGCGAGTAGGAACGCGTCGATGGAATTGCGGATTACGAACTGCGGGTTGTGAAGTTGTGGTACTGCAGGTCGCAGAGGCTTGATATACGCCCAGTGTGCGGAATAGTTTGCCCCTTCCTTCACCCACCGCGTCAGGATATCGACCTCGTGAGTGTTGAGTTTCTTGCCACTCTTCACCGGCGGCATGATGCTCCCGTCGTCAGCGGGTGCCTTGATCCGAATGATCAGTTCGCTATCGTCCGGCTTGCCGGGCACGACTGAAGCCGCAAGTGTTCCGTCCCGGGTATCGAGCCGCAACTTCGCCTTGCGGACCTTCTCATCCGGCCCGTGGCACGCGAAACAGTTGTTCGAGAGTATCGGCCGCACGTCGCGGTTGAAGTCGATCTTCGCAGGCGGCGCAGCAGACGCGGGCGACGCGAATGCGAACAGAACCAGGGACGCGGCGAGTGTGCCGGTGTGGTGACGCACGGGCGCACCTCGGTGTTAGGCGGCGTGACCAGTCGAGGTGAATCGACTGGCTGCAGTTGGCGAGCGATCTTCAGTGTACGCGATGGGCGGAGCAGGTGGGAGTCGAAAACGAAGAGCCAACGGATCGGCCTATGTGGACGTCGAACCAGGAGGCGGCGTCCAGTTCGGGCGGAACGATTCCTGCTTGTGGCGTGCCTTGTGGAACGCCTCCGCGAGAAACAACAGTGACGCACACCGGGTGCGGAACGCCTCCAGTGTGTCGGGCTTGGCAACGGCCGTCTCTGCGACGGTGGCGAGTTGGGCATGAGCTGCGAAATCCACCGGAACGCCTTGCCCGCGCATCCCTTCAAGCAACGATGCCTCTGTCTGGGCGAAGCGCTCGGTCAGTTCGGGAGTGACAGCACAGTCATGCGACTTGTAAACATGCAGTTCGCGTGGGGCCTCGGGTGCTGCTTCCACGGCGCCAGGCGGCGGCTCACGCAGTAGCTCGATGATCAGGCCAACCACACCGGCACCGACCAGGCCAGCAGCTAACAGGAAGAAGAAGCCCGCGGCAGGGAGTTCGTTCACGCGCATGATCATCGTCAGAGCGGCCGAGGCGCACCCCGCGCCAAGTGCGGTGAACGGCCACGGGACGCGTCTTGACCAGGCGCTCGCCAGCCGGCGGAGGATACTCCGCTTTCGACGCTTCTCACTCGTACCCGGAGTCTCGCCGCCGGGCATCTGCACAATCATCACCGTGATGTTGTCCGGCCCACCACGGAGGTTCGCAAGGTGGACGAGGAATCGGGCGGCCTCGTCGGGCGACATGGCCGTGACTACTGCGCCAATTTCCTGCGGCATCACGACGCCCGTCAGTCCGTCGCTACAGAGTAAGAATGTGTCGCCGGGCTGGAGTGGATACGGCCCTTCAACATCCACCTCCACTTCCGGGTCTGGCCCCAGTGAGCGGATGATAACGTTCTTCTTGAAGTCACCGAGGTCGTCCGGATCCACACCCTGGCGGCGTGCGATCTCCCACACCCAGGAATGGTCGAATGTGAGTTGTTCCGCCTTCCCGCTGCGGATGCGATAGGCCCGGCTATCGCCGACGTGACCGATCCACGCCCCCTCTGGCCGCAGGAACAACGCGGTGCTAGTGGTGCCCAGCCCGCGGAACTCCGGGTTCTGCTGGCCGATGGCATAAATACCAGAGTTGGCTTCCTGGAACGCGCGACGGATGGCCGGAATGATGCCGTCACGCGCATGTTTGGCATAGATGAACGGGATGTCGCGAACGGCCTTGGCGCTGGCTTTCTCGCCCACTGCGTGGCCGCCCATACCGTCGGCAACGACGAAAACATGCCCCTGCGCCTGGAATCCCGCCTCATCCAGAGCGGGCTGGGCAGCACAGGCGTCCTGGTTGTGGCTGCGCTTGACGCCCACGTCTGTGAGCCGTGCGACGCGAACCGGTTCAAAAGACGCCACGGAACCACCTCGAACAACGTGAACTCCTACCCCATCCTACCCTATCGGCCGGCCTCGCGCCGCCCCCTTACGCGGAAATCCGCGGAGCGGATGGCGTTGACGGCCCATGCACTCGCTGTTATGCGGGCCGAATCGAAAATGCAACACCGCTTTGAAAGACCGGCTCCAGCCCGGTGCGGGGGACCGCGGAATGTCGAGGACGCGAATCATCCTGAAACTGAGCCTGCTCGCGGCAGTACTCGCCGGCACGGGCTGTGTGGATCGCAAGTTCATCATTGAGTCAAACGTCCCCAACGCACAAGTCTACGTGGATGATCGGCCCGCGGGGCCGGCCCCCGCCTACGTTCCCTTTGAATACTACGGCTACTACACCGTAACGCTGGTACATCCTGGCTACGAGAGCGTGACCAAACGTGTCCATGTCACGGCTCCGTGGTATGCCTACCCGCCTCTCGACTTCGTGACAGAGGTACTCTGGCCGTTCCATATCCGCGACACGCGACGTTATACGATCGACATGCACCAAGCCAGTCAGACTCGCACCGACGACATCCTCTCTGCCGCCGAAGCGCTGAGAGTGCGCGGAATGACACTTCCGCCCCCGGTGCGGCCGGCCGCCCCGCGCACAACCACAGGACCTGTCATCGGCCCGCCGGTCGAAACCGGCCAGGGGCAGAACCCGATCCCCTCACCGTTACCGCAGCCCAACCTTGTCCCCAGCGTCACGCCGCCATCGTGATCGCTGGCCTGCAGGCAAGGCTATTTCTTCCGGAGTACCACATCCTTGAACTCAACTTCCGCGCCCTCAGACTGGATCGCAATGCGCCCCCGTTTGAGGTTGCCGTTTCTTCCCTCGTTCACCTTCACGCCGTTCACGACAACGGTAATGTCTCCGCCGTGGCAAGTAATCGCCATATCGTTCCATTGACCCAGTGGCTTCTCGACTGGTGTCTTCGACTCGATCCGAATGAATCGGCGAGGCTGCTTGGGGTCGTGTCGATTCCTCTCCACTTCAAGTTTCACCACGGCAGGTAAATTGAGGAACAGGTCGCCGGCGTGCCCGGCGAGCATCTGCACTTCAATCGACGTGGGCCAGTACTTGTTGTCCTGAACGTGCAGCAGGACACCAGTGTTGCCGCCCTTGCCCATCGGAAACCGCCATTTGATCTTCAACTCATAGTCGCCGTACGCGTCCTTCGTCACCATGCAACCGTTCGGCTTGCCAGTACAACGAATGGTGCCGCCCTGAACACTCCACGTCATCTTCGGGTCGACCTTCTTCCCTTGCTTGTCAGGCTTGACAATGAAGGTCCAACCGTCGAACGACTTGCCATTGAACAGCGGTGTGAAGTCATTTGCGGATGCCGGGAGAGCAACCACTGCGAGCACGAAAGCGAAGAAAAATCGCATGAAGCCCTCGATGAATCAATTCACATGTCACGAACGACCGCGTCGCACGGAGTGCCGTCTGTTTTATGCGAACAATCTTGTGACCGGGCGGCCCGTGACCGCGCGATACGGTCGGCCGTTTGCGTCGGTGTAGTGCGCATCAGGTGGGATACCCAGCGCGTGAAAGATCGTGGCGGCGAGGTCGCCCGGCGCGGTCGGGTCGCTTTCGGGATACGCAGCAATACGATCCGACTTGCCGTAAAGCGATCCGGGCCGGATTCCTGCTCCCGCAAGTATTACGGAATAGCATGGCCCCCAGTGCTTCCGACCGGGTGAGCTACCGGCGAAGCTCTTCTCGAGCGCGACGAGCGGCGCTCGACCGAACTCGCCCATGACAACGACCAGCGTGCGATCGAGTAATCCTCGTACGTGAAGGTCTTCGAGGAACGCCGAAACAGAATGATCGAACCGCGGCAACAGACGTACTCTGAGCGCGTCGAAGATGTCGTTATGGGTATCCCATCCATAGACATCGGTATCGTCGGGGTGATCGTCCTGCCCGCGAATGCTGTGGTTGAAGAAGACCGTGATCCACGGCACGCCCGCTTCAACCAAGCGACGTGCCATGAGACACGCCTGCCCGGCGCGGTGACGCCCGTAGCGGTCGCGAAGTTTCCCTGGCTCGCGGTCGAGGTTGAAAGCCGCCTGGACCCGCGGTTCGTTCACCAACTCGAAGGCTTTTCGCGACAGTGGATCGGCCGTTGCGCCCGGATCGAACTTCGCGAGCAGATCGCGACGCGACGCAAGCCGTTCCAGGGATACTTCCGCAGGCAAATCGAGCGAGGCAACGAGCCGCTCGGTATCCGTGACGTTGCCGAGTTCGACCGGCTCACACGCGCGGCCCAGGAAACCGCCGTACTGACCCGGTGACGCCTCGCGCGGCGCAAGTAGCGGCCCATTGAGATGGACAGCCGTGTGCGGGAACTGCCGGGCCGGGCGGACTCGCTTCAGCACCGCGCCCAGTGAGGGGAAATCGGTTGGCCGTGGCAGTGGGTTCGATGACTTTCGCTGATGAAACTGACCTGTTAGTGCAAGGTAACACGCGGAGCCGTGGTCAAAGTCGTCGTGCGTCATCGACCGAAGCACGCAGTAGCGATTGGCCAGCGCGGCCAGTCGCGGCAGATGCTCGCAGACTCGCAGTTCCGGGTTTCTTGTCTGAATTGTGCGGAACGCGCCGCGAATCTCTTCTGGCGCGGCTGGCTTCGGATCCCAGGTATCAAGCTGACTCTGACCGCCACTGGTGAAGATCACGACAACCGATTTCGCCCGTCCAAACCCATCGCCATCGCGCATGCGATCCGATCGAGCAACTGCACGCGGCGCGAACGTGCCGAGGGCCGCTGGGACGCCGACACGCAGCCAGTCGCGGCGCGATGGCATAACGTGGGGAGTCGGTGCAGCGGTGGTGTGGCCCATCACGCTTTCGAGTTTACACCTGATGTTCGGTTTGTGCTACGGTCGGTATCTGCCGGCGCAGCGAAAACAATCCCGTCAGGCGTGACAGGTGGCCCCCCTGTGTTCCAGGCCTCCGTTCTTATAATTCCCCCATGCAGTTCGAGCAGATCACGATTATTGGAGTCGGGTTAATCGGCGGCTCCGTGGGGCTGGCGGTGAAGACCCGCGGAGTCGCGCGCCGCGTTGTCGGCATCGATCGCAGCCCCGATGTTCTGGCAAAAGCCCAGGCCGTAGGCGCAATCGACGCAGGTTCACCAGAACTGCTCGAAGGCATTCGCAACGCGAATCTCGTGGTCGTCTGTACTCCGGTCGACACAATCGCCGAGGTCATTCTAGCGGCGGCGCCACATGCAAAGCCTGGGACTCTCTTCACGGATGCCAGCAGCACGAAGCAGAAGATTGTGATGGACCTGGCGCGGCGGTTACCTCCACAGGTCGCGTATGTCCCGGCGCACCCACTGGCGGGATCGGAGAAGGCTGGGCCGGAACACGGCCGCGCCGACCTGTTCGAGAATCGCACCACGGTCCTCGTCGTTGGGAGATTCGCCGCCGAATGGGACTGCACCGCAACCGTCGGCCGCTTCTGGGAAGCACTCGGCTCGCGCGTCACGCTCATGAATGCCGATGAGCACGACCGCGTGCTGGCGTTCACGAGCCATTTGCCGCATGCGCTGGCCAGCGCCGCGGCGGGCGTAACGCAGAAGGAGTGGCTGAACCTGACGGCGGGCGGCTTCCGCGACGTGACCCGCATTGCTTCGGGCGATCCAGGATTGTGGGCGGCGATTTTTCAGGCGAACAAGGATGGTGTTCTCGCCGCGCTCGCGGCATTCCACGACCGACTTACCGAATTCCGCAGACTGCTTGAAGCCGGCGATCGCGCCGGGCTGGAGCAGTGGCTTTCCGAAGGGAAACAGGTACGCGATGCTCTGGGAACTTGAAATCCGGCCTCTGGGTAAGGACGGCGAACGCGAGCGCGTCTGCGACGAGTTCGACCTGCTCACGCACGCTGAACGCGGTGGCGATCTCATCACGTCCAGCGCCCACGGCTACTTACTCGAAGGCGATCTGAGTGATGCCCAGCTCGCGCAACTCGCGTCCGAGGTGTTGGTCGATCCGCTGGTAGAAGCCGGTGAGTTCGCGACAGTGGGCGCGCGTCCTGGACACTACACCACAGTACTCCTCAAACCTGGAGTGATGGACCCAGTGGCACAGACCGTGCTCGACGCCGTGAAGATGCTCGGCATCCCGGCGACGGCAGTGCGCACGTTTCGCCGCTACTTCGGCCCGCCAGACCTCCCTTCTCTCGATCGCGATGTGCTCTTCCGCAAGGTGCTCGCCAATGATGCCATCGAGCAGATTGTCGTCGGACCGCTGCACGCCGACCATCTCGGTATCGGCGCGCCATACCAGTTCCGGCTCGTTACGGTACCGATCCGCGATCGGGATGACGCCGGACTGATCAAACTCAGCAAGGAGAACACCCTCGCGCTATCACTCGATGAAATGCGCGCGGTGCAGTCGCACTTCCACGAGTTACAGCGTGAGCCAACCGATGCGGAACTCGAGTCGATCGCGCAAACGTGGTCCGAACACTGCTCGCACAAGACGCTTCGGGGCACGATCACACTCACCGACCACAGCACAGGGCAGACACGGACCTACAAGAACCTCCTGAAGGAAACCGTATTCGCCGCGACGCAGGAGATTCGCACCGCACTGGGTGCAGACGACTGGTGCGTGAGTGTCTTCGCCGATAATGCCGGCGTGGTGAAGTTCGACAACGATTTCCACATCTGCATCAAGGTCGAAACGCACAATCACCCATCGGCGATCGAACCCTACGGCGGCGCGAATACCGGACTGGGCGGTGTGATCCGCGACGTGCTCGGTACTGGCCTCGCGGCCCGGCCCGTGTGCAATACCGATGTCTTCTGCTTTGCCCCACCCGAATATCCGCCGGAGCAACTACCACAGGGAGTGCTCCACCCGCGCCGCGTTATGCAAGGCGTGGTGTCGGGAGTGCGCGACTATGGCAACCGGATGGGGATTCCCACCGTCAACGGTGCGATCCTCTTCGACGAAC
>CAYRDG010000037.1:0-28240 GCA_964422915.1 uncultured Frigoriglobus sp. | reverse complement strand
GCCAACCCACTTGTCTTCTGCGGCACTGTCGGGCTGATTCCGAAAGACAAGGCATTCAAGCTGGTGAACGCAGGCGACTTGATTGTTGCGGTTGGTGGCCGCACCGGGCGCGATGGCATCCACGGCGCGACGTTCAGTAGCCTCGAGCTGACGCACGAGTCTGAGACTGTCAGCGGCGGCGCCGTGCAAATCGGCAACCCCATTACGGAAAAGAAAGTGCAGGACGTGATCCTGCAAGCCCGTGATCGGAATCTCTTCACGGCCATCACAGACTGCGGCGCCGGCGGCTTCAGTTCCGCCGTGGGCGAGATGGGTGCAGAGCTTGGGGCCACAGTGCAACTGGATCTCGCCCCACTCAAGTACGAAGGGCTGAGCTACACCGAAATCTGGATCAGTGAGTCACAGGAACGAATGGTGCTCTCGGTGCCGCCGGCGAAGTGGGAAGAGTTGCGGACGCTGTGTGAAAGCGAGGACGTGGAAGCGGCCGTGCTGGGGACATTCGATGCGTCGGGCCGGTTGAAGCTGAGTTACCAGGGGAACACCGTCGCCGATCTCGATATGCACTTCCTGCACGATGGACGACCCACTATCTCTCGGAATGCGGAATGGGGTGTGCGGATCGACGCCCGGCAGGCGGAGCCTTCGGGTTCGTCATCTCATCATGCCCAGTCCGCCCCGGTGAATCTTCAAGACTGTCTCCTGGCGATTCTCTCTCATCCCACGGTATGTTCCAAGGAATGGGTCATCCGTCAGTACGACCACGAGGTTCAGGGTGGCAGCGCGGTCAAACCACTCGTCGGCATCGCCCATGATGGCCCCTCGGATGCTGCGGTGGTGGTCCCGGTACTCGGTTCGACAGTTGGCGCCGCAGTGGGTTGCGGGATCAATCCGCAACTGGCAGACCTCGATCCATACTGGGCCGGCGCTTGTGCCATCGACGAGGCCGTGCGGAACGTCGTTGCGGTCGGGGCCGACCCGAAGCGCGTTGCGATCCTCGATAACTTCTGCTGGGGGAATATCCACGACCCGCAGGTACTCGGCGCGCTTGTCCGTACTGCGGAGGCGTGCCGCGATGTCGCAGTCGCATTCGGTACGCCATTTATCAGTGGAAAAGATAGTCTGAACAACACCTACGCCGGCAAAAGTGGCGAACGACTCGACATTCCCCACACGCTACTCGTGACCGCACTCGGCCGTGTGCCCGACGTGCGGAAGTGCGTGACCATGGACCTGAAGGAAGCCGGGAACGCCATCTATCTCGTTGGCACAACGCGAGACGAACTCGGTGGCTCGCACTTCAACCTCGTGAGTAACCGTCTCGACGGTCGTGTGCCACAGGTCGATCTCCACGCCGCGCCGCCGCTCTTTGCCGCGGTCCATTCGGCCATCTCGCAAAGACTTATTCGGGCATGTCACGACCTGAGTGAAGGCGGGTTGGCGGTTGCGATTGCCGAAATGTGTTTCGCCGGGAACATGGGTGCCGACATCACACGGCTACCTGGCGATCTGTCCGATGAAGCGAAACTCTTCAGCGAATCACCGACACGCTTCCTGGTGGAGGTGAGGCCCGAACACGCGGCCGCGTTCGAGGCATGTTTCACGGACGTGGCGGTTGCGCGAATCGGGAACACCCTCTCCGACCCGCGATTGCGCATTGCAGGCGCCAACGGCGAATGGCTCGTGTGGGTTAAGCTGGCAACGCTGAAGGAAGCCTGGCAGAAACCGCTCCGGTGGTGAGGGTATAATGTCCTGCATGAGACAGGCCTCCAGCCTGTCGGCGCTTGATTCGGAGGCTTTCCATGCTCCGCTCGCTTCTCGCCGCCGCTGTGGGGCTTGGCCTGAGTCTCGTACTCGTCGCCAGTGTGCCGAAGGCGGCGTGTTACGCGGATCCGGTGCCCGTTGCTCAGGACACGACCGACGCCGAACTGGTCACTAAGGTCAAGGACGCCATCGACAAGGGCGTCCGCTACCTCAAGAAGAACCAGAGCAAAGGTGGCGACTGGGAAGGGCTGGTACTCGGCCAGATCGCCGGTTTGAAGGGCGGCGTCACATCGCTGGCGACGCTGGCGCTTCTGAACGCAGGCGTGCCGCCAACGGATACATCGGTCGCGAAGGCGCTCGATTATCTCCGCAAACTTGAACCGGACAAGACCTACGTCGTCGCACTTCAAACGATGGTGCTCGCGGAGGCGCACAACAAGGCCGACCTGCCGCGCATCCAGAAAAACGTCGAGTGGTTCAAACAGAAGGCAATTTACCGCGGCGGCAAGCTGGAGGGATGGAGCTATCCATCTAATGCCATCGCCGATAACTCCAACACGCAATACGCGCTCCTGGGTCTGTACGCCGCCAAGACAGCCGGTGTGAAGGTGGAGGATAAACTCTGGAACGAGGTCCAGGACTACTACACACGCACACAGCACCCGGACAAGCTCAACAAGCGAGCCGGTTTCTGGACTTACCACAACCACGGCGACACCAGCCCCAGCTTCACAATGACCGTCGGCGGCGCATGTGGCCTGCTGATTGCGAACATGGGACTCAATACGAGCCAGCAGCAACTCAACGATGCAACCGGCATCGCCGCGAAGTGCGGCGAATACGCCGAGAACGATCCGCTCGCGAAAGGGATGTTCTGGATTGGGCTGCAGTTCAATTTCATGGAGGGGAAGTCGTACTTTTACAACTACTACGGGCTGGAACGGCTCGGTCGGCTCTCCGGTCAGCGATTCATCGGGGACGTGGACTGGTACCGCAATGGGTGCAAGCGTCTGGTGAAGATGCAGGAGGCCGACGGTTCCTTCCTCGTGCGGGCCGTGGAACGCAAGACGAGCATTGATGCCGGGCAGCCAATTATCACCACATCGTTCGCGCTGCTTTTCCTCTCGAAGGGTCGAACGCCAGTCCTGATGAGCAAATTCGCATGGGGCAATGCCCGCAAGGTAGCCGACTTCGGCGGCAATCGCGCAACTCTCACGGAAATGACCCCCGACGGCCGCCCGGCACGCCTGGTCAACTGGAATCGGAAACACAACGACTGCCGCAACATCGTCGAGTTCGCGAGCCGCGAACTGTTCGATGGTGTGCCACTGTCGTGGCAAGCCTACGACCCGCGCTTACTCAAACTCAGCGGCGAACTCAAGGACAAGAAGCAGATCGACTTCGAAGTGGGACTCCTGTTGCAGTCGCCCGTCCTTTACCTCAATGGCCACGGCCCGATGCCGTTCGTGGGCAGCGGCACCGAACTGCTCAGTGTCGAGGAGCAGACGCTGAAGCGGTATGTCGAGGAAGGTGGCTTTCTGCTCGGGGAAGCGTGTTGTGGCGACAGGGAGTTTGCGAAGTCGTTTGAGGAACTCATAGGCCGCATCTTTCCAGGCAGCACACTACGACGAATGCCACCACAACACGCCATCTGGACCATGTTCCCTGGCGTGAACCCGGCAGATTTCCCAGACCTGATGTACATCGACCGCGGTTGCCGCACGGTGGCCGTGTTCAGCCCCAGCCCGCTCGCGGGATACTGGGAGGAACAGCGATTCATCCCCACCAATCCACGCGATCCGAAGAACCGCGGCGAGAAGGCATTCTGCCTCGCCCGTAACATCATCGCCTATGCCACCGGGATGGAATTACCCAAGCCAAAGCTGACGCGGACAATCCTGGTGGACGGCAAGGATGGTGGGATTGCCCGCAGCAAGTTCCGCGCGCTGCAACTCCAGTACACGAACGCCGAACAGCCACCCGCAGCGGACGCGCTGCGGAACCTGATGGCCTACCTCGGCGCCAATGCGAAACTCGATGTGGCACTCTCCAGCGAAGTGCTTCCGCCCGGCGATCCTCGCCTGACGAAGTACAAGTTCATGTACATGCACGGCCGCAAGCCTGTGCAGTTCACCCAGGACGAGGCAGATAACCTCAAGGCGAACCTCCAGACCGGCGGCCTACTCCTCGCCGATGCTGCCTGCGGCGACTTCAGGACGTGGAAGGAGTTCGACAGATCGTTCCGCGAGTCGATGGCGAAGATGTGGGGCAACAACAAGCTCGTCCCCATCGTGCCAAAGGTCGGCGACAAGGAAGATCCACTCTTCAAGATCGCGCACGAGGCTGGCATCGACATCAAGTATGTGAAGTGCCGTCGCGAGAATGCCGAGGGAACGGGACCTGAGAAGGAGATGCGGTCGTACCCCGTTCATCTGGAAGGAATCCAGGTCGATGGCCGGTGGGTGGTAATCTACAGCAAGTACGACGTTGGCTGCGCGATCGAGGGGCACAAATCTGCCGACTGCCTCGGCCACGACAAGGAGAGCGCACTGCGTGTCGGAGCCGCCATCGTGCTCTACTCACTGAAGCGGTGATGCAGCAAAATGCCGAGTGGGAGTGTCTGCCGCCTGTGGCACAGGCGGCAGACACTCCCACTCGGCGCGACCAGAACACGTCCGAGCCTCACACCCCCTTCGCAGGTGTGATGGTGAGTTTCACCTTCTTGCCGTCGCGCTTGACAACGAGTGTGGCCGGCTTGCCTGGCTTCGCAGTGGTCGCGGCGAGGAAGGTATCGGATACGCTGTCGGTCCAACGGCCGTCAAGCGTCAGGAGGCGGTCGCCCACCTTCAGCCCGCCGGTCGCAGCCGGACTCTTCACCAGCACCTCCGTCACCTTCACACCCTCGGCCTCATCCCCCTTCTCCTTGTCCACGGCGAAGCCCCACACAGCCGCCGGGGCAAGCACCGTCGGTTCGGGCTTCTTGCCCGACGCACCCATGAGGGTCGACATCATGGCCTGCATCGTATCCGTCGGGTGGAAGTCGCTGGGGATGAGTGTCATCTCCTTCTTCTGGTAGTCGATGGTCATCTTGTACCGTGCAAAAAACGGGAATCCGATCAGGCCCTCGATCGGGCCGACCACGTCGGCGATAGCTGCAACCGTTGGGTGATCCATTACCATCGTCTGCATATCCTTGAGCACCACGCCGCCGACCTCGAACGTCTTGATCTTCTTGGCACCCAGCGACGACCCGAAGAAGCCGGTTGGCTCCTTCTTGCCGATGATCCCGGCTTCCTTCGCGACCTTATTGTTGAGAAGATTCGTCGGCGCACCGGTGTCGAAGATGACGCGGTAAGGCCCCTTACCGTTGATCTTCACCTGAATCGCCATGTGCCGCGACTTCAGTAACTCGAAGGGAACGACGATGCGCTTCTCAGCGCCCGTATTCGTGGGCTTCTCGACTGGGGTAGCAACGGCCCAGGGTGTGAACGCAACCAGCGCGGCCAGAATCGGTGCAAGTACGGTTCTCATGGTCACAGCCCCTTTCCGAGTTCGACGACGATCTCTTCGTCCTTGCCGCCGCGCGTGATATAGAACCGCCACTTCGTTCCGATACCCGCCTTCGCCAGAGCCTTGTTCAGGTCTTTCCCGCTGTCAATACTCACTGTTTTGACGCTCGTAATCAGATCGCCATCCTTCAACCCGGCTTTCTCCGCAGGGCTGCCAGGCAGCACGCGCTTCACACTCACCTTGCCGTCTTTCTCCGTGTACTCGATCCCGGTAAAGCCACGCGGCACCATATCGAAGTTCGGCTTCAACCCCAGGAACGCGGCCATCATTTTCACCAACGGTCCCATCGACTGAATGTCAGAACCGCCCTTGTGGCCAAGCGGCACGAGTGCGGGGGGCTGGAACTTCAGCGGTTCGAACGTGAGTCGGTCGCGTGTCAGATCGTACTCAATCCGGAACCGGGCGAGTACCTGATAACCGATGACGCCGTGCAACTCGACGCCGGCGAGTCCCATGCTGTTCATGCCGTCAATCTGTACCAGGTCCTCGATACGGGCGCGGACCTTGTCCATCTTCAGCCCGCCCTCCAATTCAAAGGAATCGAAGTTCGCGAAGTGTTTCTCGTCGACGTCGAGTTTCGCCTTCTTCGCCACGTTCTTCGTCACGAACACTGCAGGTGCGCCGGTATCCACGATGAGATTGAAAGGCCCCTTACCATTGATTTTGGCCCGTACCATGAGGTGATTCGTCCCCGTAAGACGATATGGCACCTCGATCTTCCTGACCTTCACATCCTTCTTGTCGCCCTTCTGGCCTGGCCCATCAGCGGCTCGCAGCGCGAGGCAGGGCGCCAGCCCCACTCCCGCGGCGAGCGCCAGCGCGATTCGCCATCTCATGTTGTTACTCCGGGAAGTTCGTCGGACAGAATGCATTGTACACTCCTGCCCGGCCGCGCGGTTGGGCAGAATCACGATGGCTCACGACACGCCAAGAACGACGATCCGTTCTGAGCAATCCAGCACCAGATGAGGGCCAATGATTTGGTTGCGCCCGAGCAGGATGCAGAGAGGGTCAATCGTACCGATTTTAAATATCATATATTGAATCATAATTTACCATAAGCTATATAATGCATGTGGTCATTAGAATATATTCCGAATGCTACCGATATCGAATATCGATTTCATGCGTGTCAATTCATCTGATTGCCTCTCGCCGTCAGTCCAGACCTGATTGAAGGGGTTGCATCCCGGCGACGAGAGTCGCATACCACACCCTGGGAATCCGAGTCGCGCCATTTCTCTCCGAGGTATCCCATGCGTCGAGTATTCGCCACGTTCGTCCTGCTAGTTGGCGTCGCGCGCGTTGTCGCTGAGTCACCCGAGCGCACGCACGACATCACGCCAGCGGACTACTACAGTGTGAACCTGATCACGGAAGTCGCACTATCGCCCGATGGCAAGCAGGTCGCGTACATCCTCGCAAAGTGGGACAAGAAGAGCGACCGTCGCGCCACGGAACTCTGGATGGTCGATACCGATGGCAAGGGGAAGCCGCGGCAGCTCGCAAACGATCACGCCAACGACAGCCACCCAAAGTGGAGCGCCGATGGCAAGGCGGTCTTCGTTCTGGCACGACGCGGCGAGAAGGGGAAGGCGAAGGTACAGGTGTGGAAGGTGCCGCTCAGTGGTAAGCCGGAACAGGTGACGAAGCGTTCCGGCGGCGTCACTGGCTATGACTACGCGCCAAAGGCCGACACCGTCTTCTACACCACCGATGCAACTGCCACGGACGACGATGACTTCGCCAAACTGCGGAAGAAGTATGGCAAGATCAACTACGGCCACGGCAAACGAACTGTGAGTGAACTGGTTGCTGTGAGCAAGGGTGGCGACGAGATCCGGACACTCGTCGCGGACAAGCGCTACATCCGCGACTTTGCAGTTACGCAGGATGGCAAGCGTATCGCGATGATCACCGCCTTTGACGATAGCGTGGTGAAGTCCGAGGGTGAAAGCCGCGTGGATGTGTGGGAAGGTGGAAAGATCGTAACGCCGCCGACGGATGTCTACCGCGCGAAGGCTGCGAGTCCGTACGCGTGGCTCGAAAACCTCGCATGGAATCCCGATGGGACCAGGTTCGCGTTCTGCGCGATCCACGACGCTTACCCGACGGAGGTCATCATCGGTGAACGTCAGGGGGCGGACTGGACGACGAACCGCGTGAATCGCGCCGGCGCGCACTTTCGCGGTTACGGCACACCGTTGCGCTGGAAAGATGCGACACACCTAGCCTATCTGAACGATCGCGCGGGCCAGAGTGGCGTGTACATGTATGGAACGAACACTCCGAACACCTACCGTGCCTGGAATGGCAGAAGCATATTCGTGTATGCATTCGATATCGCCACGTCGGGCGACTTCATCGTGTCTGTCGAAGGCGCCGACGACCACTTCCCGGTGCTGAAGATGACGCCGGGTGACGCCCGCAAGGCAATCACACTCGTGGATCCCAACACCCACACGGCGAACTGGAAAATCCCTACCTGTCGCCATATCACCTGGAAATCTGCCGATGGCACTTCCGTCGGCGGGCCGCTCGAGTTGCCCTCTGGCTGGCAGCCGGGCGACAAGCCGTTGCCGCTGGTCGTCGCGATCCACGGTGGGCCGACGACCGCCAGCTACAACGATCTTCGCTTCGACCCCCACAACGGCCGGCTCTACTTCTCCGCCGCCGGCTATGCTGTGCTCTGCCCCAACTACCGAGGCTCGACGGGCTACGGTGACAAGTTCCTCACAGACCTCATCGGCCACGAGAACGACCTCGATGTGAAGGACATCCTCGCAGGGATTCAGCACCTCATTAAGGAAGGGATTGCAGACCCCGAACGAATCGCCGTGATGGGGTGGAGTAACGGTGGCTACCTCACCAACTGTCTCATCACACTCAAAGATCCACCCGTGAAGATCAAGGCCGCGAGTAGCGGGGCAGGGATCGTGGACACCGTCGCGGAATGGGGCTTCAACGATGAACCGGCGTACCCCATCGTCTTCAAGAAAGGGTTACCCTGGGACGTGCCGCACAATTATCAGAAGTCGTCGCCGACTTACGGACTTGGCAACGCGACGACGCCAACGCTCATTCACGTTGGCGGCAACGACCCGCGCTGCCCACCGGGCCATAGCCGCATGCTCTATCGGGCACTGAAGGAGTATCGCAAAGTGCCAACGCAACTCAATGAGTATCCCGGCCAGCCGCACGGACTGGGCACGCTCTCTTTCCGGACCGCGAAGATGGAATGGGATCTGGCGTGGTTCGGGAAGTATCTGAAGAAGTGATAGCGGATCGACCTCGCCCGTTGACCTGGCGCCGTCAACGGGCGATCACCTCGCTTCCTGTCACTGCCGCGCCATCTTCTGCATGATCTCGATGCCGCGTTGCAGCGTCTCATCGGTCGCCGCATAGGAGATGCGGACGTGAGTATCGCGTGCGCTGAATACACCGCCAGGGATGATGAGCAGGTTGTGCTTGATTGCCTCCGTGACGAACTCCGTCCCAGTCCCACGCGGCACCTTGGGGAACAGATAGAACGCACCGCCGGGCACTGCGAACTCGTACAGGTCTTTCAGTCCTGCAACGAGCATGTCACGTTTCCTCCGATAATCCGTAATAATCCCGCTCACATCGTAGCCCATCGCCGCAACGCCCGCGTGCTGCACTGTGCTTGGCGCACAGACGAAGGTGAACTGCTGGAGTTTCGCCATCTCCTGAATCAGTCGCTTCGGGCCGTGCGCCCAGCCGAGCCGCCAGCCAGTCATGCCGTAGGTCTTTCCAAAGCCCTCGACCACCAACGTGTCCGGATTGAACGATGCGGGTGACACTGGCGGCGCGTCGTAATGGAAGGCTCGGTAAATCTCATCGCTGATGAGTAGCACGCCACGGTCGCGGCAAAGTTCGGCGAGTTGACTCTGCGCCTCCGCACTGATAACAGCCCCGGTTGGGTTCGACGGCGTGGAGAGCAGCACGGCCTTTGTGCGTGGCGTCATCGCTGCGGCCAGCCGATTCAGATCGAGTTGAAAGTCGGGATAAGTTTCGACTGCGACAAGTTTCCCGCCGAGCGTTCCAACAAGATTCGGATACGAGACGAAATACGGGTCCGCTGTCAGCACCTCGTCGCCAGGGTTGACCACAGCCAATAGTGACAGCAGGAGGCCGCCACTGGTGCCGCTGGTCACGAGCAGATCGCGTTCCTGACCAGGAAATCGGACCTGCAAGTCGGCTCGCAGCACTGCAAGCAATTCCGGGATACCCTGCGTGACGGTGTAGCCGTTATAGCCGGCGTCGATGGCAGTCTTCGCGGCATCTTTAATCGGTTGCGGCACATCGAAGTGAGGCTGCCCGATACTGAGATTCACCGGGTCCTTGAGCGTCTTTCCCAGCTCGAAAATCTTGCGCACGCCTGATGCTTCCACCAGACGACACCGATCTGCCAGCCAAGCTTCAGAAACCACGGGGAGCCTCCGACATGAGCCGATTGAGTAGACACTTCTGAATCGCACGAGATACGACGCCACATAGTTTACGATTGCTCACACCGGCCGGCTGATGCCGAATCTGGACAGCGAGCTTACTCGAGCGTCTTTACCAGTTCCGGCGCGCCTCCGATCGCATGACGGTGCCAGAGCATGTCGAGTTTTTTCTGCGCGGCCTTGATGGGCAGCGCCCGGAAGCGGTTGTCGATTCGCTCCACGAGGCCGCCACGTTCCAGCTTGTTAATCGCGTCGACGATCTCGAAGTCGACCACGATCTTCAACCGTTCCTCCAGTTGTTTCTGAATCGCCTCATACAACGCCGAGTGTGTCCAGCCCACGCCGGCGAAGCGCCAGAGAAAGAAGTACGCCAGCAGAATCTCACGCGATTCCTGCTCTTCGGCATCATCGAGCAACCGAAACATGACACCGCTATTATTGTCGAGGTTCTGGTAATAGAGGCTCTGCGTCAGTTGCAGCGTGTACGTCTGGCGAGACACCTGGAAGCTGTACCACGTCTTGTATCCGTAGCCGAGGACAAGCGAGACGGGCGCATACAGCGACCAAAGCGCGCCAGAGGCGATCCCACTGAGGAGCGACAACAACGGCATCTTCGTGAGGTGCCACAGCACGTAGCCGAGTGTGCTGGCGAGTGTACCGCCGAACTTGAGCCGGTCGAACTTCGTCATCCGGATCCGCCCACCCGGAAGGAGCATCTCGATGTCAACCTGTGGGATATCCTTGAAGAGCTTCAGGAAGACATTATGGGTGTCCGCTTCATCGCTCAGGCGATCGTGCGGGTGCTGCTTGAAGATCACCACAACACGCGAGAACGTTGGCACGGGTTTGTCGCGTTTGCGCCACAGCGTTCGCCAGTTCTGCAGGACCCGGTTCCCCATCCCCTTCCCGCGGTAGAAGACTTCAACACGATCAAACGCATCCCAGGCCACATCCAGGTCGACACCCCATTCGCTGGCGCCAGTCATGATTCCTTCGATCTGTGACCGGCAGAGTCTGCAGTAGCTCGCATGAGTCAACAGGTGGACGAACATCTGGAAGAGATGTTCAAGCGCAGCCTCGCGGTCCGCACCTGTGGGTGGTCTGAGCGGCTTGGGGTCGGCATCCGGATCGAACGGAGCGTAAGTGTCTGCCAATCGGCCGATCTCGATCTGGTAACTGCTATGGACATGGTCAATCACGGATTGAGAGAACTGTCGGAACGCAGCCTTATCGTCGGCGGAAAGCGCTGCCGTGCCGTCCTCACAGAGGTGGTCGACCAGATCACTCACGCGAACAGGAATGTAGTGTTCGCGGTCGAAGACTTCATTCATCGCGTTCCATCATATCCGTTCAACGTCCGAGTATCAGGCGCACCTGACACACGATTCGCATCGGAGTCGTGCAGATTGAAGCGATTCTCCCCGATCGCTATTCCTCCAGCGCTGCGGGGTCATCCAGCTTGGCAGCGGCCTCATCCGCGAGTTGGTCGAGGATGCCCTGCACCTCGCTCATCCGTTCCGGGCGATCGTTCGCGTTGGGCTGAAGGCACTGGTGGATTAACTCGGCCAGACCGTCTGGCACAAGCGGGTTGGCTTCCTTCACGGGCTTGAGTTGGTTGCGGAACACCTTCGCGGTCATCGGTAGGTCGCCGCTCACCCAGCACGGCGGCAGTTGGAACGTCGAAAGTCGATACATGGTCGCGCCGAGGTTGTAGATATCGGTGCGTTCATTGATGAGCTTGTGGCCGACAGTCTCCGGGGCCATGTATTCAGGCGTCCCTTGCACCCGGTTCTTGGGTTCGCCCTTGATCCACGACAGCCCGTAATCGAGCACCTTCACGCGTGTTCCGCGCTCGTAAATGAGGTTATTCGGCTTCATATCCGCGTGGAAGACACCCTGTTTGTGCATGTGTGTCACTCCATCGGCGATACGCTCCAGCACGCGCAATAGCTTCGCCATTCGCAGGAGTGGCACATGATCCATCGTGCGGCCAGGGACGTACTCAATCAGCAGTTTGGCCTTCTTCGGACCAGAGAGCCACCCGCCTTCGGTTTCGAAAGCGTAAACCTTGACCAAATTCGGATGGTTGAGCATCTGCCCAACGCGGAATTCGTGTTTCGCCTGCTCCAGATACTTCAGGTCGTCCTTATCATCAATATTGACGAGTTTGAGGGCGTACTCACGCTCATCGTCTGCGCGTCGGATGTGTAAAATACTGCTGTGGGCGCCACTACCGAGCGTCCCCAGTACCGTAAACTTGCCGATCCGATCAATCGTCATCAGGGCACCACCGATGAGAGAAGATGATCGGCTGAATGATAACTTCCAGGACACGGGGGTGCTACCCTGTGGCCGGCAAATGACGACACTCGACGAGCGATCGATACAGTACGGCCGGGAAATCTTCGCCCGCCTCGACCGTCAGGGGCCAGTGCCGTTCACGCGTGCCTGGCTGGACGACAACCTCATGGGGTTGGGGATGCACGATCCCGCCCTCAAGGTTCAACTCTTCCGTTTCGTCGATACGCTGCCGTATCTCAAGGACCCGGAGGATGTGTCTCGCCACCTGCGGGAATACCTCCGCGAAGCCGAGGCGGAGTTGCCGAGCTGGGTACGCTGGGGCACGCGCGTCATTCCCAATGGTGGTCTGCTCGGCCGTCTGCTCGCATGGAGTTCGCGGTTCGGTGCGGTGCAGATGGCGAGGAAGTTCATCGCCGGCTCGAACGTCGCCGAGGCACTTCGCGCCATCCGCGAGATGCGCAACCGCCAACTCGCTTTCACCATCGACCTGCTCGGCGAGGCGACCATCACCGAGGTCGAAGCCGATCATGTTCAGAAGCAGTATCTCGACCTCATCGCCGGGCTGACACGCGAGGTGAACCACTGGGCAGAGGAACCTCGGATCGATCGCGATGACCGCGACCCGATTCCGCGTGTCAACGTCTCGGTGAAACTCTCGGCGCTCTACAGTCAGTTCGACCCCATCGACCCCGATGGGACCGCGCAAATGGTTGGTCAGCGGCTTCGGCCCATCCTCTCGCTGGCGAAGCAAAGAGGAGCGTTCGTCAACTTCGACATGGAGCAGCACTCCTTCAAGGACGTGACGCTCCGCATCTTCCGTGACATCCTGACCGAACCGGAGTTCCGTGACTGGCCGCACGTCGGCATCGCGATTCAGGCCTACTTGAAAGACACCGAAGCCGACCTCCATCAGTTGCTCGAATGGGCGAAGAACGTTCGTCGTACTCCGGTGTGGGTGCGGTTGGTCAAGGGAGCGTACTGGGATTACGAGACCGTGATCGCGGCCCAGAATCACTGGCCGGTCCCGGTGTTCACACAGAAATGGCAAAGCGACGCCAACTATGAACACCTCACGGAATTCCTGCTTGCGAACGTTGACTGGCTGATACCGGCATTTGGCTCGCATAACATCCGCAGTATCGCACACGCGATGGCAACGGCGGAGCAACTCGGCGTGCCACAACGCCGGTTCGAGTTTCAGATGCTCTATGGCATGGCCGACCCGATCAAGGTCGCGATCCAGTCGCTTGGCTACCGAGTCCGCATCTACACGCCCTACGGTCAACTCCTGCCAGGCATGGCGTATCTCGTCCGCCGACTCTTGGAGAATTCCTCCAACGACTCGTTCCTGCGGCAGGGCTTCGCGGAAGGACTATCGGAAGAGGTACTGCTGATGAACCCGAGTAAGCATGCGAAGGCCATGGAAACCCAAACACACCAACCCACTTCCTCCAGTGCCGTGGATGTGCCTTCCCCTCCAATTCCCAATGAGGGCCACGGGGGAGAGGCGTTCCAGAATGAACCCCTCACCGATTTCGCCATCGAGGCCAGCCGCGCGACGATGAAAGCAGCACTCGACGCGGTACGGCAGCAGTTCGGGCAGACGCATCCCATCGTCATCGACAACACAGCGCAACCAGTGGGAAAGGTGATGGAGCGCGCGAACCCGTCGCGCAAGAGTGAAATCGTGGGCAAGGTAGCGATGGGGAGCGTGGACCAGGCCCAACAGGCAGTGGCTTCATGCCTCGCGGCATTCGATGACTGGCGTGACACGCCCGTGTGCAAACGCGCGGAACTGCTTCGCAGGCTGGCGACGCAGTTCCGCCAACGTCGGTTCGAGTTATCCGCGTGGATCGTATTCGAGACTGGCAAGCCGTGGCGTGAGTCGGATGCAGACGTGGCCGAGGCGATTGACTTCTGCGAATACTACGCACGCGAGATGGAGAAACTCGACTCGCCGCACCACCGCGACGTGCCCGGCGAAGACAATCGCTACTTCTACGAGCCGCGCGGCGTGGCAGTGATCATCGCCCCGTGGAACTTCCCCCTGGCGATCCTCACCGGCATGGCCACCGCGGCGATTGTCGCTGGTAATACGGTTGTGCTCAAGCCCGCGGAACAGTCGAGCATTATCGCGGCGAAACTCATGGACTGTCTCATCGCCGCCGGCCTGCCGCGCGGCGTGGCGAACTTCTTACCGGGTGACGGCGATGAAATCGGCCCGACGCTCGTTCAACACCCCGATGTGGCACTCATCGCGTTCACCGGATCGTTGAAGGTTGCGCTCATCATCAACGAGGAGGCGTCCAGGACGCCTGGTGGTCAGAACTTCGTGAAGAAGGTCATCGCGGAGATGGGTGGAAAGAATGCTGTCATCGTCGATTCCGATGCCGACCTCGATGAGGCCGTGAAAGGGGTGGTCGATTCCGCCCTCGGTTTCGGTGGACAGAAATGCTCGGCCGGGTCGCGTGCCATCGTACTCGACGGCATTTATGATCAATTCCTCAACCGGTTGGTGGAAGCGACACGCAGTCTCGCGGTGAAAGCGGCAGACGATCCGGGTTGCTCGCTGGGTCCGGTGATCGACGCGGAAGCTCGCGCGCGGATTATGGGGTATATCGAGACCGGCAAGAAGGAATCACGGTTGGCGTACCAGGCTGATCTGGGGCCGCTGATGGAGCAAGGGGAGTTCGTCCCACCCACGATCTTCGCCGACGTGCCGGAAAACGCCGCCATCGCGCAGGACGAAATCTTTGGGCCTGTGTTGTCGGTGATTCGCGCGAAGGACCTGGACGATGCCCTCCGCATTGCAAACGGCACGAAGTACGCCCTGACCGGCGGTTGCTACAGCCGCAGCCCGAGCCACCTGGAAAAGGTGAAACGCCGCTTCCGTGTCGGCAACCTGTACATCAACCGCAAGTGCACCGGCGCGTTGGTCGATCGCCAACCGTTCGGCGGATTCAAGCTCAGCGGGATCGGTTCGAAGGCGGGTGGTCCAGACTACCTGTTGCAATTCTTGCTGCCGCGAACGATCACTGAGAATCAAATGCGCAGAGGGTTCGCCCCGGAAACAGACACAGGGAAGTGAAGTCTGTCAGCGGCGTGGTAGCGGACTCTACCTGTTGCGAAGTTGCAGGAATGCTACCCCTGTGCAAGGGGGGGAGCCATGGAATGGCCGACAGGCCGTAGACTGGCGGCCGATCGGTAGTGAGTGCAATCCTGGACAGGTCAACCTCATCGGGTGCCCTCTGCCGTTTCCTTTCAGTTTGCCCAGCTTGCGCCAGTTGAAATCTCGACCGGTTATTTCAACGGTCATCCGCGCGATTCTGAGAAGCTGGCGAATCTGTTCCGGCTGCCGCGCCCCGCGGATTCCCCCTACCTCCATCCCTACCCGAAGCCGCTGAAGCGCCTGGTCCCGCCGCGCCGATGGAGGATGTGCCTCGTGAATATCCCCTGTTGAACTCGCGTCCCGGTGCGGCATCGCGCCGCGACATGGACGCTCCACCCAGGATCGCTCGACGTGACTATTCAGGCGACATCTCCGAAGACATCGGGACTACTCACACTGGGCTTCCTGGCGGTGCTGCAAGAGCAGAGCGGATGGCTTGGCGGCTACCTTGTCACCAACGGTTGGGGCAGGCCACTCGAATTTCGCCTCACAACGGCCGTTCAACCCAACCGCGTGCAGACCGCTCTCTATGGGCCGACACTCGTCGAGTATGTCCACGCCGACGTGATAGGCAAAACCCTTGTCGAGAAGACGGCGACCAAGCCCGACCTGATCGTCACGGACTGCTTGCCAGTGCTGGGGTTGCGGTCGCGGATCGAAGTGCCAGTAGTCGCGGTCGGGTCACCGCCGGGCACGCTCTCGGAAGTAGTCGCGTTCACGCATCCGCGTTGTTCCCTGAATCTGATGCTCCCGTTGAAGTTCGCTGCCGACCGCGACCTCGCCACGCAGTTACTGGAGCGTGTGGACCCAGCTGTGGATCTCGCCGAGCCGTTCGCACGCGTTCGCGAAGCCGTTGCCGAAGCCCGCAAGATGGGGGTGACCAACCGTGCGGCCTGACGAAAACCCCAGCTTGCTCGCTTCACCCTCCACTCTCCACCCAAACAAAGTCGGGCAGCCAACCGGAGTTGCTGTTCCTCCGCTTCAACAGGAAACGGTTGAGGAGTGGGGTTTAACAGCATGCAACCTCGATTTCGCGCCCCAGACACACGAACTCCCCAAGCTCGACTACCCCCTCGAACCAAACGTCCGCGAAGGCAGGTTACTCACTGACTCGCCCTGGGTGCGATCACTTGGTCGGCTCGACCTGAGTGTGACAACCGAAGGGTGGAAGTTCCCCGCGCCGCCACCCGACTACGCTCCTCCGCCAGTTGCCAACCCATTGCCCGCGGGGCGACAGTCCAAGCTACCTGCACCCGCATTGCCCGACAGCCTCGACGCCGCCCGACAACGCATCCGCGCGAAGCCCACCGCTGATACGGTTCTCTTCAAGGATCGACTGCTCTACCTTCTTCAGCCACCGCTCGATGGCCTTTTCGATGGTCGACAACTCGAGGTTCCGTTCGAGCCATATCCCTACCAGCTTGAAGGCATAGCCTTCCTCATGCCGCGTCATGGGGCGTTGCTTGCCGATGAGATGGGGCTTGGCAAAACTGCGCAGGCGATTCTTTCGCTGCGACTGCTTTTCCATCAGGGGCAGATTCAACGGGCGCTCGTCGTCTGCCCAAAGCCGCTGATGCACAACTGGGGTCGCGAACTCAAGATGTGGGCGCCGGATATTCCGTTCGAGACGTTCGAGGGCGACCCGGAAGACCGGCGCCGGCTCTGGCTCGTCTCCAACTGCCCGCTGAAGCTCATCAACTACGAGACACTCACGCGCGATGTCGAACTGGCCAGCGACGCGCGTGTCCACTTCGATGTGGTTGTGCTCGACGAGGCGCAGCGGATCAAGAACAAGGACAGTAAGACGGCGCATGTCGCGCGCGCGATCAAGCGAGACCGAAGCTGGGCGATCACAGGTACGCCGGTGGAGAATCACCCCGACGATCTCGTGAATATCTTCAGCTTCCTCGACGCGGGCCGCATTCCACCTGGCACACCGCCACGGCGCATCCCGCAGTTCACCAGCGACAGCATCCTCCGCCGCACGAAGGACGTGGTGCAGGCCGACATGCCCGCGAAAACCATTCGCGATCTGGAAGTGGAACTCACTCCCGCGCAGCGTGCGGCATACACTCGCGCCGAGGAAGAAGGCGTCGTTCACCTCAACGAACTCGGCGACACCATCTCCATTCAGCATGTGTTCCAGCTTGTGATGCGGCTGAAGCAGATATGCAACTTCGATCCGGCCACGGGCGACAGCGCCAAGCTCGAACAACTCCTCATGGATATGGAGGAGGTGGCCGAAAGCGGTCGCAAGGCCATCATTTTCTCGCAGTGGGTGGAACCTCTGGAGGTACTCTCAAAAGCACTCGCTCGCTATGGTGCGATGCAATACCACGGCAAAATCCCACAGAATCAGCGGACACCAACCCTCGACCGTTTCAAGAACGACCCGGACGCGCATGTGCTCCTGATGAGTTACGGCACCGGGAGTGTCGGACTGAATCTCCAGTTCACCAACTATGTGTTCCTCTTTGATCGCTGGTGGAATCCAGCGATCGAAGATCAGGCCATCAATCGCGCTCACCGTCTCGGCCAGAAACACCCAGTCACGGTAACGCGGTTCCTAAGCGGGGACACCATCGAGCAACGCATCGCTGGCATCCTGGAACAGAAACGTCAGGTATTCACCGACCTCATTGCACAGGCTGACAAGCCAGAATCGCGCGGGCTGACCGAAGACGAAATCTTCGGCCTCTTCGACATCAAGGCCCGACCGAAACGGAAAGAGTGAGCCGCACGAACCACGGCGCCATCTGCACCCGCATTGCCCGTGGGGGAACTCCGTTCGCAGCGCAGACGACAAGTCGGTGTAAACTCGCCTCGCTCTCACTTCAAGATCCTGACAATCGATCTCGTTTCTCTGGAAACTCCTCTAGCTTCCATTCTCAACTTCGCCTATTACCCCGTTCCCCCAAGCCTCTGGATGTTGGTAGAGGCTGTCCGCCCTTACACAGGGAGTGAGCATGAGGCACGTCCGGTTCCTGCTGGCAGCGATCGTCGTGGCCACGATGAGCCTGCCTGCAGTGGCGCAGCCCTCCGTGCCGTTCGACGACGCCGGGTTGCACGCCGTGCAATTCGTGGACGCGCGCGAAGGGTGGGCCTGCGGCGATGATGGTACGATCTGGCATACCATTAGCGGCGGTCAGCGGTGGGAACGACAGAAAACCGGCACGCGAGCAAGCCTCCGTGGGTTGCACTTCGTCAATCCGTACCTCGGCTGGGCCGTGGGTCGCACCGACGCACCGAACGGCACTTCCGTGGGCGTGTTACTCAAGAGCGATGGCACGAACTGGCAAGAAGTTGGTTCGCGCGTGCTGCCGGGCCTCAGCGCGGTCCGCTTCTTCGATGAGAAGAACGGAGTAGTTTGCGGCGACGGTACCAACGCCTTCCCCACTGGTATCTTCACCACGAAGGATGGCGGCGTAACCTGGGAACCCGTGCGCGGCCCGCGTCTGCCGTCGTGTCGCAGCGCGGCGGTGCTGCCGCGCACGTTCGGCATGCTCGCCGGCGGTGCGTGGGGCAGACTCGGCGCCGTTCTATTGCCGCAGAACGACAAGGGCGGTGTGGCGGCTGCGGAGTACACCGAGGGGGAACTCGACCCACTCGCAGGCCGCAGCATCCACGGTGTGACGTGTAGCACAAAAGTAACCGAGAAGGGTGGGGCGATCTGCTTCGCAGCTGGTGATGGCGGCGCAGTGCTGACCAGCAGCGACGGCGGCAAGAGTTGGGGATACGTTGACCTGAAACTCCCGGCCGCGGCGCTCGCGTCGTGCGACTTCCACTGCGTGGCTTCGTTCGCCAATCACGTCTGGGTCGCAGGGCGGCCCGGCGGCTTCGTGCTGCACAGCGCGGACCTCGGCAAGAGCTGGGACGTTCAGAAGACGCCCGTCGGCGTGCCGGTCAATGCCATCCACTTCCTCGACAGCAAGACTGGCTGGCTCGTAGGCGACCTCGGCTGCATTCTTGGCACCACCGATGGCGGCACAACGTGGCGAGTGCAGAAGAGCGGCGGGCAGCGGGCAGCGATACTATTCCTGCACGCTCACGGCACCCGTACACCGCTTGACCTGGTCGCAGCGTTTGGCGGCGCAGACGGCTACCTCTGTGCTGCCACGTCGCTCATGAACGCTGACCCGGCCTCGGCCAGCCCGAACCACGCAGCCGACGACTTGCGATTGCGGTACGCGATGCGGCTGGCTGGTGGTGCGAGCGGGGAAAGTGGCTGGGCATTCCCTATCGCGGCGCATGCAGCAGGGCTTCCCCCGCGTGACCTCCTCGCATCCTGGAATCGCGCGCACGGTGGTAAGGCGAACGAACAACTCCTTCGTCAGGCGGTGCTGGCCATTCGCGTGTGGCAGCCTGAGGTGATCGTCTGCGATGCTTATGCTGCAACGCCACCTGCACCGGATGCACTCGCACTCAACGTGGCGAAAGAGGCATTCAACCAAGCTGCCGATCCGAAGTGCTTTCCGGAGCAGATTGACACGCTCAACCTCAGACCGTGGTCGCCCAAGAAGCTCTACGCGCTGGCGGTGAATGTGCCCGGCGCGCCAGTCAAGCTCGATCAGGCCGCATTCAACACAAGGCTCAACGATACGCCGAAGGATTACGCAGAACGTGCCACGCGAATCCTCGCCGGTGAAGGCGCAAGCGCCGACCGTCGCGAACTCGTACTCGTCGCGCACCGGCTCCAAGGCTCGGAGAAGCACACGACTCTGATGGAGGGTGTGACGCTCGCTGCGGGCGGCACTGCGCGGCGCGCCACAACCACCACATACAGCGACCCATCCGCCGCCACTGCCAGGCAGAAAGCGGTGCAACTGCGACGGAGCGTCGAGGCACTGGCCAAGTTCGGGGACAATGAACTGGCCGGCGCGGATAAGCTCATGGCTTCACTTCACTCCGAAGTGAAGAAAATGCCAGCAGACGTGGCCGCCCGCACAGCATATGCCATCGGCTCGCGGCTGGTGCGTGAAGGAAAGTGGAGCGAGGCGCGTGAAGTCTTTGGCGTGCTTGCGATCAACTACCCCGGCCACCCGCTCTCCGTGGAGGCGTTCCGCTGGCTCGCACGCTACCACGCCAGTACCGAGGCTCGGCGTCGCGCCGAGATTCAGCAAAAGGTACTCGTGAAGAACGCGGGCTTCGACGGCGGCGGGCGCATTCCGATCAACCCGGCTGGTGGTACGAACGCACACGCCGGAAACCCAGTCGTGACGCAAGATGAGTACAAGTTCCACAGCCCGGACATGATCTTCAAATGGCACGCGGCAACTCTGGAACTGGAACCGAAACTCGCAGGGTTCGGCCCGGTCTACAGCCGTGACCCGGCCTCGTGGCTCTGCTTCCTCACCGCGCGCCGGCAAATCGGCAAGTATGTGGAAGCGGAGGAGTTCATCGCCCGATACTTCAAACACACGCCAGGTGCCGCCGCGATGACGCCGGGCATCGATCCGTGGCGCGATTGTCTTGCAGCGGAGCTATGGCTCACGAACCGAGAGGCAGTGCCGATGCCACCCAAGGCAGTCGCGACCTGCAAGCTCACCGAGAGTCGCCCACTCCTGGATGGTAAGCTCGACGATACTTGCTGGCAGGCTGCCAAGGTGATGGAGTTGAAGGTAATCACTTCCGCTAGCGGCAAGTCAGAGGGCGCGAAGCTTTTCGGATCGCAGTACAAGACGACCGCGATGTTCAGCTACGACGACCGCTACCTCTATCTCGCAGTGAAGTGCGATCACCCGGCCGGCAAGAAAGTGGAACCAGTCGCAAAGCGCACTCGCGACGCGAACCTCGCCGGCCACGATCGCGTGGACGTCCTCATCGACCTCGATCGCGACTATCAGACCTACTACCGCCTCCAGGTCGATCATCGCGGCTGTCTGGCGGAAGATTGCTGGGGCGACCGAACCTGGAACCCGAAGTATCACGTCGCCTTCCACGCGACAGAGACAGGCTGGACCGCGGAATACGCGATTCCGCTGGTTGAACTGACCGGCGAACGGCCGTCGCACGGCAAGAATTGGGCCGTGAACGTCTCGCGCGTCGTGCCAGGAATGGGACTCCAAGCCTGGAGCGGACCCGCCGACAACGAACCGCGCCCCGAAGGGATGGGCTTGCTACAGTTCCGCGCGGAGAAGTGACCGCAACTTCAAGGGAGTGAGGGAATGCTCACTCCCTTGAAAACACCAGACACCTACCCAAAAGACTTCTCCACAGCCTCGGCGCCGATCAGTGGCGACTGGCAGGCGAAGTTCTCGCAGACATAAACGGACACTGTCTCCTCACTGCCTGGTAGCTTCCCCTCAAACATCTCGGCCAGTTCCACTGGGACCGGTACACCCCTGGAGTCATGAAACGCGACGACGCGATGTGCGTGGAAGTTCCGCCGGATCGCCGTGAGTGCGCGGCGCGTCTCGGTCGATTGCTCCGGCCCCACCACCGCGACCTGTTGTACCGGCCCGAAAGAGAAGTCGAGGGCTATGAGCATCTGCCCACTGGCTGCGGGATGCTCGGCCATGGTGTCGCGGTAACTGCGGAGGGCCTGCTCCGCCGGTTCGGCCAGATCACGTCGTCCGGTGATCGCAGCGATGCGCAGCAGTGCTGTCACGGCCATTGCGTTGCCGCTGGGGGTTGAGCCGTCGTGCAGATCCTTCGTGCGCGTGATGAGTTGTTCGTGATCATTCGCAGTGAAGAAGAATCCCGCCCCACCCGCATCGTGGAAGAATCTCAGCATCACGTTCGCCAGTTCCGTGGCCGCGTGTAGGTAATGCCGATCGAAGGTCGCTTCGTAAAGCGTGACGAGCGCATCCGCGAGGAAAGCATAGTCCTCCAGGTAACCCATGAGTTTCGGAGGCTGACCAACGCCGGTCGTTCGGTAGAGTCTTCCATCCGCGGTGCGCATCTCGCGGAGGAGGAAGTCCGCGGCTGTGGATGCGATCTTCGTGTATCGCTCTTCCCCAAACGCCGCGCCGGCCTGAGCGAAGGCCGCGATCATGAGCGCGTTCCACGCCGTGAGAATCTTCTCATCGCGGCCCGGCCAGATCCGTTTCGCCCTGGCGAGATAGAGTTTCTCACGCACGCGATTCAGTTTCGACTGGAAGTCCACAAGCGTCATGCCGTGCGACCGGGCCTCATCTGCATCGGAGAGCGCGCGAAAGAGTATGTTGTGCCCCTCGAAGTTACCGTGCTTCGTCACGCCCCACACCTTGCAAGCGAACTCGGCATCCGCGATGCCGAGTAACTCGCCCAGTTCCGCCTGACTCCAGACGTAGAACTTACCCTCCTCCCCCTCACTGTCTGCATCCTGCGTGGAGAAGAACGCGCCGTTCTCTGCGGTCATCTCGCGTTGCACATAGTCGAGCGTCTCGCGCGCGACCTGTTCGAAGAACGGGTCGCGGCTCTTCTGCCATGCCTCGACACAGGCACTGGTGAGTAGCGCGTTGTCGTAGAGCATTTTCTCGAAGTGCGGGACGAGCCACTTCGCATCGACACTGTATCGCGCGAAACCGCCACCGAGATGGTCGTAGATTCCGCCACGAGCCATCATCGTCAGTGTGTGGGTCACGATATCGAGCGCGACGGAATCGTTGAACCGTTCGCCCAACCGCAGGAGGAGTCGCAGTTCGAGCGCGTGGGGGAACTTCGGCGCGCCACCTAAACCGCCATACTTCGGGTCGTAACTACGACGGAGTGTCCCGAGCGCATTCGACAAGATTTCCGGCGGTACATCACCGGTTTCGCCGCCAGAATTGCTCATCTGCTGAAGGTACTCCGTCGCGTTCCTGCCGATTGCCGTGATGCGATCACGGCGATTGACCCACGCATTATGAATCTCGGTAAGTAATCGTTTGAAACTCGGGCGACCGTGCGCGGCGTAGCGATCATCGGGTGGGTAGTACGTGCCTGCGAAGAACGGTGTGAGGTCAGGCGTGAGGAAAACCGACAGCGGCCATCCGCCGCCCTCCTGTGTCAGCACATGCAGGGCGTTCATATAAATCGTATCGAGGTCGGGCCGTTCCTCGCGATCCACCTTGATGCAGACGAACCACTGATTCATGAGAACCGCAGTCGATTCATCCTCAAAGCTCTCGTGCTCCATGACGTGACACCAGTGACACGCCGAGTAGCCGATACTGAGGAAGATGGGGCGATCCAGTTCCTTCGCGCGTGCCAGTGCCTCTGTTCCCCAGGGATACCAGTCCACCGGGTTGTGCGCGTGTTGCTTCAGATACAGGCTCGTCTCCCTGGCGAGACGATTGGTGTTGCGTGTGCCGGACATGTGTGCCTCATGGTGTGGCGAGCACTAGGATTGTACGCATCCCGTCCCAGTGAGAATCCCATGCACAGGTTTCGCATCGCGCTGACGCTGGTTCTCCTCTCACTGATACTCTGGTCAGACCCGTGCGCTCCACTCGGAGCCGAGGAGTCGAAACCGGTCGTTCCACTACCGCGAGCGCATGCCCACAACGACTACGAACACCCACGGCCACTCCTCGACGCGCTCGATAGCGGCTTTTGCAGCGTCGAAGCTGACATCTGGCTTGCGAAGGGTCGTCTCCTGGTGGCACACACGCCGTTGCAACTGAACACAGAGCGGACACTCGAAAAACTCTATCTCGACCCACTCCGCGCGCGCGTGAAGTCCAACGGTGGCAAGGTCTACAAGAATGGCCCTCGGTTCTACCTGATGATCGACATCAAGACACAAGCAAAGGAAACCTATGCGGCTCTTGCGAAGGTACTGGAACACTACGCGGGCATGCTCACGATGACACACGATGGCAAGACTGAGGTGCGGGCCGTCACGGTGGTCATCAGCGGCAACCGCGACGTGAAAGGTATCGCTGCACAGAAGACCCGCTATGCGAGCATCGACGGCCGTCCGGCTGATCTCGACGGCAACACATCCGCATCACTGGTGCCGTGGGTGAGCGAATCGTGGAAGGTATTGTTCAAGTGGAAGGGCACAGGCACGATGCCGGCAAGCGAACAGAAGAAACTCCGCGATCTGGTGGTCAAAGCACACAAGCAGGGACGGAAGGTCCGTTTCTGGGCCACGCCGGAAACGGAGGAACTCTGGAAAGAACTCGTCGCAGCCGATGTGGACTTCCTCAACACCGACAAGCTGAAGAAACTGGCTACATACCTGAAGACACGTTAACGTCCTGAGCGATCGCGATCCCAGGTCGCGGTAACGATCGCTCTCACATCCTCAGCACAGTGAACCACTGGTCGAGTGCGACTTCAAAATGTCTGGTCGCAGATCATGCAGTAGCGCTGCCCAGGTTTGCCAGGAATAACGCGACCGCAGCCAGGGCAACCCTGGGGGTTCTTCACGGGTGCAGTAATGACTGGCTTCGGCGCTGGTGGTTTCGCAACGGGCGCGCGCGGTACTGGCGGCCGTGTGGCTGTGGGCACGGGTGGCTTTGGCGGGGCCGGTTGAGGCTGTGGCCGTGCCACGGGCGCGGACGCCGCTGGCATCGGCAAGTTGAAGTCGTCATCATCGTGCGTTTGTGGTACGGATTCTTTCTTCGGCCGCGATGCCGGCACCTCGCGCCGTTCGGGTGCCGCACTCGGACTCGCACCGCTGCCTGTTCGCACCGTGACAGTCAGCGTGCCAATCTCCTTTTCGAAGCCGTCGGCGACCGACGATTCCCGTCGTGCAGTCACATCATCGCAGATCACGGTTCCGTCGCGGACGAAGAACCGCATCGCCACTGGTGGCGCACCGCGTGCCCAGACGGTACACGCCCGCGCATCGGAACCGACCTTCACGGGTTCCGGGCCGAGAGTCACGGTAATCTTCTCGCGCTCGCCATAACGCACTTCCAGCCACGCCCGACGAAACGCCGTTTCCGCTACTGCCACCATGAGGCCAATTCCGAGGCCGAGCACCAGACCGCCAACCAGTCGCCCCACCAGTTCGCCCGTTACGGAGGAAACGAGAATGAATCCCAGTGCGCCCGCCGCGCCTCCCACCGCACCTCCGAGTAGCCCATGCGTCCACTTCATATTCGGAATGAACAACGCCAACCCCACGCCAGCTAATCCTCCCAACAGAGTCCAACCGAAGATTCGAAACGCATTCGCCAGTGTTGTGTTTTCTGGTGCGAGGAAGAACAGCCCCTGCCCTGCTGCACCCCCGATGAGGCCCACTACGAGGCCGCCGAACAATCCCGCGACCACACCACCAACTGGCGGGAGCGAGCCACGGAGGTAGTGATTCTGCCCCGCGAGGAGAGCGAGACACACTAGCGCCGCGATGGCACCTGTCCAAACACCGCTCCGTAACACGATCTTCCCTTCGCTGCCCGCCGCAGTTCGCTCGCTCGACTGAAGGCTGCGCACCAGCTTCGGTTCCTCCTGGCTTTTCGCCGCCACACGCGGTGTGCTTGCGGGGTTCTTGGCAATCGCCGCAGCCGTGACCGCGCTCCCAAAACTCTCCAGTACCGAACTGAAACCCGCATCGCCGCGCACCACATCGCTGAGGTTGAAATACTTGCCGCCTGCCTTGTCCACGCCCGCCTTCGTGAGTGGTGCATAAGTTCGTTCATCGAGGCGCTGAACGACGGTATGCACAGCGTCGATGTTCGCATCGCGTACGCGAGTGGCAGTCGCTTCCACATCCGAACCCGGATCACGGAACCGTGTTGACTTCGGCGGCGCGTCGGTGATGAGGAGGAGTACCTTTGTCGCGTTCTTGCGAAACGGTAGATCGCATGCGGTCCTCACACCTTCCAGGCTGCTTTCCGGGATGTCGCCACCGCCAGACGCCCTCAGTCGCGATACCTCGTCACGAAAGACACTCGCATCAGCTGTGAATGCCCCGCCCTTGAACTGCACCACTTCGACTTTCTCACCCGGTTGCGTGATGTCCTGGAAAGTGACCACGGCCAACCGGAAGTCGATGCGAGCTTTCGCGAGCGAATCAGCAAACTTGCCGATCCCATTCTTCAGTTCCTCGATGGCCCACTGCATACTGCTGGTCACATCGAGTACGAACACCACATCCGCCAGCGGACGGGGTGCGTCGTTCACCTTGAGTACGATATTCGCCTCTGCTGTCGCCCTGCGATCCTGCGGCCCACCCTCCACTACCACCTTCACGGGTTTCGCTGATGTGACCTGTGCGTGGCTCGAAGCCACAATTTCAACTTCACCTTCTGTCCTGTTCGCCGGGATGGTCAGCGGTGTTGCGACTACGCCCGCGGGCAAGCCATCGAGCCTCACCATCACTGGCCCATCAAAGGCGTCGCGCGCGATCTTCATCGGGAACTTGTTCCGTCCATCAACAAAGACCTCTACTTCGGGCGATACGGCAACCGCGACTCGCGGCACTGGCGGTGCGGCCTGCACTGGCGATGGTGTCAGGAATCGATAGAGCAGTTCGCCAAAGACAAGCGCACCGAGCAGACCACCAACGGCCCCATACAGGCCAAACAGTATCGGCTTGGGAAATGCGGCGAGACGTTTCGGCGCAGGCATTATGTCGTACTCCGAACACGGCGACTGGCGGCACTGCCAGTGTCATACCCCATGTGTATTGGGTCAATGAGAAACACGACGCGAGAGGCGTTACACGACTCGCACATACCACTCACCGCCGAAGGACAGACCAATGCAGCGGCCCACCATTTCCAAGAATAGTATACTCTAGTTCAATATCACTCAAGGTGCGTTGCCGTTTCTTGCTGGCTTCTCACAACCAGTCAGAGGCAACTGTTCAGCCGAATTGAAGTAGCAACAACGGCCTCAGTCCACCTTCATCGCGCGGTCGAGATCGGAGCGGAGATCGGCCACGTCTTCGATCCCAACGCTCAGGCGGATAAGGCCATCGTCCACACCGCGGGCTTCGCGCACTTCCTTGGGGATGCTCGCATGCGTCATGGTTGCCGGATGACATACCAGCGACTCCACCCCGCCGAGACTCTCCGCCAGGCTAAACAACCGTGTGCGTGTGAGGAACGACTTCGCCGCCGGGATACCACCCTTGAGCGTGATTGAGATCATCCCGCCAAAAGCGCGCATCTGCTTTGCCGCAATCTCGCCCCCAGGATGGCCACGGAGACCGGGATAGTGAACCTTTGCCACGGCCGGGTGCGACACAAGCCACTGCGCGAGTTCCATCGCGTTTGTGCAGTGCCGATCCATCCGCACAGCGAGTGTCTTGAGGCCACGAAGGACGAGGTAGGAATCGAATGGGCCTGGCACGCCGCCGGCTGCGTTCTGGTAGAACTTGATCGGATCGAGCAACTCTTTTCCGCCAACGACGCAGCCGCCGACCACATCGGAATGACCGCCGAGGTACTTGGTGGTGCTATGGACGACGAGGTCTGCACCGAGCTTGAGTGGCTGCTGAAGATATGGCGATGCGAACGTGTTATCGACGGCGAGTATCGCACTGTGTTTGTGTGCGACTTCAGCAATCGCCGCGATGTCGAGGATTTGCAGCAGAGGATTGGTCGGCGACTCGATCCAAACGAGCTTCGTTTTGGGAGTGATGATCTTCTCAAAGCCTGCCGGGGTGGAATCTTCCGTATAACGCGCGACAAGGCCCCACGGCTTGAAGACCTTGTCGAGTAAGCGGAAGGTGCCGCCATACATATCGGCCGACGCCGCCACCTCGTCGCCGGGGCGCAAGATCGCGCCGAGTACCGCGGTGGATGCGGCCAGCCCGGAAGCAAAGGCTAGCCCACGTTCGCCCGCTTCCAGTGCTGCCAGCGCAATCTCAAGAGCATTGCGTGTGGGATTCCCACTGCGGCTGTATTCGTATCCCTTGTGCTCTCCGGGTGCGGCCTGGGTGTATGTACTCGTTGCATAGATCGGCACAACCGTCGCACCCGTGGTTGGGTCTGCCTCCTGACCCGCGTGGATTGCGCGTGTGCTGAAGCCTTGCGCTTGTTCGTTGGACATGAGGTTTCTTTCCTGTGGTGTCAAGCGATGCGGCCTCGTTCGCAGGCTTCGAGGTAAG